>NZ_JBITJM010000011.1:0-241969 GCF_044460025.1 Streptomyces sp. NPDC050161 | reverse complement strand
CGCACCAGACTGGGAATGTCGGCATACGCCTTCGTCGTCACCTCACCGGCCACATGCACCAGGCCGGTAGTGATCAACGTCTCGACCGCGACCCGGGAAGACGGGTCCTCCTTCAGGAGCGCGTCGAGAATCGTGTCGCTGATCTGGTCAGCGATCTTGTCGGGGTGGCCCTCGGTCACGGACTCCGAGGTGAACAGGCGGCGGGACACATCGCTCCCTGGGGTTGCAGCGGCTGCTGGCTGATCATTGGCGGACGGGCTCGAGAGCTGCGCTCGGCCCGTTCCACTGCCAGTTTATCGGTCGTGTGCGTTGTTCGGACACGCAGTCTCGATTTATGGACCCCCCGTGACCTGGGACACCACGGTCCACGGAAGGACGATCATCCGTATGGGCCCGTCGGGTCAAGAGGGCGCACCGGTAAACGTCGGACCGGTGGGGCAATTGAGCCGTCAGTCACGCCTGCCCTGCGAGCCGGGCCGCGACGAGGTCCCATACCGTGTCGGCCAGCGCTTCCTTGGGTCCGTGGGGCACCGGCGTCTCGGTTCCGTCCGTGGCGAGGATCACCGCCTCGTTCTCGGCCGACCCGAAGGTCTTGTGCTCGCCGACCTCGTTGACGACCAGCAGGTCGCAGCCCTTTCGCGCCAGCTTGGCGCGCCCGTTGGCGAGCACATCGTCGGTCTCGGCGGCGAATCCGACCACCAATTGCCCGGGGCGGGCCCGGTCGGCGGAGAGCTCGGCGAGGATGTCTGGATTCCGAACCAGCGTGACCGGTTCCGGCTCCTGCCCGTCCTTCTTCTTGATTTTTCCGGCTGCGTAACTGGCGGGCCGGAAATCGGCCACCGCCGCCGCCATGACCACCGCGTCGGCGTCGGCCGCCGCCTTGAGCACCGCCTCGCGCAGCTGGACCGCGGTACCGATGCGCACCACGTCCACCCCCGCGGGATCGGGCAGCTCGGTGTTGCCCGCGACGAGGGTGACCCTGGCCCCCCGCGCCGCGGCCGTACGGGCCAGCGCGTAGCCCTGCCTGCCCGACGAGCGGTTGCCCAGGTAGCGCACCGGATCCAGCGGTTCGCGGGTGCCGCCTGCGCTGACCACGACATGGCGGCCCGCGAGGTCGGCCCGGAGCGCCTGCGGGCCGCGGGCCAGTACCCGGCGGCAGAGCTCGAAGATCTCGCCGGGGTCGGGGAAGCGTCCCTTGCCGGTGTCGACGCCGGTGAGCCGGCCGACGGCGGGCTCGATCACGATCGCCCCGCGGCGGCGCAGGGTGGCGACGTTCTCCTGGGTGGCCGGGTTCTCCCACATCTCGGTGTGCATCGCGGGGGCGAAGACCACCGGGCAGCGGGCGGTCAGGAGGGTGTTGGTCAGCAGGTCGTCGGCGAGGCCGTGGGCGGCCTTGGCCAGCAGGTCGGCGGTGGCGGGGGCGACCACGACGAGGTCGGCGGCCTGGCCGATGCGGACGTGCGGGACTTCGTGGACGGATTCCCAGACCTCGGTGGAGGCGGGATTGCCGGACAGGGCCGACCAGGTGGCCTCGCCGATGAAGTGCAGCGACGCCGCGGTCGGCACCACGCGGACGTCGTGCCCCGACTCCGTCAGCCGCCGCAGCAGCTCACACGCCTTGTACGCGGCGATGCCGCCACTGACTCCCAGGACGACCTTGGGCGTGTCCCGCTCCCGCTTGTCCATCGCTTCGCTGCTCCCCGAGCCTCGGTCCGAACGTCTGCTCCTATGGAAACACCCCCGGACACACCGAGGGCCCGGCAGGTTCCCCGGATTCCGCCGGGAGACGCCCTGCCGGGCCCTCGGTGAAGGTGCTGTGCCGCTTACTGAGCCGGTTACTGAGCCGGGCCCTCGATGGCCTCGGAGGTCAGCAGACCCGCGTTGATCTCGCGGAGCGCGATCGACAGGGGCTTCTCGTGGACGTGGGTGTCGACGAGCGGGCCGACGTATTCAAGCAGGCCCTCGCCGAGCTGCGAGTAGTACGCGTTGATCTGACGCGCACGCTTCGCTGCGTAGATCACGAGGCTGTACTTCGAGTCGGTGGCCTCGAGAAGCTCATCAATCGGCGGGTTGATGATGCCCTCGGGCGCGGTGATGGAAGAGGACACTCTCTGCCTTCCGAAGGGGTATGAAGCCGGTGTGAAGCAAAAAAATTGGCGGAGGCCGGGAACTCGCGGTGTCAGCCGCTGATCTTTCCGTCCCCATTACGCCGCAGCATCAAGGCTAGCAGCTCACGGCTGACGTCCTCGACGGAGGTATTGACGAGCGTCACGTCGAATTCCGTCTCGGCGGCCAGCTCGGTCTTCGCGGCCTCCAGGCGCCGTTCGATCACCTCGGGCGCCTCCGTGCCGCGGCCGGTGAGCCTGCGGACCAGTTCGTCCCAGCTCGGCGGAGCCAGGAAGATCAGGTGCGCCTCCCCCATGGACTCACGGACCTGGCGGGCACCCTGGAGGTCGATCTCCAGCAGGACGGGCTCCCCGGACTCCAGGCGGTCGAGTACCGCCTGGCGGGGGGTTCCGTAGCGATTGCCGGCGAATTCCGCCCACTCCAGCAGTTCGCCGTTGGCGATGAGCTTGTCGAACTCCTCGTCCTCGACGAAGAAGTACTGGACGCCGTGCTTTTCTCCGGGGCGCGGCTTGCGGGTGGTGGCCGAGACCGAGAGCCAGACCTCGGGGTGAACTTTGCGCATATGAGCGACGACCGTGCTCTTGCCGACCCCCGAGGGGCCGGAGAGCACGGTCAGTCGCGGACGAGCGTCCGGGGGCACGGGGGTTGTCCCCGGGGATGTTGCAGCCATGCAGCGATTATTCCAGCTTCCCGGCCGTGCCGGAAAACTCAGGTCGTCGCGCGCCCGAACTCACGCTCCAGGGAAACGATCTGGTTGACGCCGAGGCCCCGCACACGGCGGCTCTCGGAGATCCCGAGCCGCTCCATGATCTGCTTCGCGCGGACCTTGCCCACGCCGGGCATCGACTCAAGGAGGGCGGAGACCTTCATCTTGCCGATGACGTCGTTCTTCTGGCCTTGCTCAATGACCTCGTGGAGGGTGGCACCGGAGTGCTTGAGCCGATTCTTGACCTCGGCGCGCTCCCGGCGAGCCGCGGCGGCCTTCTCGAGCGCGGCTGCGCGCTGTTCAGGGGTAAGGGGCGGAAGAGCCACGCCTACGTCACCTCGGATGTCGAACTGTCGGATACGGACCGTGTGGAACCTAGTCGCCCCGCATCTGCGGAGCAACGAGCAACGCTCTTACGTGCGGTGCTCTCGACGGAGACTAGCGGCCAAGAGCGCCGGAGTCAGCGAGAACGGACGAAAAGTCCTGGTCAGACTCTGCTGACCAGGACAATTCGGGACCAAAGTCCCGGCTATCCGACTGCCTTTTGCACTTCGTCGGCACATCGGGCCGCGGCGTCACGCAGCGCGGCGGTGTCAGGACCGTGCCGGAGCACCCCCCGGCTGACGCTCGGCACGACGTTGCGGACCGCGTCCCCGAAGACCCTCGGGAGGTCGGCGGGGGTGGCGCCCTGGGCTCCGATGCCGGGGGCGAGCAGCGGGCCGTTGATCGCCAGGTCGAACGCGGAGAGGTCGCCGAGGGTGGCGCCGACGACCGCGCCGAAGGAACCGAGCGGGTCCGCGCCCGCGTTCTCCTCCGCGAGGTGCCCGAGCACGGTGGCCGCCACGCTGCGGCCGTCCGCGCGCACCGCCCGCTGGATCTCCTCGCCCTCCGGGTTGGAGGTCAGGGCCAGCGCGAAGACGCCGCAGCCGTTCGCCGCGGCCAGGTCCAGGGCCGGGCGCAGGGAGCCGTAGCCGAGGAACGGGCTGACCGTGACGGCGTCCGAGAACAGCGGGGAGGCCGGATCGAGGTACGTCGCGGCGTAGGCGGACATGGTGGAACCGATGTCGCCGCGCTTGGCGTCCATCAGGACGAGGGCGCCGCGCTCGCGTGCCTCGACGACGGCGGTCTCCAGGACGGCGAGGCCGCGCGAGCCGAAACGTTCGAAGAAGGCGGACTGCGGCTTCAGCACGGCGACGCGGTCGGCGAGTGCCTCCACGACGGTGCGGGTGAAGCGTGCCAGGCCCGCGACGTCGTCGTTCAAGCCCCAGTCGGCCAGCAGCGAGGCGTGCGGGTCGATGCCCACGCAGAGCGGGCCGCGCTCGTCCATGGCGTGGCGCAGGCGGGCGCCGAAGGGCGCGAGCACGGAGGGCGTCATGGCGGGGCCGGCGGTCATGCGGTCACCTTCTTGTGTTCGGCGCCGACCGCGTCGGCGAGCGTGGCGTACGGGCTGTTGCGCAGGCGGGCGGCGAGTCCCTTGTGGAGGGCGCGGCACCAGAAGGGGCCTTCGTAGATGAAGGCGCTGTAGCCCTGGACGAGGGTGGCGCCTGCCAGGATGCGCTGCCAGGCGTCCTCGGCGGTGGTGATGCCGCCGACGCCGATGAGGGTGATCCGGTCGCCGACGCGGGCGTACAGGCGGCGCAGCACTTCCAGGGAGCGCTCCTTGACGGGGGCGCCGGACAGGCCGCCGGTCTCGGCGGTCAGTGCCGGGTCGGAGGTCAGGCCAAGTCCTTCGCGGGCGATGGTGGTGTTGGTGGCGATGATGCCGTCCAGGCCGAGTTCGACGGCGAGGTCGGCGACCGCGTCGATGTCCGCGTCGGCGAGGTCCGGGGCGATCTTGACCAGGAGCGGCACCCGGTGTCCGGGGACCGTACGGTCGGCGGCCTCGCGGACGGCGGTCAGCAGCGGCCTGAGGTGCTCGGTGGCCTGGAGGTTGCGCAGTCCCGGGGTGTTCGGGGACGAGACGTTGACGACCAGGTAGTCGGCGTGCGCGGCGAGCCGCTCGGTGGAGGTGACGTAATCGCCGACCGCTTCCTCCTCCGGCACGATCTTGGTCTTGCCGATGTTGACGCCGAGGGTGGTGCGGAAGACGGGGTTGCGGGCGGCGAGGCGGGCCGCGACGGCGGCGGAACCGTCGTTGTTGAACCCCATGCGGTTGATCAGCGCGCGGTCCGCCACGAGCCGGAAGAGGCGCTTCTTGGGGTTGCCCGGCTGCGGCTGCGCGGTGACGGTGCCGATCTCGACGTGGTCGAAGCCGAGCATCGTCATGCCGTCGACGGCGGTGGCGTTCTTGTCGAAGCCGGCGGCCAGGCCGAAGGGGCCGTGCATCCGGCGGCCGAGCGCCTCGGTGCGCAGCTCCTTGAAGCGGGGCGCGAGGGCGGCTGCGACGAAGGTGCGCAGCACCGGGACGCGGGCGGCGCGGCGGATCCAGCCGAAGGCCAGGTGGTGGGCCTGCTCGGGATCCATCCGCTTGAAGATCAGGTGGAAGAAGAGGCGGTACATCGTCGGGGGCGGGCCTTTCGCACAAGGACATCGGGGGCTCACGAAGAGGGGGACACCGTCCGGTGTCCCCCTCGGTGTGCCCTACTCCTCGCGGGCTGCGGTGAGATGGTGCGCGTGTTCCTGGAGGGAACGTACGCCGACGTCTCCGCGGGACATCGCCTCGATGCCCTGCACGGCCGCGGCCAGCGCCTGGACCGTGGTCAGGCAGGGGATGCCGCGGGCGACGGACGCGGTGCGGATGTCGTAGCCGTCGAGCCGGCCGCCGGTGCCGTAGGGGGTGTTGACGATGAGGTCGACCTCGCCGGCGTGGATGAGCTGGACGATGGTCCGCTCGCCGTTGGGGCCCTCGCCCTCGGACTGCTTGCGGACGACGGTGGCCTTGATGCCGTTGCGGCGCAGCACCTCGGCGGTGCCGGACGTGGCGAGCAACTCGAAGCCGTGCGCGACCAGTTCGCGGGCCGGGAAGATCATCGAGCGCTTGTCGCGGTTGGCCACCGAGACGAAGGCGCGGCCCTTGGTGGGCAGCGCTCCGTAGGCGCCGGACTGGGACTTGGCGTACGCGGTGCCGAAGACCGAGTCGATGCCCATGACCTCGCCGGTGGAGCGCATCTCCGGGCCGAGGACGGTGTCCACGCCGCGGCCCGACGCGTCGCGGAACCGCGACCAGGGCATGACGGCTTCCTTGACGGAGATCGGCGAGTCGAGCGGGAGGGTGCCGCCGTCGCCGGTCTTCGGCAGCATGCCTTCGTCGCGCAGCTCGGCGATGGTGGCGCCCAGCGAGATGCGGGCGGCTGCCTTGGCGAGCGGCACCGCGGTGGCCTTCGAGGTGAAGGGGACCGTGCGGGAGGCGCGCGGGTTGGCCTCCAGGACGTAGAGGATGTCGCCCGCCATGGCGAACTGGATGTTGATCAGTCCGCGGACGCCGACTCCCTTGGCGATGGCCTCCGTCGACGCGCGCAGCCGCTTGATGTCGAAGCCGCCGAGGGTGATCGGGGGCAGCGCGCAGGCGGAGTCGCCGGAGTGGATGCCGGCTTCCTCGATGTGCTCCATGACGCCGCCGAGGTACAGCTCGGTGCCGTCGTAGAGGGCGTCGACGTCGATCTCGATGGCGTCGTCGAGGAACCGGTCGATGAGGACCGGGTGCTGGTCGATGAGGCCGGCGTGGCGGGTGAGGTACTCGCCCAGCGACGGCTCGTCGTAGACGATCTCCATGCCACGGCCGCCGAGCACGTACGAGGGGCGGACCATGACCGGGTAGCCGATCTCGGTGGCGATGGCCTTGGCCTCGTCGAAGGAGAACGCGGTGCCGTACTTGGGGGCCGGCAGTCCGGCTTCGGTCAGCACCCGGCCGAAGGCGCCGCGCTCCTCGGCGAGGTCGATGGCCTCGGGCGAGGTGCCGACGATCGGTACGCCGTTGTCCTTGAGCGCCTGGGCGAGGCCCAGCGGGGTCTGGCCGCCGAGCTGGACGATGACACCTGCCACCGGTCCTGCCTGGGTCTCGGCGTGCACGATCTCCAGCACGTCTTCGAGGGTCAGCGGCTCGAAGTACAGGCGGTCGGAGGTGTCGTAGTCCGTCGAGACGGTCTCCGGGTTGCAGTTGACCATGACGGTCTCGTAGCCGGCGTCGCTGAGCGCGAAGGAGGCGTGCACACAGGAGTAGTCGAACTCGATGCCCTGGCCGATGCGGTTGGGGCCGGAGCCGAGGATGATCACGGCGGGCTTCTCGCGCGGGGCGACCTCGGACTCCTCGTCGTAGGACGAGTAGAAGTACGGGGTGTTGGCGGCGAATTCGGCGGCGCAGGTGTCGACGGTCTTGTAGACCGGGCGGACGCCGACGGCGTGCCTGACCTCGCGGACGACGTCCTCGCGCAGCCCGCGGATCGCGGCGATCTGCGCGTCCGAGAAGCCGTGACGCTTTGCTTCCGCGAGGATTTCGGGGCCGAGCTGGTCGACGGCCGCGATCTCGTCGGCGGTCTCCTTGATCAGGAAGAGCTGGTCGACGAACCACGGGTCGATCTTCGTCGCGTCGAAGACCTCCTGCGGGGTGGCGCCCGCGCGGATCGCGCGCATCACGGTGTTGATCCGGCCGTCGGTCGGAACCTGGGCCGTGGCCAGCAGTTCGGCCTTGTCGCCAGGCGCGTCGACGAAGTCGAACTGGCTGCCCTTCTTCTCCAGCGAGCGCAGCGCCTTGTTGAGCGCCTCGGGGAAGTTGCGGCCGATGGCCATGGCCTCGCCGACCGACTTCATGGTGGTGGTCAGCGTGGCGTCGGCGGCGGGGAACTTCTCGAATGCGAAGCGGGGAACCTTGACGACGACGTAGTCGAGGGTCGGCTCGAAGGAGGCCGGCGTCTTCTCGGTGATGTCGTTCGGGATCTCGTCGAGGGTGTAGCCCACCGCGAGCCGGGCGGCGATCTTGGCGATCGGGAAGCCGGTGGCCTTCGACGCGAGCGCGGAGGAGCGCGAGACGCGCGGGTTCATCTCGATCACGATGACCCGGCCGTCCTCCGGGTTGACCGCGAACTGGATGTTGCAGCCGCCGGTGTCGACGCCGACCTCGCGGATCACGGCGATGCCGATGTCGCGCAGGACCTGGTACTCGCGGTCGGTGAGCGTCATCGCCGGGGCGACGGTGATCGAGTCACCGGTGTGCACGCCCATCGGGTCGAAGTTCTCGATGGAGCAGACGACCACGACGTTGTCGTTCTTGTCGCGCATCAGCTCCAGCTCGTACTCCTTCCAGCCGAGGATGGACTCCTCCAGGAGCACCTCGGTGGTCGGCGAGAGCGTGAGGCCCTGGCCCGCGATGCGGCGCAGCTCCTCCTCGTTGTGCGCGAAGCCGGAGCCCGCGCCGCCCATGGTGAAGGAGGGGCGGACGACGACGGGGTAGCCGCCCAGCTCGTCGACGCCCTTGAGGACGTCGTCCATGGAGTGGCAGATGTACGAGCGCGCGGACTCGCCGTGGCCGATCTTGCGGTTGACCGCAGCGACGACCTCCTTGAACAGGTCGCGGTCCTCGCCCTTGTTGATCGCCTCGACGTTGGCGCCGATCAGCTCGACGTCGTACGCGTCGAGGGTGCCGGACTCGTGCAGCGAGATGGCGGTGTTCAGCGCCGTCTGGCCGCCGAGGGTCGGCAGCAGCGCGTCGGGCCGCTCCTTGGCGATGATCTTCTCGACGAACTCGGGGGTGATCGGCTCGACGTACGTGGCGTCGGCGATCTCCGGGTCGGTCATGATCGTGGCGGGGTTGGAGTTGACCAGGATGACGCGCAGGCCCTCGGACTTGAGGACCCGGCATGCCTGGGTGCCGGAGTAGTCGAACTCGGCGGCCTGACCGATCACGATCGGGCCGGAGCCGATGACCAGGACGGACTGGATATCGGTGCGCTTAGGCACGCTGGCCCTCCATGAGCTGGACGAAGCGGTCGAAGAGGTACGCGGCGTCGTGCGGGCCCGCGGCGGCTTCGGGGTGGTACTGGACGCTGAAAGCCGGCTGGTCGAGGAGGTGCAGGCCCTCCACCACGTTGTCGTTGAGGCAGACGTGCGAGACCTCGGCGCGGCCGAAGGGGGTGTCGGAGACCCTGTCGAGCGGGGCGTCGACGGCGAATCCGTGGTTGTGGGCGGTCACCTCGACCTTGCCGGTCGTACGGTCCTGCACCGGCTGGTTGATGCCGCGGTGGCCGTACTTGAGCTTGAAGGTGCCGAAGCCCAGTGCGCGGCCCAGGATCTGGTTGCCGAAGCAGATGCCGAAGAGCGGCGTCTTCCGCTCCAGGACGCCCTGCATGACCGCGACCGGGTGGTCGGCGGTGGCCGGGTCGCCCGGCCCGTTGGAGAAGAACACGCCGTCGGGCGCGACCGCGTAGACGTCCTCGACGGTGGCGGTGGCGGGCAGCACGTGCACCTCTATGCCGCGCTCGGCCATCCGCTGCGGGGTCATGCCCTTGATGCCGAGGTCGACGGCGGCGACGGTGAACTTCTTCGTGCCGACGGCGGGGACGACGTACGCCTCCTCCGTCGCGACCTGCTCGCTGAGGTTCGCGCCCTGCATCTCGGGGGCCTGGCGCACCCTGGCGAGCATGGTGCCCTCGTCGGGCAGCGCGTCGCCGGAGAAGATGCCGACCCGCATGGCGCCGCGCTCGCGCAGGTGGCGGGTGAGCGCGCGGGTGTCGACGCCGCTGATGCCGACGACGCCCTGGGCGACGAGCTGCTCGTCCAGGGAGCGCACCGAGCGCCAGTTGGACGGGATGCGGGCGGGATCGCGGACGACGTAGCCGGACACCCAGATCCGCTGCGATTCGTCGTCCTCGTCGTTCACCCCGGTGTTGCCGATGTGCGGGGCGGTCATGACGACGACCTGGCGGTGGTACGACGGGTCGGTCAGGGTCTCCTGGTAGCCGGTCATGCCGGTGGAGAACACCGCTTCGCCGAAGGTCTCCCCCACGGCCCCGTAGGCACGGCCACGGAAGCTGCGGCCGTCCTCCAGGACGAGTACGGCGGGGATCTTGGAGGTCCCCCTGGTGGAGGTCGTCATCGTGCGCCTTCCGTTTCGGTGTGCTCGGTGGTGCTGGTGGTGTGCCGGGGGCTGAGCGCGTTCACGGCCTCGACCCAGGCCGGGTGGTCGGCCGCCCGGTCGGAGCGGAAGCCGGAGTCGATCTCCGTGCCGCCGTGCTCCCAGGTGATGATCAGCAGGCCGCCCTCGGGGAGGACCTTGCCCGCGATGCCCTTGTCGAGGCGGGCGCCGCGCAGCGCGGCGGCCGGCACGAAGAAGTCCTGCGCGCCCGGCCTGACGACGGACACGCCCTGGTCGGTGAGGGTCAGTTCGGCGCGGCTGCGGGTGCCGAGGCCCTGGGCGACGATCCGGTCGAGCCACTGCCCCGCGGTGGTGGAGGCGTGGTAGCGACCGCTCATCGTCAGCGTGGGCTCTGCCGTGGTGGCCGGGGCCGCGGGCAGTTCGGGCAGGCCGCCCTGGAGCGTGCGGCGCCATTTCCAGCCCTGGCGCATCAGCCAGTAGACGAGGACGACGAACAGCAGCAGGCCGACGACCCAGCCGATGCGGGCCGCCCAGTCGGTGACCTCGGCGGACTTCTGTGCTGCGGCGAGTGTGGTGAGGTGAGGAGTCACGCGAGCTTCCCGTCGACGACCGTTGCGCGGCCCCGGAGGAAGGTGTGGGTGACGCGTCCCGGCAGCTCACGGCCCTCGTAGGGGGTGTTGCGGCTGCGGGAGGCGAAGCCCGTGGGGTCCACCACTCCACGGTAAGCGGAATCGTGCAGCGTGAGGTTGGCGGGCTCGCCCGCCGAGACGGGGCGGCCGTGGCCGGTGAGGCGGCCGATGTGCGCCGGGCGGAAGGACATCCGGTCGGCGACGCCTGCCCAGTCCAGCAGCCCGCTGTCGACCATCGTGTGCTGGACGACGGAGAGCGCGGTCTCCAGGCCGACCATGCCCATGGCCGCCGCGCCCCACTCGCAGTCCTTGTCCTCGTGCGGGTGCGGGGCGTGGTCGGTGGCGACGCAGTCGATGGTGCCGTCGGCGAGCGCCTCGCGCAGCGCCATGACGTCGGCCTCGGTGCGCAGCGGCGGGTTGACCTTGTAGACCGGGTTGTAGGAGCGGACCAGCTCGTCGGTCAGCAGGAGGTGGTGCGGGGTGACCTCGGCGGTCACGTTCCAGCCCTTGGACTTGGCCCAGCGCACGATCTCCACGGACCCGGCGGTCGAGAGGTGGCAGATGTGCACCCGGGAGCCGACGTGCGCGGCGAGCAGCACATCGCGGGCGATGATCGACTCCTCGGCGACGGCCGGCCAGCCGCCGAGACCCAGCTCGGCGGAGACGATGCCCTCGTTCATCTGGGCGCCCTCGGTCAGCCTGGGCTCCTGCGCGTGCTGGGCGACGACGCCGTCGAACGCCTTCACGTACTCCAGGGCGCGCCGCATGATGACGGCGTCGTCCACGCACTTGCCGTCGTCGGAGAAGACCCGCACACCGGCCGCGGAGTCGTGCATCGCGCCCAGCTCGGCGAGCTTCCTGCCCTCCAGGCCGACGGTCACCGCACCGATGGGCTGCACGTCGCAGTAGCCCGACTCCTTGCCCAGGCGCCAGACCTGCTCGACGACGCCGGCGGTGTCGGCGACCGGGAAGGTGTTGGCCATCGCGTGCACGGCGGTGAAGCCGCCGACGGCCGCGGCCTTGGTGCCGGTCAGCACGGTCTCGGAGTCCTCGCGGCCCGGTTCCCGCAGGTGGGTGTGGAGGTCGACGAGGCCGGGCAGCAGGATCTGGCCGGCCGCTTCGACGACCCGGGCACCCTCGGCACTCAGGCCCGTGCCGACCTCGGCGATGGTCTCGCCGTCGATCAGCACGTCCTGCGGCTCGCCACCGAGGACCTTCGCCCCGCGGATAAGGATCTTGCTCATGGTTACTTGTTCTCCTCGGTGCGGGTGCTGGTGCCGGTGGCGGCGGTGAGGGCGGGCTCGTTGCCGCCCAGGAGCAGGTAGAGGACCGCCATCCGGATGCTGACACCGTTGGTGACCTGCTCGACGGCGGTGCAGCGCGGCGAGTCGGCGACCTCGGCGGTGATTTCCATCCCGCGGTTCATCGGCCCCGGGTGCATCACGATGGCGTGCTCGGGCATCCGGGCCATCCGCTCGCCGTCCAGGCCGTAGCGGCGCGCGTACTCGCGCTCGGTCGGGAAGAAGGCGGCGTTCATCCGCTCGCGCTGGACGCGCAGCATCATCACGGCGTCCGACGTCCCGACGACCGCGTCCAGGTCGTAGGAGACCTCGCAGGGCCAGTTCTCGACGCCGATCGGCACCAGGGTGGGCGGCGCGACGAGGGTGACGTCGGCGCCGAGCGTGGTGAGCAGATGGACGTTGGAGCGGGCGACGCGGCTGTGCAGGATGTCGCCGACGACGGTGATCCGGCGGCCGGCGAGGTCCTGGCCGGCGCCGGCGTCCGCGCCGACCAGGCGGCGGCGCATGGTGAAGGCGTCGAGCAGGGCCTGGGTGGGGTGCTCGTGGGTGCCGTCGCCCGCGTTGACGACGGAGCCGCCGATCCAGCCGGATGTGGCCAGACGGTGCGGGGCACCGGAGTCGCCGTGCCGGATGACGACGGCGTCCGCGCCCATCGCCTCCAGGGTCAGCGCGGTGTCCTTGAGCGACTCGCCCTTGGAGACCGACGAGCCCTTGGCGGAGAAGTTGATGACGTCCGCCGAGAGCCGCTTGGCGGCGGCCTCGAAGGAGATGCGGGTGCGGGTCGAGTCCTCGAAGAAGAGGTTGACGACGGTGCGACCGCGCAGGGTGGGAAGTTTCTTGATCGGCCGGTCGGCGACCCGTGCCATCTCCTCGGCGGTGTCGAGGATCAGAACGGCGTCGTCGCGCGAGAGGTCGGCGGCCGAGATGAGGTGACGCTTCATCCGGTGTTCTCCGTGGGTGAAGGAGGCGTACGGGAATGTCCGTCGGGCAGGCAGGGGTGCGGGCCCGGGGTCACCGGGTCCGTACGCGGCTGCGGTCAGCGCTCGCCGGCCGGGGTGGTCCGCTCGGCCACCGGGGTCTGGTCGGCCGCGCCGGGGCGGGGCGCGGCGGAGCGCACGCCGAGCAGCACGGCGTCCCGGCCGTCCTCCTCGGTGAGGTGCACCTTGACCGTCTCGCGCAGCGACGTGGGGAGGTTCTTGCCCACGTAGTCGGCGCGGATCGGCAGCTCGCGGTGGCCGCGGTCGACGAGTACGGCGAGCTGGACGGCGCGCGGCCGGCCGATGTCGCCCAGTGCGTCCAGGGCGGCGCGGATCGTGCGCCCGGAGAAGAGGACGTCGTCGACGAGGAGGACCACGCGGCCCTCGATGCCGTCGGCGGGGATCTCCGTGCGGGCGAGCGTGCGGGCCGGGCCCAGGCGCAGGTCGTCGCGGTACATCGTGATGTCGAGCGAGCCGACCGGGATGGCGCGGCCGGTGATCTCCTCCAGCTTGGCGGCGAGCCGCTGGGCGAGGAAGACACCGCGGGTGGGGATTCCCAGGAGCACCACGTCATCGGCGCCCTTGGCGCGTTCGACGATTTCGTGGGCGATGCGGGTCAGCATCCGCGCGATGTCCGGGCCTTCGAGCACCGGGCGCGCGGGACGCTGGGCACGTGCATCGGATGCACGTACGTCGGAACTGTTTGCGTCCATACGAAACGGACCCCCTTCTCCGCCTCACGGGACGGACTTTAAAGGACGTCGGATTTACCTCTGCAAGGCTACCAAAGGCCGGTCGGATGCCCTGCGGCGCCCCCGACGGGTGAGGTGCGGACCCATCCGGCTTGACGAAGTGAGATTACGCTGCGTAACCTCACAGTGAGTTACCAGCCGGGCGGCGGAGCCGCATATCGATCAGGTGTCTGGGGAGCTTTATGTCCAGCGAATACGCCAAACAGCTCGGGGCCAAGCTCCGCGCCATCCGCACCCAGCAGGGCCTTTCTCTCCACGGTGTCGAGGAGAAGTCCCAGGGCCGCTGGAAGGCTGTGGTGGTGGGCTCGTACGAGCGCGGCGACCGTGCCGTGACCGTGCAGCGTCTCGCCGAGCTTGCGGACTTCTACGGCGTGCCGGTGCAGGAGCTGCTGCCGGGCACGACTCCGGGCGGCGCCGCCGAGCCGCCGCCGAAGCTGGTGCTCGACCTGGAGCGCCTCGCCCACGTCCCGCAGGAGAAGGCAGGACCGCTGCAGCGCTACGCCGCCACGATCCAGAGCCAGCGCGGTGACTACAACGGCAAGGTGCTCTCGATCCGCCAGGACGACCTGCGCACCCTCGCGGTCATCTACGACCAGTCGCCTTCGGTCCTGACCGAACAGCTGATCAGCTGGGGTGTGCTGGACGCCGACGCGCGTCGCGCGGTCGCCCACGACGACCTCTGATCGGCCCCGCCCGTACGCACACGTGCCGCCGCTCCGGATGAACGGAGCGGCGGCACGTTTGCGTGTTCGACCGCGGGCGCGGAAACGGGCGGCTGAGCGCGTACCGGGCTGCGGCCCTGCGGAGAGCCCGCCCCGGGGTGCACGGCCGCCCAGCAGGCCCTCAGCGCCCCGCACGCCTCCGTCCGCGCCCGCCTCCCCTCGGGAACGCGGAAGGGCCCGGAGCATCCTGCGCGCTCCGGGCCCTTTCTCGGGTACTGCTGGTGTGCCTCGTTACCGCGTCTCGCGCCGCAGGGTCGGCTTCAGGTCCTTCAGCCGGCCGAGCAGACCGTTGACGAAGGCCGGGGAGTCGTCCGTGGAGAACTCCTTGGCCAGCTGCACGGCTTCGTCGATCGCCACCGCGTCCGGGATGGCGTCCACCCAGATCAGCTCGTACGCGCCGAGCCGCAGAATGTTGCGGTCGACGACCGGCATGCGGTCCAGCGGCCAGTCGACGGAATAGGTGTCGAGCAGTTCGTCGATACGGCCGATGTGGTCCGCGTACCCCTCGACGAGCTCCAGGGTGTACTCGTTGACCGGCGGCTGCCGCGGGTCGGTCCGGGCGTGCCGCATCCAGTCCGCGAGCACGGACTGCACGTCGGCTCCGCGCTGGTCGGCCTCGAAGAGGATCTGGAAGGCGCGCTTACGGGCCTTGTTACGGGCGGCCACGGTTAGCTGTTCACCCGACCGAGGTACTCGCCGGAGCGGGTGTCGACCTTGATCTTCTCGCCCTCGGTGATGAAGAGCGGGACCTGGATCTCGTAGCCGGTCTCCAGGGTGGCGGGCTTGGAGCCGCCGGTGGAGCGGTCGCCCTGGACGCCGGGCTCGGTGTGCTGGATGACGAGCTCGACGGCGGCCGGCAGCTCGACGTAGAGCACCTCGCCCTCGTGCTGCGCCACGACGGCCTCGAAGCCTTCCAGCAGGAAGTTCGCGGCGTCGCCGACGGCCTTGCGGTCGACCATGAGCTGGTCGTAGGTGTCCATGTCCATGAAGACGAAGTACTCGCCGTCCATGTACGAGAACTGCATCCCGCGCTTGTCGACAGTGGCCGTCTCGACCTTCACGCCGGCGTTGAAGGTCTTGTCGACCACCTTGCCGGAAAGCACATTCTTCAGCTTGGTGCGGACGAAGGCCGGGCCCTTACCGGGCTTGACGTGCTGGAACTCGACGACGGACCAGAGCTGGCCCCCTTCGAGCTTGAGCACCAGGCCGTTCTTGAGGTCGTTCGTGGAAGCCACGGTTGCGGAATCTCCTGGACTGCAGGTGGTGGGTACCCCGAAGCCGCTCGCAGCAAGCCCTGCGGCTCACAGCGCGAGCAGCTCCTTGGTCGTGATCGTGAGTAGCTCTGGCCCGCCGTCCGCCTCGGGGCGGACGACGAGTGTGTCGTCGATCCGGACGCCCCCGCGGCCGGGGAGGTGAACCCCCGGTTCGACGGTGACCGGCACGCAAGCGTCCAGTTTACCCATGGCCGCAGGTGACAATTGAGGGTCCTCATCGATTTCGAGTCCCACACCGTGCCCGGTCCACGGTCCGAGCCGCTCACCGTACCCCGCAGACTCCAGCACATGACGGGCCACGCGGTCCACCTCACGGCACTCGACACCCGGCGCCAGCGCCTCCCGACCGGCCCTCTGGGCTGCGAAAACAAGGTCGTAGAGCTCGATCTGCCAGTCCGCGGGCGCCGTCCCGATGACGAAGGTGCGGCCGATCTCGCAGCGGTAGCCGCGGTAGCTCGCGCCGAGACCGACAGTCAGGAAGTCGCCCTCCTCGACCCGGCGGTCGGTCGGCAGATGCCCCGGGCGCCCGGAATGCGGACCGGCCGCCACGGACGTGGGGAAGGCAGGACCCTCCGCGCCGTGATCGACGAGCCGGCGTTCCAGCTCCAGGGCGAGATGGCGTTCGGTGCGGCCGACGAGGATCGATTCGAGCAGTTCGCCGAGCGCCTGGTCGGTGATCTCCGCGGCGATCCGCAGACAGGCGATCTCGTCGTCGTCCTTGACCAGCCGCTGCGCCTCGACGGCACAGGCCAGGTCCGACAGCAGCAGCCGGGGGGCGACCTGGGACAGCGCCCGGTGCCGGGAGACGGTCAGGTGGTGTTCCTCCACCGCGAGGACGGCGGCCCCGGCCTTCTCCGCCAGGTCCGCGCCTGCCACCACCGGATCACCGTCCCGCGTCGGCAGTACCTCGACCCGTACGTCGTCGGCCGGCCTGCCTTCCGAAGGGTCGCCGCTCAGCGGGCCGCCACAGAGCAGCACGTCATCGGCAGGCCCCATCAGGAGCGCGGCGCCGGATGGCGCGCAGCCGGTGAGATAGCGGACGTTGGCGGGACGCGAGATCAGTGCCGCGGTGCTTCCGGTTGCCGCGCAGCGGTCCCGCAGCCGCGTGCGTCGGGCCGCATACAGCTCGGACATAACCCGAGCTTACGGGCGGACGGCGCGCCCGGCCCTTCGGGAGCGGCCGGGCGGGGCGGGCGGCCTCCGGGGCGGCGGGGCTACCAGCTGGGCGGGCTGGCGAGGCTGCGGGCGACGACGTCGTCGAGCACCCTGACGGTCATCGCGACGTCGTGCTGGGAGTTGTCGATGATCGGCAGGCCCGAGCCGTACCAGCCGGCCATCCGGCCGTGGATCCTGGCCACTTCCTCGTCGGACAGGCGGCGGTTGCCGCTGCGCCGTGCGTTGCGCTCCAGGACGATCTCCAGGCCCGGCAGCAGCACTATCGGCAGCAGCCCGGGGCCCACGTGGCGCTTCCAGCCGCCGAGGCCGACGACCGGGCGGTCGGGGAAGACGGCGTCGTCGAGGATGCAGGAGATGCCGTTGGCGAGGAAGTTGCGGGCGGCGAAGCCGCAGGTGCGGCGGGCGAGGCGGTACTGCGCCTCGGAGTGGTCGTTCCAGCCCTGCTGCGGGTCGGCGAAGCCGGAGCGCACCCATTCGCGGACGTCGTCGAGGCTGATGTGCGCGGTGGGCACGCGGCGGCTGTCGGCCCAGTGGCGGGCCACGCTGGTCTTGCCCGCGCCGGCCGGGCCGATGAGCAGCACGGCGACCGCGGCGTGCGCGGCGTCCGGTGCCGTGGCGCCCGACTGCGGGCTCGGCAGCGCCACCGGGGCGCCGGGAGGCAGCTGGATGTGCCCGGTGCTGCCGGTGCCACCGGCGCTGCCCGTGGTGCCTGTGGTGTCCGCGGCGGGCGGCTGCTGCGGGGGGGCCTGGCCGCTCCAGCCCGGATTGGCGGGCGCCGGGGCCGGCTGCGCGGGCTGCGGCGGGGCCACGGGCGCCGGGGCGGGCGGCGGGCCCGGCGGGAGGGAATGACCGGGGTGGGGCGGCCAGTTCATGGTGGCGCCCAGTTCCTGCGCCTGGCTGCGGGGCGGCGGCAGCGGAGCCCCCACTGCGTACGGCATCCGGTGGCTCTCCGTCTCGTGCGGTCGACTGGGTGCGGTGCGCGGGTGCCGGGCGGGCCGTCCGGCACGTCATGGCCCGGCGGGCGGGCCGGGCGGGTGCGGGCCTGGCCGCCCCGCGGCCGGGGGCGTGCGCGGTACCGCTGACGAACGGTACCGCCCCCGGCGCTCGCGGTGTGAACGGCCGGGGGCGGCAGGGAGTGCCCAGGAGACCGCGTCAGCCGCCGAGTTCGTCGGCGAGTGCGCGCAGCGCGAGGCGGTACGAGCCGATACCGAATCCGGCGACCGTTCCGCTGGCGACGGCCGCGATGACCGAATTGTGACGGAATTCCTCACGCGCGTACGGGTTCGAGATGTGCACCTCGATGAGCGGGGCGGTGCGCTGGGCCGCTGCGTCCCGCATGCCGTACGAGTAGTGCGTGAAGGCGCCGGGGTTGATGACGACCGGAATCGATCCGTCGGCGGCTTCGTGCAGCCAACGGATCATCTCGCCCTCGTCGTTGGTCTCGCGGACCTCGGCGTCAAAGCCCAGCTCCTTGCCGAGCCTGGTGCACTCCGCCACCAGGCCCGCGTAGGAGGTCGCGCCGTAGACGTCCGGTTCGCGGGAGCCGAGACGGCCGAGGTTGGGGCCGTTCAGCACCAGGACCCGGCGGGCCGTACGGGGCGCGTCCGGCTCCTGGCTCATGCGGCGATCTCCGCGTGCGCGGCGAGCAGCATGGCCGGGTCCGGGCCCTCCAGGACGGTGGGCTTGGCCAGCCCGTCCAGGACGATGAAGCGCAGCCGGTCGCCGCGGGACTTCTTGTCGACCTTCATGGTCTCCAGCAGCTTGGGCCACTGGTCGCCGCGGTAGGTCAGCGGCAGCCCGACGGACTCCAGGACGGCGCGGTGCCGGTCGGCGGTCGCGTCGTCCAACCGGCCCGCGATCCGGCCCAGTTCGGCGGCGAAGACCATGCCGACGGAGACGGCGGCGCCGTGCCGCCAGTTGTAGCGCTCGTTCTTCTCGATGGCGTGCGCCAGGGTGTGGCCGTAGTTGAGGATCTCGCGCAGCCCGGCCTCCTTGAGGTCGGCGGAGACCACCTCGGCCTTGACCCGGATCGCCCGCTCGATCAGCTCCTGCGTGTGCGGTCCGTCGGGGCGCTTGGCCGCCTCCGGGTCGGACTCGATCAGGCCGAGGATCGCCGGGTCGGCGATGAAGCCGGCCTTGATGACCTCGGCGAGACCCGAGACGTAGTCGTGGACGGGGAGCGAGTCGAGCGCCGCGAGGTCGCAGAGCACACCGGCCGGGGGGTGGAAGGCGCCGACGAGGTTCTTGCCCTCGGCGGTGTTGATGCCGGTCTTGCCGCCGACCGCCGCGTCCACCATGCCGAGGACCGTGGTCGGCACCGCGATCCAGCGCACACCGCGCAGCCAGGTGGCCGCGACGAAGCCCGCCAGGTCGGTGGTGGCGCCGCCGCCGACGCCGACGATCACGTCGCTGCGGGTGAACCCGGTCTGCCCGAGCGCCTTCCAGCAGTACGCCGCGACCTCGACGGTCTTGGACTCCTCGGCGTTCGGCAGCTGGATCGCGATCGCCTCGAAACCCTGCGACGCCAGGTCCTCGCGCAGCGCCTCACCGGTGGCGGCGAGCGCCTCGGGGTGCAGCACGGCGACCCGCTTGGTGCCCTCGCCGATCAGCCCCGGCAGCTCTCCGAGCAGCTGCCGCCCGACGAGCACCTCGTACGGATCGCTGCCCGCCGTACCGCCGACCTGGATACGGGTGGCCTGCTCCGTCATGCCTGTTCCTCCCTGTTGGCGGCCTGCGGTGCCCCGCCCGCCGCCTGCTGTAGCTCCAAAGCGTCCAGGACCGCGTCGACGACGTCCTGGGGGGTCCGGCCGCCGGTGGTGATCACGGCGCGCGCGACCTCGGTGTACAACGGGCGGCGTACGTCCATCAGTTCGCGCCAGCGCTGCCGCGGGTTGACCGCGAGCAGCGGGCGCGGTGCGTCCAGGCCGACCCGCTTGACCGCGTCGGCGAGGGCGACGTCGAGGAAGACGACCGGCAGCCCGGCCAGCAGCTTCCTGGTGCCGTCGTCCATGATCGCGCCGCCGCCCAGGGACAGCACACCTTCATGGCCGGCCACCGCGGCGCGTACCGCCTCCCGCTCCAGTTGGCGGAAGTGCGGCTCGCCCTCGTCGATGAAGATCTCCGCGATCGGCTTGCCCGCCGTGGTGACGATGTCCGCGTCGGTGTCGCGGTAGCCCACGCCCAGCCGTTCGGCGAGCAGCGCGCCCACGGTCGACTTGCCCGCTCCGGGCGGGCCGACCAGGACGACGGCGGGCGACGTCACTTGATCGCCAGATTGTCGAGGAAGGACCGGACGTTGCGGCGGGTCTCCGGCACGCTGTCGCCGCCGAACTTCTCGACCACCGCGTCCGCGAGCACCAGCGCCACCATCGCCTCGGCGACGATGCCGGCGGCCGGCACCGCGCAGACGTCCGACCGCTGGTGATGCGCCTTGGTGGCCTCGCCGGTGGTGACGTCCACCGTCGCCAGTGCCCGCGGCACCGTCGCGATCGGCTTCATCGCGGCCCGCACCCGCAGCAGTTCACCGGTGGTCAGGCCGCCCTCGGTGCCGCCGGAGCGGCCCGAGCTGCGCCGGATGCCGTCGTCCGTCGACACGATCTCGTCGTGCGCCTGCGAACCCGGCACCCGGGCCAGGTCGAAGCCGTCGCCGACCTCGACGCCCTTGATCGCCTGGATGCCCATCAGCGCGCCCGCCAGACGTGCGTCGAGGCGGCGGTCCCAGTGCACGTGCGAGCCCAGGCCCACCGGCACGCCGTACGCCAGCACCTCGACCACACCGCCGAGGGTGTCGCCGTCCTTGTGCGCCTGGTCGATCTCCGCGACCATCGCCGCGCTCGCGTCCGCGTCCAGGCAGCGCACCGGGTCCGCGTCCAGCTTCTCGACGTCGGAGGGCTTCGGGAGGACGCCGTACGGCGCCTTCGCCGCGGCCAGCTCCACCACGTGCGAGACGATCTCGATGCCGGCGGCCTCCTTGAGGAAGGAGCGGGCCACCGCGCCCAGGGCGACCCGGGCCGCGGTCTCGCGTGCCGAGGCGCGCTCCAGGACCGGGCGGGCCTCGTCGAAGCCGTACTTCTGCATGCCGGCCAGGTCGGCGTGGCCGGGACGCGGGCGGGTCAGCGGCGCGTTGCGCGCCAGCTCGGCCAGCACCGACTCGTCCACCGGGTCGGCGGCCATGACCTGTTCCCACTTGGGCCACTCGGTGTTGCCCACCATGACCGCGACCGGCGAGCCCAGCGACAGGCCGTGCCGCACACCGCCCAGGAACGTGACCTCGTCCCGCTCGAACTTCATCCGGGCACCGCGGCCATAGCCGAGCCGCCGCCGTGCCAGTGCGTCCGCCACCAGATCGGTGGTAATCGGGACGCCGGCCGGAAGGCCCTCCAGCGTCGCCACCAGTGCGGGGCCGTGCGACTCCCCCGCCGTCAGCCAGCGCAACCTGCTCAACGGTGCTCCTCTGTACTGCTACTCCGCGTACGGTCTTCCCCTGATCCTCCCACGACGCGCCGCTCGGCCGATGCCCCGTCCGGAGATCGGACCGGAAGCACCGGCGGAACCGGGGCGCGGCGGATGGCCGCGGCTCAGCGGGCCGCGAGGGCCGCCTCGCCCGCCGCGCGCATCGCGGCCAGCGGGGCGGGCGACCTGCCGGTCATCTGCTCGACCTGGAGCACCGCCTGGTGCACCAGCAGGTCGAGGCCGCCGACCACCGCGCCGCCACGCTTCGACCAGGCGGCGGCGAGCGCCGTGGGCCAGGGCTCGTAGAGCACGTCGAAGAGGGTGCCCGGCGCATCGGGGACGGCGCCGGCCAGGGCGTCGGTGGTGCCGGCCGGAGTGGTCGCGATGACCAGCGGCGCCTCGAAGGCGCGGGCCGCGTCGTCCCAGGGCTCGGTGCGCACCGCGACGCCGAGGCGCTCGCCCCAGCCGCGCATCTCGTCGGCGCGGGCCGCGCTGCGGACGTACGCGGTGACCTCGCCGGTGCAGACGCGGGAGAGCGCGGCGAGCGCCGACGACGCGGTGGCGCCCGCGCCGAGTACCGCGGCCCGCTCGACCTGCGTCACACCGCGCTCGCGCAGCGCTGCCTGCATGCCGGGGATGTCGGTGTTGTCGCCCACCCGGCGTCCGTCACCGGTGACGACGACGGTGTTGACCGCCTCGACGGATGCCGCCGTGTCACTGATCGCGTCGAGCAGCGGGATGACGGCGCGCTTGAGCGGCATGGTCAGCGAGAGGCCGGCCCAGCCTGCGTCCAGCGTGTCCATGAAGGCGGGCAGCCCGGCCTCGTCGACGTCGAACCGGCCGTACTCCCAGCCGTCCAGGCCGAGTTCGTCGTAGGCCGCGCGGTGCAGGACCGGCGAGAGGGAATGTGCGATCGGTGATCCGAGTACCGCGGCTTGCTTGGTGTCCGACACTGCCCCGCCTTCAGCCTTCCTGCTTCTTCTGCAACTGCCGCTCGTTGAATTTCTTCACGAGCTTGTTGTGGTCGGTGAGATTGGTGGTGAACTCCGTCTTCTTCCCGTCGATCGAGATGAAGAACATCCACTTCTGCGACGTATCCGGATTGATGGTCGCCTTCAGCGCGTCGGCACCGGGGTTACCGATCGGCCCCGGCGGCAGCCCGCTGTAGAAGTACGTGTTGTACGGGTCGTCGTAATGCCGGATCTCGTCCGTCCCGATATTGATCTTGCTCTGCTTCTTCAGGTAGTTGTACGTCGAGTCGAATTCGAGCTTCTTGTTCGTCGCCACATTGCTCGGCGAGAGCCGGTTGTAGATGACCGCGGCCATCTTCCGGAAATCGTCGTGCGTGATGCCCTCGGCCTGGGTGAGGCTGGCCACGGTGAGCACCTGGAGCGGCGATTTCAGATGAAGCTTCTCGGCATTCTCTTCCAGGTCGTACTTCTCGTACTCCTGCTTGGCGCGCGCGACCATCATCTTGAGTACGTCCGCCGGTTTCGCATGCCCGCCCACGCTGTACGTCGACGGGTAGAGGAAGCCCTCCAGCGGGTCCTTGACCTGCGACGACTGGCTCGCCCAGGACGGCAGCCCGAGGCTCTTGACGTCCTTCTTGGCCACTTCTTCGGTGGTGCCGGACTTGACGTCGAGCTTTTCGTCGACGAGCGAGTAGACCGCTTCAGCCCGCAGCCCCTCACGGACCGTGAGGCCGTTACGGCTCTTCGGGTCCAGCATCAATGCGACAGCGGCTGCCGCGGACATTTCCTTGTGCAATGCATAGGAGCCCGCCTGGAGACCGGAGCCGTTCTTGTTCTCCTTCGCCGCCTCCGTGAAGGCGTCGACGCTCTTGACGACGCCTTCACGTTTGAGGATCTGGCCCATCTGCTGGATGGGGGCGCCGTCCGGGATTTCCACCTGGATATCGCCCGAGCCCTCGCCCTCGAAGTCCGGGGCGCTGGCGAAATGGCTCTGGTAGAAGTCGTAGCCGAAATATCCGACCGTTCCGACGGCGCCGGCGATCACCGCGCTGACGACCAGACAGGCACAGCCGCTGTGCCGTTTGTTCTTCTTTCCGCGGCGCTCGCGGGTGGCCCGCCGGCTCTCCCGCGGGTCGCCCGCGGTCTCGTCATCGTCATCGCCGGCCGGGTCATCCGCGAAGAACGCGTGCTCCGGGTCCGGCTCCCGCTGCGGCTCCCCCCGCCAGTCCTCCCCCCCGCCGTCTATGTGCTGCGGCGGTTCGGAGTGCTCGGGCTCCTGGACGTGCTGCGGGTACGGATCCTGCGGGTACTGCTGATCCTGCGGGTACTGCTGCTGCGCGTACGGATCGTGCGGCGGGTACTGCCCCTGCTGCGCGTACGGATCCGGCTGCTGGAACTGCCCCGGGTGCGGGTACTGCTGGGGTTCCTGCGGACGCAGATGGCGCGGCTGCGGCGGCGGGTAGGCGTCCGGGGTGCCGTAAGGGTCCTGCCCGGCTATGCCATAAGGGTCGTGCTGCGGCGGGCCGTACGGGTCGTACGGGTCGTACGGCACCTGCCCTATCTGTGCGCCGCCCCAGCCCCCGTCGTACTGCTGCTCGGGGTAGGGGACGGACTCCGGTCCGCCCCACTGGGGCTGCTGCCCCTGGCCACCCCGAGGACCCTGGTCTCCGTAGAGCGGGTCTTCGGGGTGCCACGGTTCGGAGCCGTAGCCCCGGCCATACTCGGTCATCGATCCCCTAGGGCCTAGAGGCGGTGCGCTCCTGTCCGGCAGCGCTACCTTTACCGACCCGCCTCTTCCTGCACACGCGGCTTCCGAACCGCGGGCCGCATCGCGCGGAACGTTACCGCACTGCGATCAGATGCCCACTTCGACGTTTTCCCCTGGAGGCCGCCCAGAGGTCCGTTCCGTCTCCAGCGCGCTCTGCAGGATGACCACCGCAGCAGCCTGGTCGATGACCGAACGGCCCTTCTTGCTCCGCACTCCGGAGGCCCGCAGGCCCTGTGCGGCGGTGACCGTCGACATCCGCTCGTCGACGAGCCGGACGGCCACGGGTGTGATGTTCTTCGCCATCTCTTGGGCGAATGTACGAATCTTGGCCGCGGCCGGCCCCTCTCCCCCATTCAGGGAACGGGGCAGCCCGACCACGACCTCCAGCGGCTCGTACTCGTCGACGATCGCCTTGAGGCGGCGGTGGGCCGCGGGGATGTCACGTCCCGGCACCGTCTCGACGGGGGTGGCGAGGACCCCGTCGGGGTCGCACGAGGCGACCCCGATACGGGCATCCCCGACATCCACGGCGATGCGCCGGCCGCGTCGCATCTCACTCACGCCGTCAGGCCGCCTCGGCGACGAGCCGCTCGACGGCCTCGATGGCCTCGGGCACGGCCGCGGCGTTCTGGCCGCCGCCCTGGGCGACGTCCGGCTTGCCGCCGCCGCCTCCGCCGAGCGTCTTGGCAGCCGTACGGACCAGGTCACCGGCCTTGATGCCGCGCTCGCGGGCGGCCTCGTTGGTGGCGATGACCGTGACCGGGCGGCCGTTGGCCACCGTGAATAGGGCCACGACGGCGGCACGGTCACCCGGGATGCGGCCCCGGACGTCAAGCACCAGCTTGCGCAGGTCGTCGGCGGAGGTACCGTCCGGGACCTGTCCGGAGGCCAGGGCCACACCGCGGACGTCCTTGGCGCCGTCGGCGAGGCCGGCAGCCGCCTGGAGCACCTTCTCGGCGCGGTACTTCTCGATCTCCTTCTCGGCGTCCCGCAGCTTGGCCAGGACACCCGAGATCTTCTCGGGCAGCTCGTCGGGACGGCCCTTGACCAGCTCGGTCAGCTGCGAGACGACGGTGTGCTCACGGGCGAGGAACTTGTAGGCGTCCACACCCACCAGCGCCTCGACGCGGCGGACGCCGGATCCGATGGACGACTCGCCGAGCAGCTTCACCAGGCCGAGCTGGGCGGTGTTGTGGACGTGGGTACCGCCGCACAGCTCCTTGGAGAAGTCGCCGATGGTGACCACGCGCACCCGGTCGCCGTACTTCTCGCCGAACTCGGCGATGGCGCCCTGCTTCTTGGCGTCCTCCATGCTCATGACCTCGGCGTGCACGTCGAGTTCGCGGGAGAGCACTTCGTTGATCTTCTGCTCGACGTCGGTGAGGACGGCGCCCGGCACGGCGGCCGGCGAGCCGAAGTCGAAGCGGAAACGGCCCGGGGAGTTCTCCGAACCGGCCTGCGCGGCGGTCGGCCCGAGGGCGTCACGCAGCGCCTGGTGGGTGAGGTGGGTGGCGCTGTGCGCACGGGCGATGGCGCGCCTGCGGGACACGTCGATGGTGGCGTACGCGGCGGAGCCCAGCACCACCTCGCCGACCTGGACGACGCCCTTGTGCACCGTGACACCGGGAACCGGCTTCTGTACGTCACGGATCTGCACGACGGCGCCGGATTCGAGCCTGATCCGGCCGGTGTCGGCGAGCTGGCCGCCGCCCTCGGCGTAGAAGGGGGTGCGGTCCAGCACGACCTCGACCTCGTCGCCCTCGTGGGCGGCGGGGGCCGGGGCACCGTTGACCAGCAGCCCGACGACGGTGGACTCGCCCTCGGTGTCGCGGTATCCGGTGAACTCCGTGGCACCGGAGGTGTCGGCGACCTCGCGGTAGGCGGACAGGTCGGCGTGGCCGTGCTTCTTGGACTGGGCGTCGGCCTTGGCGCGCTCCCGCTGCTCCTTCATCAGCCGGCGGAAGCCGTCCTCGTCCACCGAAAGGCCCTGTTCGGCGGCCATTTCGAGGGTGAGGTCGATGGGGAAGCCCCAGGTGTCGTGCAGCAGGAACGCCTTGTCGCCGGCCAGGACCTTGCCGCCGGTGGCCTTGGTCTCCGTGACGGCGGTGTCGAGGATGTTGGTGCCGGCCTTCAGCGTCTTGACGAAGGCGGCCTCCTCGGCGAGGGCGACCGTCTCGATGCGGCGGCGGTCCTCCAGCAGCTCCGGGTACTGCTGGCCCATCGTCTTGATGACGACGTCCAGCAGCTCGCCGACGACCAGGCCGTCGGCGCCGAGCAGCCGCATGTTGCGGATGGCGCGGCGCATGATGCGGCGCAGGACGTAGCCACGGCCTTCGTTGCCGGGGGTGACGCCGTCGCCGATGAGCATCGTGGAGGTGCGCATGTGGTCGGCAACGACGCGCAGCGAGACGTCGGAGGCGTCCGACGCGCCGTAGCGGACACCGGTCAGCTCGGTGGCCTTGTCGATGACCACGCGCAGGGTGTCCGTCTCGTACATGTTGCGGACGTCCTGCAGGATCATCGCCAGGCGTTCGAGTCCGAGGCCGGTGTCGATGTTCTGGCTGGGCAGGTCGCCGAGGATCTCGAAGTCCTCCTTGCCGATGCCCGCGCCCCGCTCGTACTGCATGAAGACGAGGTTCCAGATTTCCACGTACCGCTCGTCGTTGACGGCCGGGCCGCCCTCGACGCCGAATTCCGGGCCGCGGTCGTAGTTGATCTCGGAGCACGGTCCGCAGGGGCCGGGGACGCCCATGGACCAGTAGTTCTCCTTCTTGCCGAGGCGCTGGATGCGCTCGGCGGGCACGCCGACGACCTCGCGCCAGATGCGCTCGGCCTCGTCGTCGTCGAGGTAGACCGTGATCCAGAGCTTCTCCGGGTCCAGGCCGTAGCCACCGTCGTCCTGGGAGCCGGTCAGCAGCTCCCAGGCGAACTTGATGGCGCCTTCCTTGAAGTAGTCGCCGAAGGAGAAGTTGCCGCACATCTGGAAGAAGGTGCCGTGCCGGGTGGTCTTGCCCACCTCTTCGATGTCCGGGGTGCGCACGCACTTCTGGACGCTGGTGGCCCGGTCGAAGGGCGGCTTGACCTCGCCGAGGAAGTACGGCTTGAACGGCACCATGCCCGCGGGGACCAGCAGCAGCGTCGGGTCGTCCGCGATGAGCGACGCCGACGGCACGACGGTGTGCCCGCGCTCCTCGAAGAAGCGCAGCCAGCGGCGGCGGATTTCAGCCGACTCCATCAGTGGTCCTCATTTCCAGTCGGTCCGGCAATACCGGACGGTCCGGTTGCTCTCGGGGTTCGGTGGGGAGTTTCGAGCACCGCGCGGTAGTGCGATGCGGGGAGTTCACGTGGGTCGCCGGACCCGGTCAGACCCAGTGCATCGTGCAACTGCTCTTCACGGTCCGCCATTCCCGCGCGTACGTCCACTGCAAATTGACGCAGCCGGTGGCCGGTTTCCACGGCCTTGTCCGCGGCCTGCGCCGCGAGGCTGTCGGGCTGGAGCCTGCGCAGCTTGCGGTGAACCTTGTTGGTGGCCCACACGCCGGCTGCGGCGCCGGTGGTGAACCAGAATGCGCGGCGGAACATCGCGGTGATCAGTCCTTGGAGCGACGGTTGCGGCGCCCGCCCCGGCGGGCGCCGGGCAGGGTACGGCCGACGACGACGGTGCGCTTCGGCTCCGGCTCGCCCTTCTTGCCGATCGCGCGGCGCACGCCGTAGCCGAAGGCCGCGACCTTGACCAGCGGCCCGCCGAAGGCGGACGAGACGGTCGAGGAGAGCGCGGAGGCGTTGGCCGTGACCTCTTGCACATCGGCGGCGATGGCGTCGACGCGGGCGAGTTGGGTGTGCGCCGAGCGGACCGTGGCCGACGCGTCGGCGAGGAGCGGGACGGCCTGGTCGGACACCTCGGCCACCATCTTGGTCGTCGCCTTGAGCGTCTGCGCGAGCCTCACCAGCACCAGGGCGAGGAACGACACGAGGATCGCCCAGAAGACGGCGACCAGGATCCCTGCCACCTCTCCACCGGACACGTTGGCACCACTCTCCGACTGGTCTGGTTCGTCCTGCTCGAACGGCAGCCTCGACCTTATCGCGCCGTGACTGTGCGTCCGTACCCCGATTCCGGTGCGCCGGGCGGGGCCGCGGGGGACGCGGCCAGGAGAGCGTACGGTCCGCACGCATTCCCGTACGCTCCGTGTCCCGGGCGGCGTTCCGGACGTCCACCGGCCGCCGCACTCCCGGTTCCCGGCACACAGCAGCCCGCCGCCTCCCCCTCCGCGAACGGCGGGGAGACGGCGGGCTGAAGCTGCCGGGTGGCTACGCCTGGATCAGCGGGCGTAGTACTCGACGACGAGCTGCTCGTCGCAGATCACCGGGATCTCCTTGCGGTTGGGATCCCGGTCCAGGCGGAACGCCAGCGCCTGGAGGTTGACCTCCAGGTAGCGCGGGGTCTCGCCGTCGGGGGCGTAGCCGCCCTCGCGCGCAACCTGGAAGGGGTGCTTCTCGCGGCTGCGCTCGCGGACCATCACGACGTCGCCGGGGCGGACGCGGAAGGACGGCTTGTCGACCTTGCGGTCGTTGACCGAGATGTGGCCGTGCACGACCATCTGGCGGGCCTGGTAGATGGTGCGGGCGATGCCCGACCGCAGGACGAGCGCGTCCAGACGGCGCTCAAGCTCGACGATGAGGGCTTCGCCCGTCTTGCCTTCGACCTTCCGAGCGCGGTCGTAGGCACGCGCCATCTGGCGCTCGCTGATGTCGTACTGCGCACGCAGACGCTGCTTCTCGAGCAGACGGACCTTGTAGTCACTGTTCTGCTTGCGGCCACGGCCGTGCTCGCCGGGCGGGTAGGGACGGGCCTCGAAGTACTTGACGGCCTTCGGCGTCAGCGCGATGCCGAGCGCGCGGGACTTCTTGACCTTGGGACGCGACTGGTTCACGTGGAACGTTCCTCCATGTAAGTTAGGTGAGGCTTACCTTAGCGCGAGGAGAACGCATGTTTCGACCTGGGATCCCCCTGCCCGGTGCCGTTCACAGCACCGAATCGGGTCAGCCGCGTCCCGTGGAAGACGCCCAGCGACCCACTGCCGCCGAGCGCGTACGAACTCTCGTCGAGTCCAATGGTATGGCTTCTCTCAGCATCCCCGGAGTCGAGGACCTCGACGAGAGCGGACTTTCCGCACCTGTCTGTCGCACCGTGACACCCGAAGGTGACGTGCTATTGCTGGCTCCAGGCGATTCTGCGGCGGCCCGAGCGGCGGCGCACGCGCAGGACGACGACCTGGCAGCCGTGATGGAGATCACGGATGTTGCACCCGTTTCGGTGCCTCATCGCATCCGTGGACGGGCATGGGTGGCCGGCTGGCTCACCCCCGTACGCAACGACGACCGGGCCCGCTGCGCGATGCTGCTCGCCGAGCGCCATCCGGTGGGTGAGCTGCTCGGCATCGGCGAGGCGCTCCAGCCGGAGCCCGCGCCCGGCCTCTACGGTCGGGCGGCCTGGGTGATGCTGCGCCTGGAGGTCGGCGAGTGCGCGGTGGACGATCTGTGGGGCGCGGAATCCGTCGAGCCCGATGAGTTCGCCGACGCCTCCCCCGACCCGCTGGTGGCCCACGAAGCGGAGCTGCTGCAGCATCTGGACGCGTCGCACGGCGAGCAGGTACGCGCGCTGTGCAGCCTGCTCGGCGAGCGGGCCGCGGAGTTCTGCGGCGTGCGGGACCGTGCCGCGCCGGTGGCCCTGGACCGCTTCGGACTGCGGGTCCGCTTCACCGGCACCGCCGACCAGCGGTCGTTCGACGCGCGGTTCGACTTTCCCGAGCCGGTGCGGGACGTGGCCGAACTGCGCCGCGCCATGCACGCGCTCTTCGACGCCGCCATGGAGTGACCCGGAGCCGCGCCGGGACGGCGCCACGGCCGCCGCGGGCACCGGTCCGCGGCCGGTCCGCCGCCCGGGACGGTCCGCCGTCCGCCCGGTGCACCACAGCCGCCCTGCAGGTCGGCGGCGGGCCCTTCGGCCGCCCGTCCCTCAGTCGCCCGTCTCGCCGCGCAGCCGGGCCCTGACCCGCTCCGCGACATCGGCGTAACGCGCCTCGGCGCCGTGCCGGGTCGGGGTGTAGTACCGCTTGCCGTGGACCTCGTCCGGCGCGTACTGCTGTGCCGCGATGCCGCCCGGCAGGTCGTGCGGGTACTGGTACCCCTGGCCGTGGCCGAGCTTCTGGGCGCCCTTGTAGTGGCTGTCGCGCAGATGGGCCGGGACCAGGCCCGCCTGACCCGCGCGGACGTCCGCGAGCGCGGCGTCTATCGCGGTGTAGGCGGCGTTCGACTTCGGGGCCAGGGCGAGGGCGATGGTGGCCTGGCCGAGGGTGATCCGGGCCTCGGGGAAGCCGATCATCGCGACCGCCTGGGCCGCGGCCACCGCGGTCTGCAACGCGGAAGGGTCGGCCAGACCGATGTCCTCACTGGCCGAGATCATCAACCGGCGGGCGATGAAGCGGGGGTCCTCCCCCGCCTCGATCATGCGCGCCAGGTAGTGCAGCGCCGCGTCGACGTCCGAACCCCGGATGGACTTGATCAACGCGCTGGCGACGTCGTAGTGCTGGTCGCCGTCCCGGTCGTACTTCACCGCGGCGCGGTCGACGGACTCCTCCAGGGTCTGGAGGGTGATCTCCTTCTCGCCCTTGGACAGCGCGGAGCCCGCGCCGGCCTCCAGGGCGGTCAGCGCCCGCCTGGCATCCCCGCCGGCGATCCGCAGCAGATGCGCCTCGGTGTCGTCGGGCAGCGTCACCGCACCGGCCAGGCCGCGCTCCGCGGTCAGCGCACGCGCCAGCAGGCCGCGCAGATCGTCGTCGGTGAGCGGTTCGAGGGTCAGCAGCAGGGAGCGGGAGAGCAACGGGGAGATCACCGAGAAGTACGGATTCTCGGTCGTGGCGGCGATGAGGGTGACCCAGCGGTTCTCCACGGCGGGCAGCAGGGAGTCCTGCTGGGCCTTGCTGAAGCGGTGGATCTCGTCGAGGAAGAGGACGGTCTCCTTGCCGTAACCGCCCGAGGCGCGGCGGGCGCCGTCGATGACGGCCCGCACCTCCTTGACTCCCGCGGTGATCGCGGACAGCTCCACGAAGCGCTTGTTCGTCGCCTGGCTGACGACGTAGGCGAGGGTGGTCTTGCCGATGCCCGGCGGCCCCCACAGGAAGACCGACGACGGTCCGGCCGGGCCGCCGCTGCCCTCACCGACCAGGCGGCGCAACGGCGACCCCGGCTTGAGCAGATGCTGCTGCCCCACGACCTCGTCGAGGGTGCGCGGACGCATCCGTACGGCGAGGGGAGACCCCGCGGGGTCCTTCTCTTGACGGTCTTCGGCGGCGGCGGTGAACAGGTCGGGCTCCACGCTCAAGAGCCTATGCCACCCCACTGACAACGCTGCCCGGCCGCGGGTGCGGCCGGGCAGCGGTCGGGTCGTGGCCTGGCGGCCGTCAGATCAGCGAGCTCCAGTACGACCACCACTTGGTGAGGATCAGCAGCGCGATCACGCCGTACCAGAGCACCGGCACGACCCAGTGGAATTCCAGCACCGCGTTCCGCAGCCCCGCGGGGGCCGGGATGATGCCGTGCTTGATGTTGTGCACCGTGGTGTACCAGAACATCAGGAGGGTGACGCACCAGGTCAGCGTGCACCACACGCACAGCGAGTTGATCTCGTACAGCGACTGGGACATCAGCCACATGCAGAAGACCGTGCCGAGCAGGCTGCCGACGTTGAGGCCGATCCAGTACCAGCGGCGGTAGCGGGCACCGGCCAACAGGCCCACGCCGATCGCGACGACCACGGGGAACGCGATCAGGCCGGCCAGCGGATTCGGGAATCCGAAGACCTCCGCCTGCGCGCTCTGCATGACGTTGCCGCAGGAGATGATCGGATTCAGGCTGCAGGCCGGCTTGAAGTTCGGGTCCTTCAGCAACTCGAACTTGTCGGTGGTGATGATCCAGGACGCCAGGATGCCCAGCGCGCCGGTGATCACCAGGAGCCAGGCGAGACCACGGCCCGATCCGATGGTTCCCTCACCGCGGTCGCGGTCACGGTCGTCGTCGGTGGACACGTCGTCGTCCAACGCTGTCGTCGTCATATCGCGGTTCCGTCGATCCCTTGGGAGGTGGGGGTGGACAAGCGGGCCCGCGGGCAGCGGTCGCGCCCCACATTCTGCCCCAACAGCGGCCCGTATATCCGTTCGGCGAACATAAAGACAACTGCCCGGCGTCGGCAGGCCGCGTCCCCGGAAGCCGTCGCTCACCGGCTGACCGGCGCCGTTGCCGGGCCCCGTGCGGCGCCCGCTCCGGCCCCGCCGCTTCCCGCGGGCCCGCCCGCCGCGGGCCGGAACCATCCCCGCGGATGAACGGCCCGTGCAGCGCCTTGACGCCGGTCCCGCCCCACGGGCGTCGCGGCGGCGCACGAAGGGCCCGTACGGTGCGGTGCACCGCCGGGCCCTCGTGCCGGGTACGTCCGCGGGCCTCAGCCCAGCGCGCGCCTGGTCTCCTCGACGACGGCGTCCAGTGCGACCGGCGTCTGCTCACCGCTCTGCAGATCCTTGAGCTGCACCACACCCTCGGCGAGGTCACGCTCGCCGGCCACCAGCGCCAGCCGCGCGCCGGAACGGTTGGCCGACTTCATGGCGTTCTTCAGCCCCTTGCCGCCGAACGCGAAGTCCGTCGCGATACCGGCCCGGCGCAGCTCGGTGACCGCCCCGAAGAGCACCCTGCGGGCCTCCTCGCCCAGCGGCACGGCGTAGACCGCGGTGGCGGCCGGGATGTCGAGCGTGACACCCTCCGCCTCCAGCGCCAGCACCGTACGGTCCACGCCCAGCGCCCAGCCGACGGACGGCAGCGCGGGGCCGCCGATCATCTCGGACAGGCCGTCGTACCGTCCGCCGCCGCCCACCGCCGACTGCGAGCCGAGGCCGTCGTGGACGAACTCGAAGGTGGTGCGGGTGTAGTAGTCCAGGCCGCGGACGAGCTTCACGTCGTCCTCGAACGCGACGCCGGCCGCGGTCAGCAGCTCGCGCACCTGCTCGTGGTACGCCTTGCACGCCTCGCACAGGTAATCGCGGAGCATCGGCGCCCCGACGAGCCGCTCCTGGACGTACTCACGCTTGTCGTCCAGCACCCGCAGCGGGTTGATGTCGATCCGGCGCCTGGTGTCCTCGTCCAGGTCGAGGCCGCGCAGGAAGTCCTGGAGCGCGGTCCGGTAGACCGGACGGCACTCCTTGTCGCCCAGCGAGTTGAGCAGGATGCGGAAGTCGCGCAGCCCGAGCGCGCGGTACGCCTGGTCGGCCAGGATGATCAGCTCGGCGTCAAGCGCCGGGTCCTCGGCGCCGATCGCCTCGGCACCGACCTGCGAGAAGTGGCGGTAACGGCCCTTCTGCGGGCGCTCGTAGCGGTAGTACGAGCCGGAGTACCAGAGCTTGACGGGGAGGTTGCCGCCCTTGTGGAGGTTGGCCTCCAGCGCGGCGCGCAGCACGGATGCGGTGCCCTCCGGGCGCAGCGCGAGCTGGTCGCCGCCCTTGGTCTCGAAGGCGTACATCTCCTTGGTCACGATGTCGGTGGACTCACCGACACCGCGGGCGAACAGCTCGACGTTCTCGAAGCCCGGCGTCTCGATGTAGCCGTACCCGGAGTTCTTCAGCGGGGCGGAAATCGCCTCGCGCACTGCGAGGTAGGTCGCGGAATTCGGCGGGAGCAGGTCGTACGTGCCCTTGGGTGCCTGAAAGGTGCTCACGGAAAGTCTCGTCACATTCCTCGTCGCGGAGGGGCAGTTGTGCCGTCTCCGAGGCCGGCGGCCAGCTCCCGCAGGTAGGGGTTGCCGGCGCGCTCGCGGCCGATGGTGGTCTGGGGGCCGTGCCCGGACAGGACGACGGTGGAATCCTCCAGCGGCAGGCACACGCGCGCCAGCGACTGCAGGATCTCGGCGTGGTCGCCGCCCGGCAGGTCGGTGCGTCCGATGGAGCCGGCGAACAGCAGGTCGCCGGAGAAGAGGACCGGCGGAATGTCCTCCTGCTCGGGCATCCTGAACGTCACCGACCCCTTGGTATGGCCCGGGGCGTGCGCGACGGAGAATTCCATGCCGGCCAGCTCCAGGGCGCTGCCGTCGGTGAGTTCCTTGACGTCGTCCGGTTCACCCACGGTCAGTTCGCCCATGAGCTGCGCGCCGAAGGACCGGCCGATGGCCTTCTCCGGGTCGCTCATCATGTAGCGGTCCTCGGGGTGGATCCAGGCGGGGACGTCGTGCGCCCCGCACACCGGGACGACCGAGGCGACGTGGTCGATGTGGCCATGGGTCAGGACGACCGCGACGGGCTTGAGCCGATGTTTGCGTACCGCGTCCTCGACTCCTTGGGCCGCTTGGTGGCCCGGGTCGATGATCACGCACTCCTCGCCCGCGGCGGGGGCGACCACGTAGCAGTTGGTCCCCCAGGCCCCGGCCGGGAACCCGGCAATCAGCACGTTCGTCCTTAAAGGTCGGTGGGGCGGCGGCTCGTGCACTCGGCCGCTCCGGAACAATTCGGCAGCTCCAGAGCCTACCGGCGCAACTCCCGCGGTTGCGAACCCGTATACGGTACGGCCACGGCAGACCAGAGCGACCCGCGCGCGGCAGGACCGGAGCGCAGGACAAGGAGACGACCGGTGGTCAGCAGCGATCAGCGGCGGCGGCAGCTCGCCAGGGAGAAGTTCGCGCGCCAGCAGCAGCGGCGGGCCGCAGCCCGGCGCAAGGCCAAACGCCGCAACGTGATCATCGCGTCCACGCTGGCCGTGGTGGTGGCCGCGGGCGCCGCGGCGTACGCGACGGCCGGTCTCGGCGGCAACGACCGGTCGTCCGACGAGGCCGCCGCCGGCCCCACGAAGCCGGCCGACCCGTGCGCCCGCCCCGCGAAGGGCGCGCCGTCGAAGAAGAAGTGGAAGAAGGAGCCCGCAATGTCCGTCGACACCTCGGCCGCCTATTCCGCGAAGCTGCGGACCACCTGCGGTGAGATCGACCTGAAGCTGGATGCGGGCAAGGCCCCGCACACCGTCAACTCCTTCGCGTTCCTCACCAAACAGGGGTATTTCGACCACAGCAAGTGCCACCGCCTGGTGGACCAGGGCATCTACGTCCTCCAGTGCGGCGACCCGACCGCCACCGGCGCCGGCACTCCCGGCTACACCCTCCCGGACGAGAACCTCAAGGACCCGCGCCTCAAGGGCGGCGTCTACCCGGCGGGCACGGTCGCGATGGCCAACCAGTACGACGGCAAGAGCGACAAGACCCGCAATTCCGGGGGCAGTCAGTTCTTCCTCGTCTACCAGGACAGCAAGCTGCCGCCGAACTACACGCCGTTCGGGACGATCACCGGCGGCATGGACGTCCTCAAGAAGATCGCCGCGGCCGGCTCGACCCCCGAGCCGCAGACCGGCAACACCGCACCGAACGCCACGGTCGTCATCAACCGCGCCACGGTTGCCGCGTCCTGACGGTGACCGGGGCGATCCGTCGTCCCGGTGTGTCCACCGCGTAATTTCGGTCGTGCTGGATGCGGACAGCCGACCGCCCTTCGCCTAGATTGGCGTTGTGTAGGGTGCCTGCGCCGACGGCTGCCACCCGCACCCGCAAGACAGCCCGTCGGACCGGCCAGGGCACAGCTCTGCCGGACAGAAACTGTGGACGATGCCGGGGGGCCGCGCGCCCTCGTCGGCATCATGTGGAGGAGGCGCTGTGAGCAGCGACCCATGGGGCCGCGTCGATGAGACGGGGACCGTGTACGTGCGTACCGCCGACGGCGAGCAGGTCGTCGGATCGTGGCAGGCGGGATCCCCCGAGGAGGCCCTCGCCTACTTCGAGCGCAAGTATGAGGGCCTGGTCGTCGAGATCGGCCTCCTCGAGCGCCGGGTCAAGACCACCGACCTGTCGGCGAAGGACGCGACGGCCGCGATCGACCATCTGCGTCAGCAGGTCGACGAGCACCACGCGGTCGGCGACCTGGACGCGCTGAGGAAGCGGCTCGACGCCCTCGTCGGCACGGTCGACGCGCGGCGCGAGGAGCGCAAGGCGCAGAAGGCCAAGCAGAGCGACGAGGCCAGGCTGGCCAAGGAGAAGCTGGTCGCCGAGGCCGAGGAGCTGGCGGCCAGCGAGCAGTGGCGGGCGGCAGGCGAGCGGCTGCGGGCGCTGGTCGATACCTGGAAGGGGCTGCCGCGCCTCGACCGCAAGGCGGACGACGAGCTGTGGCACCGCTTCTCGCACGCCCGCTCCGCGTTCTCCAAGCGGCGCAAGGCGCACTTCGCCTCGCTCGACGCGCAGCGCGAGGAGGCCAGGCAGGCCAAGGAGAAGCTGGTCGCCGAGGCGCAGGCGCTGTCGAACTCGACGGACTGGGGGGCCACCGCCGCCCGTTACCGCGAGCTGATGACCGAATGGAAGGCCGCGGGCCGCGCCCAGCGCGAGCACGAGGACGACCTGTGGAACCGCTTCCGCGGCGCCCAGGACGTCTTCTTCCAGGCCCGCGGCGAGGTCTTCGCGGAACGGGACGCCGAGCAGCGGGAGAACCTGACCCGCAAGGAGGAGCTGGTCACCGAGGCCGAGAAGCTGCTCCCGGTGACCGACCTGAAGGCGGCGCGGGCCGCGTTCCGTTCGGTCAACGAGCGGTGGGAGGCCATCGGACACGTGCCGCGGGACGCCCGCCCGAAGATCGAGGGACGGATCCACGCGGTCGAGCGCGCCATCCAGGAGGCCGAGGAGGCCGACTGGCGGCGTACGAACCCGGAGGCGCGGGCGCGGGCTGCGGGCCTGACCGGCCAGCTCCAGGACGCCGTCGACAAGCTGGAGAAGCAGATCGACACGGCGCGGGCGGCCGGCAACAACGCCAAGGCCGACAAGCTCGGCCGGGAGCTGGAGGGCCGCAAGGCGCTGCTGGACCAGGCACTGAAGGGCCTTGAGGAGTTCGGCGGCTGAGCGTGAGCCACTGATACGAGGAGGGCCCCGGTACGCATCGCGTACCGGGGCCCTCTCCGTGCGTGCCGGCTACGGCCTGCGTGCCGACGTCACGCGGTAGACGTCGTACACGCCTTCCACGCCGCGTACGGCCTTCAGGACATGGCCGAGGTGCTTGGGGTCGCCCATCTCGAATGTGAAGCGCGAGGTGGCGACCCGGTCGCGGGAGGTCTGGACGGCCGCGGACAGGATGTTGACGTGCTGGTCGGACAGGACGCGGGTGACGTCCGACAGCAGCCGCGAGCGGTCCAGCGCCTCGACCTGGATGGCCACCAGGAAGACCGAGGACTGGGTGGGCGCCCACTCGACCTCCAGGATCCGCTCCGGCTGCTTGGACAGCGAGTCGACGTTGACGCAGTCGGCGCGGTGCACCGAGACGCCGCTGCCGCGGGTGACGAAGCCGATGATGGGGTCGCCCGGAACCGGGGTGCAGCAGCGGGCGAGCTTGACCCAGACGTCGTCGACGCCCTTGACGACCACACCCGGGTCGGCGTTGGAGCGGCGCTTGGAGCGCCGGATCGGGGTGGACTCGGCGATGTCCTCGGTGGCCTCGTCCTGCCCGCCGAGCGCCTGCACCAGCTTCTGGACGACGCCCTGGGCCGCGACATGGCCCTCACCGATCGCGGCGTACAGCGAGGAGATGTCGGGGTAGCGCATCTCGTGCGCGAGGGTGACCAGGGAGTCGCCGGTGAGGATCCGCTGTATCGGCAGGTTCTGCTTGCGCATGGCGCGCGCGATGGCGTCCTTGCCCTGCTCGATCGCCTCGTCGCGGCGCTCCTTGGAGAACCAGGCGCGGATCTTGTTGCGGGCGCGCGGGGACTTGACGAAGCCCAGCCAGTCGCGCGACGGGCCGGCTCCGGGCGCCTTGGAGGTGAAGACCTCCACCAAGTCGCCGTTGTCCAGGGTCGATTCGAGCGGCACCAGCCGTCCGTTGACCCGCGCCCCTATCGTGCGGTGGCCGACCTCGGTGTGCACCGCGTACGCGAAGTCGACGGGGGTGGCGCCGGCCGGCAGCGCTATGACGTCGCCCTTCGGCGTGAAGACGAAGACTTCGTTGCGGGAGAGGTCGAAGCGCAGCGATTCGAGGAATTCGCCCGGGTCCTCGGTCTCCTTCTGCCAGTCCAGGAGCTGCCGCAGCCAGGCCATGTCGTTGACGGTGTCCTGGCCCGCGCCCTTGCCCGCGCCCTTGGGGACGTCGGTACGCACCTTGGAGGCGCCCGCGACGGCCTCCTGCTTGTACTTCCAGTGCGCGGCGATGCCGTATTCGGCGCGGCGGTGCATGTCGAACGTGCGGATCTGCAGCTCGACGGGCTTGCCGGCCGGCCCGATGACCGTCGTGTGCAGCGACTGGTACATGTTGAACTTGGGCATCGCGATGTAGTCCTTGAACCGGCCGGGGACCGGATTCCATCGCGCGTGGACGGTGCCGAGCGCCGCGTAGCAGTCGCGGACGGTGTCGACGAGGACGCGGATGCCCACCAGGTCGTAGATCTCCGCGAAGTCACGGCCGCGGACGATCATCTTCTGGTAGACGCTGTAGTAGTGCTTGGGGCGGCCGGTGACGGTGGCCTTGATGCGGGCGGAGCGCAGGTCGGCCTGGACCTCGTCGGTCACTATCGCCAGGTACTCGTCCCGCTTGGGCGCCCGCTCGGCGACCAGCCGCACGATCTCGTCGTACATCTTGGGGTAGAGGATCGCGAAGGCGAGGTCCTCCAGTTCCCACTTGATGGTGTTCATGCCCAGCCGGTGCGCCAGCGGGGCGTAGATCTCCAGCGTCTCGCGGGCCTTCTTCTCCTGCTTCTCCCGCTTGAGGTAGCGCATCGTGCGCATGTTGTGCAGCCGGTCGGCGAGCTTGATGACCAGGACGCGCGGGTCCTTGGCCATCGCGACGACCATCTTGCGGACCGTCTCGGCCTGCGCGGCCTCGCCGAACTTGACCCGGTCGAGCTTGGTGACGCCGTCGACGAGCAGCGCCACCTGGTCGCCGAAGTCGCGGCGCAGGGTGTCCAGGCCGTACTCGGTGTCCTCGACGGTGTCGTGCAGCAGACCCGCCATGAGCGTGGCCGGATCCATGCCCAGTTCGGCGAGGATCGTCGTCACGGCGAGCGGGTGGGTGATGTACGGGTCGCCGCTCTTGCGCTTCTGGCCGCGGTGCCAGCGCTCGGCGACCTGGTAGGCCCGCTCGACCTGGCGCAGCGTCGCCGCCTCGATCTTGGGATCGTTGCTGCGGACGACCCGCAGCAGCGGCTCCAGGACCGGGTTGTACGGGCTGGAGCGCTGTACGCCCAGTCGGGCGAGGCGGGCGCGTACGCGGTTGGATGATCCGGAGCGGCCGGGCGGGGCGGGCGCCACCGGCTTGGACACGGATGTGGGGTTCGTGGTCGGGCGGTCGGCCCGGACGGGGGCGGGCGGCGTGGCCTTCGACGGGGAGGCCGGGCCGGGAGCCGGCTGCGGGCGGGTGGCCGGTTCAGGCCCTGGGCCCGGCTTCGGTGCCTGGTCCTGCTGCGGCGCGGGCCCCGGCTTCGGCGCGGGCGCGGCTGAGGTGCCGGGCTCCGGCTTCGGGCCCGGTGCCGGCCGTGGCCCGGCCGCGGACGCACCGGTGGTGCCGGACGGCGTGGCACCGCCGTCGGCCGCGCCCCGCTGCTCGGGCTGCGGCGCGTCCGGATGAGCCGCGTCCTGCGGCTGCTGCTCGTCCGGGCGCGTGGCGGGGGATCCCGCCGGACGCAGTCCGGGGGAGAGCGGCTGGGCCTCGTCTGGCAAGAGCACTCCTCAAGCGATTCCGGACCACAAGACCACGATCGGGTCGGGATGCCATCGTATCGACCTCACCGCCCGGCCTCTCCTGCGGCTACGGTCCGTACATGACACAGCGCCGGGGCCACCGGGAAACTTCCCAGGTGACCCCGGCGCCGAAGCCGGTGCCGGGCGGGCTCAGACCGTGATCAGGGCCTCCAGCGGAGCGCCCTTCAAACCGGTCTCCACCCGCTTCCTGCCGTCCAGGAAGCCCAGCTCCATCAGGACGGCCAGGCCGGCGACGTCGGCGCCGGCGCGGCGGATGAGCTGGAGCGAGGCGTCGGCGGTGCCGCCGGTGGCCAGCACGTCGTCGATGACCAGCACCCGGTCCCCCGGGGCCAGCGCGTCGGCGTGGATCTCGACCTCCGCCGTGCCGTATTCGAGGTCGTACCGCTGCCCCAGCGTCGCGCCGGGCAGCTTGCCGGCCTTGCGGACCGGGACGAAACCGATGCCGGCCCGGACCGCCACCGGAGCGGCGAGGATGAATCCGCGCGCCTCCAGGCCGACGACCTTGTCCGCGCGGTGGCGGACGCAGAGGTCGACGAAGGCGTCGGTCAGCGCGCCGAACGCGGCGGCGTCCGCCAGCAGCGGGGTGATGTCCTTGAAGATCACTCCGGGCTGGGGGTAGTCCGGCACGTCCGTGATCTTGCTCAGCAGCAGCTCGTGCAGCTCGGCGGGGGCGCTCATCGGCGCTTGCCCGACGGCCGGCCGCGCCCGCGGTTGCGGGCGGCGGGCTGGTTGCGCTGGCCGCCGACGCCGCTCGCCGCGGCGGCGGCATCCCCGTCGGCCGCGTCCTGGCCGCCGTCGGCCGCCGAGGAGCCGTCCTGCGACTCCTCCCGCTCGGCGTCCTTGACCGCGGCTGCCGCGCGCTTCGCCTGGACCCGCTTGGCCAGCGCCTTCATCTGCGGCTCGCCGTTCTTCAGGTCGGCGACCAGCGGGGTCGCGATGAAGATCGACGAGTACGCACCGGCGGCGAGGCCGACGAACAGGGCCAGCGAGATGTCGTTGAGCATGCCGGCGCCCAGCACGCCACCGCCGACGAACAGCAGACCGGCGACCGGCAGCAGCGCGACGACCGTGGTGTTGATGGACCGCACCAGCGTGCCGTTGATGCTGCGGTTGGCGATCTCGCCGTACGTGAAGCGGGTCTGCTTGGTGATGTCCTTGGAGGCTTCCTTGAGGCTGTCGAAGACGACGACCGTGTCGTACAAGGAGTAACCGAGGATGGTCAGCAGACCGATGACGGTGCCCGGGGTGACCTCGAAGCCGACCAGCGCGTAGACGCCGACCGTGATCGTGAGGTCGTGGATCAGCGCGATCAGCGCGGCGAGCGCCATCCGCCACTCGAAGGCGATGGCCAGATAGATCACCACCAGGACCATGAAGATCCCCAGGCCCAGCCAGGCCTTGTTGGCGATCTCCTCACCCCAACTCGGGCCGACGAGCTGGGTGTTGATGTCCTTGACCGGGACCTTCAGGTCCTGGGCCAGCTTCTCCTGGACCGGCACCGCCTGCTTGGTGTCCAGACCGCTGATCTGGATGCGCATCGCGCCGCCGCCGAGCTGCTGCACCACGGCCTGGTGGCCGCCGGATGCCTCTTCGGCCTTGTGCTGCACCTCGGACGAGGAGACGGAGGTCTTCGGGGTGGTCAGCACCGCGCCGCCGGAGAACTCGATGCCCATGTTCAGGCCGCGCACCGCCAGGCCGACGAGGGCCGTGATGGTGATGAGGATCGAGATGCCGTACCAGATCTTCCGCTTGCCGATGAAGTCGTAGCCGACCTCACCGCGGTAGAGCCTGGCGCCGAGGTTTCCGAGCTTGGACATCTCACGCCTCCTTCGTCTGGGTGGGGGCGCTGCCGCGGCGGCGGCGCAGCGGTGGTTTGGCTCCCAGGCGCTGCGGGTCCAGGCCGGACCAGGAGTGGCCGTCGGAGAAGAACTTGCGCCGGGCCAGCAACGTCATCAGCGGCTTGGTGAAGAAGAAGACCACGACGACGTCGAGGACGGTGGTCAGGCCGAGCGTGAACGCGAAGCCCTGGACCTTGCCGACGGTGACGATGAACAGGACCGCGGCGGCCAGGAACGACACGAAGTCGGAGACCAGGATCGTACGGCGGGCGCGCGGCCAGCCGCGTTCGACGGACGGGCGGAGCGTGCGGCCCTCGCGGATCTCGTCACGGATGCGCTCGAAGTAGACGATGAACGAGTCCGCGGTGATACCGATCGCCACGATGGCGCCGCAGACCGCGGGGAGGTTCAGCGCGAATCCGATGGCGGGGCCGAGCAACGTCATGATCGTGTACGTCAGGACCGCCGAGACACCGAGGCTCGCCAGCGCGACGAGCGCCAGGCCCCGGTAGTACGCGACGAGGTAGATCACGACGAGCGCGAGGCCGATGGCGCCGGCGATCAGACCGGCGTGCAGCTGCTCGCCACCGAGCGCCGCGGTGACCGTGGTCTCGTCGACGATCTTGAAGGAGAGCGGCAGGGCGCCGTACGACAGCATGTTGCCCAGGTCCTCGGCGGACTGCTGGGTGAAGCCGCCGGAGATGGTGGCGTTGCCGCCGTTGAGCCGCTGGCTCACCCGGGGGTCGGAGACGACGGCGCCGTCGAGGACGATCGCGAACTGGTTCTGCGGCTGCGTCTTGGTGGCGAGCTTGCCGGTGATGTCGGCGAACTTCTTGCCACCGCCGGAGGTGAAGTCCATCTGGACGATCCAGCCCTGGCCCTGCTGGCTGTCGAAGACCGCCTTGGCGTCCTTGACGTCGGTGCCCTCGACACCGACCGGGCCGAGCACGTACTTCTGCGTGCCGTCGTCCTTGCAGGCCACGACCGGGTCGGACGGCTTGGTGCCGGCCGCCTTCTCACCTGCGGTCGCGCGGTTCTGCTTGGTGGAGCAGTCCAGGGCGGCGAGCTGCTTCTGCAGGTCGGCCGGGATGCCCTCGGTGCCGGGGACGGGGGGCGTCGCGGGCGCGTCGGGCTTCGACGAGGCGGAGCCGCCGGGCGTGGGGTCCTTCTTCAGGGCGTCCGTCACGGCGCGGCCCTGAGTGGTGGCGCTCGCGCCGGGCGACGGGTCGCCGGCCTTCTCGCCGTCATCGGACTTCTTGCCGTCGGTGGCCTTCGCGTCCTTGCCGTTCTGGGCGTCCTTCGACGGGCTTCCGGAGGGCGTGGGGGTCTTGGCGCCCGCCGTGGTGGTCAGCACCGGGCGGAACGCGAGCTGGGCGGTGGTACCGACCTGCTGGCGGGACTGCTTCGCGTCCGTCCCCTTGGGGATGTTCACGATGATGTGGTTCTGGCCCTGGGTCTGGACCTCGGACTCGGTCACGCCCAGACCGTTGACACGCCGCTCCATGATGCCCGCGGCGGTCTTCATGTTGGTCTCGTTGATCGCGTTGGGCTTGCCCGGCTGGTTCTGGGCCTGGAGCGTGAAGCTGGTACCACCCGCCAGATCGATGCCCAATCGGGGCGTCAGAGTGCCGGAGTAGAACATTCCCCCGACCAGCGCCACCATGGCGATCAGGATGAAAACCAGGGTGCGCCCCGGCTTCCCCTGGCCCGTGGGCGCCCTGCGGCCCTTCTTCGGTGCTGCCACCTTCTCGTATCTCCCTGTCCAACCACTCGGCTTCGGGTGTCTGCCGAGCGGCCACGAAGTGTTGTGGGGACGTGCCCCCGCCGGAGCCTAAACCGTCCCGGAACCGCGGTGCACCGCCCAGGGGGCGCTCCGCGGCTCCGTCCGGGCGGGACTACTTCGCGTCGGCGCCGCCGGACTTCTTCTCCTCGGCGGACGCGCCCTTGTCGGCCTTGGCAGCCGGGGCCTCGTCGGCGGCGGGCTCGTCGGCGTCGGCGGCCGGGGCCTCGTCCTTGCCCAGGTCGATCTTGTCCGCCTTCTCACTCTTTTCGGTGGCGTCGGCAGCGGCGTCACCGGTCAGCGAGGAGGCGTCGTCGGGCACGACCGTGCCGTCGGCCTTGATCGGGTCGGCACCGTCGATGATGCGGTTGTACTCCTCGTCGGGGAGGACCGCGCCGATGGAGTTCTTGGCGTAGATGGCGTGCACACCGGGGGCGACCTCGAGGAGAACCGACTCCTCGTGGATCTCCTTGACGGTGGCGTACATGCCCCCGATCGTCCGGACGCCGGTGCCGGGCTGCATCTCGTTGCGCATCTGGGCAGCCGCCTGCTGCTTCTTCTTGGCGGACCGGGTCATCAGGAACATGGCCCCGATGAGGACGATGAAGGGGAGGAGAGTCACGGGATTCACGGGACGGAAATTCCTTCGCACGACCGCTGGTCGGCGGCCTGATATTCGGGGGTGGGTATGCCGGACCATACGGACGGCATCGGCGGAGTCTAAGTCAGTCCGCACCAGTGGAACAACGCCCAGCATCGCACCGCAGTTCCTGACCCTGCGAGTCTCCGCGCCGTCAAGCCCTGAACAGGCCCTGCTGCCCGCTTCCACCCGATTGCTGCTGGGGCGGTACCAGCCCGAGATGCGTCCATGCCGCCGGGGTGGCGATCCGGCCACGGGGTGTACGCGCCAGGAGTCCTTCGCGGACCAGGAACGGTTCGGCGACCTCCTCGACGGTCTCCCGCTCCTCCCCCACCGCGACGGCGAGGGTGGAGAGTCCCACCGGGCCGCCGCCGAACAGCTTCAGCAACGCGGTGAGCACCGCGCGGTCGAGGCGGTCCAGGCCCCGGGCGTCGACCTCGTAGACGTCCAGGGCACGGGACGCGGTGTCGCGGGCGATCACGCCGTCGGCCTTGACCTGGGCGTAGTCGCGGACCCTGCGCAGCAGGCGGTTGGCGATGCGCGGGGTGCCGCGGGAGCGGCCGGCGATCTCGGCGGCGCCGCCGGAGTCGATGTCGACGTCCAGCAGGCCGGCCGAGCGGTGGATGACCCGCTCCAGCTCCGGCGGGGCGTAGAACTCCATGTGGCCGGTGAAGCCGAAGCGGTCGCGCAGCGGGGGCGGCAGCAGGCCGGCCCGGGTGGTGGCGCCGACCAGGGTGAAGGGCGGGAGTTCGAGGGGGATGGCGGTGGCGCCCGGACCCTTGCCGACGATGACGTCGACGCGGAAGTCCTCCATCGCCATGTAGAGCATTTCCTCGGCCGGGCGGGACATCCGGTGGATCTCGTCGAGGAAGAGCACCTCGCCCTCCTGGAGGGAGGAGAGGATCGCGGCGAGGTCACCGGCGTGCTGGATGGCGGGGCCCGATGTGATGCGGATCGGGGCGCCCATCTCGGCGGCGATGATCATCGAGAGGGTGGTCTTGCCGAGGCCGGGGGCGCCGGAGAGCAGGACGTGGTCGGCGGTGGCGCCGCGGGCGCGGGCGGCGCGCAGCACCAGGTCGAGCTGTTCGCGCACCCGCTCCTGGCCGACGAATTCTTCGAGGTCCTTGGGGCGCAGGGCCGCTTCGACCGCGGTGTCCTCGCCGTCGGCGTCGGCCCCGACCAGCCGGTCGGTGCCGTCGGCCTCGTCTGCGGTGGACGGTGCGGTGTCGTCCCAGTTCACTGCGGATTGCCTCGCGGAGTCGTGGCGGTCTGGCCGCCTGGGTGGTCGTACGGTCGGGGGCGCGCGGCCGGCACGGCGGCGCGCGGCCTGGCCCGGTCCCGCCGCGGGAAGCGGCTCATCGTGCGCGGTTCAGGGTCTGCAGCGCCGCCTTGAGCAGCTGCGGGATCTGCGGCTTGCCGCCGTCGGCGACGGCGGCGTCGGCCTGCGGGGTGACGGCGGCGACCGCTTCGTCCGCCTCGCGCGTGGCGTACCCGAGGCCGATCAGGGCGGCGTGCAGCTGGTCGCTCCAGCCGGTGGTGACGGGGCTGCCGACGCCGGCGCGGCCGGTGCCGAGCGGTGCGCCGAGCCGGTCCTTCAGCTCAAGGAGCAGCTTCTGGGCGCCCTTCTTGCCGATGCCTGGCACCGCGGTGAGGCTCTTCTCGTCGCCGGTGGAGACGGCCAGGCGCAGGGCGTCTGGGGAGTGCACCGCGAGCATGGCCTGCGCCAGCCGCGGGCCGACGCCGCTCGCGGTCTGGAGGAGTTCGAAGGTGCTCCGCTCGTCGTCGTCGGCGAAGCCGTAGAGGGTGAGCGATTCCTCGCGGACGACGAGGGAGGTGGCGAGCTTGGCCGGCTGGCCGACGCGCAGCCCGGAAAGGGTGTCAGGCGTGCACTGGACGGCCATGCCGATGCCGCCGACCTCGATGACGGCGGTGTCCGGTGCGAGGGCCGCGACCGGTCCTGAGACGAAGGCGATCATCGGGTGGTGCCCTTCTGGGGAGCCGCCCGGCGGATACCGGGGGCGCGGACGGGAGCGGCGCGGCGGGCCGCGGCGTGCGCCTGCTGGAGGCGGTTGACCGCGGGCGCACGCCATATGTGGCAGATGGCCAGCGCCAGGGCGTCGGCGGCGTCGGCCGGTTTGGGTGGTGCGTCGAGCCGCAGCAGGCGGGTCACCATGGCGCCGACCTGCTCCTTGCCCGCCCGGCCCGAGCCCGTCACGGCGGCTTTGACCTCGCTGGGGGTGTGCAGCGCCACCGGCAGCCCGCGGCGGGCCGCGCACAGCATGGCGACCGCGCTGGCCTGGGCGGTACCCATGACCGTACGGACGTTGTGCTGGCTGAACACCCGCTCCACGGCGACGAATTCGGGGCGGTGCTCGTCGAGCCAGGCGTCGATGCCGCGCTCGATGAGGACCAGCCGCTGGGCGACGTCGGCGTCCGCCGGGGTGCGGACCACACCGACGCCGGCCATCGTCAGCGGCCGGCCGGCCACGCCGTCCACCACGCCGACGCCGCAGCGGGTCAGCCCCGGGTCCACACCCAGTACGCGCACGATGCCCCTTCCCTGATCAAACCGGCAGTCTGTTCGTGCAGGCTATCGGCTGCCGCTGACAATGCGTCGGGGGCGGGACGCCGCACCGGCCGGATCAGCCGAAACGGCCCGCCGGTTGGCACCGGCGGGCCGTTGTCGTCGTGCGGGGCGAGGGCCCGTCAGGCGTCGACCTTGGCCATCGTCTCGTCCGAGACGTCGAAGTTGGCGAAGACGTTCTGCACGTCGTCGCTGTCCTCCAGCGCGTCGATCAGCTTGAAGATCTTGCGCGCGCCCTCTTCCTCCAGTTCGACCTGCATGGTCGGGACGAAGCTGGCGTCGGCCGAGTCGTAGTCGATGCCGGCTTCCTGGAGCGCGGTGCGGACCGCGACCAGGTCGGTGGCCTCGCTGATCACCTCGAAGGTGTCACCGAGGTCGTTGACCTCTTCGGCACCGGCGTCCAGGACGGCCCCGAGGACGTCGTCCTCGGACAGCTCGCCCTTGGGGACGATGACGACGCCCTTGCGGTTGAACAGGTAGGACACCGAGCCCGGGTCGGCCATCGAGCCGCCGTTGCGGGTCATCGCGACGCGGACGTCCGATGCGGCACGGTTGCGGTTGTCGGTGAGGCACTCGATGAGCACCGCGACACCGTTGGGGCCGTACCCCTCGTACATGATGGTTTCGTAGTCGGCGCCGCCCGCCTCAAGACCCGCACCGCGCTTGAGCGCGGAGTCGATGTTCTTGTTGGGCACCGAGCTCTTCTTGGCCTTCTGGATGGCGTCGAAGAGGGTCGGGTTGCCCTCCGGGTCGGCACCGCCGGTACGGGCCGCGACCTCGATGTTCTTGATCAGCTTCGCGAAGAGCTTGCCGCGCTTGGCATCGATCACGGCCTTCTTGTGCTTCGTCGTAGCCCATTTAGAGTGGCCGGACATCCGCCTGTCTCCTTCGCGTAACCAATTGAGAAACGAACGCCTGAGATCCTACCGGGAATGCCTCGGACCGCCGTACGTACCGCCGGTCCGTCTCCCGCGGACGACCAGGTACACGCGTTATGCGGCCTTCACCATAGCGACGAAGAACGCGTGCACCCGGTGATCGCCGGTCAGCTCCGGATGGAAAGACGTGGCGAGGACGTTACCTTGCCGGACGGCCACCGTGTGCCCGCCGTACGTCGCCAGGACATCCGCCGCCGCGCCGACCGACTCCACCCAGGGCGCCCTGATGAAGACGCCCTGGACCGGGCCGCCCGGGATGCCGGCCATCTCGATGGCGGCCTCGAAGGACTCGTTCTGCCGCCCGAAAGCGTTCCGGCGCACGATCATGTCGACGCCGCCGAGCGTCTCCTGGTCCTCGCGGGCGTCCAGCAGCTTGTCCGCGACCATGATCATCCCGGCGCAGGTGCCGTAGACCGGCTTGCCGGACCGTACGAACGCGCGCAGCGGCTCCAGCATGCCGAAGGTGACCGCGAGCTTGGACATGGTGGTGGACTCGCCGCCGGGGACGACCAGCCCGTCGAGCCCGTCCAGTTCTTCGGGGCGGCGTACCGGCCTGGCCAGGGCGTCCGCCTCGGCGAGCGCCACAAGGTGCTCGCGGACGTCGCCCTGGAGGGCCAGCACACCGATGGTGGGGGTGCTCATCTGCTGCCTTACCAGCCGCGGTTGGCGTAGCGCTCGGCCTCGGGGAGGGTGTCGCAGTTGATGCCGACCATGGCCTCGCCGAGGTTGCGGGAGACGTCCGCGATCACTTTCGGGTCGTCGTAGAAGGTGGTGGCCTTGACGATCGCGGCGGCGCGCTTGGCCGGGTCGCCCGACTTGAAGATGCCGGAGCCGACGAAGACGCCCTCGGCGCCGAGCTGGCGCATCAGGGCCGCGTCCGCCGGGGTCGCCACGCCGCCGGCGGAGAACAGCACGACCGGCAGCTTGCCCAGCTCGGCGACCTCCTTGACCAGCTCGTACGGGGCGCGCAGCTCCTTGGCCGCGGCGAACAGCTCGTTGTTGTCGTAGCCGCGCAGCCGGGCGATCTCGCCCTTGATCTGCCGCATGTGGCGGACCGCCTCGACGACGTTGCCGGTGCCGGCCTCGCCCTTGGAGCGGATCATGGCCGCGCCCTCGGCGATCCGGCGCAGCGCCTCGCCCAGGTTGGTGGCACCGCACACGAAGGGCGTGGTGAAGGCCCACTTGTCGGAGTGGTTGACCTCGTCGGCCGGGGTGAGGACCTCGGACTCGTCGATGTAGTCGACGCCGAGCGACTGCAGCACCTGGGCCTCGACGAAGTGGCCGATGCGGGACTTGGCCATGACCGGGATGGAGACGGCCTCGATGATGCCGTCGATCATGTCGGGGTCGGACATCCGGGCCACGCCGCCGTCCTTGCGGATGTCGGCGGGCACCCGCTCCAGGGCCATGACGGCGACCGCGCCGGCGTCCTCGGCGATCTTCGCCTCTTCCGGCGTGACGACGTCCATGATCACGCCGCCCTTGAGCTGCTCGGCCATGCCGCGCTTGACGCGTGCCGTTCCGGTCTCGGGGTGCTGGGGCGTGGTGGGCGTGCTGGACACTGTTGACCTCACTCAGTGCGGGTGTGTGGGCTTCTCCACCCACACAACCGTTTGTGAGGGGACCGCGAAAAGGGCCAATTAGCGGCCGGTGGCTCGTCGCGCCCCGGGTCAGGAGCCCGCGGGCCTGTCGCCGAGCGTGGCCGGCGGTTCGTCGTCCATCTCGAAGGCGAGCGGGAACGGGGCATGCCCCGCGAGCCGGAAGTAGCGGACGACCCGGTGCCGGCGGACGGCGCGGGCGGCCCGTACGGCGTCGTTGTGGAAACGGCGCGCCATGGGGACGCGGCGGATCGCGGCGGTGAGTTCGGTGACCGTCTGCGCGCCGCCCGGTGCCTCGCGGACCGCCTCCAGCTGCGCCTCCTCGCCGAGGGTGGCGCGCAGCGCCTGGGTCAGCTCGCTCTCGGCGACCTCGCGGTGGTCCTCCGCGGCCTGCCGGGCCTCGTGCGCCGCCTGGTAGAGGACGATCGACGCCGCGGGGTCGAGGACCCCCGATGTGCCGATCTCCTGGGCGACCGAGGCGCGCCGCAGCAGTTGCGCGTCGAGCGCGGCCCTGGCGGCGTCGATGCGGGCGTGCAGGCGGTCGAGGCGTCCTGCCGTCCAGCTCAGGTAGATGCCGACGAGGACGACGACCGCCGCGATCCAGATGAAAGTGGTCACGCCGGGTCACGTTACCGGGCCGCCGCGCCCGGCCCGACCGCCCGCGTACGCCGCCGGGCGCCGGCGCTCCCCCGCGCTCAGTCCTTGGCCAGGCCCCAGCGGGCGCGCAGCCCGACGCGTTCGTCGGTGGCCACGGACGCGGCACCGTCGGTGACCGTCTCGTAGACGGCGAGGATGTCGGCGCCGACCGTCGACCAGTCGAAGCGGCGGACGTGCTTGGATCCGTGCTCGCGCAGATCGGCCCGGCGTCCGGGGTCGCCCAGCAGCCGTACCGCCGCAGCCGCCAGCGCGTCCGCGTCCTCGTTCGCGAACAGCTCGCCCGCCGCGCCCTGGTCGAGTACCTGGGCGAAGGCGTCGAGATCGCTGGCGAGTACGGGTGCGCCCGCCGACATCGCCTCGACGAGGATGATGCCGAACGACTCGCCGCCGGTGTTCGGGGCGACGTAGAGGTCGACGCTGCGCAGCAGCCTCGCCTTGTCCTCGTCGCTGACCATGCCGAGGAATTCGACGCGGGAGCGCAGCTCGGCCGGCAGCCCGGCGACCGCCTCCTCCTCGTCGCCGCGGCCTGCCACCAGCAGCCGGGCTCCGGGGACCTCGGCGAGGATCGCGGGCAGCGCCTTCATCAGGACCGGCAGGCCCTTGCGGGGTTCGTCGATCCGCCCGATGAAGCCGATCGTGCCCTCCCGCGGCCCGCTCTCCTCCTGGCCGCGGGCCGCCGCCGACTGCCACTCGGGCTTCGGTTCGGCGTCGGCGAAGAAGTCGACGTCCACGCCGTTGGGGATGACCACCGCGTCCCCGCCGAGGTGTTCGACGAGCGTGCGCCTGGCGTACTCGCTGACCGCGATCCGCGCGCTGATCTTCTCCAGCGCGGGCTGCAGGATCGGGTACGCGGCGATCATCGCCCGGGAGCGCGGGTTGGAGGTGTGGAAGGTCGCCACGATCGGGCCCTGCGCGGCCCAGCAGGCGAGCAGGCCGAGCGAGGGGGACGCCGGTTCGTGGATGTGGATGACGTCGAAGCCGCCGTTCTGGAGCCAGCGGCGGACCCGGGCGGCGGACAGGAAGCCGAAGTTCAGCCGGGCGACCGAGCCGTTGTACGGGACGGGCACGGCGCGCCCCGCGGAGACGACGTAGGGCGGCAGCGGCGTCTCGTCGTCCGCGGGGGCCAGGACGGAGACCTCGTGGCCGAGCCGGATGAGGTGTTCGGCGAGGTCGCGGATGTGGAACTGGACACCGCCGGGGACGTCCCAGGCGTAGGGGCAGACGATGCCGATTCTCACGGCTTCTCCGTTCCGCGGGCCGCGTCGCGCGGCTCCAGGTCGGCGAGCCACAGGCGTTGCAGCATGTGCCAGTCCTCGGGGTGGTCGGCGATGCCGGAGGCGAAGGCGTCGGCGAGCGACTGGGTCATCGCCGCGGCCTTCTCGGCGCGGGTTCCGCTCTCCGGAACGCCGATCTCGGGGTGGACCCGGCCGCGCATGACGGCGGTGTCGTCGTACCAGAGGGTGACCGGCAGCAGCATGGCGCCGGTCTGTACGGCGAGCATCGCGGGCCCGGCCGGCATCTTCGCGGCGCCGCCGAAGAACGTGACCTCGATGCCGGAGCTGGACAGGTCGCGGTCGGCGACCAGGCAGACCAGGCCGCCGGACCGCAGCCGCCGGGCGAGGGTGCCGAAGGCGGCGCCCCCGGTGTGCGGCAGCACCTCCATGCCCAGGCCCTCGCGGTAGGCGACGAACCGGTCGTAGAGGCTCTCCGGCTTGAGGCGTTCGGCGACGGTGGTGAAGGGGACGCCGAGTTTGGTGGTGACCCAGACACCCGCGAGGTCGTAGTTGCCCATGTGGGGCAGGGCGAGGATGACGCCGCGGTCGCTCTTGAGGCCCTCTTCCAGGTGGTGCACGTCCTGCGGGTCGAAACCCGCCCTTATCCGGTCCTTGCTCCAGGCAGGCAGCCGGAAGGACTCCATCCAGTAGCGCATGTAGGAGCGCATACCGGCCCTGGACAGCTGGGCGAGGCGCTGCGGCGAGGCGTCAGGGATGACCCGGGCGAGGTTGGCCTCCAGGCGCAGGACGCCCTTGCCGCGGCGCTTCCAGGCCGTGTCGGCGATACGGCGGCCCAGGCGCGTCGCGACGCCTTCGGGCAGCTTCTTGACGGTGCTCCAGCCCAGGCCGTACAGGCCGTCGGTGAGCTTCTCGGTGTCGATGAGCGGTCGGCCGGTGCGGCTCATGCGCCGTTCCCCCCTTGTGCGACGGCGTCGGCCTCAGCCGATTCACGGCGTACGGTCACCACGCGCTGGGCGAGCGTGACGGCGCTGCCGAGGCCGACGACCCACAGGGCGACCGGCAGCAGGATCTGGACGCCGGGCACCCCGAACGCGTGCAGTCCTGACAGACCGCAGGCCACCAGCGAGATGACCAGCCGCTCGGCGCGCTCCACCAGGCCGTTGACGTTCACCGGCAGCCCGATGGCCTCGCCGCGCGCCTTGGTGTACGAGACCACCTGGCCGCTGGCGAGGCAGAAGATCGCCATCGCGCAGAGCATCAGGCTGTCGCCGCCCCCGGCGTACCAGAGGGCGAGGCCGCCGAAGATCGCGGAGTCGGCGACCCGGTCGAGGGTGGAGTCCAGGAAGGCGCCCCAGCGGCTCGACCTGCCCAGTTGCCGTGCCATGTTGCCGTCGACCAGGTCGGAGAAGACGAACAGGGTGATGACGACCGTGCCCCAGAAGAACTCACCGCGCGGGTAGAAGACCAGAGCGCCGGCCACCACGCCTCCGGTACCGACGAGGGTGACCGCGTCCGGGCTGACCCCGAGACGGATGAGCAGGGCGGCGAACGGCGTGAGAACACGCGTGAAGAACGCACGCGCGTACTTGTTCAGCATGGCCTTCCCGGAGGGTTGATACGGGCCGCGCGGTCGATGGGCCACCGGCTGGCCCATCGTAGCCAGGCGCCCGCGAGCCGCTGCGGACGCATCGCGGCACGGGGTGCAACGGGCGGAACAGGGGGCTCCGGGCCCGGCGGGAACGGGGACGCACGGCCGCGGGGCGGGCCAGGACCCGGCGCCGCCGTGTGCCACGTATGGACGCGGCATGACCGCGGTGGAAAGCTCGAATCACCGCAAAGTGTCGACCTGGAGGCGAGACACATGAGCGAGAAAACGGGTACACGTCCGGGAGCCGCCGGAAGGGCGCCGACGGCCGGCCATCCCACCGCCGTGCGGAACGTGGTGCTGGTCGGCCACAGTGGATCGGGCAAGACCACCCTGGTGGAGGCGCTGGCGCTGGCGTCGGGCGCGATCAACCGCGCGGGCCGGGTCGAGGACGGCGGCTCGCTGTCGGACTACGACGAGATCGAACACCGCAGGCAGCGCTCGGTACAGCTGTCCCTGGTGCCGGTGGAGTGGGAGGGCGCCAAGATCAATGTGCTGGACACCCCCGGGTACGCCGATTTCGTCGGCGAATTGCGGGCCGGTCTGCGGGCTGCGGACGCGGCCCTTTTCGTGGTCTCGGCGGCGGACGGCGTGGCCGGGGCGACCCGTACCGTCTGGAACGAATGCGCGGCGGTCGGCATGCCGCGGGCGCTGGTGATCACCCACCTGGAAGCGGCCCGCGCCGACTTCGACGCGATGACCGAGCTGTGCCGCGACGCCTTCGGAGGCGACGATCCGGACGCCGTCCTACCGCTCTATCTCCCGCTGTACGGCACGCCCGGCGCCGACGGCCACGCCCCCGTGCACGGCCTGATCGGCCTGCTCACCCAGCGTGTCTTCGACTACGCGTCGGGCGAACGCACCGAGCGCGAACCGACGGCTGACGAGCTGCCGGTGATCGCCGAGGCCCGCGGCCGGCTCATCGAGGGGATCATCGCCGAGAGCGAGGACGAGACCTTGATGGACCGCTATCTGGGCGGCGAGGAGATCGACGTCAAGACCCTCATCGGGGATCTGGAGACGGCGGTCGCCCGGGGGACGTTCCATCCGGTGCTCGCCGCGGCACCGGCGCCCGACGGCTCCCGGCAGGGCCTGGGCACCGTCGAACTGCTCGACCTGATCACCCGCGGCTTCCCGACCCCGGCCGAACGCGAGGCACCGGAGGTCACCGGCACCGACGGATCCCCACGGCCCCCGCTGACCTGCGACCCGGCCGGGCCGCTCGCCGCCGAGGTGGTCAAGACCTCGTCCGACCCGTACGTCGGCAGGCTCTCCCTCGTCCGGGTCTTCTCCGGCACCCTGCGCCCGGACGAGACCGTGCACGTCTCGGGGCACGGCCTGGAGGACCGCGGCCACGAGGACCACGACGTCGAGGAGCGAGTGGGCGCGCTGTCCGCGCCGTTCGGCAAGCAGCAGCGACCGCTGCCGCAGGCCGTCGCGGGCGATCTGGCGTGCGTGGCGAAACTGACCCGCGCCGAGACCGGCGACACCCTCTCGGCCAAGGACGCCCCGCTGCTGATGACGCCCTGGGCGATGCCCGACCCTCAGCTGCCGGTCGCCATCCGGGCGCACAGCAAGGCCGACGAGGACAAGCTCTCGCACGGCCTGGCGCGGCTGGTGGCGGAGGACCCGACGATGCGCCTCGAACACCATCCGCACACCCGCCAGGTGGTGCTGTGGTGCCTGGGCGAGGCGCATGCCGACGTGGCGCTGGAGCGGCTGCGCACCCGCTATGGCGTGCAGGTGGACACCGTCACGCACAAGGTGTCGCTGCGGGAGACCTTCGCCGGGACGGCGCCTGGCCGCGGCCGTCATGTGAAGCAGTCGGGCGGCCACGGCCAGTTCGCGATCTGCGAGATCGAGGTCGAGCCGCTGCCGGGCGGCACCGGCATCGAGTTCGCCGACAAGGTCGTGGGCGGCGCGGTGCCCCGGCAGTTCATCCCGTCCGTGGAGAAGGGCATCCGCGCCCAGGCGGCGCTCGGGGTGGCCGCCGGGTACCCGCTCACCGACTTCCGCGTCACGCTGCTGGACGGCAAGGCGCACGCGGTGGACTCGTCGGACGCCGCGTTCCAGACCGCCGGGGCGCTGGCGCTGCGCGACGCGGCGGCGCAGTGCCGGATCGATCTCCTCGAACCGGTCGCCGAGGTCACGGTGTTGATTCCGGACGAATTCGTCGGCCCGGTGATGAGCGACCTGTCGGGACGCCGCGGCCGGGTGGTGGGCACCGAGCAGTCGGGGGCGGACCGCACGCTGGTCCGCGCGGAGGTGCCGGAGACGGAGATCGGCAGGTACGCGGTCGATCTGCGGTCGCTCTCGCACGGCACGGGGCAGTTCTCCCGCACCTACCTGCGGCACGAGCCGATGCCGCCGCAGCTCGCGGGCAAGCTGCGGGAGCAGGCGGAAAACGGCGCATAGTCAACGGTTCGTCAGCCGCTGTCCGGCTCAACTCCCTTGAGCGGGACGGCGGCTGTACGCTGAGGTCACAGGCTCGGCAGGTGTGCCGTGGGCGGTAGTCGGGAAAGAGCCGCAGCAGCAGATGTGGGCGGCGATGGGGGCGGGCAGTGGCAGCAGACGGCTTCGACTTCAGTCCTGGGGCGCAGGTACCGCTCTCGGGCGGCGCCGGGCAGACCGCGGCGACGCAGGCGCTGGCCTCGGCCGCGTACCGGGACAGCCCGCTCGACGACATCTCGAAGGCGGACTCGGATTCCAGCAAGTCCGACATCAAAAAGCCGAAGCTGTCGCTGTTCGCGCCGAATCTGGGCGAGGCGTTCTCCCGCGCCGTGCAGGTGCGGATGCTCGGCGGCGGACGCAAGGCGCTCATCCAGTCCTTCGGGACCGAACCGCAGACCGTCGTCGAGCACTGCCTGGCCGCCACCCGCATCCGTAAGCAGCGGGACGCCAAACTGACCCTGGTCATGGTCGGGTTCGGCCTGCTGTTCCTGCCGGGTGTGCTGCTGTGGCTGGGCGCCTTCCAGCTCAAGAAGATGCTCGGCAAGGACGGCAAGGGCACCTCGGTGATGGGCGGGGCGCTGCTCCTCGCGATCGCGCTGGCCGGGGTCGTCCTCCTGGTCAAGCTCCCGTTCGACGGCTTCTGGCCGCTGTACGTGCGGGGCGCGCTGATCGCCCCGGTGGCGGGCTGGTGGATCGCCAAGCAGATCTGCGAGCGGACGGCCGTGATCCTGCGCGGCGCGTGGAAGGGACTGCTCGACGGCGGCGGCGTGGGCGCGAAGATCCCCGAGGCGGTGCCGGGCGACCCGAACGAGATCGCGGCCGAGACGCTACGGCACAATCTCGCCAAACTCTCCGCCGAGCAGCGCAGCAACGTCGTCTTCTACGCCGGTCCCCGCGGAATACTCGGAATGGGCACCCGCTGGGGCAGCTGGCAGCTGGCCGAGGAGCTGAAGCCGGCGAAGGAGGGCACCGAGATCCACCCGTTCCGCAGCTGGGACGTGATCCGGGTGATCCACGACCGGCTGCGGCTGCTGGAGCGCAGCCCGCTGCACACCGGCGGTTTCCAGCAGCCGCCGCAGGTGCGCCACTGGATCGTCTCGCCGGTCGGCGAGAAGGCCAAGGACGTCTCCCGCCCGGACGGCACGGACACCGACGCGTTCCAGATCCGCGGTCACGAGATAGAGCGGATCTGCAATGAGCAGCAGTTCGGCAGCGGCAACCGCCACTACCTGGGCGTCCAATTCGTCCTCTGGGACGGCCAGTTGGTGATCACCCTCCTGATCACGGTCACGGTGCTGCACGAAACGCTGCGCATCGAGGTCACCGGGCACGCCCTGGGCCCGGTCAACTCCCTGTTCACCAGCAAGCCGTCGCCGAAGACCAAGGACGTCGCCAAGGTCGTCAAGTTCTGGGAGACCAGGACCCAGACGCTGCCGCTGATCGAGCCCGGCGAGGTCGTCAGGCTCGCCGCCCGCGCGCCGCTGACGTGGTTCCCGCCGGTGCTGGACTTCCTGGGCGGGAAGCTGGCCCTCCCCGAGCCGTTCGGACTGCGGCACGTCTGGGCGGACAAGCCCTGGCGGCACCGCTTCATGGCCGATGACGCGCTGCGCGCCGCGACCCCCGTGCTGCGTACGGTCCACGCCGCGGCGATGAGCGTGCTCAAGGAGAACGGCGTGGACACCGAGCGCTTCGACAACCGCTCGCTGGTGCTCAGCGGCATGGTCCAGGGCGCGGAACCGGCGAAGGCCGACGAGTACAACGCGTAGGCGCGCGGGGTCCGTTGGGGACACCGCCGCGGCGTCGCGGCCCTCGCCACCGGGTGCGGTGATCCGGGAACATCCGGCCGGGCCGCCTCGTTGACAGGACGCCCACCGCTCTTCCGGTTCCCCGAACCGCGCCCCTGAGGGAGTGCCGTGCCCGTAACCGCGCCCACCGCCACCAGCGACCTCGCCCTCCCCTCCCCCGCCGCTCAGGCCGAGCGCCTCATCGCACTCGGCGTGCACGAGACCGCCGGGCTGTCCGCCGCCGAACTGCGCGCCTTCGCCGCGTCCGCCACCGGCGAGCGCGGCGGCCTGCTCGTCGTCCGCCCGGAACTCGCCCCGGCCTCCGCCCTCGCGCCACTGCTCCGCCACGACGGCAGGCCCGGCTTCCTCGTCACCGACATGCCCGATGCCGACCGCTTCGCCCCGCTCGACACCATCGAGCTGCCCGGCGCTCCCCTCTACCTCCTCACCGGCCTCGACCGCGGCGACCACCTGGCCAACTGGAGCCCCGACGAAGCGCTGCCCGCCCTCACCGCGGAATCCCGCACCCCACTGCTGCTCACCGAGGGCATCCACTGGGTGCTGCAACAACCGGCCGCCCTGGAGCGCAACCACTGCTTCATGACCATCGGCTCCCGGCTGCGCAAGGCGAACGGCACCCTGGACGCCCGTACCCCAGCGATCTGGATCAGCAACGGCACCGGCCGGGACGGCCGCGAGCGCCGCAACGCCCCCAAGGTCGGCTGGTGCTGGGCGGGCAACCGGCACACCTGGCTGGGCTTCGCCTCGGCGACGGGCCGTACCTCCTAACGGAAGATCCCCGTGTGCCCGAGCGAGTAGCGGCCGGGCTGCGGGTAGACAGCCAGGCCGTGCGGGCCGTTGCCGACCGGGATCTTCGCCAGGGTCTTCCCCGTACGGGTGTCGAGCGCGTAGACCTCGGAGTGGTAACGGCCGGACAGCCAGAGCACCTTGCCGTCGCTGGAGACGCCGCCCATGTCGGGGCTGCCGCCGCCGCGGATGTGCCACTTGCCGGTGAGGCGGCGGGTCGTGAAGTCGAGGAGCGAGACGGATCCCTCGCCGCGGTTGGTGATGTACATGTTCTTGGAGTCACGGCTGACGTAGAGGCCGTGGGCGCCCTTGCCGGTGGGCAGCAGCTCGGGCCGGGCGAAGGTGTCGCCGTTGAGCACCCACACCCCGTCGGCCGCCATGTCCGCGATGTACCAGGTCCTGCCGTCCGGGGAGATCTTCACGTCCTGCGGCATCGCGCCGTCGAACGGCAGCTTCTGCCGGCCGGTCACCTTCATCTTCTCGGTGTCGACCTTGAGGAGTTCGCCGGAGAACTCACAGGAGACGATGAAGTACCTGCCGTCCGCCGAGAAGTCGGCGTGATTGACACCGGCGCAGGTCACCGGCACGGTCTTGCGGACCTTCATGGTGTGCGGATCGCGGAAGACCAGCTCCCGGTCCATCGACGCCATCACGATCGCGTACTTCCCGTTGGGTGTGAAGTAGAGGTTGTACGGGTCGTGCACCGCGACGGTCTTCCCGGCCTTGCCGGTCTCGGGGTCGATCGGGGTCAGGCTGTGGCCGCGGTCGTTGTTGACCCACAGGGTCTTCATGTCCCAGGAGGGCACGACGTGCTGCGGCTGCACGCCCACCGGGATGGTCCGGATGACCTTGTACGTCCTGGGGTCGATGACGCTGACCGTGTCGGACTGGGTGTTCGGTACGTAGATCCGCGACGGGAAGTCCTTGACCTGCGGCGCCAGCCTGCCGGGCCGGTCCGCCGCGTAGAGGTCGTGCCGGTCGAGCGGCGGCGGCATCCCGGGCAGATCGGACGCCGCGGCCCGTACCGGCGAGGGCCTGGCCGGCTGCGGGCTGTGCGCCGCGGTGTCCGCCCCGCCGCCCCCGGCGCCGCAGCCGGCCACCGCCAGCAGGGCGCACACCAGGGCCGCCGGTGCGGCCCTGCGCAGGGCCGGGGACGTCATGCGGTCATGGGCAGGGGTCCGCTCAGCCATCAGGTCACCAGCTCCGTTGTCGTCACCGCGCGCAGGCCGCGCCGGCGCAGGCCGTCGAGGATCGGGGGCAGCGCGGCGACCGTGCCGGGGTGCCCGAGGTGGAGGCTGACGACGGAGCCGGGACGGGCGCCGTCCAGCACCGCGCGCCGTACGGCCGGCGCACCGGGGTCGTCGGCGTCGCGGGAGTCCACGTCGTACGAGAGGACGTGGGGGTAGCCGGCCTTGCGGGCCAGCCGGGTCACCAGGTCGGTGGCGTACTGGGTCTGCGAGGGGCGGAACCAGCTGCCGATGCTGCCGGTGAGCTTGCGCAGCCGCTCGGCGCAGCCGGTGATCTCGGCGTAGGCGTCGGCCTCGGCCAGGGCGCAGATGTTGCGGTGGTGCAGGGTGTGATTGCCCAGCTCATGGCCGCCGTCGAGGATCCGGCGGGCCATCCGGGGCTGCTCGTCGAGCCAGTCGCCGATGGCGAGCACGGTGACCCGGGCGCCGGCCCGCTCGGCCTCGGACAGCAGCGCGGTGGCCGTCCCGGGGTCGCCGCGGCCGTGGAAGGTCAGCGCGACCGCGTGCCCGTCCCGGGGCCCGTGGGCGATCTGCACGGGCAGGCCCGGCACCCGGGTGGGCGGCCGGGCGGCATGGGCCGGGTGCGGCGGGGTGGCGGAGTGCGCGGATCCTGTCGGCGTGCCACCGGAGGCCCGTACGGTCGCGGAGTCCGTACGGGCCGGGGCGCAGGCCGCAGCGAACGCGCCGGTGGCAGCGGCGGACGCGACCGCGCGCAGCACGGAGCGACGGTCTGAGAAAGTCACCGCCCCATTACAGGCGCAGAACGCCCGAAATGGTGCAATTCACCCGGCCCTTAGGGGTGCGTGTCGCTCCCCGCACGCGCCGGCGTACTCCGTATCCGGCGGCCCCGCACCCGCCTCAGGAAGGCCAGGCGTCGGCGAGCATCGCCCGGGTGTCCGCGAGGAGTTGGGGCAGCACCTTGGTGTGGCCGACCACCGGCATGAAGTTGGTGTCGCCGCCCCAGCGCGGTACGACGTGCTGGTGGAGATGGGCCGCGATGCCGGCGCCGGCGACCGCGCCCTGGTTCATCCCGATGTTGAAACCGTGCGCCCCGGAGGCGGTGCGCAGCGCGGTCATCGCCCGCTTCGTCAGCTCGGCCAGCTCAGCCGTCTCGGCGGCGTCCAGCTCGGTGTAGTCGGCGACGTGCCGGAACGGGACGACCATGAGGTGGCCGCCGTTGTACGGATAGAGGTTCAGCACCGCGTAGACATGCTCGCCGCGCGCGATCACGAGGCCGTCCTCGTCCGACTTCGCGGGAATCGCGCAGAAAGGACAGCCGTCCGCGGCCCCCGGGCCGCTCGGTTTGTTCTCCCCCTGGATGTAGGCCATCCGGTGGGGCGTCCACAGGCGCTGGAAGGCGTCCTGTGTCCCGACTCCGATCTGCTGCTCCGGCTCGCTTGTCATACGGGCCAGCATATGGCGTCGCAGGCCCTGGGCGTGTCGCTGGGGCACACTCCGCCGCCCGCTCCCCGATGCTGAGCCGATGGACAGGGAAGAGCGGCTGCGGACCTGGGAAAGGCGCGTCGATCCGTATCTTCTGGCCGCGTCGCTGCTCTTCCTGACCGCCTACGCGGTCCGGGTCCTGATGCCCGGCCTCTCCCCCGGCTGGCTGGAACTGTGGGCGGCCGTCACCGTCGTCAGCTGGGCGGTCTTCGTGGCGGAGTACCTGGCGCGGCTGGCGTTCAGCCCCGACCGCCGGCACTTCGTGCGCACCCGCTGGCTGGATCTGGTCGTGACCGTTCTGCCGCTGCTGCGACCGCTGCGCCTGGTCGAGCTGCACGACCGGATGCGCCGGAACCGGAGCCGGCCGCGGCTCGCCCTGGAGGCCCGGGTCATGGCGTACACCGGGCTCGCCTCCCTGCTGCTGGGCTTCGCCGCCGCGCTGGCCGTACTGCACGACGAGCGCCATGCGCCCGGCAGCCACATCCGCACCCTGGGCGACGCCGCGTGGTGGGCCGTGTCGGCGCTGACGACGACCGGATACGGCGATGTCGTCCCGGTCACCGCCCGCGGCCGGTTCCTCGCGTCCGGCCTGATGTGCGTGGGGGTGGGGCTGGTCGGCGCGGTGGTCGGCTCGTTCTCGTCCTGGCTGGTGCGCCGCTTCCGGCAGGAGGGCGAGGGGTGAGCGGAAACGGCCCGGCCCCGGCACGCGGTGTCGCGTGCCGGGGCCGGGCCGTTGCTCAGCGGGCGGGCAGGGTCAGACCTGAACCCGGCGCTCCACCGCGTCCAGGATCTCCGCGATCGCCTCGTCGCGCGGGATGCCGTTCTTCTGCGATCCGTCGCGGTAACGGAAGGAGACCGCGCCGTTCGCGACGTCCTCGTCACCAGCGATGATCATGAAAGGCACCTTGCTGCGCTGGGCATTCCTGATCTTCTTCTGCATCCGGTCCGACGACGAGTCGACGTCGATCCGCAGCCCCTTGGCGCGCGCCTCGGCGGCGAACTCCTGGAGGTAGGGCACGTGCGCGTCGCCGATCGGGATGCCGGTCGCCTGCACCGGGGCCAGCCAGGCCGGGAACGCGCCCGCGTAGTGCTCCAGCAGGACCGCGAAGAACCGCTCGATGGAGCCGAACAGCGCACGGTGGATCATGACGGGACGCTGCTTCGAGCCGTCCGCCGCGGTGTACTCCAGGTCGAACCGCTCCGGGAGGTTGAAGTCCAGCTGCACGGTCGACATCTGCCAGGTCCTGCCGATGGCATCCTTCGCCTGCACCGAGATCTTCGGGCCGTAGAACGCGGCGCCGCCCGGGTCCGGGACCAGCGGCAGCCCCTGCTTCTCGGCGACCTTGCGCAGCGTCTCGGTGGCCTCTTCCCAGACCTCGTCCGAGCCGACGAACTTGGTCTCGTCCTTGGTGGACAGCTCCAGGTAGAAGTCGTTCAGGCCGTAGTCGCGCAGCAGGTCGAGCACGAAGGTGAGCGTCGAGTCGAGCTCGTCCGCCATCTGCTCCTTGGTGCAGTAGATGTGCGCGTCGTCCTGGGTGAAGCCGCGGGCCCGGGTCAGGCCGTGCACCACGCCGGACTTCTCGTAGCGGTAGACCGTCCCGAACTCGAAGAGGCGCAGGGGGAGTTCACGGTAGGAACGGCCGCGCGCGTCGAAGATGAGGTTGTGCATCGGGCAGTTCATGGGCTTGAGGTAGTAGTCCGTGCCCTCGTCCAGCTCCATGGGCGGGTACATGCCGTCGGCGTACCAGTCCAGGTGGCCGGACTTCTCGAACAGCTTCCCCTTGGTGGCGTGCGGGGTGTAGACGAACTCGTACCCCGACTCCTCGTGCCGCCTGCGGGAGTAGTCCTCCATGGTGCGGCGGATGATGCCGCCCTTGGGGTGGAAGACCGCGAGGCCGGAACCGATCTCCTCAGGGATGGAGAACAGGTCCAGCTCGGCACCCAGCTTGCGGTGGTCGCGCTTCTCGGCCTCGGCGAGGAACTCCAGGTGGGCCTTCAGCTCGTCCTTGGTGGGCCAGGCGGTGCCGTAGATCCGCTGGAGCTGCTTGTTCTTCTCGCTGCCGCGCCAGTAGGCGGCGGCCGACCGCATCAGCTTGAACGCCGGGATGGCGCGGGTGCTGGGCAGGTGCGGGCCGCGGCACAGGTCCTTCCAGCACAGCTCGCCGGTCTTCGCGTCGAGGTTGTCGTAGATGGTCAGCTCACCGGCGCCGACCTCGGCCGACGCGCCCTCCGCGGCATCGGCGGCGGAGCCCTTGAGGCCGATCAGCTCGATCTTGTAAGGCTCGTCCGCCAGCTCGACGCGGGCGTCCTCGTCGGTGGTGACCCGGCGGGCGAACTTCTGGCCGCGCTTCTGGATCTCCTGCATCTTCTTCTCGATGCGCTTGAGGTCGTCCGGGTGGAACGGGGTCTCGACGTCGAAGTCGTAGTAGAAGCCGTCCTTGATCGGCGGGCCGATGCCGAGCTTGGCCTCAGGGAACAGCTCCTGGACGGCCTGCGCCATCACGTGCGCGGTGGAGTGCCGCAGGATGTTCAGGCCATCGTCGGAGGTGATCTCGACGGGCTCGACGACCTCGCCGTCGGCCACCTCGTACGCCAGGTCCTTCAGCTCCCCGGCCACCCGCGCGGCGACGACACTGCGCTCGCCCTGGAAGAGGTCGGCGGCCGTAGTCCCCGTGGTCACCACGCGTTCTTCCCGCTCGGAATCGCGTTGGACGGTCACACGGACGTCTGACACCGGTCTCTCCTGACTCATGTCTCCTGCGCGACAGCGGTCGCTGCGCAGCAGAATCGTACCGAGCCGATGGACCGGACCGCGAAACGGTTTGTCCCGGTGACCTCACACCCCGCCGCTCCCCCGCCGCTCACTCCTCCGCCGGCGGCCCGCCGCACGCCTCCTCGAAGGAGCCGACGTTCTCCTGGAGCGACTTCAGCAGCCGGTCCCGCTCCGCCTGGTCGACCTGCACCGGGGTGACGTCGCACGCCCCGGTGATCCGCCGGAACCCACCCCTGCTCTCCAGCCGGCCGCTGACCCGGATCGGCAGCCCCACCAGATGCGCGTGCCCCGCGATCCGGTAGTCCTCCTCCCCCAGCGCGACCCGCACCTGCACCACGTCCGCCCCGGTGAGCACCCGCAGCCGCACCGCGCCGCCGCCCGGCCGCTCCCTGCGCAGCCGCACCACCGCGCCGGTCACCCGTACGGGCAGCGACGGCTCGTCCCGTACGTAGCGCTGCGCGGCGCGCTGCAACGCCGGCAGGTCACCGGGCGAGAACTCCACCGGCTCGGGACGGGCCGGGCAGCCGGCCGGCGGTCCCGCGCCCGGCGACCAGTCCACGGTGATCCGCAGCCCCTCCGCGTCCCTGATCAGCGCGATCAGCGCCTGCGCCAGTTCGTGGCAGACCCCGAGCCCGACGGCCGCGTCGAACGCCTCCATGCGGCCGGTGGCCCGCTGGTAGTCGGTGGCGTCGCGGGTCGCGTGCAGCGCCCGTTGCAGCCCGGCCACCGCGCCGCGCCCGGCCGTCACCGGTACGAACGCGGTGAGCCTGCGCCCCGCCGACGCCGGACCCACCAGCACCTCGCCCAGGAACCGCTCGGCCTGGCGCTTGTACCGCGAGCCGTAGTACCCGGCGCGGGCGAAGGTGCCGAGCGCGCCCGCGACCAGCATCGCGCGGGCCGCGCCGCGCAGCTGTTCCTGGGCCACCCAGCGCGCGGCCCCCGACCCGTCGTCGGGGATCTCGCGCTCCCAGCGCACCTCGTCACTGGGCGTCGCCAGGCCCAGCAGGATGTCGCGGGCGGACGGCGCCGCGCTCTGCGCCAGCGCGGCCAGCGCCTCGGCCAGCAGTTCCGCGCTGTCGGGGAAACGGCCGTCCTGCGGCACCAGCAGGCTCGTCCCCGCGCCACCGCCGGGCGGCGTCCAGCGCGCGTAGCGGCCGGCGGCGCCGCCGCGGCGGTGCCAGCCGTGCCGGGCCAGCAGGGCGCCGAGCACCGCCGGATCCAGCCCGGCCGGATCCGGGTACGCCGGGAGTGCGCCCGCCGGGTACCTCGTGTCGTGGTCGTCGGTCGGCCGGTGCATCAGGGTCTCCCTCCCGCCCCGACCCGCGTCATGATGTCGCAGAGCGCGCGGTCGTCGAAGATCCGCGCGGTCGGGATCCGCACGGTGGTCCTGCGCCTGCCGGTCACCGGGTGGCCGGCCAGGTTGATCCAGTAGCAGCAGTGCCGCAGTTCGAGGCAGTCGTGCCCGGCCCGCAGCCAGTCGTCACGGCCGCGCGGCGCCAGCATCACGACCAGGATCTTGTGCACCGCGACGGGCGTACGGGCCAGCTTCACCAGATGGTCGTTGTCGAGCGTGAAGCCGAAGGTGCGGCCCGGCGGGTGCGGCGCCGTCTGGTAGGTGCATTTCAGCTGCACCTTGATGGTGACCTCGTCGTCGACGGTGTGTCCGGGCGCGCCATGGCTGACGTGCCAGTCGATTCCGTTGTCCGGGAAGGGCTGCGCCAGCGAGCACCCGGAGGCGGCGGCGATCGCGTGCAGATAGCCCACCTGGAGAGTCTCCATGCAGGCCGTCATGGCGAGTCCGCCGCGCTGCGGTGTGGTCCGCTGCGGCAGCAGCCCGCCCGGTTCGGGCTGCGCGAGCGTCATCGCTCAAGTGCCTTCCGGGCTGTGCCGATCGAGTGGGGTCCGCGAGTGACGGGAGACGGCCGTACGGATCGCCGCGGCCCGTCCCTCTGGTTGTCTCCGCGTCAAGTGGTCCGCAAACAAAGACGGTTCGACAACACCATGGGACGGGTATCACCAGCTCGGGCGAGGTGCCCCGTCAGCTGTCGCACGAGCGCGAGGAGTTGGGACGATGCCGTGCTGGTATGAGGGTCCGCTGGCTTCCTTCGACACCGAGACGACCGGCGTGGACGTCGAGAGCGACCGCGTCGTCTCCGCGGCGCTGGTGCTCCAGGAGACCCCGCGCTCCGCGCCGCGCGTCACCCGGTGGCTGATCAACCCCGGCGTGGAGATACCCGAAGCGGCGACGGCGGTCCACGGCCTGACGGCCGGCCATCTCGCGCGCAGCGGCCGTTGGCCGTCGCCGGTCCTGGAGGAGATCGCCAAGGCGCTGGCCGCGCAGGCACTGGCCGGCCGGCCGCTGGTGGTGATGAACGCCCCGTTCGATCTCACGCTGCTGGACCGCGAGTTGAAGCGGCACCGCGCCACTTCCCTGGCCGCCTACCTGGGCACGCAGCCGCTGCACGTCCTCGATCCGCGGGTCCTGGACAAGCACCTGGACCGCTACCGCAAGGGCCGCCGCACCCTGACCGACCTGTGCGCGCACTACGAGGTCGAGCTGGAGGGCGCGCACGAGGCAGCCGCCGACGCGCTGGCGGCGCTGCACGTGGTGCGGACTCTGGGCCAGCGCTTCGCCCAACGCCTCGACCAGCTGCAACCGAGCGCACTGCACGCTCTCCAGACGAAGTGGTACGCGGCCCAGGCACGCGGTCTCCAGGCGTGGTTCGCACGCAGTGGAAAGCCCGAACCCGTCGATCCGCATTGGCCGATACGGCCCGAGCTGCCCGCCGCCGCCTGAATTCTGATGCCGCCTCAGAGAAATCCCGGGGAAATCACCGGGCCCCGGAAAAGGATCTCAACGAAAAGGGCCGGTCCGTCATTTGACGGACCGGCCCTTGATCCCGGTGGGCGATACTGGGTTCGAACCAGTGACCTCTTCGGTGTGAACGAAGCGCTCTCCCACTGAGCTAATCGCCCGGGTGTCTGCGGGGTTTCCCTCGCGAACGACCTGAACAATACAGGCCGCCACTGCCTTCCATCAAATTCCTTCGCGATCCGGCTGCATCCGGCCTCGCGGGCGGTCACCCCGCGTCGCGACCGCGGCCCTGCTCAGCGGGCCAGCCAGGCGGCGAGACCGCGCCGGCCACCGCGCATCATCAGCGCGTGATTGAGCACGAACAGCGGGCGCCCCGGCACCGCCAACCGCCTCAGCAGGGGCTTGCGCAGCTCCACCTCCTGCTCGAAGACGACCCGCGTCCCGCCACCCCGCGGCTCGACCCTCCAGCGCACCCAGCCCTCCATGTCGCCGCCCAGCGTCACCTCCAGCACCCCGGCACGCGGATCCCGTACGCCTTCCCCGGCGATCACGTCGAGGTCGTACGGCAGTAGCGAGCGGAACCTGGCGGTGCCGCTGTGCGCGTCGATCCGGTCGACCGACCGCACCTGCGGCCACCAGCGGGGATAGCTCTCGACGCGTTCGAGGACCGCGTAGACGACGGCGGGCGGGGCCTGGAGGAGCCACACGCTGCGGAAGCGGTAGCGGTGTGATGCGCGTGGCCGGTGAGGCATGGTGCCAGTGTGCCGCTTCAGGGGCCCGGGGTGCCCAACAACCGCGAAGGTCCGGAGGCTTGAAGCCTCCGGACCTTCGGCCGGGGTGGGCGATACTGGGTTCGAACCAGTGACCTCTTCGGTGTGAACGAAGCGCTCTCCCACTGAGCTAATCGCCCGGCGCGCCGCCAACATTACCCCACGTCGGCGGGCACTTGTGACCACCGGGGATCATTCGTCGATGTTCCACGGCATCGCGAAGCCGAACTGGGCCACGTACACCGCAAGCAGCACCGCGATGATCACCACGCCGACGGACGTGAGAATGATGTTGCGGCGGCGCACCTTCGGGTCGAGCGCCTTGTGTGCCGCTTCGGTCACCTTGCGTTTGGTCCAGCGCAGCACCAGCTGGGCCCAGACGAACTCCGTCGCCCAGATCGCCATGCCCGCGAAGATCACCAGCCAGCCGGGGCCCGGCAGCGGGAGCATCACCACGCCGACGGCCACCACCGCGAGGCCGACGACGAAGACCCCTGCCTGCCAGCTCACGTGCAGCGGCCGGGAGCGCTTGATGAAGTGCGGCGCCCTGGATCCGAGCGGCTTCCCCACCGACGTCGCGCCTCCTTCGCCGCCCTCCGACCCCCCGTTACTCTCCGTATTCATAGCGTCAAACTTACCGGACTGTGCCACTCCGCCGGAATTACCACTGAGGACGATCCCGCAATCCGCCGTAAGAGGTACCTGAAGCCACCCAAAACCGTCAGAGGGGTTTACAACGGCACCGTAGGTGGCATGTCGATTTCGCCGACGTGCGAATCCCCGAGCGCACACTGAGCGAAAGGCCCTGGCGCTTATGAACACCACGGTCAGCTGCGAGCTGCACCTGCGCCTCGTTGTGTCGAGCGAGTCCTCACTGCCTGTACCCGCGGGCCTGCGGTATGACACGGCCGATCCCTATGCCGTGCATGCCACCTTCCATACCGGAGCCGAGGAGACCGTGGAGTGGGTTTTCGCCCGCGACCTCCTCGCCGAGGGCCTGCACCGGCCCACCGGCACCGGAGACGTCCGTGTCTGGCCGTCCCGGAGCCACGGTCAGGGCGTGGTCTGCATCGCCCTGAGCTCACCGGAAGGCGAAGCCCTCCTTGAGGCGCCCGCGAGGGCCCTCGAATCGTTCCTCAAAAGGACCGATGCCGCCGTGCCCCCCGGTACGGAGCATCGGCACTTCGATCTCGACACGGAGCTCTCCCACATCCTCGCGGAGAGCTGAGGCGCACCACAGCAACCCACCGCAAGATCCGCTCACCTTCTGCGGCGTCCGACTCGGGGAGACGCCGCAGGACCGACAAGTTCATACGGCACACTCCGGCGCCGTCGCCGCGGACCCACCGCGGAGGCGGCGCCGAAGCTTGTTCGACGCGCTAGAGTCGGCGACCATTCGGCAAGGACCCCGGGGCGGTACCCGTCCGCCCCACCCGGCCTGGGAGCGGAACCGTGATGATCACCCATGACACCCGGTGCGCGCTCGACGCGGTCGTCGACCTGCTGAACTCCGCGCCGGAAGGCGAGGGGCCCGGCGCTCCGGACAGCCTCGCCGACCTCGCCGCCCTCCAGGACTTCCTGGGCCGCAACAACGTCAGCGGGGTCGGCGCGCTCGGCTCCGGCGATCTGGCCGATGTACGTGCCGTCCGTACGCGCTTCGCGCAGGTCTTCGCCGCCGCCGACGACCGCGGCGCGGTGGAGCTGCTGAACGCGCTGGTGGCCTCGGCGGGCACCACGCCGCAGCTGACCGACCACGACGGCTACGACTGGCACGTCCACTACTTCGCGCCGGGCGCCTCGGTCGCCGACCACCTCGCGGCCGACGGCGGGATGGCGCTGGCCTTCCTCGTCGTGGCCGGTGAGCGGGAGCGGCTGCGGTACTGCGAGGCGCCGGACTGCCGGAACGCCTTCGTCGACCTGTCGCGCAACCGCTCGCGGCGCTACTGCGACAGCCGTACCTGCGGCAACCGGCTGCACGTCGCGGCGTACCGGGCGCGACGGCGTGAGGCCGCGGGCTGAGCGGCTGCGCCCTTGGGGGCGGGCCGCCGTTTCGACCGGCGCAGGGGCCAGGGATGCCCGCTGCGTATGTCCCGCGTTTCCGGCGCCTGTGCCGACCGTGTCCTGCGGCTCACAGGAGGAAGAGGTCGTGCACGGCGCCCAGCAGGAGCAGGAAGCCGATGACGCCCAGGAAGAGCATCAGGGGTGGCTGGGACAGCGCGAAAAGACAGCCGCGCGGTTCGGGGGCCGGGGCATCGTCCCGGGCCAGGACGCACTCATCGTTCATCTCGCGCCGATGATGGCGCAGACGGACGGGCGGGATCGCCCAAGATGCCTCTCAGCAGCGGGAGTTCATCAGATCCCGTGCTTTTTCAGGATCGCTTCGATGTCCGAGAAGTCATCCTTGGGTGCACTGGACCTGCCCTTCTTCCCGGCGTCGGCGGACGGCTGCGACGCCGTGCGGCCGGCGCCGAGCGAGGGGGCCGATGCGGCGGGTGCCACCGCCTCGGGGCGGGCGGCCGTGGCTGCCCTGCGCTCCTTGCGGCTGCCGATCCCGCCCCTGCGGCGCTCCGCGAAGCGGCCGATCATGAACAGCACGACCGAGAGCGCCAGCACGCCGAAGCCGGCCCAGACCATGGGCTTGAAGATGATGTTGGTGACCCAGTCGATGATGCCGGTCATCGCCAGGCCGACGGGGATGAGGGCGAAGGCCGCGATACGCGTCGCGGCCAGGAAGCGCTTGCGGTAGGCCGTCAGCGCGGCGATACCCAAGCCCGCCGCCGACACCGCGGCGCATACGGTCGACGTCAGCATCGGGTTCTCCTGCCGTTGGACGTGGAGCGCACGGTGCGCTCCTGTCTCCATCCTGCCTTGTCCGGCGCGCGCGGGGCCATGTTCGGGTCCGGCCTCAGGGAGATCTCCGGGTAGCGGTCGTCCGCAGGTCCCGTCGCCCGGCCCTCCGGGCGGGCTGGAAGACTGGCCCCATGAACGACTCCGCCGCCTCCGGCCCCGCCCGTACCGCACCCGCCGTCCTCGACGTGTGGTGCGAACTGCAGTGTCCCGACTGCCACGCCGCCCTGGACGACCTGCGTGCCCTGCGCGAGCGCTACGGCGACCGGCTGGAGATCCGGCTGCGGCACTTCCCGCTGGAGAAGCACAAGCACGCCTACGCCGCGGCGCAGGCCGCCGAGGAGGCCATGGCCCAGGGCCAGGGGTGGCCGTTCGCCGAGGCGGTGCTGGCGCGTGCCGAGGAGCTGGGCAGGTCGGGCGAGCGGCTGCTGCTGGAGATCGCGGGCGGTCTCGGCCTGGACACCGACGAGATGGACACCGCGCTGATCGACGGCCGGCATCTGCTGATCGTCGACGCCGACCAGGCCGAGGGCAAGGCGATCGGTGTCACCGGCACCCCCACGTACGTGATCGACGGGCAGCGGCTCGACGGCGGCCAGAGCCAGGAGGGCCTGCGCGCCCGCATCGAGGAGATCGCCGACCGGCTGGCGGCCGGGGAGGGTTAACCGGTCAGCGGCCCGGCGTCACAGGATCGGCTTGTGCAGGAGGTGGGCGGTGGGCCGGTAGCCCAGCGCCGCGTACAGGCCGGCGGCCGGGGCGTTGCCGGAGTGGGCGGTGAGGCCGAGTACGGGCCGCCCGGCGGCCAGGCACTCCCGTTCGGCGATGCCCATCAGGGTGCGGCCGTGGCCGCGCCCCCGGTGCCCCTCGCGGACCCGCACGTCGACGACGTGGCCACCGGGGTGCCCCGGCATCCGCAGGGCGACCCAGACGTGCCCCGCCTCCGTGCCGTCGTGGACGAGGATCCGCAGGGCGTGGTCCGGCGTCGCGGCGCCCTGCGGGAGCATCGCGCGGTGCCCGTCGACCGCGGTGCGCGCGGCGTGCTCGGGCGGCATTCCCTGCTGCGCGAGATGGCGGGTACGGGCCGCGACGGCGGCCTCGCGCCAGGCCGGGTACGCGGCTTCGGACAGCGGCAGGTCGGTGCTGCCGGCGGGCAACTGCGGTGCGGTGGTGACGGGTTTGGCCAGCCGGCGGCTGCGCTCGGTGTATCCGAGTGCCGCGGCGAGGTCCAAGGCGGCCCGCGCTTCGGCGGGGACGGTCAGTTCGATCTGCCGGCAGCCCCAGCCGCGCAGCACTTCCTCGGCGGCCAGCGCGGCGACCGTGGCCCGGCCGCGGTGCCGGTCGGGCGGGTCGATCTCCAGGTCCGCCATCCGCCCGGCGGCGGGGCCGAAGAGCGGGTCCGTGGTCAGCCGGATCCCGCCGACCCGGCGGGAGTTGACGCAGACGTCGTAGGTACGGGAACGGTGTCCGTCATCGCTTCGGTCGTCCGGCCCCGCGGGGCGCAGCGTTGTGGTCACAAGGACTTTCTACTCGCCCCTGCCACCGGCCGTCATCACCTCGGGTCGAAGTCGGCGGCCGTCCGCTCGGCGAAGACCCGCATGGCTTTCGCCGTCACCGGGCCCGGTACGGCGGCGAGTTGGCGGCCGTCGATCCGGGTGACGGCCTGGATGTCGCGCAGCGACGAGGTCAGGAAGATCTCGTCGGCGCGCTCCAGGACGTCCAGCGGCAGATCGGTCTCCGCGGCGCCCGTCCAGGAGACGGTGAGGGCACGGGTGATGCCCGGGAGGCAGCCCGATGTCAGCGGCGGGGTGTGCAGTTCGCCGTCGATGACGACGAAGACGTTGGATCCGCTGCCCTCGCAGAGCGCGCCGACGGTGTTGCCGAACAGCGCCTCGGACGCGCCCTGTTCACGGGCGCGGGCGAGCGCGATGACGTTCTCGCCGTACGAGGTGGCCTTGAGGCCGGTGAGCGCGCCGCGTTCGTTGCGGGTCCAGGGGACCGTGACGGCGGACGCGGTGTCGGGCCTGCGGGTGGCCTCGGCGAGCGCGATGACCAGGGTCGTACCGGCGTCGCCGCGGTCCGAGCCGAGCGGGGAATCGCCGCCGGTGTAGGTGATCCGCAGCCGGCCGAACGCCATGGGGTTGGCCTCCAGGACGGCGGCGCAGCCGCGGCGGACCTCGTCGACGTCGGGTGCGGGCAGGCCGAGGCCGCGCGCGGAGGTGACCAGGCGCTCCAGGTGGCGGGTGAGGGCGAAGGCGCGGCCCTGCTCGGCCTTGAGGGTCTCGAAGACTCCGTCGCCGACGGTCAGGCCGTGGTCGAAGACCGATACCCGGGCGCCTTCGGCGTCCCGCAGCGCTCCGTCGAACCAGATCCTCATGACTGTTCCCCTCCGCTCGTGCCGTGCCGGCCCGACGCTACCGCGAGCAGCCGGTGCGCCTTCAGTTCGGTTTCCGCCCACTCCCGTACGGGGTCGGAGTCCCAGATGATCCCGGCGCCAGCGCCGAAGCGCAGGGCGGGTCCGCCGGGGTCCGTGCGGTCGATCCAGAAGGTGCGGATGCCGACGGCCAGCTCGCCGGTGCCGCGGTCCGCGTCCACCCAGCCGATGCCGCCGCAGTACGGGCCGCGGGGCGCCCGCTCCAGTTCGCCGATGATCCGCAGCGCGCTCTCCTTGGGCGCGCCGGTGACCGAGCCCGGCGGGAAGGTGGCGGTGAGCAGGTCGGCCCAGGCGGTCTTCTCGTGCGCGTCGGCGAGATCACCGCGCACGGTCGAGACGAGGTGGACGAGCCCGGGGTGCTCCTCGACGGCGCACAGGGCGGGGACGGTGACGGTGCCGGTGGCGCAGACCCGGCCGAGGTCGTTGCGGACCAGGTCGACGATCATCACGTTCTCCGCCCGGTCCTTGTCCGACAGATCGGCGGCGGTCCTGCCGGTCCCCTTGATGGGCCCGGAGTCGACGGTGCGTCCCGTACGCCGCAGATACAGCTCGGGGGATGCGGTGGCGACCTCGACGCCGTGGGCGGGCAGCCGGATCGTGCCTGCGTACGGGGCGGGGTTGCCGTGGGCCAGCAGCGCGGTCAGCGCGTCGACGTCGGAACGGTCCGGGTCGGGCAGCCGCGCGCTCAGCACCCGGCAGAGGTTCACCTGGTAGACATCGCCCGCCGCTATGTGTGCGCGTACCCGCCGCACGCCGGCGGTATAGGCGTCGCGGTCCAGGGAGCTGTGCCAGGCGCCGGTCGCGGGGCCGCTCCAGCGTGCGGGGTCCGGGGCGTCCGCCGGGGTCGCGGGCCGGACGTCGGCGAAGCGCGCGCAGACCACCTCCCCTTCGAATCCGGCCACCACGGCCCACCAGCCGCTGGAATCCAGGGCGGCGGGGTCGCTGGTGACGTCTCGCAGATCGGTGGCTATCAGGCCGCCGAAGCGGGCCACGGGAGGAAGGTCGCGCACGTCAATGAGTCTATGGCGGCGGCCCGGTCACCGCCGTGGCCGAGCGAGCAGCGCAGCACGCTGCACAAACGCGTTTTTGTACTGGCCCCGGAATCCGCTAGAGTTCAACACGTCGCCGGGACGCGAAAGCGCCCCGGAGACCGGGTAGCTTCCCGACGTAGTCTGGGAGAGTCACCTGCGGACGTAGCTCAGTTGGTAGAGCACCACCTTGCCAAGGTGGATGTCGCGAGTTCGAGTCTCGTCGTCCGCTCGATGTGGGGGATCTTCCCGAACCCCTGCGCTCCTGGTGGAGTGGCCGAGAGGCGAGGCAACGGCCTGCAAAGCCGTCTACACGGGTTCAAATCCCGTCTCCACCTCCAAGGACGATTAGCTCAGCGGGAGAGCGCTTCCCTGACACGGAAGAGGTCACTGGTTCAATCCCAGTATCGTCCACTGGATCCCCGCACAACGGGTATCCGTCCCGCGCGATTAGCTCAGCGGGAGAGCGCTTCCCTGACACGGAAGAGGTCACTGGTTCAATCCCAGTATCGCGCACGCAGCACCGCAACACCCCACGGAGATCATCGAGGTCCGTGGTCCCGAGGACGATTAGCTCAGCGGGAGAGCGCTTCCCTGACACGGAAGAGGTCACTGGTTCAATCCCAGTATCGTCCACACCGTACGACCGAGGGCCGGAGCACATCGCTCCGGCCCTCGGTCGTTGTCCGGCTGTTTCAGGAGGAGAAGAGCATCCGGCCGAAGCTGCGGTGATGGCCGTGGTGACCGTGGTGGGCGCCGTGGTGGCCCTGGTGCGGTGCTCCCCAGGCGGGGGCCGCCGGGTACGCCTGCGGGGCGGGCGGCGGCGGGGCCTGCTGGACCCACTGGGACTCCAGGCGGGTCAGCGACTCCAGCTCCCCGTAGTCCAGGAAGATCCCCCGGCAGCCGGCGCACTGCTCGATCTGGACGCCGTTGCGGTTGTACGTATGCATCGGCGCATGGCACTTGGGGCACTGCATCGTCGGCTCAACTCCCGTTATCCATCACTGCTCGTTCCGGCACCGCCGGAACGGCCTCCCGGCGATGAGGTGTTCACCCTACGACGCGTCCGGCCTGCGCGAACTCCCGCGGTGGGGAGGTCGTTCGGGGGCGGATCCGTCCGCATCGGGTGGCATCGGTGCCATTCGGGCACAGGCGTCGGCAACCGCCGTCTCGATGTCGTCCAGGAGGCGGGGCGCGGCGGCGGCCTTCGCGACGGCGAGCGCGGCCGTCTGCACGGTGAGCGCGCGGGCGGCCGGTTCCAGGGCGGGCCACGGGTCGCCTTCGGACGGCACGGCGGGGCCGCGGGCCGCGCGGTAGGCGGCCAGGAAGCGGGACCAGATGTCCGGCGCGAGAAGGCCGGTGGCGAACCACGCGGCGGGGCGGGCCAGGTCCCAGGCGGGGTCGCCCAGGCCGAGGTCGTCGATGTCTATCAGCAGCCAGGGGCCGATGGGAGCCGGGTGGCGGACGAGCTGGCCTAGGTGGAGGTCGCCGTGGCAGAGGAGTGCCGGGCGGTCCGCGGGGCGCGGTGGTCCGGCCGTTGCGGCGCGGGCCCAGGGCGGCAGGAGGGTCCAGGCGCGCTCGACGGCGCCGGATGCCGCGCGCAGCGGTGCGGGCAGCGGGACGCCCGTGGTGGCGGCGCGCATCCTGGCCAGCGCGCGGGCCGCCTTGGCCGGGCCGCGCATCGGCGGTACGGGGGCGGGCAGTTGGCGGGGGTCCACGGAGTGCAGTGCGGCCAGCAGGCGGGCGGCGTCCTCCCAGGGGGCGGCGTCGGGGTCGTCGGGCGGGACGGGGCTTCCGTAGGGCCACCGGGTCAGCAGGCGGCCGTCCTCGGTGCGGGTGAGGAAGCCGTCGGGTGCGGTGACGGGGAGGGGGGTCAGGAGGATGCCGTGCAGGCGGGGGTGGGCGGCGACGCTCAGGCGGGCGGCGAGGTCGCGGGGTGCGCATGCAGGGTCGTGGGCCTTGGCCACCCGCGGGCCGCTGCGGACGACCGTGCCGTCGGGCCGGTCGGCGAGGACCTCGGGGGCGGGCGTTGCGGCCGGTGTCTCAGGGGAGGCGGGTATCTCAGGGGAGGCGGGTGTCTCTGGGGAGGGCGGCGGTACGGGTGCGGCGGAGGCCGGGGCCGGGCCGGGTGCCGAGGACAGGGCCGCCAGGCGGGCGAGCAGTGTGGTGGACATCGTTCCCCCGGGGTGACGCGTGGTGCGCGAAGGCGGGCCGGGCGCGGCCCGGTCCGGAATCGTACGCGCGGCGGGTGCGGAGCGTGGCGGCGGTGGGAAAGCCCGATGGCCGGGCATCTCCCCAGATGCCCGGCCACTCGTGCCGTCCGCCGTACCCCCGTCCCCACGGGGTTGTCGGCCGGAGTCCCCCGTCCCGGGCCGCTCTCCCAGGACCGGGACGCCTCAGCGCCCCAGCATTCCGACCACGGACGACGCCTGTGTCATGACGGCTTCCCAGCCGCCGAACGCCACCGCCAGGAAGATCGCCAGTGGCAGCACCATCGCCACGGCGACGAGGGGATGGCGGGTACCCGAGGGCTGCCGGCCGAGCGCCGCGGCGGTCTTGCGCCCCTGCGCCCGGAGGCCCGTACGCCCTGGGATGTCCGGCATCACCTGACTCCTGTCCTGAATCCGCAGCGGCGGGTGTCTGGCCTCGGGGGACGAGTGCTGCACCCGCCGCTTGATCTCCACAGTAGGCAACAGGCGGCGGACCGGCGTCAGCCCGTCGTACCGATGACGGGCCTCCAGGAGTATGACGGCGGGGCGTCGTGTGTACTCCCCTGGTTGGAGAGCGGGTGGAGGTGACCCCGAGGCGACCCCGAGGCGGTTCGGTGCGCCGCACGGTGCGGGGCGGGCCGTCGTCCGGTACTCCGGGCCGGTGGCACCGGTTCCCCTGCGGGTGACTTCTCTCACTCCCGCAACTCCCCTCGCTCCTCCGGGTCATGCTCCGTACGCTCCGCACCCGGCCCGCACCACGGGGACTTGGGCGCTCCCGGGCGGCTTCCCGGCCCCCCGCGCACGTCTGACCTGGCGCCTCTCCCCCGCGCCAATCCCCTTTCCAGGGCCGAGGATTGGGACCGCGCGAAGGGCGGGCGGACGCGCGGCCCGACCGCGCCGGGGCCACCGCGCCCGGATCCCGCCGCCCCGCGGCATTCCCGGTACCGACGCATGCGCGGCCTCTCAGCGCAGCGGGCCGTCAATCCGTAAGCTGTGCCACGTCAGACGGTTGGCAGCGTGGGGCCTCCCCACCGTAGGTAGGGGACGGACATGGCGATGATGCGGCTCCGGCGCGAGGACCCGCGTGTCGTCGGCACGTTCCGGCTGCACCGCAGGCTCGGCGCGGGCGGGATGGGCGTCGTCTATCTCGGCTCGGACAAGCGCGGGCAGCGGGTGGCGCTGAAGGTGATCCGCCCGGACCTGGCGGAGGATCAGGAGTTCCGCTCACGGTTCGCCCGCGAGGTGTCGGCGGCCCGGCGGATCCGCGGCGGCTGTACGGCGCGGCTGGTCGCGGCCGATCTCGACGCGGACCGGCCGTGGTTCGCCACCCAGTACGTGCCCGGCCCTTCGCTGCACGACAAGGTGAACGAGGAGGGCCCGCTGTCCCCCGCGCAGGTCGCCTCGGTCGGCGCCGCGCTCTCCGAAGGGCTGCTGGCCGTCCACGACGCGGGGGTGGTCCACCGCGACCTCAAGCCCTCCAACATCCTGCTGTCCCCCAAGGGGCCGCGGATCATCGACTTCGGCATCGCCTGGGCGACCGGCGCCAGCACGCTGACGCACGTCGGCACCGCGGTCGGCTCCCCCGGGTTCCTCGCGCCCGAGCAGGTGCGCGGCGCCGCGGTCACCCCGGCGACGGACATCTTCGCGCTCGGCGCCACCCTCGCCTACGCCTGCACCGCCGACTCGCCCTTCGGACAGGGCAGTTCGGAGGTCATGCTCTACCGCGTGGTGCACGAGGAGGCGCAACTGGCCGGGGTGCCGGACGCGCTGGCGCCGCTGCTCGCCTCCTGCCTGGCCAAGGATCCGGCGGACCGCCCCAGCACGCTGTCCCTCTCGCTGCGGCTGAAGGAGATCGCGGCACGTGAGGCGCACGGCCTGTCGGGCCCGGCGGAGAGCGCGGCGGGCGGCGCGAATCCGGGGGCGGGCCGGGCCCGTACGGACCGCCGTCCGTCCGACCGGCCCACCGGGCAGCGCGCCGAGGAGTACGCGCGCCAGCGCACCGAACGGCGGCCGACCGGTACACCGCCGCCGCGTCCGCAGGCCGCCAGGCCCCCGGCGCAGCGGGAGGGTTCGTCCTCCCGGCCGTCCGGTCATCCGTCGGCGCCCGGTGGCGGCAACGCGCGGTCCGGCGGGCCGCATTCGGGGCGTGCCCCGGCCGCCGGTCCTGCCGGGCGCAAGGGGCGCCGCGCCCCGGTGCGTACGGGGTCGGGCGGCCGGCGGCCCGGTCCTGACCGGCGGTTGCTGCGGCAGCGGATCATCGTGTTCGTGACGGTGACGCTGCTGGTGGCGCTCGGCATCGCGGCGGCGCAGGGCTGTCAGGGGCCCACCCGCGGTCTTGGCGTGGAGCGAAACGTTCCGGTGACCCACGCCGCGGCGGGCACGCCGGCTGCCGGGCCGGCGGCGGTGGATGACGGTACGAAGGATCCGGCCGCCGGGCGGGCCCGCTGAGCTTCGTCCGGGCCCGCCCGTCCGGTCAGTCCTTCGGGCGGCCGGTGGCGACCGCGTAGAACGCGACGGCCGCCGCGGCGCCGACGTTGAGCGAGTCCACGCCGTGCGCCATCGGGATCCGCACCCACTCGTCGGCGGCCCGCAGCGCTCCGGTGGACAGTCCTTCGCCCTCGGCGCCGAGCATCAGGGCGGCGCGTTCCAGGGTGTGCGGGGCGGCCTCGTCGATGGCGGTGGCCTGCTCCGCGGGGGTCAGCGCGAGCAGCTTGAAGCCCGCTTCCCGTACGGCGGCGAGGTCGCGGGGCCAGCTGTCGAGCCGTGCGTAGGGCACGGAGAAGACGGCGCCCATGGATACCTTGACCGAGCGCCGGTAGAGCGGGTCGGCGCAGTCCGGGGAGAGCAGGACGGCGTCCATGCCGAGCGCGGCGGCGCTGCGGAAGATCGCCCCGATGTTGGTGTGGTCGTTGACCGCCTCCATGACCGCGATCCGCCGTGCGCCGCCGAGCAGTTCGGCGGCCGTGGGCAGGGGTTTGCGCTGCATGGAGGCGAGCGCGCCGCGGTGGACGTGGTAGCCGGTCACCCGCTCGGCGAGGTCCGGGCTGACGGCGTAGACGGGGGCCGGTACCTCGTCGATGACATCGCGCATGACGTCGACCCACTTGGCCGAGAGGAGCATCGAGCGCATGGTGTAACCGGCGTGCCCAGCGCGCCTGATGACCTTCTCGCCCTCCGCGATGAACAGCCCTTCGGCGGGCTCGCGCCGGCGCCGCAGCTCGACGTCGGTGAGGCCGGTGTAGTCGCTCAGCCGCGGGTCGTCCGGGTCATCGACGGTGATGATTTCTGCCACGGGGAGATAGTGCCTTGTCGGTGTCGAGGTGCCAATGCCGGTTACGGATTCGGCTACTTACGGGTAGGTGAGGCGACCGCGACGACGTCTCCGACGACGATGACCGCCGGGGGCCGTACGCCTTCGGCCCGTACCGTCTCGCCGAGCGTCGCGAGGGTGGCGTCGACGCGGCGCTGGGCCGCGGTGGTGCCCTCCTGGATGACGGCGGCGGGGGTGTCGGCGGGGCGGCCGTGCTCGATGAGCTTGGCGGCGATGGCGCCGCTGTTCTCCACGCCCATCAGGACGACGAGGGTGCCACGCAGCTTGGCGAGGGCGGGCCAGTCCACCAGCGAGCGCGCGTCGTCGGGGGCGACGTGGCCGCTGACGACCGTGAACTCGTGGGCGACGCCGCGGTGCGTGACGGGGATGCCGGCCGCGCCGGGTACCGAGATGGTGCTGGAGATGCCGGGGACGACCGTGCAGGGAATTCCCGCCTCGGCGAGGGCCTGGGCCTCTTCCATGCCGCGGCCGAAGACGAACGGGTCGCCGCCCTTGAGCCGGACCACGGCCTTGCCTGCCTTCGCGTGCTCGATCAGCGCGTGGTTGATCGCTTCCTGGGCCATGAAGCGGCCGTAGGGGATCTTGGCCGCGTCGATGATCTCGACGTGCGGCGGGAGTTCGGCGAGCAGGTCGCGGGGGCCGAGGCGGTCGGCGATGACGACGTCGGCCTCGGCGAGCAGCCGCCGGCCGCGGACGGTGATCAGGTCGGGGTCGCCGGGACCGCCGCCGACCAGGGCGACGCCGGTGGTGCGGCTGCGGTGGTGCGGTGCGGCGAGGGTGCCGTCCCGCAGTCCTTCGACGATGGCGTCGCGGACGGCGGCGGAGCGGCGCGGGTCGCGGCCGGTGAGCACGGCGACGGTGACACCCTCGCTGTGGCCGGTGGCCGGGGTCCAGGCGGTGGCCGCCTCGGCGTCGTCGGAGCGTACGCACCACACGCGGTGGTCCTCGGCCTCCTGGGACGCGGCGGCGTTGGCCTCCGGGTCGTCCGTGGAGATCAGCGCGTACCAGGCGCCGGTGAGGTCGCCCGCGCGGTAGCGGCGGCGCTCCCAGCGGATCTCGCCGGTGTCGGCCATGGCCTCGACCGACGGGGTGGCGGACGGGGAGATCAGCAGGACGTCGGCACCGGCGGCGATGAGCGCGGGGAGCCGGCGCTGGGCGACCTGTCCGGCGCCGAGGACGACCACGCGGCGGCCGGACAGGCGCAGTCCGACGGGGTAGGCGGCGTGTTCGGCGGCGTGCTCGGCCATGGCGGTGTGGCTCCTTGTGCGGAAGGTGCGAGATCGGCGGCTGCCGCTGCGGCGCTGGAGCGGCTGGTGAGGGGTGGTACGCCGGGGTGCCGGTGCGGGGGCATCCTGGCCGCCAGCCTAGATGAGCGCTCCCGAGGGGCGGGCACCCGCTCGTCCCTGCGGCTCGCGGCCCGGCGTACCGGTGGAGGGTAAGGCCCCGGCCCGCAACGTGCAGAGCTGCGGGCCGGGGGTGCTGCGGCGGCGGTGCCGGTCAGTCCTTCTCGGTCACCCCGGCCGCGTCGAAGGTGGCGACTTCGTGCATGGCGCGGGCGGCGGCCTGCACGACGGGGAGGGCGAGCAGCGCGCCGGTGCCTTCCCCGAGCCGGAGGTCGAGGTCGACCAGCGGGCGCAGGCCCAGCTTGGTCAGGGCCGCGACGTGTCCCGGCTCGGCGCTGCGGTGGCCCGCGATGCAGGCGGCCAGCGCCTCGGGGGCGATGGCGCGGGCGACCAGGGCGGCGGCGCCCGCGCTGACGCCGTCGAGGATGACCGGGGTGCGCAGCGAGGCACCGCCGAGGATCAGGCCGACGAGTGCCGCGTGCTCCAGGCCGCCGACCGCGGCGAGGACGCCGATCGGGTCGGCCGGGTCGGGCCGGTGCAGCTCCAGCGCGCGGCGGACCACCTCGACCTTGCGGGTGTGCGTCTCGTCGTTGATGCCGGTGCCGCGGCCGGTGACCTCGACCGGGTCGGCGTCGGTGTAGACGGCGATCAGGGCGGCCGAAGCGGTGGTGTTGGCGATGCCCATCTCGCCGGTCAGCAGCGCCTTGTTGCCGGCCGCGACGAGGTCACGGGCCGTCTCGATGCCGACCTCGATCGCCTTGAGCACGTCCTCGTGGGACATCGCGGGGCCCGCGGTGAAGTCCGCGGTGCCGGGGCGGACCTTGCGGGGCAGCAGGCCGGGCGTCGCGGGGAGTTCGGCGGCCACGCCGACGTCCACGATGCAGACCTCGGCGCCGACCTGGTTGGCGAAGGCGTTGCAGACCGCGCCGCCGCCCAGGAAGTTGGCGACCATCTGGCCGGTGACCTCCTGGGGCCAGGGGGTGACGCCCTGGGCGTGCACGCCGTGGTCGCCCGCGAAGATCGCGACGGCGGCCGGCTCCGGGATGGGCGGCGGGCACTTGCGGGAGAGGCCGCACAGCTGCGCGGAGATGATCTCCAGCATGCCCAGCGCCCCGGCGGGCTTGGTCATCCGCTTCTGCCGCTCCCACGCCTCGCCGAGCGCCTTGGCGTCCAGCGGGCGGATGCCGTGCAGCGTCTCCTGGAGCAGGTCGTGCGGGTCCTCGCCGGGCAGGGCGCGGCGGCCGTACGTCTCTTCGTGGACGACCCAGGACAGCGGGCGGCGCTTGGCCCATCCGGCCTGCATCAGCTCGGGCTCGTCGGGGAACTCGTCGACGTAGCCGATGCAGAGGTAGGCGACGACCTCCAAGTGCTCGGGAAGATCCAGCGCGCGGACCATCTCGCGCTCGTCGAAGAAGCTGACCCAGCCGACGCCGAGGCCCTCGGCGCGGGCCGCCAGCCAGAGGTTCTCCACGGCGAGCGCGGAGGAGTACGGGGCCATCTGCGGCTGGGTGTGCCGGCCGAGGGTGTGCCGGCCGCCGCGGGTGGGATCGGCGGTGACGACGATGTTGACGGGCGTTTCGAGGATGGCCTCGATCTTCAGCTCGCGGAACTGCTTGGCGCGGGCCTTGGGCAGCGACTTGGCGTACGCGTCCCGCTGGTCCATCGCGAGCTGGTGCATCCGCTCGCGGGTCTCGTCCGAGCGGATGACGACGAAGTCCCAGGGCTGGGAGTGGCCGACGCTCGGCGCGGTGTGCGCCGCCTCCAGGACGCGCAGCAGCACGTCGTTGGGGATCGGGTCGCTGCGGAATCCGTTGCGGATGTCGCGGCGTTCGCGCATCACGCGGTGGACGGCGGCGCGTTCGGAGTCGTCGTACGGGGCGGCCGGAGCCTGGAGCGGGCCGCTCTCGGGCGCCGTTCCGTCGTCCACCGGTCCGTCCACCGGTCCGTCCTGGGGCAGGTCGGACGGGGCGGCGGGGGCCGTGGTTTCGGCGGGGTCGGCCGCGGTCGCTGCGGGGGTGTCCGCCGCCTCGCCGGTCTCCGCCGTCTGCTCGGCTCCGGGGGTGGCGGCGCCGTCGGCCGCGGCGGCTTCGGCCTGCGGTGCGGCCGGTGCCTCGGCGGCGTCCTGGCTTACGGGGTGAGCCTCGGCCCGGCTGTCGTCCTGGGCCTGGTCCGTGCCGTCGAGGGCCTGCTCCGCGGCCTCCTGCTCGGGCTGGGCCTCAGGCTGAAGCTCAGGCTGCTCCTGGGACGGGGCCTGGTCGTCGGAGCCGTCGGACTCGCCGAGCTGGACGAGTGCGGCGCCGTCCTGCTGCTGCGGCGCGGGGACTTCGGCTTCGGCGGGCACGGCGTCGGCGGGTGCGGCGATTCCGGCGGGCACGTTCCCGGGCCAGCCATCGATCGGAGTGCCGGCGGCCGGGGTGCCGTGCAGCGGGACGCCGACGGGGAAGGCACCGGTGGCCTGGGCGACGGGCTGTGGCTGTCCGGGGATCTGCTCGGCGGGCGTCTGCTCCGGGTGCGGCGCGGCGGCCGTCCCCTCCGGGGCGACGGCTTCCGGCTGCGCCTCGGCGGCGGCCGACGGCTCCACGGCATCGGGCGCCGGGGCGCCGCCGTCGGCTGCCGGGGCGGCCTCCGCGACGGCAGCGCCGCCGTCACCTGCGGCATCCCCGTCGGCCTCGGCCGGAACGCCGTCCGCCGCCTGCTCGCCGTCCGGCACCTGGTCACCGTGGTCACCCTGCGGTGCCTGGTCCGCGGGCTGTTCGGGCGTCGGCTCCGCGGCCTGTTCCGTCTCCTGGGCCTCGGCCTGCGGCGACGGCGGGGCCTGGGCTCCGGCGTCCTCGGCGGTCTGCGGTGCACCGGCTTCGGCGCCGGCGGCCTCGGGGGCCTGGTCGCCGACGACCGCCGACGGCTGCTGCGGCGCGGCTTCCTCCGACGTGGGCGCCTGCGGCGCGGCCGGAGCGACGTCAGCGGTGGGCTGCGCCGGGGCGGCGGGCTCCGTGTCCTGCGGCGCCGGCTGCTCGTCCGCGTCCTGCGCGGTGGCCGCGGCGGCGGACGGGGCATCGGCCGCCGACTGCTCCTCCTGCGGTGTCCGCTCGGCGGCGGACGGTTCCGGCGCGGCCTGTATGACCTGGTCCGCGGTCGCCTGGAGCGGCGCCTGGGCCTGGGCTTCAGGGGCCGCCTGCGCGGGAGTCGCCCCCTCGGCTTCCGGCGCCGCCGGGGCCGTCGCGGGCTGCGGAAGGTCCTGCGGCGCGTCCTCGGCCTGCGGCGGCACGGCGGATCCGGCGGTCTGCTCCGCGGCGGCCGGGGCGGCGCCGACGGCCTGGGCTTCCTCCGCGGCCGTCTCGTCCGGTGCCTGCTGCGGTTCCTGTGCGTCCTGCGGTTCCTGCGCGTCCTGCGCGTCCTGGGGTGCGACCGCGCCGTCCGGCACGCCGCCCTGCGCGGCCGTTCCTGCCATCGGGAGGCCGACGGCCTGGGCCGACGCCTCGCCCCACGGCGGCACCTGCGACGGGATCTCGCCGAGCTGCGGGCCCGGCAGCGGGGCCTCGCCCGGCGCGCCGTACGCGGTGAGTCCCTGGGCCTGCGGGCCGAACGACCGGCCGTCGTGGGCGGTCCCGTCCGGCTGTCCGGCGTACGCCTGGACGGTCTCCTGCGCGGCCGGTGCCTCGGTGGCGGGGCCCGTTTCAGGGACGTCGAGGTACTCGGGGCCGACGGTGGGCGGGCCCGGCTGCCGTACGGGCACGGGCTGGGGCGGGTGCGCGGGGCCGCGGTCGGCGAGCGAGCGGACCACGCCGCCGGTCGCGTCGGGCACCGGCGGGCCCATGTGGAGCGGGCGGCGCGGCGGCGCTGCCTGGGCCGCCGCGGGCATCCGCTCCTGCGGGGCCGGGGCGGTCTGCTGGAGGCGGACGGCTTCGAAGTCGACGGAACCGGTGTCGCGGCCACCGCTCTCGTGGTCACCGGCCTGGGCGGGCAACTGCGCCCCGGCGACGGCTTCCTGGGGCGCCGGGACGGCCGCCTGCGGCTGCGGGGACGGCTGGGACACCTGGTGTTCGCTCCAGGCGCCCTGGGCACCCGGCATCAGCAGCAGATCGTCGTCATCGGTCACGACCTCGGCCGGTTCGACGTAGGGGTAGGCGTCCGGGGGCGGCAGCACGCCCGGCTGCTCGATCGGTGCGGAGCCGGCAGGGGAGGGGACGGCCGCCGGCTGCGGCTGCCCGGGATGTCCGCCTGCGTTCTCCGGCAGTCCCTCGCCCGGGACCTGGCCGGTGTCGGTCATGCGTACCCCTCGCCCATTGGTAGTGCTCCTTCTCAACCGCTCGTACGACGCGCTCGACCGGGACGCGTCGTACGCCCCGATAGCTAGAACGAGCGAGCACGCCTCCCGGCACGTCCGCCCTCTAGAGCTTCATTTTCAGCCAAAACCGCGGCATTTTCCGGATATTGGTGCACGAAGCCGAACGCGGCACGGCGGCGCAACGATCCGCCAGCCTACCTTCCGTGGGTCGCCGTCCTGGTCACGGGTGAGGAACGCGATAGCCGCTCAGCAGAAAGACGACGGAGCGCTCGCGTTCGACCCATGCCGAAGTGTCCAGATCGACCGATTGCAGCAGCGCGCACTCGACGTCGTACCCGCCGTCGGCCAGCGCGCGGCCCAGCGACTCGGCCTCGTCACGGGTCGACGCGTGGGTGACGATCCGCTCCGGACGGCGGGCCGCGCAGGCGGTGACCACCGCCGCTCCCCCGCCGCCGACCCGCACCACGTCGGGCTCGGGCAGGTCTTCGAGGATCTGCGGCGCGCGGCCGTGGACGACCTGGAGCTGGACGCCGTAGCGCCGGGCGACGGCGGTGGTACGGCCGCAGGCGTCCGGGTCGGCGTCCACGGCGATGACCGCGGCGCCGAAGCGGGCGGCCTCCACCGCGGCGGCCCCGCAGCCCGAGCCGATGTCCCAGACCAGCTCGCCCACCTGCGGCCCGAGCCTGGCCAGTTGGGCGGTGCGCAGCTGGACGGACTCGCCCTCGCCGAGCACGCCGCCGTAGGCGCCGGCCGGCAGCCCCCAGCCGCGTGGCCCGGTCGGGTGCCCGACGTCGTGGCCGGCGATCCAGCCGCTGCCCTGGGCCGCGGCGCCACCGGCCGAACCGCCGACGACGATGACGACGTTGGGGTCGCGCCAGTCGTGGTCGGCCGCCTTGTCCGACGTGAGAACCGTCACCCGCTCGCGGTCGGTGCCCAGCGCCTCGCAGATGACGAACGTACGGTGCACGCCGCCCAGCAGCAGGGCGAGTTCGGCGGGCCCGGCGCCCGGTGCGGTGAGCACCGCGACCTTGGGGTGGGCGCGGCAGACGTTGACCGCGCGGCGCAGGTCGCGGCTGTGCGCGACGACGATCTGGGCGTCGTCCCAGGGCATTCCGGCCCGTGCGAAGGCGGCGGCGACGGAGGAGACGGCCGGTACGACCTCGACCTCCAGGCCGTGTTCGGGGGCGCGCAGGGTGCGCACGACGCCGAAGAAGCCGGGGTCGCCGTCGGCGAGGACGACGGCGGTGCCGCGGTGCTGGGCGATCCGGCGGGCGGCGAGCGAGACGCTGCCGAGCCGGATGCGTTCGGCCGCGGGCGGCACTTCGGGCAGGGCGAGGTGGTGGGCCGCGCCGGCCACGAGGGTCGCGGCCCCCAGCGCTGAGCGGGCGGCGGCGGTGAGCGGCGAGCCGTCCCAGCCGATCACCGTGACCCGGTCGGCCATGCTTCGTCAGTCTCCTGTGGCTGGTGGGGTTACGCGGGCGGGGTGCGGGGATCCGCGGCGCCGCTGGTCCGCGCGGGGGCGGAGGGCAGCAGGCCGAGACTACCCCCGGCGGGTCAGGTCCCGGGATCGGGTCCGGTGCCGGGTCAGTTCCATTCCGGGTGGGCGAAGCCGTTGGCGTCGACCGTCCTGCCGGGCAGCACGTCGAGGTCTTCGGGCAGCAGGCTCCAGACGATGAGGTCCGTGCGGATGTCCGTCCAGCCGCCGTCCTCGGTGCGGCTGCGGGCTATCCAGGCGTTGCGCAGGACGCCTTCGCTGATGCAGCCGGTCTTCTGCGCCACCTGCTGGGACGCGGTGTTGCCCGCCGCGGTGCGCAGTTCGAGGCGCTCGAACCGCTGGTCGTCGAAGAGCCACTGGGCGACGGCGAGCGTGGCCTCGGATGCGTAGCCCTCGCCCCGCGCCCAGGCGGCGACGATGTACGAGAGTTCGGCGGAGCGCACCCGCCAGTCGGTGTTGCTCAGCTGGACGACGCCGACCAGGCGCTGGGTGAGGAATTCGGTGACCGCGAAGTCGATGCCGCGCCCCGCGGCGCGTTCGGCGGGCGCGTACCGGGTGGCCCAGTGGCGGGCGGCGGCTTCGCTGTAGGGCTGCGGCACCGCGGTCCACGCGGCCACCAGCTCGTCGTTCATCATCGCGGCCAGCGCGGGGGCGTCGGTCTCGTCGAAGGGGCGCAGGACCAACCGCTCCGTGTTGATGGAGATGTCCGGAAAGGTGGGTGTCATGCCGCTGCTCCAACGCCGTTGACCGTAGAACTCCGGGAAGTTACGGGTCGTTTTCGATCATCTTGTTGACCTCGTGAGTGCACCAGCATGCAGCATCCGGACGGAGATGTGCCAAGCACGACGGCCCGTGCGCAGCACCTGGCTGCGGACGGGCCGTCGGGATGCCTGGCGCGGGGTCAGCTCTTGGGCTTGCCGAAGGACGGCAGGGCGGAGCCGTCGCTGTAGGTCTTCTCGATGTACTTCTTGACCGCGTCGGAGTTGAGGAGCTTGGCGAGCTTCTCGACCCGCGGGTCGTCCTCGTTGCCCTTCTTCACGGCGAGGAAGTTGGCGTACGGGTTGCCCTGGACCGGCTCGATGGCCAGGGCGTCCTTGGACGGCTTGAGCTTGGCGGGGATGGCGTAGTTGCCGTTGATCGCCGCGGCGTCGTAGTCAGGCAGGGAGGACGGCAGGGTCTCGGCCTTGGCCTCTTCGAACTTCAGGCCCTTGGGGTCCTTGATGTCGTTGAGACCGGGGTTGTCGGCGTTCTTGTCCTTGAGGACGATCAGGCCCTTGGAGTCGAGCAGCTTGAGGGCGCGGCCCTGGTTGCTGGGGTCGTTGGGGACGCCGATGACGCTGCCGGAGCCGAGTTCCGAGAGCTTGGTGTGCTTCTTGGAGTAGAGGCCCATCGGCTCCAGGTGCACGTTGACCACCGGGACGAGGTGGCCGTTCTGCTTCTTGTTGTACTCGTCGAGGTATTCCTTGTGCTGGAAGTAGTTGGCGTCCAGCTCCCCGTTCTCGGTGGCGGGGTCGACGAGCGTGTAGTCCTCGAAGGTGCGGACGTTGAGCTTGAGCCCTTCCTTCGACGCCAGGTTCTTCTTGACGTAGTCGAGGATCTGGCCCTGCGGGACGGACGTGGCCCCGACGGTGAGCGGCGCGCCGGCGTCGTCCTTCTTGCCGGTGTCGGGGTCGGACGGGGCGCTGCACGCGCCGAGTCCGAAGGTGAGGGCTGCGGCGGCCACGACCGCCCCGGTGATCTTGATGGTGTTACGCACGAAGAGTGCCTTTCTTGCGGGTGTGTCGTCCGGCAAAGGGTCCGGACTCCGGGTCACGGAAGACGCGTCAGATCTTGGCGGTCTCCTCGGACGGCTTGCGCGGTCCGGGCAGGCGCAGCAGTCGTACGGGACTGTCGGCGCGGGAGGAGCGGCGGGACAGGATGCGCACCGCGAGGTCGCCGATGAGCTGGACGAGGGTCACGATGACGATGATGAGGACCACCGTGACGATCATGAAGCGGGTGTCGAAGCGCTGCTGCCCGTAGGTGATGGCGACGCTGCCGAGTCCGCCCGCGCCCAGGGCGCCGGCCATCGCGGAGTAGCTGATGACGGTGATGACGGTGTTGGTCAGACCGGCCACGAGTGAGGGCATGGACTGCGGGAGCAGGACCTTGAAGACGATGGTCCAGGTGCCGCCGCCCATGGACTGGGCCGCCTCGACGAGTCCGCCGTCGACCTCGCGCACCGAGGTCTCCACCAGCCGCGCGAAGAACGGTATGGCGCCGATGGCGAGCGGGACGACCGCCGCGCTCGGGCCGATCGAGGTGCCGATCACGAAGCGGGTGAAGGGGATCAGGGCGATCATCAGGATGACGAAAGGCAGCGAGCGGCCGATGTTCACGACGACGCTGATGACCTTGTTGACCACGGCGTTCTGCAACTGTCCGCCGCGCTCGGTGAGCACCAGCAGCACACCGAGCGGCAGACCGCCGACGACGGCCCACACGGTCGCCCACCACACCATGAAGAAGGTGTCGAGACACGCGTTGTAGAGCAGCGGCTGCATGTCGGTCCAGCTCACTTGGCACCTTCCTTCAGGGACGAGGCGCCGGGCGCCGGGGACGTGGCGGGCTCATCGGCGGCGTCGGCGACGTCCACCTGCAACCCCTGTTCGCGGAGGAAGCCGATGGGGACGACGTTCTCGTCGAACGGGCCGGGCAGCGCGATCCGCATCCGTCCTACCTGCTTGCCGCCGATGGTGTCCATGGCGGCGCCGAGGATCGAGATGTCGACGTTGTAGGTACGTGACAGCTCGGAGATGACGGGGCGGGTGGCGGCGTCGCCGTGGAAGGTGACGTCCACGACCGTGCGGCCGTCGGCGGAGGGCTCGCCGCCGACCGGGAACAGCTCGCGGGCCAGTTCGGAGCCGGGGGTGGCGAGGAGTTCGGCGACGGTGCCCTGTTCGACGACGCGGCCGTTCTTCATCAGCGCCGCCGAGTCGCAGATGGTCTTGACGACGTCCATCTCGTGCGTGATGAGGACGACGGTGAGGCCGAGCTGCTGGTTGAGGTCGCGCAGCAGCTGGAGGATGGAGCGGGTGGTCTCCGGGTCCAGGGCGCTGGTGGCCTCGTCGGAGAGCAGCACCTTGGGGTCGCCTGCCAGGGCGCGGGCGATGCCGACGCGCTGCTTCTGGCCGCCGGAGAGCTGGGCGGGGTACGCCTTGGCCTTGTCGGCGAGGCCGACGAGGTCGAGCAGTTCGAGTGCCTTGCGGGCGCGTTCGCGGCGGTCGACCTTGAGGATTTCCAGGGGCAGTTCGACGTTGTCCTGGACGGTGCGCGAGGACAGCAGGTTGAAGTGCTGGAAGACCATGCCGATGTGGCTGCGGGCGGCGCGCAGGGCGGCGCCCGCGCGCTTCTGGTTGCCGGCGAGCGCGGTGAGGTCCTGGCCGGCCACGGTGACCGTGCCGGAGCTGGGGCGCTCCAGGAGGTTGAGGCAGCGGATGAGGGTGGATTTACCGGCGCCGCTCTGGCCGATGACGCCGTACACCTCGCCCTCGCGGACGTGCAGGTCGACGCCGTCCAGGGCGGTGACTACGCGGTCGCCCGATCGGTAGACCTTGGTCAGGCCCGTTGTGGTGATCACAGGGAATTCCGTCACTGTCGAGTGCTCGGCGGCTCGCCCGCCGGGCACGGGGCATTCTTGCGAGTGCGGCATGGGGGAACCGGGGAAGGCGGGCTCGGGGCCGGGCTTCGGGTTCCGGTGACGCGCGGGGCGGCCGGTTCCGCGGGGACGGACGTATTCGGCACATGGCAGCAGTCTCGCTTCGGGGCGCGAGGCTCAGGCGGGGGCCCTCAGCGGTCACACATTCGACACATGCAACGAGCACCGGGCGTCGTGATCGCCTCGGTCGCAGGGGTGCGGCTGCTCGTCGTGGTCATAGCGGCCAGTAAACCAGACGGCTCCGCGCGCCCCTCAAGCCTGTCCGCATAACGGACAGGGCCGATCGGAGGGTGGACGGCGGGCCCGCCGCCACGATCTCCACCACCCCCTCGCCGGCCTGCGCGGATGCCGCTGGGAAGCCGGGAAGGCCGCCGGCGCCGGGCACACACAGCACCGGCAGGTTGTGGCCAACACCACGGCCCCTGTCCCGGCAGCAGGACGCGGCGGCACCGGCCGGCCCCACCGTGCCGGGCCACCGCGGCGCGCCGGGGCCGGACGCAGCCGCCCGCCGGGCGCCGATTAGCATCGCCTCATGCCCCACAACCCCACGGTGCGCCGCCGTGCCGCGCGGAGGTCCCGGTGATCGACGCCCTGACGATCGTGGTCGCCGTGACCGCTCTCGCCCTGGCCGCCTGGTGCGGTGTCGCCACGTACCGCGACGAGCCGACGAAGGACTGGCACTTCATCGGCATGGCCGTCGTCTCGCTCCTCGGCATCGTCCAACTGGTCGTCGCCGTCGTGCAGTTGGCGCGCGGACAGTCGCCCGATCAGGGCACTGCGATCTTCGTCGCGTATCTGGTCGGGGCGGCGGCCTGCATCCCGGCGACCGGGTTCATGTCGCTCTCCGAGCGCACCCGCTGGGGTTCGGCCACCGTCACGGCGGGCGCCGTGGTGCTTGCGGTGCTGGAAGTAAGGCTTTTCGACATCTGGGGAGGCGGCAGTGCCTGAGACCTCTGCGACCACCGCGGCGAAGACCGCCGCCCCGGCCGGGGGACGGCGCTCGCTCGGCACCGGACCCGGGCGGCTGCTGGTCACGCTCTACGGCGTCTTCACCGTCGCCGCCGCGTCCCGCTCGCTCTACCAGCTGATCGCCCAGTTCGACGTGGCCCCGCTGCCGTACATCCTGTCGGCGGTCTCCGCCGTCGTCTACGGCTTCATCACCTTCTCGCTGGTGCGCGGCGGCGAAGGGGCCCGCAGGGCGGCGTTCGCCTGCTGCGCCCTGGAACTGCTCGGGGTGCTGGGCATCGGCACCTGGACGCTGGCCGACCCGTCCGCCTTCCCCGACGCCACGGTCTGGTCCGACTACGGCATGGGCTATCTCTTCATCCCGGTCATCCTGCCGGTCACCGGCCTCGTCTGGCTGCGCAGGTCCCGTACCGCGTAGCCGTCCCGCCTGTGGTGGTGCGGGGTCCGCGGCGAGTCGCCGTACGGGCCCCGCACCGCTTCGTCAGGCTCCGGCCGCGTACGCCGCGGCGGCGGCCGGCTTCTCCAGCGTGATCACGCTGAGCCTGCGGGTGACCTCATCCGTCCCGACGGGCGCGTAGCCGTGGCTGCGGTAGAGGTGCAGACCGGCCTCGCTGCGGTGGCCGGTGAACAGGCGGTAGCGCTTGGCCGCCCGCTCCTCGCCGAGCCTGGCCTCGACCGCCGCGAGCAGCCGGCCGCCCAGGCCGTGCCGCTGGAGCCTGGGGTGCACGATGAGCTTGGCTATGTCGGCGGTGCCTTCGGCGTCGACCGTGCCGCGTACCGAGCCGACCACCTCCGCGCCGAGCCTGGCCACCAGCACGCAGCCGTCGCCCAGTTCCGTACGGAGCGCCGCGAGGCTCTGGGTGAGCGGCTCGATGCCGTAGTCGTCGTACAGCGCGGCCTCCGACTGGTAACAGAGGTACTGGAGTTTGAGGATCTGCTCGGCGTCCTGGTCGGTCGCCGCAGAGATGGTCACGCTCGTGCCCATGCGCGTCTGCCTCCCCTTTTCGGTTCGCTGTGGCCGGGCGCGCTGAGGGTGTTGGGGGTACGCCCGGAACGAATGGCCCTGACCGGCGGCGCCTGGGGTACGCGCCGCCGCCATGGCGTGACTGACACTGCTGCACTCCGCACTCCCCGGAATTCGGCAGCGGCAATCTCCGCCGCGAGCATTCTGCGACGGCAAAGGGGACAACCGGAACGGACCGGCCCCAAGCTCCCCTGTGACTTTGCCAACTCCGATGAGCGGCGCAGGGGGTGGAACCGGTCCGGTGCGGGCGGCCTGGCGGTCAGCCCTTGCGGAACTCCGCGGCGGCCAGCAGCGCGGTGTCGGGGTTGTCGGAGAACAGCCCGTCGATGCCGGTGCCGAGGTACGCCCGGAAGACGGCGAGGGAGTCGCCGTACGCCTGGGGGTCGCTGCCGTGGCGGTGATCGGCGGGCAGGAAGGGGTTCTCGTTGCGGACGGTGTAGGGGTGCAGCACCAGACCGGCGGCGTGCGCGTCCTTGACGACCGAGGTCGGCTCGCCGAGCCTGTCGTCCTTGTCCCAGGGGATGATCACGGTCAGGTCCGGGCCTATGCCCTGTGCGAAGCCGGCTATCCACGCCAGGCCCTTGGGCGTGATCAGGTCGGCGACCGTCCGCGGGTCACCGGAGTCGACGAAGTCCCACGGCTGGGTGTCGGGGGTGGAGAGCAGGACGACCTTGGGGCAGTCCACCAGCTTGCCGAGCCGCTGGAGGCTGCTGGGCTCGAAGGACTGGAGGAAGTTCGGCGCGTGCTTCTTGTGCCTGCCGTACTTGCGCAGCGCCTTGGCCAGCCGCTCCTCCAAACCGAGGCCCAGCTTGCGGAAGTAGGTGGGGTGCTTGGTCTCGATGTGCAGCCAGACCCGGCGGCCCCGCTTGCGGCCCTCGCGCTCGGCCCACTGGAGCACCTCGTCGAAGGAGGGCACCTCCCACACCCCGTCGTACAGGGTGTTGTGCTGCCGGTTGCCCGGAATGCGCTCCTTGGCGCGCAGCGTCTTGATCTCGGCGAGCGTGAAGTCCTCGGTGAACCAGCCGGTGTGCTTCTCGCCGTCGACGGTCTTGGTGGTCTTGCGGTCGGCGAACTCGGGGTGGTCGGCGACGTCCGTGGTGGCGGTGATGTCGTTCTCGTGCCGGCAGACCAGATGTCCGTCCTTGGTGGGGACGACGTCCTGCTCGATGATGTCCGCGCCCATGTCGAGGGCGAGTTGGTACGAGCCGAAGGTGTGCTCGGGGCGGTAGCCGCTGGCTCCGCGGTGGCCGACGATCAGCGGCACCGGCAGTTCGTGGCCCGCGCCGCCGTGGCCCGCCGCGCCACGGTCACCGGACGCGGCGGTGCGCCCTGCCGCGCCCGCCTGTCCGGCCGCGCCCAGTACCGCCGCGCCCGCGCCCAGGGCCGCTGCCCCCAGTACCGTCCGGCGTCCCGGCTGCTGCCGCTTGTACATCCCCGCTCCTTGCTCCGTGCTGTATCGGTCGTCCCTGACCTGCGGTTGGGACCGTCCGATCGTATGCACGACCGGGGGCATCCGGGGAGACGGGCAGCGGTGTGAGAGGGAACATGGGACAAACGCGTGTCAACTCTGCGTATCCGTCCGGTGAACCCGATGTGCGGGCGGAGGTGACCCGCGAGTATCGTCCAGAGCCGCTAAGTAGTCCTGCATCTGCTCGCTTCGACCAGCCACGCCCGGAGGGCCCGTTGTCCCGCATTCTGCTGAAGGCGATTCTCGGATTCGTCATGCGCGTCCTGTACCGCCCCACGGTCGAGGGCATGGAGCACATCCCGGACACCGGCCCCGTCATCATGGCCGGCAACCACGTCACCTTCATCGACTCGCTGTTCCTGAGCCTGGTGGTCAAACGCCCCGTCTACTTCATCGGCAAGGACGAGTACGTCACCGGCAAGGGCGTCAAGGGCCGCCTGATGGCCTGGTTCTTCACCAGCTCCGGGATGATCCCGGTGGACCGGGACGGCGGACGCGGCGGCGTCGCGGCGCTGATGACCGGCCGTCGGATCCTGGAGGACGGCCACGCCTTCGGCATCTACCCCGAGGGCACCCGCTCCCCCGACGGCCGGCTCTACCGCGGCCGTACCGGCATCGCCAGGCTCGCGCTGATGACCGGCGCGCCCGTCGTGCCGTTCGCGATGATCGGCACCGACAAGGTGCAGCCCGGCGGCAAGGGCCGGCCGCACGTCGCCCCGGTGACCGTCCGCTTCGGCAAGGCGCTGGACTTCGCCCGCTACGACGGCATGGACCGCGACCGCTACGTCCTGCGCGCGGTGACCGACGAGGTCATGAGCGACGTCATGGAGCTGTCGGGCCAGGAGTACGTCGACATCTACGCCACGAAGGCCAGGGTCGCCTGACCCACCGTCCGCCGCACGGGCCGCATCCCTCACGGGGTGCGGCCCGTCGCCGTATCCCGGGCGGGGTCAGCAGGGCACCCGGAAGCCGCCGGGCGCGCGCTGTCCCTCGGCGCCGCCGGTCCGCGCGGCGCGCAGGGCCGCCTCGGGCCGCGGCATCGCGCTGCCGTCCGCCTGCCGCAGCTGCGCCCGTTCGGTGACGGTGCCGACGCGGGCGCCTGGCACGTCCGCGTTCTTCACCCGCACCCGGTCCAGGGCCGCGGGCGCCAGCGTCTTCGTGGTCCGTACGTAGGAGACGAAGCTCTCGAAGTCCCTGGTGTGCCGCACCGGAGCGGTGAAGCCCAGGAAGGCGCTGAAGCCGTCCTGGTTGATGAGGGTGTACGAGGGGGCGGCGAGCCGGTAGGAGCGGGCCGGGTCGAGGGCCTTGCCGTCGATGAGGACATCGGCGGGGTCGACGCGTTTGCCCACCGGGCCCGCGGCGTCGAAGGAGTAGCGGACGTTGGCGGAGACGGCCAGCGGCGCGAAGGACAGGACGCCGCCGGAGGCCGGCGCCCACTGTTCCTCCAGCGCGTCGTGGATCTGCGCGCCGGTGACGGTCACCGTCATGACCGGGTCGCCGAACCCGACGGCGTTCCACGCCTTCCCGAACGTGACGGTGCCGCCGGAGGCTTCGTCGCGTACCAGGTCGGCGGCGATGACGGCCTGTCCGATGCGCGGCGCGACGGCGATGACGGCGAGGTCGGCTGGGGTGTTGGCGGGCCCGCCGGAGTCGGCTGCCGGGTCGAGCGGCTGCCGTCCCGCCCACAGCGCCCAGTCGGCCGCGAGGTCGCCCATGGTGCTCTCGCCCGCGGCGTTGCCGGCGCGGGTGAACGATCCGGTCTGGGTGCCGAGCGCGGTGGCGGCGCGCCGGGTTCCGTAGCCGGCCCAGTAGTCGGCGATCTCCCGCAGCTCCGGATCGGGGGTGATGTCACGGGTGTTGGGGTGGTTGGTGGTCGTGGTCAGGGACCGGACGACGGCCCCCGTGACGGGGTCGAGGCGCAGGTTGATCTCGTTGATGAGCTGCCCGTAGCAGCCCGCTTCGACGAACGGGCGGGGGGTGCCGTCGGGATCGGGCAGCATCATGGAGAAGGCGCAGTGCCAGTGTCCTGTGACGATCGCGTCGATGTCGGGCGAGGCGCGCAGGGCCAGTTCGTAGGCAGGTCCCGAGGGGTTGCTGCCGCTGTTGAAGTCGCTGCCCGCCACGGCGCCGTCGTGCATGCTCAGCACGATGGCGTTGACGCCGCGGGCCTTGAGTTCGGCGGCGCGGCTGTTGGCGGTCTCCAGTTCGTCCAGGGTGCGCAGTCCCGGCTGGTAGGAGCCGGGGAAGGATTCGGTGCCGACGGCGGTCAGGTGGATGAAGCCGACCGGCAGCGTACGGCCGCCGCCGGCGTCCACCTGCACGATGTTGTACGGCGGCAGCACCGTCTTCCCCGTGCCCGACCAGACCATGTTGGCGCTGTAGTAGGGGAAGTCGGCGCCGTGGAACCGCCGTCCTGTGGAGTCCTTGAAGGCGTCGTCGCGGTCGATGACGGGGAAGGGCTTCCCCGCTGCCATGTGCGAGGTGAGGAAGGCCGCCGACTTGTCGAACTCGTGGTTGCCCGCGGAGGCGAAGTCCAGGCCCATCGCGTTCAGGGCCTCGATGGTGGGCTCGTCGGCGAGCGAGGAGACGTCGAACTCCCAGCCGGAGAAGAGGTCGCCGGGCGCGAAGAAGACGGAGTTGGTGCGGCCGGCCCGCAGCGCCTTCAGGTGCGCGCCCATGTACGCCACCCCGCCCACGGTGTAGGTGCGGCCACCGGCGCCGGTGATGACGGAGTTGCCGCCCGGGGCGCCCTGGAGGAAGCCGTGCAGGTCGGTGATGCTGAGCAGTTGCACATCGACGTATTCGGTGGCGGTGGCCGCGTCGCGTGCGTGGTCGGTGGCGTAGGCGCGGCTGCCGATGGCGCCGGTGGTGGCCAGGGCTCCGGCCGCGGTGAAGAAGGAGCGTCGTCCGATCTCGCGCACTGCGTCACTCTCCTGAACGGGCCCGACCGAGGGGAACGGACGGAGAGTCAAACGGGCGGGTCGGGCCGGCCGGCCTCCGGGACGCGTCCCGGACGTGAACAGGCGGCGGACAGCGGTCCCGGCGGCGTGCCGTATGGATCATGGCGCTCGCGTCGCGCGCCGCCCGGCAGGACACGCCCCGCCGGCGCGCGCCGGGCACCACCGTCCCCCGTCCGCCGCAGGCAGGCGCGTTCCGCGGCCGTACGGAAGGGGGACGGGGGCGGTGCCCGGGTTACGCGGATCCGGCGGGGCGCTCGGGCACGGTCTCCGGCTCGGGCTCGGGGCTCTCGCCCAGCTCCTGGCCGTGCAGCAGGAACCACGCGGCGACCGACGCGGCCAGCAGCACCGCGGCGCCGACCCCGGCCGCCACGTCGAGTCCGTCGACGAAGGCGTCCTGAGCGGTCTTCAGCAGCGCGGCGGCCTGGTCCTGCGGGAGCGACGAGGCGGCGTCGACGGCGCCGCCCAGGGATTCCCTGGCCGCGTCGGCCGGGGCCTCCGGTACGCCGGACGGGGTGGCGAAGCCGCGGTAGATGCCGGTGACGATGGAGCCGAGCAGGGCGATGCCCAGCGCGGCGCCCAGCTCGTAGGCCGTCTCGGAGACCGCGGACGCGGCGCCCGCCTCGTCCCTGGGCACGCTGGAGAGGATCACGTCGGCGGTGACGGTGAAGGCGAATCCGGCGCCGATGCCGACGACGAAGAGGATGGTGGCCAGCGCGAGGGTGCCGGTGTCGGCGTGCAGGGTGACGCAGCCGGCCAGCGCGAGCCCGACGACCGCCAGGCCGCCGGCCACCACGATGCGCACGGACAGCCGTCTGGCGACGTATCCGGCGGCGAGTCCTGCGCCCACCGCGCCGATCGCGGCGGGGAGTTCGGTGAGCCCGGCGTTCAGCGGCGAGCGCAGTTGCACCATCTGGAGGAACTGGGAGAGGAAGAAGACGAGCCCGGACAGGCCCAGGATGGTCAGCAGGTCGGCGAGTACCGCCCCGGAGAAGCCGCGGTGGTGGAAGAGCTTCATGTTCAGCAGCGGCGAGGGCAGCGCGTACTGGCGGCGGACGAAGACGACCAGCGCCAGGATGCCGATGGCGGCGGCCACCGCGATGTCCCAGCGGAAGCCGTGCACCGCGGCTTCCTTGATGGCGTAGACCACGCCGACGATGCCGACCAGCGAGAGGGCGACGCTGGGGATGTCCCACGGTCCCGGGTCCGGGTTGCGGGATTCGGGGATCACCCGGGCGCCGACGACCACCAGCAGCGCCATCACCGGCAGGTTGATCAGGAAGACCGAGCCCCACCAGAAGTGGCCGAGCAGGAAGCCGCCGAGTACCGGCCCGACGGCGGTGCCGGCCGAGGCCATCGCGCCCCAGATGCCGACCGCGAGGCTGCGTTCCTTCGGGTCGTGGAAGAGGTTGCGGATCAGCGCGAGGGTGGAGGGCATCAGCGTCGCGCCGGCCACGCCGAGCAGGGCGCGGGCCGCGATCATCATCTCCGGGCTGGTGGCGTACGCGCACAGCGCCGACATCGCGCCGAACGCGACGGAACCGATGAGCAGCAGCTTCTTACGGCCGATCCGGTCACCGAGGCTGCCCATCGAGACCAGTAGGCCGGCGATGACGAAGGAGTAGATGTCGCCGATCCACAGCAGTTGGGTGCCCGACGGCTTCAGGTCCTCGCTGAGGAAGGGGGTCGCCAGGCCGAGGACCGTGGCGTCCACACCGACCAGCAGTACGGCGAGGACGAGGACGGCGAGCGCGAGCCAGCGTCCTGGGCGGGGGTGGTCCTCGTGGGCCGAACCTGCCGGTCCCACCGCTGCGCTCTCGCTCATTTCTCCATGCTCCGTCGGATGCCGCCGAGCAGCAGCTCGGCGATCGAGTGGGTGAGGTCGTTACGGGCGACGCGGCCTTCCTGGACGGCCCACGCGCCGGCGCCGACGAGTCCGTAGAACGCCTCGGTCAGCCAGGTCGCGCTCAGGTCGATGCGGAAGTCGCCCTCTTCCTGGCCGCGGCGGAACAGCGCGTGGATGCGTGTGTCGAGGCGGGCCCAGCCCGAGTTGACCTCCTCGCCCTCGAACAGCTGGTTCTCGGTGAACAGGAAGGCCAGCACGCCGGCGACCGGCTGCGCCTCGGCGACCAGCCGGCGCAGCGCGGTGGCGGCGTCGTCCTCGTCGAGCCCGGCGGCGTCCATCGCCTGGGCGAGCTGTTCTATGCCGAACTGTTCCAGGGCACGGATCAGCGCGTCGCGGCCCGCGAAGTGCCGGTGCAGGGTGGCCCTGCTGATCCCGGCGGCGCGGGCGATCTCGTCCATGGAGGAGGTCGACCGGCGCGCGAGCAGCGCGGCGGCTTCTTCCAGTACATGTGCACGATCCACGGCCATGAGACGCACCTTAACGGAATGAGACGTGAATGTCTCATTCCATACGTAGGGCGCTCCCTGGGTGCATGTCGGTCCCCGCCGGGCCGAAACGGCGGCGGCCCCCACCCGGCCGATCGGGTGGGGGCCGCCGCACGGGCAGGGCGCGGTGTCCCTACGTCGTCGGCTGCTTCGCCGTGGCCCAGGCCCGCTGCGTCGCCAGGTCCGCCATCACCTCGGCGAGCTGGACGGCGACGGCGGACGGCGCGGTGCCGCCCCGGCCGCTGCGCGAGGCGAGCGCGCCCGGCACGTTGAGCACGGTGCGGACCTCGGGGGTCAGATGCGGCGAGATCTTGGCGAACTGCTCGTCGGTGAGCTCGTCCAGCTCGATGCCGTGCGCCTCGCACTCCTTGACGCACTCACCGGCGACCTCGTGCGCGACCCGGAACGGCACGCCCTGCTTGACCAGCCACTCCGCGATGTCGGTGGCGAGCGAGAAGCCGGCGGGCGCCAGCTCCGCCATGCGCTCCCGGTTCACGGTGAGCGTGGCCATCATGCCGGTGAAGGCGGGCAGCAGGACCTCCAGCTGGTCGCAGGAGTCAAAGACCGGCTCCTTGTCCTCCTGGAGGTCGCGGTTGTAGGCGAGCGGCAGCGCCTTGAGCGTGGCCATCAGGCCGGTCAGGTTGCCGATGAGGCGGCCCGACTTGCCGCGCGCCAGCTCGGCGATGTCCGGGTTCTTCTTCTGCGGCATGATCGACGAGCCGGTGGAGAAGGCGTCGTGCAGGGTCACGAAGGAGAACTCCTTCGTGTTCCAGATGATGACCTCCTCGGCGATCCGGGAGAGGTTGACGCCGGCCATCGCGGTGATGAAGGCGAACTCGGCGACGAAGTCACGGGAGGCCGTGCCGTCGATGGAGTTGCCCGCGCTGCCGTGCTCGAAGCCGAGGTCGGCGGCGACCGCCTCCGGGTCGAGGCCGAGCGAGGAGCCGGCCAGCGCGCCGGAACCGTACGGGGACACGGCGGTCCGCTCGTCCCACTGCCGCAGCCGCTCGGCGTCCCGGGACAGCGACTGGACGTGGGCCAGCACGTGGTGGGCGAAGAGCACCGGCTGGGCGTGCTGGAGGTGGGTGCGGCCCGGCATCGCGACGTCAGGGTGCGCCTCGGCGAGGCCGACCAGCGCCTCCTGGAGCTCGACGAGCAGGCCGCCGATGATCCGGGCGTGGTCGCGCAGGTACATCCGGAAGAGCGTGGCGACCTGGTCGTTGCGGGACCGGCCGGCCCGCAGCTTGCCGCCGAGGTCGGCGCCGAGCCGCTCCAACAGGCCGCGTTCCAGGGCGGTGTGCACGTCCTCGTCGGCGACGGTGCCGGTGAAGGACCCGTCGGCGACATCGGCCGCCAGCCGGTCGAGTCCGGCCAGCATCCGCTCCAGCTCGTCGGCGGTGAGCAGCCCCGCCTTGTGCAGCACCCGGGCGTGCGCGCGGGATCCGGCGATGTCGTAGGGGGCCAGCCGCCAGTCGAAGTGGACCGAAGCGGACAGCTGGGCGAGTGCCTCGGCCGGTCCGTCGGCGAACCGGCCGCCCCAGAGCCGGACGTCTCCCGTGCCCTTGTCGATCGAATCGGCGCCGTTGCTCACTGCTGCTCCTCAAGGCTGTGACGGTACGACCGCTTCCCCGCGCGGGGCGGGGAAGCGGGGTGGTGCCGGAAAGTGACGGGTCCTGGGCTCAGCCCTGGTCGCGCCGGGCGGCGATCTTGCTGGACATTCCGAAGAGCTCGATGAAGCCCTTGGACAGCGACTGGTCGAAGGTGTCGCCGGTGTCGTAGGTCGCCAGGTGGAAATCGTAGAGCGACTCGGCGGACTTCCGGCCGGTGACGACCGCACGGCCGCCGTGCAGGGTCATCCGGATGTCGCCGGTGACGTGCTGGTTGGCCTCGGCGATGAAGCCGTCCAGGGCGCGCTTGAGCGGCGAGAACCACAGGCCGTCGTAGACCAGTTCGCCCCAGCGCTGCTCGACCTGCCGCTTGTAGCGGGCGAGTTCACGCTCGACGGTGACGTTCTCCAGCTCCTGGTGCGCGGTGATCAGCGCGATGGCACCGGGAGCTTCGTAGACCTCGCGGGACTTGATGCCGACCAGCCGGTCCTCGACCATGTCGATCCGGCCGATGCCCTGGGCGCCGGCCCGGACGTTGAGCTGCTGGATCGCCTCCAGGACGGTGACGGGCCTGCCGTCGATCGCCACCGGGACACCCTGCTGGAAGGTGATGACGACCTCGTCGGCCTCGCGCGCGGTGGCCGGGTTCTCGGTGTACTCGTAGACGTCCTCGATCGGCGCGTTCCAGATGTCCTCCAGGAAGCCGGTCTCGACGGCCCGCCCGAAGACGTTCTGGTCGATGGAGTACGGCGACTTCTTGGTGGTCGCGATCGGGAGGTTCTTCGCCTCGCAGAAGGCGATGGCCTTGTCCCGGGTCATCGCGTAGTCACGGACCGGGGCGATGCAGGTGAGGTCGGGGGCGAGGGAGGAGATGCCGGCCTCGAAGCGGACCTGGTCGTTGCCCTTGCCGGTGCAGCCGTGGGCGACGGTGGAGGCGCCGTGCTTCTCGGCGGCGGCCACCAGGTGCTTGACGATGGCCGGCCGCGAGAGGGCGGAGACCAGCGGGTAGCGGTCCATGTAGAGGGCGTTCGCCTGGATCGCCGGGAGGCAGTACTCGTCGGCGAACTCGTTCCTGGCGTCCGCGACCTCGGCCTCGACGGCGCCGCAGGCCAGGGCGCGCTTGCGGATGACGTCCAGGTCCTCGCCGCCCTGGCCGACGTCCACGGCAACGGCGATGACCTCGGCGCCCGTCTCCTCGGCGATCCAGCCGATGCAGACAGAGGTGTCCAGGCCGCCCGAGTAGGCGAGTACGACGCGCTCGGTCACGGGTTTCTCCTTACGGTGCATACGCTGATGAGCATAAGTATGCACTCCACCGTATGTTTCGTCAATGAGCGAGCGACGTCGCAGGTCAGCGGTGTCTCTACCGGGTCGCGCGGGCCGTCAGCCGGTCTCGCGCAGTGCCTCCAGCAGGATCTGTACGTGGCTGTGCGGCAGGTCCTTCGTCGCGGTCAGCAGCGTCAGCGGGCCGTCGGACGCCAGCTCGCGCAGCCGCCGCAGGGCCGCCTGCGGCTGCGGCCCGGCCAGCTCCTCGCGGTAGCGGCCGGCAAACCCGTCGAACCGCTCCGGGTCGTGGCCGTACCAGCGGCGCAGGCCGGACGAGGGCGCGGCGTCCTTGCACCACTCCGTCAGCCGGGCGTCCTCCTTGGAGACGCCGCGCGGCCACAGCCGGTCGACCAGCACCCGCGCGCCGTCGGCGGGGTCGGCCCGGTCATAGATCCGGCGCACCTGGATGCCGCTCCCCGACCCCCCGCGTCCCGGGTGTCCGGTGCCGGGCGATTCCTTGGCCATGCCCTCATCGAAACACGTCGGGCGCCGCTTCGCCGGTGCGCGCGAGGCCCCCGCGCACCCCCTCCAGGAGGCCGGTCGGATGGCCGTCGGGGGCCCCGCTTTGGAATCAGGGCACCGGACAGGGTATTTTTCTTCTGCACGCGCCGACCGGAGAACATCCGGGCGGACGAGCACCGGGACGTGGCGCAGCTTGGTAGCGCACTTGACTGGGGGTCAAGGGGTCGCAGGTTCAAATCCTGTCGTCCCGACGGTGCGAAAACCCGCTGACCGGAGAGAAATCTCCAGGTCAGCGGGTTTTTTCGTGTGAGCGGCCGGTCAGACCTGCGCGCCGGTGCCCGGCCGCCGCCCCGGGCCGCGGCGGGCGCCCGCCGCTCCCCTCCTGCCGGATCCGCGGCCGGCCGGGCTCGGCGCGGGACTGCCGCTGCGCGCCTCCAGCGCGATGGCCAGCGGCGTCGCGGTGAACATCGACGAGTACGTGCCGACGCCGATGCCGATCAGCAGGGCCACGGCGAAGTCGGTCAGCGAGTCGCCGCCCAGCACGGCGAGCGCGGCGAGGATGAAGACCGCGCCGATGCCGGTGTTGACGGTGCGCGGCACGGTCTCCAGGAGCGCCCGGTCGGCGATCTGCGCGAACGGGGTGCGGCGGGCCGCCGCCCACAGCTCGCGCACCCGGTCGAAGACCACGACGGAGTCGTTGACGGAGTAGCCGATGACCGTCAGCAGCGCCGCCAGGAAGACCCCGTCGACCGGTTTGCCCAGCCAGGCGAAGACGCCGACGAGGATCAGCACGTCGTGTGCCATCGCGGCGACCGCGGAGAGGGCGAACGTCCAGCGGAAGCGCAGCGCCAGGTAGGCCATCTGGCCCGCGAGCGCCACACCGAGGGCGATCAGCGCGTTGCGGCGCAGTTCGTCGCCGAGGCTGGGCCCGATCAGCTCGTCGCGTACCTTCTGCGCGCCGCCGCCCAGCTCGTCGACCACCGTGCCGACCCGGTCCTCCTGCTCGCCGGTCAGCCGCTCGGTGCGGACGGTCAGCTCCCCGTCGCCCGATGTCTGGACCACCGCCCGCGGGAAGCCCGCGTCGCCCAGGGCGGTACGGGCCCGCTCGGCGTCGACGGGGGACTGGGTGGTGTAGGCGATCTGCCGGCCGCCGGTGAACTCCACCCCGAAGTCGAGGCCGCGCAGCGCGATCCCGCCGGTGGCCAGGATCAGGGCGGCGGCGGATCCGGCGAGCCAGCGGCGCCGGTGGCGCATGAGGGACGGGCCGCGGCGGACGAGCAGCCGGCGCACCCGTCCGTGACCTGCGATGCCGGACAGCCGCGGGCGGCGCTCCAGCGGCTTGCGGGTCACCGCGTACTCGGCCAGGACCCGGGTGATGAGCAGGGCGCTGACCATGGAGGCGAGCACGCCGATGGACAGCGTGACGCCGAAGCCGCGGACCGGCCCGGAGGCGAACAGGAACAGCAGTCCGGCGGCGAGCAGGGTGGTGGCGTTGGAGTCGGCGATGGCGCTGAAGGCGTGCCGGAAGCCGGCCGTCAGGGCGGTGCGCAGGCTCCGGGGCGCGGCACCGTCGCGGCGGGGCGTGCGCCCGGCCGCGTACTCCTCCCTGGCCCGTTCAAAGACCAGCACGTTGGCGTCCACCGCCATCCCGACGGCGAGCACGAAACCGGCGAGCCCGGGGAGGGTCAGGGTCGCGCCGACGGCGAGCAGCGCCGCGTACGAGAGGAGCGCGTAGCAGGCCAGGGCGAGCGTCGCGAGGGCGCCGAGCAGCCGGTAGACGACGGTGAGGAAGACGGCGGTCAGCGCGATGCCGATGGCCGCCGCGCGAGCGCTGGAGTCGATGGCCGCGGCGCCCAGCGTCGGCCCCACCGTCCGCTGTTCCACGACCTCGACGGGGACCGGCAGTGCGCCGCCGTTGACCAGCAGGGCCAGTTCGGTCGCCGTCTCCTGGTCGAATCCGCCGGTGATCCGCGTCGAGCCGCCGGTGATTCCGGTGCCGCAGGCCACCGAGGTGTCGACCTGCGGCGAGGAGATGATCTTGTCGTCCAGGACGATGGCGGCCCGCCTGGCCGGATCCCCCGGCGGCGCGCAGGCCGCCTCACCGGTCAGCCCGGCCCAGGCCCGCTCCCCCGCGCCGCGCAGATCGAGGCCGACGAACCAGCCGGAACCGGTCTCCGCGTCGAACCGCGCGTCGGCCCGGTCCACCTCGGCGCCGGTCAGGGCGGGCGGCCCCAGGCGCAGGTGGGCGCCGGACGCGTCCGGGAGCACCTTTCCTGCCGGGTCGGCGGGTTCCTTCCCCTTGTGGCCGGTGGGCTGCTGCGGCCCCGCCGCCGTGCCGATGACCGGGTGGACGGTCAACTGGGCGGTGCGGCCGAGCACTTCGGTGGCCTGCTCGGGGTCCTGGACGCCGGGAAGTTCCACGACGATCCGGTGGTCACCTGAGCGGGCGATGGACGGTTCGGCGACACCGAGGGCGTCCACCCGGCGGCGCAGCACCTCCAGCGTGCGGTCGGTCGCGTCCCGGTCGGCATCGGCCGTCGGGGAGTCGCGGGTCTCCAGGACGATCTGCGTACCGCCGCGCAGATCGAGACCGAGCCGGACGGGCTGCGTCACGGCGAGAAAGACGGACAGGGCTAGCAGGGCGAGCGCGAACAGCGCCCGCACCGTGGTGGCGCGGGTCATCAATGCCTCCAACAGGCGCACCGCGGCCGGGAGTTGTCCGGGCGCGGCGAAGAGCGACGGGGATGCCGGTCAGCTGCTGGAGCGGGGCGGGGCGCGGTCCAGGCACCGCCCGGCGTACGGGGGGTGGTCCTGGCGGGCGGGTCCGGGGCGGGGCGGGCGGGGTCCGGCGCGCAGTGGGGGCGCCCAAAGGTACGCGCACGCCGTGCCGGGCGCGGGGAGGTGCGGGTGGCCGGGCTCGCCGTCGCACGGCGCGCCGGGGCGCAGCGCGGACAGCGGGGGCCTGGCGCAGGGGGTGGCCTGGTGCCGGACGCCGGGATGCGAGGTGCCGGTGTGCGGAGTGCCTGAGTGCGGGGCGTACGGAAGCGGTGCCGCGGTGGCCCGGGTGGCGGGCGCGGGGCCCGCGGTCGCCGGTGCCGCGGCCGGGAGGAGGCCGACGAGGAGTGCGGTGAGCGTGAGCAGGACGCGCAGCGCGTGGCCGCCCCTGACGCGGAGCGCGCCGCCGGGCCGCCGTACGGTCCGCCGCGCCATGCCCCCTCCTCGTGTCCGGTGTGTCTCTGCCCCAGCCCGCTCCCGTCCGCGGCGCGTTACGGCTCGATCAGGCCGACCCTGATCGCGTAGCGGGTCAGCTCCAGGCGGTCCCGCATGCCGAGCTTGTGCAGCATGTTCGCGCGGTGGCGTTCGACCGTCTTGACGCTGATGACCAGGGTATGGGCGATCTCCTTCGACGAGTGGCCCTCGGCGATCAGCTTGAGGATCTCCTCCTCGCGCACGGTGAGCACCTTGTCGGGGACGTCGTCGCCCTGCCGTACGCGGTCGAGGTAGTTGCGGATCAGGGCGGTGACCGCGCCCGGGTAGAGGAACGGCTCGCCGCGGATCGCGGCGCGGCAGGCTTCCACCAGGTCACGGTCGGCGACCGACTTGAGCACGTAGCCGGACGCGCCCGCCTTCAGCGCCTCGAAGAAGTACTGCTCGTTGTCGTACATCGTCACCATCAGGATGCGCAGGCCCGGTTGGAGCGCGGAGAGTTCGCGGGCCGCCTGGAGGCCGGTCATCCGTGGCATCGCGACGTCCAGGATGGCGAGGTCGGGGCGGCTGCTGCGGGCCAGCGCCAGCGCCTCGGCGCCGTCCCCTGCCTCGGCGACGACTTCGAGGTCGGGCTCGCCGTCCAGGATGAGCCGGATGCCGCGGCGGACCAGCGCGTGGTCGTCGGCGAGGAGGATACGGGCCGGGCGCGGGGTGCCGGTGCGGGGCGGATGCGTCATGCGGCGTCCCGGGGCAGCGGAACGGTCAGCCGGACCCGGGCGCCGCCCGCGGGTCCTGGCCCGATGTCAAGCCCTGCGTCGATGAGCAGGGCACGTTCGCGCATCCCGCGGATGCCGGCGCCCTCCCAGGCGTGGCCGAGCCCGCGGCCGTCGTCGCAGACGTCCAGCACCACCTCGGTACCGGAGTGCCGCAGGGTCAGCTCGACGTGTGCCGCGCCCGCGTGCCGGGCCGCGTTGGTCAGCGCTTCCTGGGCGACGCGGTAGAGCACCAGCTCCGTCTCCGGGTCCAGGGGCGGCAGGTCGGGGGCGCAGCGGCGCTGCACGGCGAGGCCGGTGTGGGTGGCGTAGTCGGTGGTGAGCGCGGTCAGCGCGCTCACCAGGCCGAGGTCGTCCAGGACGCCGGGGCGCAGCCGGCGGGCGATCCTGCGGACCTCGTCCAGGCTCTGCCGGGTGGTTTCCTGGGCGTGCTGGAGGTCGGCGCGCAGGGCTTCGGGGGCGCGGTCGGCGACACGTTTGAGTTCGAGCAGTACGGCGGTCATGCTCTGTCCCACCTCGTCGTGGAGTTCCTGGGCGATGCGGCGCCTTTCGGCCTCCTGGGCGGAGAGCACCCGGGCGGTGCTGGTGGCCCGCTCGGCCTCAAGACGGTCGAGCATCTCGTTGAAGGTGCGCAGCAGTTGGGCGACCCCGCCGTGTCCGTTGACCGGCAGCCGGCGGCCCTGCCGCAGCAGGTCGACGGTGGTCATCTGCCGGGCCAGCCGGTCCAGCGGGGCCAGCCCGATGCGCAGCAGCGCCGCGTTGGCGACGAGCATGACGACCAGGCCGCCGACCAGGACGACGGCCTCGGTGAGCACGACGGGGACGGATACGGTCACCGGCGCCCACAGCAGCAGCGCGGTGGCCGCGCCCAGCACCACCGCGTTGAGCCCGAAGATCCGCCAGAACAACGACACGGTCACAGCGTGCAAAACCTCCTCGTTTCGGTCACTCTCCCATTCGCCGCGCCCACGGGAACGGCCGGGTCCTGACCGCCGGGGCCCGGTACGGCCCAGCCTGCCGTCGGCAGGGACGCCGCGTCGATCGGGTACGGCAGCCATCCGCGGTGTCCGAAACGCGGGGCGCGGGCGGGCGGTTACAGCCCCGGCGCCCCCGGAAATGGGTGCCTGCCCCCATGGCGGGAGGCGGCGCGGGCGGCCAGGGTGGGGCCATTCCCGTTCGTTCGCCCTCGACCCCGCAGCACCTGCCCGCCCCGAAAGGAACGTCCCTCATGTCGCCAGAAGCGGCCCACGCCGATCCCCGAGCCGAGCGGCTCGCCGCGCACGACGCCCGCGGGCGCCTCGCGCACGAGCGCCGATCCCGGCTGGCGCAGATCGCCGCGATCGAGGAGAGCGCGCCGCCCGGCGGTGACGCGCTGCTGACGGGGCAGATCCGTGCGATCCGGCAGGTGCTCGCCGAGATCGACGCGGCGGTTGCCCGCCTGGACGCGGGGACGTACGGCGACTGCGGGCGGTGCGCCAAGCCGGTGCCCGTCGAACGCCTTGAGATCCTGCCGTACGCCCGCTGCTGCGTCGGCTGCCAGGAACGCACCGCCTGACCGGCGCAGGACGCGCCGCTCTCCCCTGTCGCCTCTCCCGGAGGATGTGACGTCGTGCCCCACCAGGTCACCGATGCCGGCCAGGCCGGACTCGGACCCGATGAACTGGCCGCGCTGCGCGCGAACCTGGAGGACCAGCGCCGGTTCCGCCACGAGCAGCTGCGGGAGTTCGGACGGTCCCGCGCCTGCGCCTCACCGGGGCGGCTTGAGGTACACGTCCAACTGGTGGCCTCCGCACGGATGGTGCTGGTGGACGTGGAGGCCGCCCTGGAGCGGATGGACCGCGGCGACTACGGCGGCTGCCGGCGCTGCGGTCTGCCGATTCCGTTCGCGCGTCTGGAGATCGTGCCGCAGGCCCGGTACTGCGGCGGCTGCCACCGGGCCGGGGAGGCGGCGCGCTGAGCGCCGGTGCCGCGCTCGGCGCCGCCGTCCCGGCCGGTGGGCTCAGTGCGGCTTCTGTGCCAGCCGCAGCAGATGGTCGGCCAGCGCCTGGCCGCCCGCGGGGTCGCGGCTGATCAGCATCAGTGTGTCGTCGCCCGCGATGGTGCCGAGGATGTCGTGCAGTTCGGCCTGGTCGATGGCCGAGGCGAGGAACTGCGCGGCGCCCGGCGGGGTGCGCAGCACGACGAGGTTGGCCGACGCCTCGGCCGAGATGAGCAGTTCGCCGGAGAGCCTGCGCATCCGCTCTTCCTTGGCCGACTCCCCCAGCGGCGCCCGCGGCGTGCGGTCGCCGCCCTCGCTCGGCACCGCGTAGATCAGCTCACCGCCGGTGTTGCGGATCTTCACCGCGCCCAGTTCGTCCAGGTCGCGGGAGAGCGTCGCCTGGGTGACGGTGAGCCCGTCGTCGGCGAGCAGCTTCGCGAGCTGGCTCTGGGAGCGGACCGCCTGCCGGTTGAGGATGTCCACGATCCGGCGGTGGCGGGCGGTGCGGGTCTGCGGTACGGCCTGGCCGCCGGCCTGCGTCTCGTTGTCCTGCGCCTCGGTCATCGTTGTCGTCAGTCTCCGGATCGTTGTTCCCCGTTGGCCCCTTCGAGGACCGTGTCGAGGACGGCGGGCAGCCTGTGGAGGAACGTATCCGCATCGTCCTCGGAGAGGATCAGCGGCGGGGCGAGCCGGATGACGTCCGGCGCGACCGCGTTCACCAGCAGGCCCGCGTCCTGAGCCGCCTGCTGCACCTGGGGCGCGAGGGGCTCGGTCAAGACGATACCCAGGAGGAGACCCGCGCCGCGGACTTGGTCGACCAGAGGGTGCGCCGACGCCTCGACACCCGCGCGCAGCCGCTCGCCGACCCGCTTGACGTGATCGAGCAGCCCGTCCGCCTCGATGGTGTCCAGCACGGCGAGCGCGGCGGCGCAGACGATCGGGTTGCCGCTGAACGTCGAGCCGTGCGAGCCGGGTGTCAGCAGCTCGGCGGCCGGGCCGAAGGCCAGCGTCGCGCCGATGGGCAGGCCGCCGCCCAGGCCCTTGGCGAGGGTGATCACGTCGGCCTCGACACCCGGCGCCTGGGACGCGAACCAGTGCCCGGTCCTGCCGATGCCGGTCTGGATCTCGTCGAGCACCAGCAGGGTGCCGGTGGCCGCGGTGATCTCCCGGGCGGCCTGGAGGTAGCCGGGCGGCGGCGGGACGACGCCGTTCTCACCCTGGAGGGGTTCGAGGATGACGAGAGCGGTGTCGGTGGTGACGGCGGCCCGGAGTGCCTCGACGTCGCCGTACGGGACGTGGTCGACGTCGCCGGGCAGCGGCGCGAAGGGGGCCTGCTTGGCGGGCTGGGCGGTGAGCGCGAGCGCGCCCATGGTCCGGCCGTGGAAGCCGCCGGCCGCGGAGACCATGTGCCGGCGCCCGGTCAGCCGGCCGATCTTGAAGGCGGCTTCGACGGCCTCGGCGCCCGAGTTGGAGAAGTAGACCCGCCCCTGGCGGCCGGCCAGCGCGAGCAGCCGTTCGGCGAGGGCGACCGTCGGCTCGGCGACGAAGAAGTTGGAGACGTGGCCGAGGGTGGCGACCTGGTCGGACACGGCGCGGACCACCGCGGGGTGGGCATGGCCGAGCGCGTTGACGGCGATCCCGCCGAGGAAGTCGAGGTATTCCTTGCCGTCGGCGTCCCACAGGTGGGTGCCTTCGCCGCGGACCAGGGCCAGACGCGGGGTGCCGAAGTTGTCCATCATGGCGCCCTGCCAGCGCCGTCCGAGGTCCGCGTTGTCCATCGGGTCGCTCATGCCGTCCCCTCGCTCGTGTCCGCGTCCGGCACGACCATCGTGCCGATCCCTTCGTCGGTGAAGATCTCCAGCAGGATCGAGTGCTGGACCCGCCCGTCGATGACCCGGGCGTTGTGCACGCCGTTGCGGACCGCGTGCAGGCAGCCCCGCATCTTGGGCACCATGCCGCTGGCCAGGTCGGGCAGCAGCTTCTCCAGCTCCATGGCGGTGAGGCGGGAGATCACCTCGTCGCTGTGCGGCCAGTCCTCGTACAGGCCCTCGACGTCGGTGAGGACCATCAGCGTCTCGGCGCCGAGCGCGGCGGCCAGCGCGGCGGCTGCGGTGTCGGCGTTGACGTTGAAGACGCCGGAGCCGTCCTCCTCGTCGCTGCTGCGGGCGATGGAGGAGATGACCGGGATCCGGCCGTCGTCCAGCAGTGCCTGCACCGCGCCGGTGTCGATCGCGGTGACCTCGCCGACCCGTCCGATGTCGACCTGCTCGCCGTCGATCGCCGCGTAGTGCTTGGTCGCCGTCATCAGGTGGGCGTCCTCGCCCGTCATGCCGACGGCGAGCGGTCCGTGCCGGTTGAGCAGTCCGACCAGCTCGCGCTGCACCTTTCCGGCCAGCACCATCCGTACGACGTCCATCGCCTCGGGTGTGGTGACCCGCAGGCCCGCCTTGAACTCCGACTCCAGACCGAGCCGGTCGAGGTGGGCGCTGATCTGCGGGCCGCCGCCGTGCACCACGACCGGGCGCAGTCCGGCGTGCCGCAGGAAGACGACGTCCTGGGCGAAGGCGTTCTTCAGCTCGTCGTCGACCATGGCGTTGCCGCCGAACTTGATGACGACGGTCTTGCCGTGGTGGCGGGTCAGCCAGGGCAGCGCCTCGATGAGGGTGCGGGCCTTGGGCAGTGCGGTGTGCTTACGGGTCGCGCCGGAGCCGGCGGGGGAATCGCTCATGACGAGTACGCGCTGTTCTCGTGGACGTAGTCGGCGGTCAGGTCGTTGGCCCAGATGACCGCCGACTCGGTGCCTGCCGCGAGGTCGGCGGTGATCCGTACCTCCCGGTACCGCATGTCGACGAGGTCGCGGTCCTCGCCCACCGAGCCGTTCTTGCAGACCCAGACGTCGTTGATCGCGACGTTCAGCTGGTCGGGCTCGAAGGCGGCCGACGTGGTGCCGATGGCGGAGAGCACCCGGCCCCAGTTGGGGTCCTCGCCGTGGATGGCGCACTTGAGGAGGTTGTTGCGGGCGATGGAACGGCCGACCTGGACGGCGTCGTCCTCGCTCGCGGCGTTGATCACCTCGATGCGGATGTCCTTGCTCGCGCCCTCGGCGTCGCCGATCAGCTGCCGGGCGAGGTCGTCGCAGACGGTCCGTACGGCCTCGGCGAACTCCGTGCCGTCCGGGACGACGCCGCTGGCGCCGGAAGCGAGCAGCAGCACCGTGTCGTTGGTCGACATGCAGCCGTCGGAGTCGACCCGGTCGAAGGTGGTACGGGTCGCCGCCCGCAGCGCCGCGTCCAGCTCGGCGGCCGGTACGTCGGCGTCCGTGGTCAGCACCACGAGCATGGTCGCGAGGCCCGGGGCGAGCATGCCCGCGCCCTTGGCCATCCCGCCGACCGTCCAGCCGTCGCCGCCGGCCACCGCCGTCTTGTGCACGCTGTCCGTGGTCTTGATCGCGATGGCGGCCTTCTCGCCGCCGTGCTCGGTCAGTTCGGCGGCGGCGCGCTCGACGCCGGGGAGCAGCTTGTCCATCGGCAGCCGCAGCCCGATCAGGCCGGTGGAGGCGATCGCCACCTCCCCCGCGCTGTGGTCGCCGAGCACGTCGGCGGCCTTCTCCGCGGTGGCGTGGGTGTCCTGGAAGCCGAGCGGTCCGGTACAGGCGTTGGCGCCGCCGGAGTTGAGGACGACGGCGGAGACCCGGCCGCCCTTGAGCACCTGCTCGGACCAGACGACCGGCGCCGCCTTGACGCGGTTGGAGGTGAACACCCCGGCGGCGGCGAGGCTCGGCCCGTTGTTCACCACGAGAGCGAGGTCCGGGTTGCCGTTCTGCTTGATCCCGGCGGCGATGCCTGCCGCCGTGAACCCTTGTGCTGCGGTGACGCTCACTGCTTCTTCTCCTCGATCGCTTCGCCGGCCCCGCCGGTCACGCCCTGCTGTCCCGTGCCCCGCGCCGTCACGGGGCGACCCCGGTCTTCGGAAGCCCCGTGTCCTCGGGGAGGCCCAGGGCGATGTTCATGCTCTGCACCGCGCCGCCCGCGGTGCCCTTGGCCAGGTTGTCGATGGCGCAGATCGCGATGATCCGGCCGGCCGCGGGGTCGAGGGTGACCTGGAGCTGCGCGACGTTGGATCCGTACACGGCGGCGGTCGCCGGCCACTGGCCCTCCGGCAGCAGGCTCACGAACGGCTCACCGTCCAGCGCCTTCTCGTACGCGCCGCGCACCGCCGCCGCGTCCACTCCTGGCTTCGCCTTCGCGGTGCAGGTGGCGAGGATGCCGCGGGCCATCGGCGCGAGCGTCGGGGTGAAGGAGACCCCGACCCGCTCGCCGGCCAGCGCGCTGAGGTTCTGGATCATCTCCGGGGTGTGCCGGTGCCCGCCGCCGACGCCGTACGGGCTCATCGAGCCCATCACCTCCGAGCCCAGCAGGTGCGGCTTGGCCGCCTTGCCCGCTCCTGAGGTGCCGGACGACGCGACGATCACCGCTTCGGGCTCGGCGAGCTGCGCCGCGTAGGCGGGGAACAGTGCGAGCGAGACGGCGGTCGGGTAGCAGCCCGGGACCGCGATGCGCTTGGACCCCCGGAGCGCCTCTCTCCCACCGGGCAGTTCGGGGAGCCCGTACGGCCAGGTGCCCGCGTGGGCCGAGCCGTAGAACGCCTCCCAGTCGGCGGCGTCCTTGAGCCGGAAGTCCGCTCCGCAGTCGACGACCAGCACCTCGGGCCCCAGCTCGTCGGCGACGGCCGCGGACTGCCCGTGCGGCAGCGCGAGGAACACCACGTCGTGGCCAGCCAGCGCCTCGGCCGACGTCGGCCCGATCTCGCGCTCGGCCAGCGGCAGCAGATGCGGCTGCACGGAACCCAGTCGCTGCCCGGCGCTGGAGTGCCCGGTCACCGCGCCGATCTCCACTTCCGGGTGCCCCAGAAGCAGACGCAGGACTTCACCCCCCGCGTACCCACTCGCACCGGCCACTGCCGCTCGTACCGTCATGGTCCCTCCTCATCGATGGCATGACTATACGGATAGCAGCAGTTTTATGCAATGCCGTAGCGGTACCGCTTCACACCCGGCTGTGACCGGCCCTTCCCATTGGCGAGCTGAGCACGGCGATCGGCGAGCGAGTCGGTCTCCGCCGGGCCTCGGTATATGCGTTGTCGCCGCAGGGCGGTGTGCATAGGGTCGGCGGCATGGCGACACGGCTTGTGCAAATCGCGATGAACGCGCGGGACGACTCCGCGCTCGGCCGGTTCTGGGCGGAGGTGCTCGGCTGGGGCATCGACAGCGAGGAGCCCGGCGTGACCAACCTCGAACCCGTGGGTTTCCGCTATCCCGACCCCGTCGCCGTCTGCGTCGACATCCTTCGCGTCCCGGAACCCAAGACGGTCAAGAACCGTGTGCACATCGACCTGGCCACCACCTCGGCGGCCCATCAGGCGGAGCTGGTCGCGCGCCTCCGGGCTCTCGGCGCGACGCTCGCCGACGTGGGCCAGGGCGACGTCCCGTGGACGGTCATGGCCGATCCGGAGGGCAACGAGTTCTGCGTGCTGGAGCCGCGATCGCTCTACCGGGACACCGGGCCGATGGCCGCGGTGGCGGTCGACTGCGCGGATCCGCGGGCCATGGCACGGTTCTGGGGCGAGGCGATGGACTGGACCCTGCACGAGGTGACCGACGACCACGCGGTGCTGCGCTCCGCCAAGGGTGTCGGCCCGTATCTGGAGTTCCTCCGCACACCCGACGCGAAGACCGTGAAGAACCGCGTCCATCTCGACCTCCGCCCGTACGCCGGTGGCGATCAAGCGGCGGAGGCGGCCCGGCTGCGGGCGCTCGGCGCCGTCGACATCGACCTCGGCCAGGGCGACGTGCCGTGGACGGTCATGGCCGACCCGGAGGGCAACGAGTTCTGCGTCCTCACCCCGCACTGACACGGAGCCCGCCGCGTGCTCAACCGGCGGCGGCGCCGAACCACTCGGGTAGCCGGCTGAGCAGTTCCTGCTGGTCTTCGCCGACCCACGCCACGTGGCCGTCGGGCCGTAGCAGCGCCGCGGGCACGTCCAGTTCCTCGCAGGCGTCGACGACGTGGTCGACCCGGTCCGCCCAGCCCGCCACCGAGAGCCGGCCGGTCCGGTCGAGCAGCAGGCCGCGACCGCCGTGCATCAGCTCGTAGAGGCGGCTCCGTGTCCCTCTCCAGCACGACCGTGCGCACGCCGTGCAGCCGCAACTCGCCGGCCAGCATCAAGCCGGTCGGTCCACCGCCGGCGACGATCACGTCAATCATGAAGATCCCCCCATCGGGCAAGGCTGCGTCGTGGCCGGTTGCTGCGCGCGGTCCGGCGGCGCGCGCACTGCGTGAACCCCTGATTTCCGCAGGTCCTGGCCGTGGCCGGCAATTCTGCGGCACGACCGGGGCCTTGCCGCAAGCCCCCCTGAGCGCTATACGTTGAAAGTGGCGAGGAGTGGTGACGTGACCTTCTTGCCTTTTGCCTTCGCCTTTTGTCGTCGAGTGCTTGGTCGCACCGGCGTCTGGATCCCGTGAACCCTGAGGGCCCGCCCCGATCGATCGGGGCGGGCCCTCAGGGTTCAGGCGCCGGGTACTTCAGGGAGTTCCCGGGGCCGAGCCTCAGCCGTGGGTCAGGGTGCGGCCGAGGAGGGGGAGCAGACGGTCCCAGTGGCGTTGCAGCCCGGAGGGGCTGAAGGCGTCGGTGTCGGACATGGTGAAGCCGTGAAGGGTGCCGGGGTAGACCTCGGTGCTGTGGGCGACACCCGCGGCGTCCAGGGCCTGGTCGAGTTCGCTGATCGCCTCGGGCGACAGGTCGCCTTCGGCGAGGCCGAGGTGGACCTGGGCGGTGAGTTCGCGGACGCGGCGGTGCGGGCTGTCGGGCGCGTCGGTGACCAGGAAGCCGGGGTGGAATCCGGCGACGGCAGCCACCCGGTCGGGGTGGGCCGTTGCGGTGCGCATCGCCAGGGCGGCGCCCATGCAGTAGCCGATCGCGGCCACCGGCCCCGCGCTGACCTCGGGCTGGGTGGTGAGGAACTTGAGGTAGGCGTCGGCGTCGCGCAGGGCACGTTCGGTGGTGTGTGCCTCGATCAACGGCATCAGTTGGGCGAAGACCGCGGGCCTGACCTCTTCTCCGATGTGCTCGGGAAGCTCGATCACCGGTGCCCGGCCGTGCCGGTAGTAGAGGTTGGGGACGAGCACGTAGTACCCGTGCTCGGCCAGTTCGCGGGCCATCTCCTCCAGCACGGGCCGCAAGCCGAAGGCGTCCGGGTACAGCAGCACCCCCGGGTGCCGCTCGCCACGGTCGGGGAAGGCGGCGAAGGCGTCGGCCTGGCCGTCCGGGGTGGGAATCTGCAGGGTCTTGGTGGGCAAGATCTTCCTTTCTCGGGCTGATCCTGGTGCACAGCTTCTCTCAGGGATGAGATCAGAGGGGCGCGTTCTCCCGGTCAGGGGGCGGGCGGTGCGGCGGTGCCGTCGCCGAAGGCCGCGGCCCGCCCGGCGCGGACCCGCTCATGACCGGTCAGGGCACCGGCAGTTGCGCTCGCGGCGCACGGTCGGCCGGTCCGCCGGCACGCCGTATTTCCCGGGCACTTTTCCGGTCACTGTGCTTTCTTGATCAGGTGCCGGACCTCCTGGCACCTCACCCGGTCTTTCGAGGGAACAGCTCCATGCACTCCGCTCCCGGCCCGCGCGTCGCGGTCGTCGGCGCCCACCTCGCCATGCTCGACGGCGCCGAACTCGCCCAGGCCCTCATCGCCGAGCCGGACATCGACGACGCCGTCCGCGCCTACGAGAACGTCATGCTGCCGCGCTCGGCCCAGGCCGCCCAGGACTGTGCCAAGGCGCTCGACGACCTCGTTCCGCCGACGGGCTCCTGAGGCCGGGGAGCCCCTGCCCCGTGCCGTAGCCTTGCCGCGATGTCCTTCATAGCCAGAATGTCCGAACGCCACACCACGAAGCTGTCCTGGCTCGTCGTCCTCGGCGCCGCCGCCTCGGTCTTCGTGGGCGATCCTCTGTGGCGCTGGGTGGCCGGTCTCGGCCCTGGTGCCGGTTATGCCTTCGGGGCGTTCTGCGGCAGCGGCGTTCTCTGCTGCTGGGCGTTGGCCTCCGCCGCGCTGAGACGGCGTCAGTGGGTGCGCGGCATCGGCGCGGCAGCCGTCGGCTGCGTGGCGTTCCTCGCGCTGGCCTGCCTGGTCCCCGGGCGCAACGGCCGCCTCTTCGGCTCCCTCGGCATGGCGGGCGACCGCCGTATGTGGGTGGAGGAGCACCCGGCGGTGTGGGGAGCCATCGGGATCGGCCTGGCTCTCGGCGCGCTGGCCCTCTGGCAGCTCGCGCCCCGCCGCGCCACGGGACGGCGGCGGCGCCCCGGCTCCGCCGAGGATTAGCCGGTCCGGCGCTCCCCGACGTCGGCTTCGCCCGGCGGATTCCACGGTTCCCCCGAGCCGTGGATTCCGGTCACGGTTGGTAGCCTCCCCGGATGTTTTCCACGTTCGACGAAGCCGTCCGCGCCCGGCTGAAAGCCCCCCACATCTGGTACGTCGGCACCGTGTTCGCCGACGGAGCGCCGCAGGTCAGCCCGATGTGGGTGGACCTGGAGGGCGAGGGGGAGCTGACGTTCAACACCTCGGTGGGCCGGGTGAAGGAGGAGAACCTGCGCCGCGACCCCCGCGTCTACCTCTCGCACGCGGACGCCGCCGATCCCTTCGACCGCGTACAGATCAGCGGTGAGGTGGCCCGTTTCATCGAGGGCCAGGAGGCGCACGACCGGATGGACCGGCTGGCCCGGAAGTACCTGGGCAGCGAGCGGTTCGAGTGGATCATGCTGGGGGAGCAGCGGGTCGCGGTGGTCGTGCGCCCGGTCAAGGTGCGGCACATCGTCGGGGTGGAGCGGTTCCGGCCCGGCGGGCCCGTCCCCGCTCCCTGACCTGACGTCCGACTCCGCAAGACCGCCCCGGCCGGGACGGGTGACCGCGGCGCCGGTCCGCGGCCGGGCCTGCGGCATGATCTCGTGCCATGGATTATCAGCAGGCCCAGAACCTCACGGTCCGCCGACGGGCGACGCCGTTACCGGTCAAGAACTACCTTCCCCCGCTGCTCGACGCGCTGGACCGGCCCGGCAGGGAGCTGCGGGGCATGCTGGTCGCCGGCACCAACGGGAAGGGCTCGACCTGCGCGTTCGCGGTGTCGGGCCTGGCCGCCTGCGGGCTGCGGGTCGGCAGCATGCCGGGCCCGCACCTCCAGGAGTCCACCGAGCGCATCCGCGTGAACAACGTCCCGGTCTCGCGCTCCGCCTACACCGCCGCGTACACCGAGGTCGACGCCGCGGCCCGGCGGCTGAGCGAGCCGCTCGACGCACCCGCGCTGCGGGCCGCCGCCGCGGTGGTGCACTACCGGCGGGTCGGCATCGATCTGGCGGTGATGGAGGCGAGCGCCGGCGGGCGGGACACCGCGGTGAACTCGTTCGACCTCGGCGTGAAGGTCATCACCAACGTGGCGCTCGACCACACCGACATGCTGGGTGACACCTACGCGCAGATCGCCTGGGCCAAGGCCGGGGTGGTCAGGGACGGCGACCACGTGCTGCTCGGCGACCTGCCGCCGGAGGCCGAGCAGATGGTGCGTCAGGTACTCGACGGACACAGCGGGTTGACGGTGTGGCGCCTCGGCGAGGAGATCCGCGTCACGGCCGGGACCGCCGATGCCGCGCCCGGGGCCGCGTACGAGGCGAAGGCGGGCGACGGGCCCTCGTCGGTGGCCCCGGCGCAGCGGACGGTGGCGCAGGTGACCACCCCGCTCGGCACCCACCGCGACCTGCCCTGTCCGCTGCGCGGCGCCCACCAGGAGCGCAATCTCGCGCTGGCGGTGGCGGGCATCGACGCGCTGCGCGAGCGGGGCCTGGTGCCGGACTTCACCGAGGACCGGCTGCGGGAGGGCCTGGCGGCCACCACCTGGCCCGGCCGGCTGGAACTGGTGCGCCCCGCCCGGCTGGACGACTGGTCCGGTGCGGTCCTCCTGGACGGGGCGCACAATCCGCACAGCGTGGCGACCGTGGTCCCCGAAGTCCGGCGGATAGCGGGGGCGGGGCAGGCTCCGGTGCTGGTTTTCGCGGCGGACGAGACCAAGGCGTCCGCCGAGATGCTGGACGAACTCCCCGCCGAATGGCCCTTGTTGGTGACCCGCACCGGATCGCTGACGGCGGCCGACCCGGACCGCATCGCCCGCTACGCCGTCGACCGCCCGCACACCCACCGCGCCCCTGACGTCCCCGCGGCGCTGCGGCACGCGGCCCGGCTCACCGGGCCCGGCGGCCTGATCGTGGTCATCGGTTCGCTGGCCCTGGTCGGCGAGGCCCGCACCCTGCTGGGTCTCCCGCCGGGCTGAGGAAGCGGACGGCTGCGTCCCGCGGGACCGGGGCGGCGCCGGGTGTCAGCGCCGGCCGGTCCCGCGGGTGCCGTGCCGCCGAAAGGCCGCCAGGCCCCAGCCGACCGCGCCCGCCAGCAGGGTGCCGCCCACCGCGGTGGTGGCCACGCCGGTGCCGGTGGCGCCGCCCGCCCCGGTCTTCGAGCCGCCCTTGGGCATGCCCTGGTGCCGGGCGACGACCCGCATGGTTCCGGTGAGCTGCACTTTCCGGCCGGATTCCGCGGCGGAGGTCCGCTGCACGGCGCCCGTGGGCCCCGCCTGGACGGTGGGTGAACCGGGCGCCGGTGCCTGCGGCTCCCCCGGCAGGCTCTCGGCGCCGGTGCCAGGGAGACCGCCGTCGGCGCCGGTCCCGAAGCCGGGCGGCTCGGTGCCTGCCCCGCCGTCGCCGGGCAGCGGCATCCCCAAGTCCCCCGCGCCGTCGCCCGGCAGCTCGGTGCCGTCACCGGGCAGTGCGCCGCCCGGTGCCTCCTGGCGGCCGTACGCGCCCGCGCCGCCCTCGCTGCCGTCCGGGGCGCCCGAGGCGTCCGGAGGCAGACCGTCCCGCTGCTCCTTGGGGACCGCGCCGTCCTGCTGCCCCTTGGGGACCACGCCGTCCTGCTGTCCCTTCGGCGGCTTGTGGGTGCCGCCTTCCCAGGAGCCGGAGCCGTCGTGACCACCGCCTCCGCCGCCGCCCCCGCAGGTGATCGTCACGGTGTACGTACCGGGCTTGGTCGCCTTCGGGACGGTGCCGGTGCCGCCCACCTGGTTGCTGAGCATGGACAGCTTCATCTTCGGGATGCCCGCGCCGTCGAACGTCGCCTCGCCGGTCCCGCCAGGACACCGGCCGCCGTCGAAGACGGAGAACTCCTCGCCGGGCGAGACCGGATCGGGCTGGATGGTCACCGAGTCCGAGCCGCCGGCCGCGAGGGCGGGGCCCACGCAGGTCAGGGCCACGGACGCCGCCAGGGCGCCGGTCGCCGGTGCGTGCCGCAGGACGTGCCGTATCTGCATACAGCGAGCAGAACGCGGCGGTCCGCAGGACGCATGTCGGTGGTGGGCGCCCCGGCCGCCCCGGTCCTGGCCCCGGGCCGAGGGCCGGGGCGTTCCCGCAGGTCAGGTGGGTGGGTACGCCGGTCGGGTGGCCGCTGGGCCGGATGGGGCAGGCGGGCGGCGGCCCCCCGGCACCGGTTCACCCGGCGAGCGGGCCCGGGTCGGCGAGACCGAGGGTCATCCACCGTTCGGGGGCGGCCAGGGCGCGGAAGCCGGCCTTCTCGTACATGCCGTGCGCGTCGTTGGTGGCCAGGGTGATCCGCGGCAGCTCGCAGGCCGCGAGGCGGTCGGCGACGGCCTCGACCAGGGCGCCGCCGAGGCCCTTGCCGCGGTCGGTACGTCCGACGTAGACATCGCAGAGCCAGGCGAAGGTGGCGTGGTCGGTGACCACCCTGGCGTACGCCGCCTGACGGCCCGAAGCGGACGCGTACAGGCCGAAGTTGAGCGATCCGGCGATGGCCAGGTCCTGCTTCGCGCGGGTGCGGCCCAGGGCCCAGTAGGTGTCCGTGGACAGCCAGTGGTGGATCAGGTCCGCATCCAGGCGGGCCGGGTCGGTGGAGATCTCGTAGCCTTCGGGAAGGTGAGCGCTCATGCCCGGAGGTTCGCAGATCCGCGGGGCGCCCGTCGAGCCGTTTGCGCGGGCCGCGCGGGGCACCCGGCCGGCGCCGTCCCGCGCCGCTCAGCCGCCGGTGACCTCACCGAAGGCGGCGGCCAACCGGCGGGCTCCCTCGGCGAGTTCGGCCGCTCCGGTGGCGGACGCGAAGCCCAGGCGCAGGTGCGGGGCGGGCGGTTCGGCGGCGAAGTACGGGCGGCCCGGCGCGATGGCGACACCCGCGCGCAGGGCGGCGCCGGTGAGCGCAGGTTCGGAGGTGCCGTCCGGCAGCCGCAGCCAGAGATGGCAGCCGCCCTGCGGGACGCGCAGGCCGTGGCCGTACGCCTCGCCCCGCGCCGGGCCGGGTGCGACGAGGCCGGGCAGCAGCTCGTGCAGGGCGGCGGCCAGGGCGTCCCTGCGGGCCGCCAACTCCCGTGAGATCAGCCGGAGATGACGGCTCCAGGACGGCGATCCGACCAGTTCGAGTGCGGCCTCCTGGAGCGGGCCCGACACGAAGAAGCTCTCGACGACCTGGATGGCGCGCAGCCGGTCGCGGACCGGGCCGCGGGCGGCCAGCGCGCCGACCCGCAGGCTGGGCGAGGTCACTTTGGTGAGCGAGCAGACATGGACGACGGTGCCGTCCTCGTCGTCCGCCATCAGGGTCGGCGGCAGCGCGGGCGCGTTCTCGTGGACCAGCCGGCGGGCGAAGTCGTCCTCGACCACGAACGCGCCCGCGGCGCGCGCCACCCGCAGCACGTCCCGCCGCCGCTCCGCGCTGAGCACCGTGCCCGTCGGATTCTGGAACAGCGGCTGGCAGACGACGAGCCGGGCGCCGCTGGCCCGGAACGCCTCGTCGAGGAGATCGGCGCGGATGCCGTCCCCGTCCACCGGTACCGGCACCGGGCGCAGCCCCGACGCGCGGGCGGCGGCCAGGATGCCGGGGTAGGTGGGGGCTTCGACGAGGACCGGGGCGCCGGGTGCGGCGAGCGCCCGCATGGCGGCGGTCAGGGCGCTCTGGCCGCCCGCCGTGACCAGGACGTCGCTCGCGGCGACCGCGCCGCCCGGCCCGCCGATCTCCCGCGCGAACCAGGCGCGCAGCTCCGACACGCCTTCCACGGGCGGGCGCCGCCAGGCCCCGGGGCGTCGGCCGGCCCGTGCGAGGGCGGCGGCGAGGGCGCGTTCGGGCTGGAGGTCGGGGTGCAGGTAGCCGCCGTTGAGTTCGATGACGCCGGGCGGTGGCACGGCGAGCGTCGCCAGCACCCCCTCGGCGTCCACGCTGCGCGGCACCTGGTCGGCGGCGCCCTCGGCGCTCAGCGCGATCGCCTGCCAGGAGGTGTCGACGGGCCGGGACGACCGGGTGTGCGGCTCGGCGCGGAACGCCCCGGCGCCGGGGCGGGTGGTGACCAGGCCATCGGCGGCGAGTTCGGCCAGCGCGCGGGAGACCGTCACCGGGCTGACGTGGTACCGCTCGACGAGCGCACGGCTCGACGGCAGCTTCTCTCCAGGTGAGTAGCGGTTCACCTCTTGGCGGAGGGATGCGGCGAGTTCGGCGACACTGCTACGCTCATGCATGAGAGACAACGATAGCGCTACTGCCTCGCTCGCGATAGCGGTCGACGGCGCCGGGGCCCCGGCAGGCCGCCCGACCGACGGCACCCCCGACTGCCGCCCCGCCCCCGGGATTCAGGGCACCGCACCCGGCCCTGCGGACGCGGCAACAACCCCGGCCGCCGCGCCGGGCCACGGTGCCGGCCGTGGCGCGCTGCTCGCCGCACTCGGCGTCGCCGCCTTCTCGCTCACCTTCCCCGCGACCGCCTGGGCCCTGGAGGGCGCGGGCCCCTGGACCGTGGTGATGCTGCGCAGCGTGCTGGCCGCGGCCGTCGCCGGGGCGTGCCTCGCGCTGTGCCGCGTACGGATACCGGAGCGGCGCCACTGGGCGGGCATCGCCATCGTCATGACCGGGGTCGTCCTCGGTTTCCCGCTGCTCACCACGCTCGCCCTCCAGACCTCGACCACCTCGCACGCGGCCGTCGTGGTCGGCCTGCTGCCGCTGACCACCGCCGTCTACTCGGCGCTGCGGACCGGGGCGCGCCCCTCCCGGACGTTCTGGATCGCCTCGTTCGCCGGTGCCGCGGTCGTCATCGGATTCGCGGTGCAGCAGAGCGGCGGCAGGCCGAGCACCGGCGACCTGTACCTGTTCGGCGCGCTGCTGGTCTGCGCGGCGGGCTACGCGGAGGGCGGCAGGCTGGCCCGCCTGATGCCGGGCTGGCAGGTCATCGCCTGGGCGCTGGTCCTCGCGCTGCCGGTGACCGTGACGGGCACGGCCGTCACCCTCGCCACCGAGCCGCTGCGGCTCACGCCGCACACGGTGGCCGGTTTCCTGTGGCTCGCGGTCGGCTCGACCTTCGTCGGCATGGTCGTCTGGTACCGCGGGATGGCGGCCATCGGCGTCGCCAAGGCGAGCCAGGTACAGCTGGCGCAGCCGCTGCTGACGCTGGTGTGGTCGGTCGCGCTGCTCGGCGAGCGGCTGCCGCCCGCGGCCCCGGTGGCGGCGTGTGCGGTGCTGGCGTGCATCGCGGTGACCCAGCGCTCCCGCGGCTGACGGCCCGGGAGCGGCATGGCGGGCGCGGGCGGCGGTGCCGTCGCCCGGATGCAGGGACGGGCCCCGGACGTAAACTTGCCGCAACGGCATGTACTGCCGTCCGGGCCGCCCCCGGCCCGTAATCCGCTGGCCGTCGTGCCACCCGGCCGTCGCGTTGCCGGCCGTTCGGCCACCCGGCCATCCCAGGCGGGAGGATCCCTGATGCACGCCACCACGGGCGACCAGCTGCTGGTGCACGGCAGGACCGTCGGGCAGCACGACCACGTCGTCAAGATCATCGAGGTGCTGGGCGAGAACGGCACCCCTCCCTACCGTGTCCGCGGCGAGGACGGCCACGAGGCGATCGTGTCGCCGGGGCCCGACGCGGCCGTCCGGCACGAAGAGCCGCCCGGCCCCATGAAGTAGGCCCGCCCCCGCGACCCGTCCGCCGCGCCTGACCGTCACGGACGCCGCCGCCCGCCGCGCGGGGCCTTTCCGGCACCCGCGACGGGACCACAGGGCAGCGGCGGCCCCGCGCTGCCCGGATGCGTGCCGCCTCACCCGGGCGGCCGGGACGCCGGGAGGCGCGCCGCCGTCCCGTAGTGGTCGGCGACGACCCGTGCCATGGCGCCCGACCGGTCGGCGGCCACCTCCTTCGCGGAGAAGAAGATGTGGCCGCCCACCTGCGGATACCGGTCGGCGAACGTGAGGTGGCGGGAGAGTTCGGCGGGATCCTGCCAGGGGGCGGGCTGCGCCGGGTCGCCCGCCTTGTAGAGCGCCTCGCCGATGAAGAGGTCCGTGCCCGTGCCCGCCACCGTCCGCGCCCACCACCGCACGATCTCGGCATAGTCGGCGGCCTCGAAACCGAGGTTCCAGTACGCCTGGGGCGCGAGGTAGTCGAGCCAGCCCTCGCGCACCCAGCGCCTGGTGTCGGCGTGGAGGTCGTCGTAGCTCTGCACACCGGCCCGGGTCGCGGAGCCCGCCGGGTCGCTCTCGCGGTTGCGCCAGACCGCGAACGGGCTGACGCCGAAGCGCACCCGGCGGCCGGTCCCGGTGATCCGGGCGATCCGGGCGGACAGCTCCCGGATCAGCAGGTCGGTGTTGGCCCGCCGCCAGGCCGCGCGGTCCGCGAAGCCGCCGCCGTGCGCCGCGTACGCCGCGTCGTCGTCGAAGGTCTGCCCGGCGACCGGATACGGGTAGAAGTAGTCGTCGACATGCACACCGTCCACGGCGTACCGCCGGACCGCGTCCATGATCGCGTCCTGGACGAAGCGGCGGACCTCGGGCAGCCCGGGGTTGTAGTAGAGCTTGCCGCCGTACGGCAGCGCCCAGCCGGGACGGCGGCGGACGGGGTGGGAGGGGGCCAGCAGACCGCGGTCGGTGTGGTTGGCGACCCGGTACGGGTTGAACCAGGCGTGCAGCTCCAGGCCGCGGCGGTGGGCCTCACGGACCGCGAAGCCGAGCGGATCCCAGCCGGGGTCGCGGCCCTGCTGCCCGGTGAGGCAGTCCGACCACGGCTCGTACGGCGAGGGCCACAGGGCGTCCGCGGTGGGCCGCACCTGGAAGAAGACGGTGTTGAGGCGGCGGTCGGCCGCGGTGTCGAGGTGGGCGATGAGTTCGCGCTGCGCGGCGGCGGGTGTGAGGCCGGGCGCCGACGGCCAGTCGCGGCGGGCGACGGTCGCCAGCCACATGCCGCGCAGCGCGCGGTGGCTCTTCCCGGGTCCGGCGGGTCCGGTGGCCGTCGCCTCGCCCTCGGTGAGGAGCGACGAGGTGGCGCCCAGTGCGGCCACCGCGAACCCCCGGCGTGTGATTCGTCTCATGAAAAGTCCCCAACTTGTCCGGTTCATCCCATTCTTCGAGGTCAGAATGCCCGCCCCGGGGCCCGGTGCCTCCTACCGCTCGGAGTAACGTCGGGGTCGAGGCGGTCGTCGGAACCCTTGGAGCCCGCCTTTGCCCCCGACCGGATCAGCTCGCGACCCGAGCCCGGCCTGCGCGGGTGAAGGCGGGCTCCTGCGACGCGCCGCCGGTCCTGAAGATCAGCGAAAGGCACGAGGTGACGGACACTTTCACCGACATCGCACGCGTCGGAGTGGTCGGCTGCGGCCAGATGGGCGCAGGCATCGCCGAGGTGTGTGCCCGCGCCGGGCTGGACGTCATGGTCGCCGAGACCACCGGCGAGGCCCTGGAGCTGGGTCGCACCCGCCTGACCAACTCCCTCGGCAAGGCAGCCGAACGCGGCAAGATCACCGCCGCGGAGCGCGATGCGACGCTCGGCCGGCTCAACTTCACCACCGACCTCGGAGAGTTCGCCGACCGCGACCTCGTGATCGAGGCGGTCGTGGAGAACGAGCAGGTCAAGACCGAGATCTTCCAGGTTCTCGACCAGGTCGTGACCCGGCCGGACGCGATCTTGGCATCCAACACCTCGTCGATCCCGCTGGTGAAGCTGGCCGTCGCCACCTCCCGCCCCGACCAGGTCATCGGGATCCACTTCTTCAACCCGGCGCCCGTGCAGAAGCTCGTCGAGCTGATTCCCGCGCTGACCACCGCCGAGGAGACCATCACCCGCGCCGAGACGCTGGTGCAGGACGTGCTGGGCAAGCACGCGATCCGCGCCCAGGACCGGTCGGGCTTCGTCGTCAACGCGCTGCTCATTCCGTACCTGCTCTCCGCGATCCGGATGTTCGAGTCGGGGATGGCCAGCCGCGAGGACATCGACCGCGGCATGGAGCTGGGCTGCGCGCACCCGATGGGTCCGCTCAAGCTGTCGGACCTGATCGGTCTGGACACCGTCTCCTCCGTCGCCGCCTCGATGTACGAGGAGTACAAGGAGCCGCTGTACGCCGCTCCCCCGCTGCTCGCCCGCATGGTCGACGCGGGACGCCTCGGCCGGAAGTCCGGGTCGGGCTTCTACGCGTACTGAGCCGCACGCCGCGACGGCCCGCTCCCCCCGGGGACGCGGGCCGTCGCGCTGTCGTGGCGGCTGCCCGCCCGGAGCCGACGTGGTGTCCGCCCGCCGCTCGGGGGGACGGCGGGCGGACAGCGACCGGCGGGCGCCCGTCCGCCGGCCACTCCCCCCGTGGCACCTTCGAGTCAACTACCGTACGGGCGGCGGCAAAAGCGTGTGAAACGGCCAACCCGTGGCGCGCGGTTCGCACCCCGCGCGAACCGGCCCGCTCCGCCCCGGATCTCACGCTCCGTCACTTCACACGGGGTGTGCGCCGGTGACCCCCATTGCCCCTCCGCACACGCTCCCGCCTTTTCTTCCTGGGCAGTTGACTGGTGTCGTACGGATAACACGGACGATTCCGGAGACGGAAAGAGGAGCGGAAAGTGACCGCCCACCCCAAGCCCGAGCTGGTAGCCACCGATGTGGCGGAGCTGAGGCGCTGCCTAGACGTGCGCACCGCCCGCGTCGACGGCGAACTGGCGCTGCTCGCCCAGCGTTCCGCGCAGTACGAGCGTGACGCGGGCGAACTCCAGGCCCGCGTCACGCAGTTGGAGAGCGGACGCTGGCCACTGCCCTCGCTCGCCGCGCTCACCGGCATCGCGGCGCTCGCGGTGGCCGTCTGGCAGGTCCTGGTCAGGTGACCGCTCGGCAGGCACCGGCAGGCGACAGCCTGCCGGGCCCGCGGCGGGCCGGAGCTCAGCCGAGCCGGAGATGGTGCAGCATCAGCAGGGCAGCCGCCATGTTGGCGGCCGGCACCTCTCCCCTCGCCACCATGTCGGGCACCAGTTTCAGCGGCACCCACTCCCGCCGGTCGGACTCGAAGCCGTCCTCGGGCGGCCCGGTGTAGGTCCCCTCGTCCGACCAGTAGATGTGGTGCCGGGCGTCGGTGAGGCCGTTGGACGGCTCGACCGACAGCAGATGGGTCAGCGGTCCCGGCCGCCACCCGGTCTCCTCCTCCATCTCCCGGGCCGCGGCCGACGCGATGTCCTCGCCGTCCTCGACGACACCGGCGGCCAGTTCCCAGCCCCAGGTGTCGGTGATGAAGCGGTGCCGCCACAGCAGCAGCACCTCATTGGCCTCGTTGACCACCGTGGCCACCGCCACCGGCCGCATCCGGATCAGGTAGTGATCCAGGTGCCGGCCGTCGGGGAGCCGCACATCGGCGAGATTGACCCGGAACCAACGGTTCTCGTACACGGTCTCTTCCGCGAGATTGTTCCAACGCACTGTCTGCCACCTTCCGCGGTTGTCCGGCAAGGTGACACGGGCCCGGGTCAGGGCAGGGTCGCCCTACAGCGGTACGCGCAGCACCTCGTCGATGAGATCGGCCGCCGCGTCCGTCGCGGAGCTACCGGTCTCCGCCAGATGTTCGCGCACCGCCCGCAGCCGGTCCCGCAACCGTTGTGACTCCACTCCCCTGGCCCGCTCGGTCATCTGCGCGGCGTTGGCCGCCGCCCGCTCCGCGTCGCCCTGGCGCAGCTCGATGTGGGTGAGCATGGCCAGCCGGTGGACCCGGCCGCGGTCGTGCGCGGGGGTGTCCACGGCGGCGTCCGCCTGCTCCCGTGCGGCCCGCAGATCACCGAGGCTCAATAACGCCTCCGCGACCTGTACGTTCACCAGACCCGGCTGGACGTAGCCGGTCTCCACCGGTTCGAGCCCCGGCCTGATCCGCTCGGCCGCCGTCTCCGCGCGCCGGATGCAGGCCAGCGCGCCCGCGCCGTCGCCGAGCCTGGCGTAGGACTTGGCCTGCATGGCGTAGAGGTCGGCGCTCAGCGCCGGGGTGATCTGCGGCCCCGCGGCCCGCAGCGCGGCCTCCGCGAAGGCCACCGCCTGCCGGTACTCCCGTACGAAGAGGGACTGGTTGACGAGCAGCGCGATGATGTAGGCGCCGAGGCCGCGGTCACCGCTGGCCTTCGCCAGGCGCAGGGCCTGGTGGAAATAGCGCTGGGCCAGGCCGAGCGCGTCCGAGTCGTAGGCGCAGATGCCCGCGACGGCCACCAACCCGCCGGTGGCGCGGTGCAGTTGGCGTCCCGTCGCGTCGCTGTAGCTGCCGCGCAGCAGCGGCGCGGCCTCGGTGTTGAGGAAGCCGACGATGCGGGCCCTGGTCGCGACGCCGCCCGCCTTGCGGTACAGGTGCTCGTAGTGGGTCCTGGCGGCCCGCAGCATCTCGATGTCGGCCATACCGACCCGCGCCACGCCGTCCCGGGAGACGTCGGAGTCCTCCGGCGGGTTCTCCCACTCCCAGACGGGGATGACCGCGGACGTACCGGTCAGCGCGGGGGCGTCCACGACGTGCGCACGCTGCTGTTCGTCGGAGCGCCACAGCGCGGTGGCCCGTTCGACGAAGCCGGAGAGCGGGGTGTCGGGAGAGGTGCGGCCCGCACCGGGGCGGCTGAGGCCGATGTCGTCCAGGCCCACCGCGCGGTGCAGCCGGTCGCCGAGCACCTCACAGATCAGGTCGGGGACCTGGCCGCGCGGGCGCTGGCCCTTCAGCCAGCGGGCCACCGCGGTGTGCTCGTAGCGCAGCGCGAGGCCGCGGCTGCGCCCCAGATGGTTGATGCGGGCCGCGAGCCCGGCGTGCGAGATGCCCGCCTCGTCGAGGATCGCGTCGAGCAGGGTGTTGGGCTCCATGCCGGCCTCCCGGTGAGCCGGGCCCGCCCACGGGCCGGCGACTCATGACTGGATGCCTCCAGTCGGCGTACTGACTCCGTGCCGTCAGGGTAGTGAACCGCGCTTCACACGGGGTGTGAAGGGAGCCGGGCAACTGCCGTGCGGGGCGGGCCGGTTGGGCCGTCCCGGGGGAAAGGGGTGAGGGCGCGCACCGGCCGTTCCGCCGGTGCGCGCCCTCACTCCGTGCCGTCGCCGGCCACGGGCCTGCCGTCAGCCGCGCAGGGCCGCTCCGGTGTGCTCCGCCGCCGCGGCGACCGCCGCGTCACGGGCCGCCGACGCCTCGTCCGCGGTCAGCGTGCGGTCGGCCGCACGGAAGCGCAGCGCGTAGGCGAGCGACTTCTTGCCCGCGCCGACCTGCTCGCCGCTGAACACGTCGAACAGCCGCAGCGACTCCAGGAGTTCACCCGCGCCCGCGCGCAGCGCCGCCTCCACGTCGGCGGCGGGCACCGTGTCGTCCACGATGAGCGCGACGTCCTGGGTGGCGACCGGGAAGGTGGAGATCCGCGGTGCGCGCAGCGGGCCTTCGGCCGCCCGCTCGACGCGGTCCAGGTCGATCTCCATCGCGCAGGTGCGCTCCGGCAGCCCCAGCGTCTTGATGACCCGCGGGTGCAGCTCACCGGCGTTGCCGACCAGCACCTCCTCGCCGTCGATCTGCGCGAGCAGCGCGGCGCAGCGGCCCGGGTGCCAGGGCGCCTGCTGGTCCTGGCGGACGGTCAGCTCGACGCCGGCCTCGCGGGCGACCGTGCGCCCGGCCTCGACGGCGTCCGCCCAGGTCGACGGGCGGCCCTTGCCCCACCAGCCGGCCTGCTCGCGGGCCCCGGCGAGCACCACGGCGACGCGCCGCGGCTGCTGCGGGAGCGAGGCGTTCAGCCCGGCGATCTCCTCGTCGGTCGGCCGGCGGTCGACGGGCAGCCGGACGGCCGGCTTCTCGTCACCGGTCGGCCTGAAGACCTGGCCGGTCTCGAAGAGAGCGAGGTCGTGCGTGCCCCGGCCGTCGTTCCGCCGCAGCGCGCCGAGCAGGCCCGGGATCAGCGTCGTGCGCAGATCGGGCTCCTCGTCGGAGAGCGGGTTGACGAGGGTGACGGTGTTGCGCCGCGGGTCGTCCGGCGCGATGCCGAGCTGGTCGAGCACGGCGGAGCCGGTGAACGGGTAGTTCAGGGCCTCGACGTAGCCCGCACCTGCCAGCGCCCTGCCGACCCTGCGGTGCAGCCGCTGACGCTCGGTCAGGCCGCGGCCCGCGGGCGGCAGCGGGAGCGTGGAGGGCAGGTTTTCGTAGCCCTCCAGCCGGATGACCTCTTCGGCCAGGTCGTTCGGCTCGCTCAGGTCGGGCCGCCAGGACGGCACCGTGACGACCAGCTCGTCCTGCCCGTAGACGTCGCAGCCGACCTGCTGGAGGCGGCGGACGACGGTCTCCCGGCCGTAGCCGACGCCGGCGACCTTGTCCGGGTGGTCGGCGGAGATGGTGATCGTGCGCGGCCCGCTGGGCGAGACGATCTCGGTGACGCCGGGCTCGGCGGTGCCGCCGGCGAGCAGCACCAGGAGGTCGACGGTCCGCTGCGCGGCGGCCGACGCCGCGGCCGGGTCCACACCACGCTCGAAGCGCCGGGACGCCTCCGACGACAGCTTGTGACGGCGGGCCGTACGGGCGATGGAGAGCGCGTCGAAGTGCGCGGCCTCGATCACGACGTCGGTGGTGCCGTGCACCTCACCGGTCTCCGGGTCGGTGGTGCCGCCCGCGATCTCGGTGTTGGCGCCGCCCATGACACCCGCGAGGCCGATGGGGCCGCGGTTGTCGGTGATGACGAGGTCCTCGGTGTCCAGCACCCGCTTGGTGCCGTCGAGGGTCGTCAGCTGCTCGCCGCCGGTGGCACGGCGGACGCCGATCGGCCCGTCGACGGTGGAGCGGTCGTAGGCGTGCAGCGGCTGGCCCAGTTCGAGCATCACGTAGTTGGTGATGTCGACGGCGAGCGAGACCGGACGCATCCCGGCCTTCTGCAGGCGGCGCTGCAGCCAGATCGGGGAGCGTGCCTCGGGGTTCAGACCGGTGACCGTACGGGCGGTGAAGCGGCTGCAGCCCAGCGGGTCGGCGACCTGGACGGTGTAGCCGAAGGAGTTCGGCGGCGGCACGTCGAGCAGCGCCGGGTCGCGCAGCGGCAGGCCGTAGGCGGTGGCGGTCTCGCGGGCGACGCCGCGCATCGACAGGCAGTAGCCGCGGTCCGGGGTGACGGCGATGTCCAGCACCTCGTCGACGAGCTGGAGCAGCTCGATGGCGTCGGTGCCGACCTCGGTCTCCGGGGGCAGCACGATGATGCCGCCGGTGCCGTCGTCGCCCATGCCCAGCTCGTCGCCCGAGCAGATCATGCCGTGCGACTTCTTGCCGTACGTCTTCCGCGCGGCGATCTTGAAGTCGCCGGGCAGCACGGCGCCGGGGAGCACCACGACGACCTTGTCGCCGACCGCGAAGTTGCGGGCGCCGCAGACGATCTCCTGCGGCTCGCCGGTGCCGTTGGCGTCGCCGACGGCGACGGTGCAGAAGCGGATCGGCTTCTTGAAGCCCTCCAGCTCCTCGATGGTCAGCACCTGACCGACGACGAGCGGGCCCTTCAGTCCTTCGCCGAGCCGCTCGACGGTCTCGACCTCCAGGCCGACCGCGATGAGCTTGGCCTGTACGTCACGGCCGGACTCGGTCGTCGGCAGGTCGACGTACTCCCGCAGCCAGGAAAGCGGGACACGCATCAGATCTCCATCCCGAACGGCCGGGTGAACCGGACGTCGCCCTCGAACATGTCGCGCATGTCTTCCACGTTGTGCCGGAACATCAGCATCCGGTCGATACCGAACCCGAACGCGAACCCGCTGTACTTCTCGGGGTCCACGCCGCAGGCGATCAGCACCTTGGGGTTGACCATTCCGCAGCCGCCCAGCTCGATCCAGCCTTCGCTGGAGCAGGTGCGGCAGGGCCGGTCGGGGTTGCCCACGGACGCGCCACGGCAGACGTAGCAGACCATGTCCATCTCGGCGGACGGCTCGGTGAACGGGAAGTAGTTCGGCCGCAGCCGGGTCGTCATGCCGGGCCCGAAGAGCGCCTGGACCATGTGGTCGAGGGTGCCCTTGAGGTCCGCCATGGTCAGGCCCTCGTCGACGGCGAGCAGCTCGATCTGGTGGAAGACCGGCGAGTGCGTGGCGTCCAGCTCGTCGGTGCGGTAGACCCGCCCCGGGCAGACGACGTACACCGGCGGCTCGCGGTCGACGAGCGTACGGGCCTGGACCGGCGAGGTGTGGGTGCGCAGCACGACACCGGACTCGTCGCCCTTGGTGCCCTCACCCTGGACGAAGAAGGTGTCCTGCATCTGGCGCGCGGGGTGGTCGGGCACGAAGTTGAGCGCGTCGAAGTTGAACCACTCGGCCTCGACCTCGGGGCCTTCGGCCACCTCGTAGCCCATCGCCACGAAGACGTCGGCGACCCGCTCCATGAAGGTGGTCAGCGGGTGCCGGGCGCCGGATGGCTGCCGGTCGTAGGGCAGCGTGACGTCCACCGCCTCCTCGACGAGCACGCGTGCGTCGCGCTCCGCTTCCAGCTCCTCCTGGCGGACCTTGAGCGCCTGGTTCACCCGGCCACGGGCCTGGCCTACGCGCTTGCCGGCGTCCGCCTTGGCGTGCGGGGGCAGTGCGCCGATCTCGCGGTTGGCCAGCGCGAGCGGCGAACGGTCGCCCGCGTGCGCGGCCTTCACCTCGCGCAACGCCTCCAGATCGGCCGCGGCGGCGATGGCGTCGAGCGCCTCGTCCGTCCGCCGGGCGATCTCTTCCGGTTTCAGGGCTTCGACCTCGACAGGGTCGTACGACTTATTGGGTGCGGACATCTCTTCCCGTGCTTCCGGTGGTCTGGCTTGGCTTGGCTCGCTTCGCCTCGGCTCTTCGATCACAAACCTCGGATCCGAGCCCGCGCTGTGCCCGCGATACCTGTGCGCCAAAGGTGCCAAAGGGCAAGTCTAAGGGGAGGGGCCGACAGGGCTGTTCCGAGCCCCGGCCCGGGGGCGCCCGCCGCGATCCCCTACGCCATGAAGGCCGGGGTGGCGACGGGCAGGACAAAGCGGAATTCGGCACCGCCCGCAGGGGCCCGGCCGACGGTGATCGTCCCGCCGTGCGCCTCGACGATGCCCTTGACGATGTACAGGCCGAGGCCGGTGCCGCCGCGTTTGCTGCCCCGCCAGAAGCGGGTGAAGACGCGGCTCATCGACTCCTCGGGGATGCCGGTTCCCTCATCGCTCACGGTGACCGCGGTTCCTTCCGTGTGGCTCGCCCGCCCTGCCGCTGTGACCTCGATGGTGACGGTCCCCGCGCCGTGCCGCACCGCGTTTTCCAGGAGGTTGCCCAGCACCTGGTCCACCTTGTCCGGGTCCGCCCACAGATCGGGCAGCGGTTCGCGGAGCCGGATCATGAAGCGCTCCGGGGCCTGGCCCGCCGTGGTCTGCGCCTGGACGTGCCGGCGCACCGCCGCGACCATGTCGACCCGCTGCCGCCGCACCTCAAGACGCCCGGAGTCGATGCGCGAGATGTCCAGCAGCTCGGCGATCAGCCGGGTGACGCGGTTGGCGTCGGCGTCGACGGTCTCCAGCATCAGCCGCTTCTGGTCGTCGGTGAAGCGCTCCCACTTCTGGAGGAGGGTGGCGGTGAACCCCTTGACGGAGGTCAGCGGCGAGCGCAGTTCGTGCGCGACGGTGGCGATCAGCTCGGCGTGGCTCAGCTCCGTACGGCGCCTGGCCTCGGTGCCGCGCAGCGCGACGATCAGCCGCCGGACGGGGCCCGTCGGGACGCTGCGGACGTAGCGCGCCGAGACCAGCACCTCACGGCCGCCCAGCAGCAGATTGCGCTCCGGCTGGCCGCGGCGGATGGCGAGGCCGCCGTAGGGGTCGGTGAGCTGCCACCAGCGGCGGCCCTCGACGTCCTGGAGCGGCAGCGCCTGGTCGAGGGGCCTGCCGAGCGCGTCTTGCGGGTCGGTGCCGGTGATCCTGGCGGCGGCGGAGTTGAAGCAGATGACGCGGCCGTCCTCGTCGGCGACGACGAGTCCGTCGGGCAGGTCGTCGGGGCCGAGGCCGAGGTCCGCCGCGGTGCGGTCGGGACGGGCCGCGGCCGACGCGGAATCGTGGTCCTGCGGGCGGATGTCCGCAGCGGCGGCAGCACCGGAAGTCCTCACGCTCATCCCCTGTTTCCCCCTCCGGGCCCCGGGCACGTCACCCTACTAGCAACGGCCGTAGGGGCCGGGGCGATCCGGCGGACACCCCTCAGGCGGGTGACGCGCCGCGGCAGCCGCCGGCCGTGCGCTGGGCGCGGGCCGAGGCGTAGAGGCAGACCGCGGCGGCCGTCGCGAGGTTGAGGCTCTCGGCCTTGCCGTGGATGGGCACCCGCACCACGGCGTCCGCCAGGGCCCGGGTCTCCTCCGGCAGGCCCCACGCCTCGTTGCCGAAGATCCAGGCGGTGGGGCCGCTCATCGCGCCGGCGTCGAGTTCGGCGTCGAGGTCACGCTCGCCCGCGCCGTCGGCGGCCAGCAGCCGCGCACCGGCGCCGCGCAGCCCCTCCATCACCCGCTCCACCGGCACGCCGACGGCCACCGGCAGATGGAAGAGCGAACCGACCGACGCGCGCACGGACTTGGGGTTGTAGAGGTCGACGGACGCGTCGGTCAGCACCACCGCGTCGGCGCCCGCCGCGTCGGCGCAGCGCAGGACGGTGCCGGCGTTCCCGGGGTCGCGGACGTTGGCGAGCACCGCGATCAGCTGCGGCCCGGCGGCGAGGATGTCGTCGAACGGCGTGTCCAGGAACCGGCAGACGCCGAGCAGGCCCTGCGGGGTGACCGTCTGGGAGATGTCGGCGACGGTCCGGTCGTCGGCGTGGTGGACGCGGACCCCCGCGGCGTGCGCGGCGGCGATGATCTCGGCGTGCCGCTCGGCGGCCTCGACGGTGGCGAACAGCTCGACGAGGGTGGGCTCGCCGCCGACGCGGTGGGCAATGGCCTCCCGTACGGCCTGCGGGCCCTCGGCGATGAACCGGCGTTCCTTGCCGCGGAAGGCGCGGCGGGCCAGCCGCCGGGCGGCGGCGACGCGCGGGGAACGCGGGGAGATCAGCTCGGGGGTGCCCATGGGCGGCGACTCGCTTCTTTCGTACGGTGCGGGGCGGGCGGCGGGTGTGGCGCCGCCGGTCCGGTAAACGGCGGCGGACCCGCAGGCCGGGGCCTGCGGGTCCGCTTCACCACGTGCGTCAGACCGGTGTTCAGGCGGCCTTCGGAGCGTTGACGTCGCTCGGGAGCGCCTTCTGGGCGACCTCGACGAGCGCGGCGAACGCGTTCTCGTCGTTGACGGCGAGGTCCGCGAGGATCTTGCGGTCCACCTCGATGCTGGCGGCCTTCAGACCCTGGATGAAGCGGTTGTAGGTCATGCCGTTGGCGCGGGCAGCGGCGTTGATGCGCTGGATCCACAGCTGACGGAAGTCGCCCTTGCGCTTCTTGCGGTCGTTGTAGTTGTAGACGAAGGAGTGGGTGACCTGCTCCTTGGCCTTGCGGTACAGGCGCGAGCGCTGACCGCGGTAGCCGCTGGCCTGCTCGAGGATCGCCCGGCGCTTCTTGTGGGCGTTGACCGCCCGCTTGACGCGTGCCACTTGTTAACTCCTTGTAGCGGGGCCGTGGTTGTTCGTCACACGGCCCGGTTCGATTTAGTCCCGGTCCTGATCGCGCGCCACCTGCGGTGAGGGGCGCGACGACTCACTTGCCGAGAAGCTTCTTGATCTTCGCGGCGTCGCCCGGGGCCATCTCGGCGTTGCCGGTGAGGCGACGCGTCAGACGGGACGACTTGTGCTCGAGCAGGTGGCGCTTGCCGGCGCGCTCGCGGAGCACCTTGCCGGAGCCGGTGATCTTGAAGCGCTTCTTGGAACCGCTGTGGGTCTTGTTCTTCGGCATGCGCCGTTCTCTCCTCGTCAGTGGCGCCCCCACCGGCCGGGCCGGCCCGGGAGCGTCAGAATGTTTCGGTTGGTGTCCGGGGCGGGCGCCCCGGCGCAGGTCCGGGGCTCACGCCCAGGAATCACGCCTCGGCGGGCTCCTCGTGGGACTCCTCGGAGGGAACCCCACCCTGGCGCTCCGCCTTGCGGGCGGCCTGCGCCTCGCGGGCCTCGGCCATCGCCTCGGTCTTCTTCTTGTGCGGACCGAGGACCATGATCATGTTTCGGCCGTCCTGCTTCGGATTCGACTCGATGAAGCCGAGGTCCTCCACGTCGGACGCGAGCCGCTGCAGCAGCCGGAAGCCCAGCTCGGGGCGGGACTGCTCGCGACCACGGAACATGATCGTGATCTTGACCTTGTCACCCTGCTTGAGGAACCGAACGACGTGACCCTTTTTGGTGTCGTAGTCGTGCGGGTCGATCTTCGGCCGGAGCTTCATCTCCTTGATGACCGTGTGCGCCTGGTTCTTGCGCGCCTCACGGGCCTTCATGGCCGACTCGTACTTGAACTTTCCGTAGTCCATGAGCTTGCAGACCGGCGGACGTGCGTTCGCGGCCACCTCGACGAGGTCGAGGTCGTACTCCTGCGCAAGCTCCAGGGCCTTCGCAAGCGGCACAATGCCGACCTGCTCGCCGCTGGGACCGACGAGTCGCACCTCAGGGACGCGAATCCGGTCGTTGATGCGGGGCTCGGCGCTGATGGATCCTCCTCGGTAGCACCACGCGACGGCCTGGCGGACTGCCGCGTAACGTCTTTTTCGGTGTGACCTACCGCGCCGGTACATGAAAAACGCCCCGGACGGGACACAGGCGGGGCTCCGTGAATGGATCAGGAGCACCGCCGCGAAGGTCTCCGCGGGGCGCAGCCGGACCGTGACCCGCCAACCGTGAGGTCGGTCGGGTGGGAGATCGGAGCCTCCACTTGTGGGCCGGTCACATGAGTGTCCGGCCGGTCGGAACACCAGAATACACGAGTCAAGGGGTGCGGACCCACCCGTGCGTCCGCTCCCCTTCCCGGCCGGGGAAAGGGCCGTGCCGCGCGGGTCATAGGGTGGACGCGATCCCCTCAGCAGGAAGAGAAGTCCCACGACATGAGCGACCAGACTCCGCAGCAGCAGCCCGGCACCCCCGACCCGGCGAACCCGGACTTCGACGCGATGACCCGTGACATCGCGGACGTGCCGGCGGTCGAGGTGATCACGACGGTGGCGGTCCACCTGATGAGCTCGGCCGCGGTCAACCTCGGCCTCGCCGAGGAGGGCGAGACGCACAAGGACCTGGACGAGGCGCGCAAGCTCATCCACGCGCTGGCCGGCCTGGTGACGGCCAGCGCCACGGAGATCGGCTCGTACCACGCGGCGCCGCTGCGGGACGGGCTGAAGTCGCTCCAGCTGGCCTTCCGCGAGGCGTCGGTCGTCCCGGACGAGCCGGGCCAGGGCCCCGGCGAGAAGTTCACCGGTCCCGTCTACGGCTGATCGGGCGAAAGACGCAGCGGGCCCCGGCCGGGGTGAACCGGCCGGGGCCCGCTGCGTTCCGGGGTGCCGCCGTCAGGGCGTGTGTTCCTTCGCCGCGACCTCGTCGGCGATCAGCCGCGGCTCCTGGGGCGGGTGGGTGAACTGGTGCACCACGGCCGCCAGGGCGCCGCCGAGCAGCGGGGCCACGATGAACATCCACAGCTGGGTGATCGCGGCGCCGCCGGCGAAGAGCGCGGGGCCGATGCTGCGCGCGGGGTTGACGGACGTACCGGTCAGCGGGATGCCGACGAGGTGGACGGTGGCCAGCGCCAGGCCGATCGGCAGGCCGTCGAAGCCGATCACCGCCACCTTGTGCGTCACCGCCAGCACGACGAAGACGAAGAGGAAGGTCAGCACCAGCTCGGTGACGAAGGCGCCGCCGGTGTTGAGGTGGACGGCCGAGCGGTCCCCCCAGCCGTTGCTGCCGAAGGACTCGTGGGTCTGCAGGCCCGGGATCTGCTTGGCCACCAGGAAGAGCAGGGCGGCGCCCACGATGCCGCCCAGTACCTGGGAGATCCAGTACTCGACGGCCGTACGGACATCGATCCTGCGGGCCAGCAGCATGCCGAGCGTCACCGCCGGGTTGATGTGGCACCCGGAGATCGGCCCGAGGGCGTAGGCAAGTGCCAGCATGACGAAACCGAAGCTCAGCGCGATGCCGAAGGTGCCGATGTACTCGCCCGCCAGCACCACCGCGCCGACGCCGAAGAACACCAGGAGCAGCGTGCCGAGGAATTCGGATATGACCGTGCGGGTCTCCGTGGTCTCCATGTGGGCTCTCCTCGCGTGGATCTTGCGCTCTTCTCGCATTGTGGGCCCGGGGAGCGCGACGCGCCCGTTGGCGAGGAGGAGTCCGGCGGCGGGAGGAAGAACCCGGAGGCGGGTCAGCGGCGGTAGAACGGCTCCTCCGCCGGACCGGCGCCGGGCGGCAGCAGGGCCAGGTCGAGGCCGCGTACGAGCCGGGCGCGCAGGGCGTCGTCGGTGGCCAGCGCCTGCGCCAGGCGCTGCGCGACCTCGGCGGTCGGGGCGTCGGGTGCCAGGCCGAGCGCGAGGGTCGCGTCGGTCTCGGCCGACGGTGCGAGGTGGGCGACGAGGACGGCGGGCTCGGCGGCGAGCAGGGTGCGCAGCGCGTCGGTGACGGCGGGGTCGGTGCGCGGGTCGGCGCTCTGCCTGCCCTCGGCGAGTGCGCGCAGGGCGGCGCCGGTGAGCTGGTAGGTCACCGGTCCCGCCAGGTCGACGACGACGGTGTCGGCCTTTTCGTGCGAGGCGGCGAGCAGCGCCTGCTGGAGCGGCACCGCCACCGGCCTGGCGTCGGGCCGCCAGCGCTTGAGGGTGTCCATCGACGTGAAGGCGGGCAGCGCGCGACGGCCGTCGGGTGCCTGGAGGGTGGGGACGGCCATGTCGCTGGTCTTCTCCCGGCGCAGGCCGTCGGGTCCGGTCTCGCTCTCGCCGAGCACCGCGACGACCGGGACCAGGACGCGGGCGCCCGACAGCGCCTCCAGGAGCCGGGGTTCGGTGCTCCGGTCGTCGTCATAGGCGGCCAGCGCGGCCTCCAGGGCCGGGTCGGCGGAGCCGTCGTCGTCGGAGAAACCGGGGTCCGGAATGTTCTTCTGCGCCACGGGGGTGAGCCTAGCGGCCGGGCCGGGCGCCGCCGGGGGCGGGTGTACGCAGGTCAGCGGTGGCCGTGGCGGTCGCGCCAGAGCACGAAGGCGGCGGCCAGCAGGCCCGCTCCCGCGGCGGCGGCGCTCCAGGGGAGCCAGCCGGCCGAGCCGGTCTTCGCGGGCTCGGCGACCGGTCCGTTGCCGAAGTAGCGCTCGGCGTGCGCGGCGGGTGCCGGTTTCTGGGCGGTGGGCTCGATGTCGTCGCCCGCCTCGATGGCGGCTGCGGGGTCGACCAGACCCGCGCCCCGTTCGTCGTCGCGGCCCCCGTCCGGGCGGTCCTGCGCGGTGTCGATCAGCAGTTGCCTGATCTGTGCCGGGCTGAGGTCGGGGTGGACGGAGCGGATGAGCGCGACGCTTCCGGAGACGAAGGCAGCCGCGGCGCTGGTGCCCCAGCCCTCGTAGTAGGTGCGGTCGGGGTTGACGGTGACGACCTGTTCGCCGGGTCCTGAGACGGCGGCGTACCAGTGCTTCGTCGAGAACCTGGACCTGATGCCGTAGCGGTTGACCGCGGTCACGGCGATGACGCCGGGGTAGGCGGCGGGGTAGGAGGCGCGGTTGCCCTCCTTGCCGCCGTTGCCCGCGGAGGCGACGACCGGTACGCCCTTGCCCAGGGCGTACTGGATGGCGGCGTCCTCGCGGGGTTCGGGGTGCGCGGAGGCGCTGTCGTCGCCGAGGGAGAGGTTGATGACGTCGGCGCCGTGGTCGGCGGCGTAGCGGATGCCGTCGGCGAGTGCCCCTGAGCGTTCGGCGCGGGCGCGTTTGCGCTGCGGGTCGTCGTCTTCGAGGATCACCCGCACCGGCAGGATGCGGGCCTGCGGCGCGACGCCGAGCACGCCGTCGACGCGTCCGGGTCCATGGCCGTGACCTGCGATGATGCCGGCCATTCCGGTGCCGTGGGTGGCCCAGGCCGGGTCGCCCTGCGCCGCGCCGAAGCCGACGAGGTCGCGGTCGGGCAGCACCTGGCCCTTGAGGTCGGGGTGGCTCGCGTCGACGCCGGTGTCCAGGACGGCGACGGTGATGCCGTCGCCCTTGGTGGTCTGCCATGCCTCCTGGGCGTGGATCGCCTCCAGTGCCCATTCCTGGGCGCGGATGCCGTCGGCGCGGGCCGGTACGGCGGGCAGCACGGCCAGCGCGGCCGAGCCGAGCGCGACGGCGGCGCCGCGCAGCAGGGCTCCGGTCATGACGACGCCTCCGTGGTCCGGGTGATGCTGCCCGATGCCTTGCGGAAGGTGGCCTCGATGCGGTCGGCGAGGTCCTTGGCGTCGTGGCCGAGACCGGATTCGGCGGGGGCGGTGGTGGCGCCTGCCGTGGTGGCCGCGGTGGCGGGCTGCGGGGTGTCGACCGTGCGTCCGTCGGCGAATCCGGAGACGGCGAAGACGATGACCGGTATGTCGGTGAGCACGCGGATGCTCCAGCTGGCGCGCCGTTCGGGTCCGAAGTCCGCGGCGGGGGTGCCGTCGGCCGGGTACGTGCGGGGCAGCAGGCCCGCGCGCCGGTCCAGGCCCTGGGTGGTGAAGCGGGTGTGCAGGGCCTTGAGGGTGTCCTGGTCGGCCTTGGCGATCTGGGCGCCGACGGTGATGAGGTCGGTGCGGGTGGCGTCGATGTAGGTGGCGCGCAGCAGGCGGGTGCAGCCTGCCGTGGCGAGCGCCTTGGCCAGCGGCGGGTCGTAGGCGTCGGCGCAGCCGCTGTCGGGGGCGAGGGCGATCCGGGTCCAGCGGCGGTCGGCGCCTCCGGGGCCGATGCCGAATCCGTCGACGGTGCGCGGGAAGAGCGCGTCGACGGGGGTGTTGCGCCAGGCGTCGCGGCCCTTGGCGAAGGTGACCTCGGCCGTGGGGCGGGTGTCGGTGTCGTCGGTGAGCCAACTCCCGGCCACCGCGCCGCCGATGAGGCCGACGCCGAGTACCAGGCAGATCACGGCGGCGAGCACGCGCGGGGCGGGGCCGCGGGCCGGGACGAGCAGGGAGGTGCGGGGCGGGGCGGGGGGAAGGTGGGCGGGCGGGAGCGGGGCCCTGGGGCCTGGGAGTCCTGTGGTGCGGGGGGTGGTGGGTGCGGGGGGTGCGCCGGCGGGCGGCGTCGCGGCGCGGGTGCGTGACGGGGCGGCGCCGTCGGCGTTCCCGGTGCTCCGGGCGGACTCGGTGCGGGCCGTCCACAGGTCCTGGCTGCGGGCGAGGTGGAAGGCGGCGGTGTCGCGGAAGGGCGCGGGCCTGCGGGCGGGCGGCGCGGCCGGGGGCACGGCGGGCGCGCGCTCCGGGCGTGGCGGCACGGCGGGCGGCGTCCCGGGGCGCGGCGGGGTACCGGCGGGCGCGGCTGCGGGCTGCGGGGCGGTGGCCCGGCCGGCGGCGGGTGCGGGAGCCCGTTCCGGGGCGGGCGCGGGCGGCGCCGTGCGCAGGACGGCGGTGCGTGACGCGTCGCCGGGCTGCGGCTTCTCGTCGGACGGGGCGGGCGCAGAGGCCGGTTCCGCTGCCGGGGCGGACGCCGAGGCCGAGGTCCGGTCGAGCGAGGGCACGGGGGTGTCGGACGGCACCGTGCGCAGGACCGCGGTCCTGGAGTCCTCGCCGGGCTGCGGCTCCTCGTCGGACGGGGCAGGCGCAGGGGCCGGTTCCGCTGCCGGGGCGGACGCCGAGGCCGAGGTCCGGTCGAGCGACGGGACGGGGGCGTCGGCCGGCACCCTGCGCAGGACCGCGGTCCGCGGGTCGTCGTCGGTGTCGGTGTCCACGAGCGGTGCGGGCGGGGCCTGTTGGCCCGACGGCTGCGGCTGCGCGGGAGTCCTGGGGCGTCCCTCGGGGCGTTCCCCGGCACGCGCGACGGGGGTCGCGGTCCGTTCCGGTGCCCGCGGCGGGGCGGGCGGGGCCTGCGGTGGCGGGGGTATCGGAGGGGTGTTCCGCGTTCCGGCACAGTCGGCCTCGGTGCTCACCCGCGCCCCCTCGCGCCGCTCTCCCCGCACCCGACCAACAATCGGGGCAAGGTGGTCCGTATCCACACAAACCGCCGCTGACCTGCTGGTTGCGGCGTACCGCCACTCTACGGGCTGGCGCGGGCGGGCCTCCAACCCCGTGTCCGTTCTGTCGCTATCTCCCCCCTACCCAGTGGTAGGCGTCTCTGGCAGGCTGCCGCCATGTCCCACTACCCCGCCGACGCGTATGGCGACAAAGCCCGTTACGACCGGGCGACCGCGCACCTCGACGCTCCGCTGGCCCTCGTCGATCTGGACGCCTTCGACGCCAACGCCGCCGATCTGGTGCGCCGCTCGAAGGGCAAGCCGATCCGGGTGGCGAGCAAATCGGTGCGCTGCCGGGCGCTGCTGGAGCGGGTGCTGGCGCGCGACGGCTTCGCGGGGATCATGAGTTTCACCCTCGACGAGTCGCTGTGGCTGGCGCGTTCGGGATTCACCGACATCCTGCTGGCGTACCCGTCGGCGGACCGCACGGCCTTCGGCGAGCTGACCTCGGACGCCGGGCTCGCCGCTGCGGTGACGGTGATGGTCGACGACCCCGCGCAGCTGGACCTGATCGACGCGTCCCGTCCGGCCGGCCGCGGCGCGGAGGTCCGGGTGTGCCTGGAGCTCGACACCTCGTACCGCCTGATGGGCGGCGCGGTCCGGGTCGGGGCGCGCAGGTCGTCGCTGCGCCGGCCGTCCCAACTGGCCGAACTGGCCCGCGTGGTGGCCACCCGCCCCGGGTTCCGGCTGGTGGGGCTGATGGCGTACGAGGGGCACGTGGCGGGGGTCGGCGACGAGGTGTCCGGCAAGCCGGTGTTCTCGCGGGCGGTGCGGGTGATGCAGGCGGCGGCGCGCAAGGAGCTGGCGCAGCGGCGCTGGGAGGCGGTACGGGCGGTGCGGGCGGTGGCGCCGCGCCTGGAGTTCGTCAACGGCGGCGGTACCGGCAGTGTGCAGCACACGGCGGCGGAGGCGGCGATCACCGAGATCGCGGCCGGTTCGGGCCTGTACGTGCCGCGTCTGTTCGACAACTTCCGTTCGTTCAGCGGGCGTCCGGCGGCGCTGTTCGCGCAGCCCGTCGTGCGCCGTCCGGGGCCCGGTGTCGTGACGGTGCTGGGCGGCGGCTATCCGGCGTCGGGCGCCGCGGGCGCGGACCGGCTGCCGGAGCCGCATCTGCCCGCGGGGCTGCGCTACGACCCGCAGGAGGGTGCGGGCGAGGTGCAGACGCCGCTGCTGGGGGCGGCGGCCGACCTGCTGCCGATCGGCGACCGGGTGTGGTTCCGGCACGCGAAGGCCGGTGAGCTGTGCGAGCGGTTCGCGCGGCTGCATCTGGTCGCGGGCGACCGGGTGGTGGAGACGGTGCCGACGTACCGGGGCGAGGGGCGTACGTTCCTGTGAGCGCGGGCCGCGCGGCGTCGGCGCGGCCCGCGCTGCGGGGTCAGGCGTGGATGCGGTCGTGCTGGTCGGGCACGACGGTGCCGTCGGGGCGGCGGACCGGACCGGGGACGCCGTCGGTGTTGGTGTAGCCCTCGGTGGCGCAGGGGTAGGCGCCGGACTTGCGGCCCAGCGGCTCGATGAACATCGGGTTGATCACCCAGCGGTCGTCGGCGTTGTCGTAGCCGCGGCACATCAGTTCGGTCTTGTTGCGGTTGATGGCCAGGTGGGCGCTGGTGGCGTCGTTGACGAACGTGACGTCGGTGTCGGCGTCACCGCCGCCGAGCGCGATGCGGTGCGCGGGGTCCTGCTTGCGCCAGGCTTCGGCGCCCTTGATGTGGAAGATCTCCTGGTTGATGAAGCAGCGCTTGCCGTCGATGTAGGGGATCGCCTCGCCCTGGCCGGTGGGCACGTCACCGCAGCCCTGCATGCCGTAGGTGATTTTGCCGTTCTTCATGACGCTGCGGATCGCGATCGTGTGGGCGCGGTCGAAGCCGACGGACCGGGACCAGACCTCGGCGACGGGTTCGGATCCGGCGGAGACGATGTAGACGTCGAAGCCGGCCCGGCGCAGGGTGCGGACCAGGTCCTTCTGCTGCTCGTAGTAGCGCACGTAGGCGGGGAGCGTGTGGGTGCCGATCTTCACGGTGCTGCCCACGGGCGCGGCGAGCGCGGCCTTGCGTCCGGCGGCGGCGATCCGGCGGATTCCGGCGTCGGTGTGGCCGGCGAACAGCTGCGGCACCCAGGCGTACTGGGGCACCGTGCGCCGGTGGTTCCAGGTGCCGGCGAAGGCCGCCGCGCCGCTCATGGTCTTCCCCTCGCCGCGGATCTCCAGGATCTCGTCGGCGCAGTCGGCGTCGGTGGAGGTGGGCAGCGGCTTGCCGACGGGTACGGAGGTGCCGCAGGCCGTGGTGAGGGCGCGGTCGGCCTCGGGGGTGAGCCACTTGCTGGTGTCGCTCCAGCGGGCGGGGCGCAGGATCTTGTCGTGCCGCAGGGACCAGTTGATCGTCGCGTCGGTGACGTCGTTCTTGGTCATGGTGTTGTCCCAGTCGAACGCGGCGACGGGGGCCCGGCCGTGGCCGTGGGCGAGTCCGGGGTGGCTACAGGTGCCGCGCTCGTCGATGGCGCGTTGCAGCTTGGCGCGGTTGTGGCCGTACCACGGCAGGTCTCTGGAGAGCTGCGGGCAGTTCGTGCCCGGCCGGGCCGCCGCGGTGTCCTGGGCGGCGGAGCGGGTCGGGGTGGCCGCGGTCGCCGGCACGCTGCCGGCGAGGAGCGCGGTCACGGTGAGGCCCAGGGCGAGGGCGTGCCTGTGGCGCATGAGAACTCCGTTGTTCAGAGGGGGCAGGAGGACACCGGGGCCGGCACCACTGCGGTACCGGCCCCGGTGTGATCATGCGACCTTATCGAGGCAGGTCACACGGGTGTGACATACGCCCCGGCGATGCCGCCGTCGACGAGGAACTCGGCGGCGTTGACGAAGGAGGAGTCGTCGCTGGCGAGGAAGGCGACGGCGGCGGCGATCTCCTCGGGCTCGGCGAACCGGCCGACCGGCACGTGCACGAGGCGGCGCGCGGCCCGCTCCGGGTCCTTGGCGAACAGCTCCTTGAGCAGCGGGGTGTTGACGGGCCCCGGGCACAGCGCGTTGACCCTGATGCCCTCGCGGGCGAACTGCACGCCCAGTTCGCGGGACATGGACAGCACGCCGCCCTTGGACGCGGTGTAGCTGATCTGCGAGGTGGCGGCGCCCATCACGGCGACGAAGGACGCGGTGTTGATGATGGAGCCGCGGCCCTGGCGCTGCATGTAGGGCAGGGCGTGCTTGCAGCAGAGGTAGACGGAGGTGAGGTTGACCTCCTGGACGCGCTTCCAGGCGTCGAGCCCGGTGGTGAGGATGGAGTCGTCGTCGGCCGGGGAGATGCCGGCGTTGTTGAAGGCGATGTCGACGGATCCGTAGGTGTCGAACGCGGCCTTGTAGAGCGCCTCGACCTGCTCGGCGTCGGTCACGTCGACCTGGACGAAGAGGCCGCCGACCTCGTCGGCTGCGGCCTTGCCCGCCACCGGGTCGATGTCGGCGCAGACGACGTGGGCGCCTTCGGACGCCAGCCGGCGGGCGGTGGCCAGGCCGATGCCGCTGCCGGCTCCGGTGATCACGGCGGTACGGCCCACCAGGCGGCGGCACACGGGGGTCTGGTCGGTCACTTGCTCTCCTCGGTGCTGATGAAGACGTTCTTGGTCTCGGTGAAGGCGGCCAGCGCGCCGGGGCCCAGTTCACGGCCGAGCCCGGACTGCTTGAACCCGCCGAAGGGGGTCGAATAGCGCACGCTGGCATGGGAGTTGACGGAGAGGTTGCCGGCCGCGACGGCGCGCGAGACGCGCAGCGCGCGGCCGACGTCGCCCGTCCACAGGGAGCCGGACAGGCCGTAGTCGGTGGCGTTGGCGATGCGGACGGCGTCGGCCTCGTCGTCGAAGGGCAGGACGACGGCGACCGGGCCGAAGATCTCCTCCACCGCGCTGCGGTCGTCGGGCCTGCCCTCCAGGACGGTGGCGGGGTACCAGAAGCCCTTGCCCTCGGGGGCCTCGCCGCGGAAGGCGACGGGGGCGCCCTCGGGGACGTAGGACCGTACCCGCTCGCGCTGGGCCGCGGAGATCAGCGGGCCCATGTCGGTGGCGGGGTCGGCGGGGTCGCCCGCGGTGAACGCCTTGACGGCGGGCTCCAGCAGCTCCATGAAGCGGTCGTAGACCGTGCGCTGGACGAGGATGCGGCTGCGGGCGCAGCAGTCCTGTCCGGTGTTGTCGAGGAAGGAGCCGGGGGCGGCTGCGGCGGCTGCCTCGATGTCGGCGTCGGCGAAGACGATGTTGGGGCTCTTGCCGCCGAGTTCGAGGGTGAGGCGCTTGGTCTGCGCGGCGCAGCGGGCGGCGATCTGCCGTCCGGTGGTGGTGGAGCCGGTGAAGACGACCTTGGCGACGCCGGGGTGGTCGACCAGCGCGGTGCCGGTGACAGGCCCCTCGCCCGGCAGGACCTGGAAGAGCCCTTCGGGCAGCCCGGCGTCCAGCGCGTACTGGGCGAGCCGCAGCGCGGTGAGCGGGGTGGTCTCGGCGGGCTTGAGGAGGACGGCGTTGCCGGCCGCGAGGGCGGGGGCGGTGCCCCAGGCGGCGATCGGCATCGGGAAGTTCCAGGGGGCGATGACGGCGACGACGCCGAGCGGTTCCTGGAAGGTGACGTTGATGCCGCCGGCGACCGGGATCTGACTGCCGGTCAGGCGTTCCACTCCCCCGGCCGCGTAGTGCAGCAGGTCGCGGACGTTGCCCGCTTCCCAGGTGGCGTTGCCCAACGGGTGGCCCGCTTCGATGAGTTCGAGTTGGGCGAGCGGCCCGATGTGGGTGTCGACGACATCGGCGAAGCGGCGCAGCAGGCGGGCCCGGTCGCCGGGCGGCAGGGCCGCCCATTTCTCCTGGGCGGCGGCGGCCCGCCGGACCGCGGCGTCGACCTCGGCGGGCGAGGTGGTGGGGACGGTGGCCACCGTGTCCTCGGTCGCCGGGTTGATGATGTCCAGCTCGTGCAGCACGTGACGGTTCCTTACATGCGCTCGAAGGAGCGGAAGCGCTCCCAGTCCGTGACGGCCGCGTCGTAGGCGTCCTGTTCGACGCGGGCCATGTGGCGGTAGTGGTCGACGACCTCGTCGCCGAAGGCGGCGCGGGCGATCGGGCTGTGCTCCCACAGCTCGGCGGCCTCGCGCAGCGTGGTGGGGACGTGTGCGGCGTCGCCGGTGTAGGCGTTGCCTGTGGTGGCGTCGGGGAGTTCCAGCTCGTGTTCTATGCCGTACAGGCCGGCCGCGACCATGCCGGCGACGGCGAGGTAGGGGTTCACGTCGCCGCCCGGCAGCCGGTTCTCCAGCCGGTGCGCGCGGCCGTGGCCGACCACCCGCAGGGCGCAGGTGCGGTTGTCGGGGCCCCAGGCGACGGCGGTGGGCGCGAAGGATCCGGGCCGGAAGCGCTTGTAGGAGTTGATGTTGGGCGCGTAGAGGAGCGTGAAGTCGCGCATCGCGGCCACCTGGCCGGCGAGGAAGTGCCGCATGATGCGGGACATGCCGTACGGGCCGTCCTCGTCGGCGAGTACCGGCCGGCCGTCGGCGTCCTGGAGCGAGAGGTGGATGTGACAGGAGTTGCCCTCGCGCTCGTCGTACTTCGCCATGAAGGTGAGCGACATGCCTTCCTGGGCGGCGATCTCCTTGGCGCCGGTCTTGTAGATGCTGTGCTGGTCGCAGGTGGCCAGCGCCTCGTCGTAGACGAACACGATCTCGTGCTGGCCGAGATTGCACTCGCCCTTGGCGGACTCGACGGTCATCCCGGCCGCGGCCATCTCGTTGCGGATGCGGCGCAGCAGCGGTTCGACCCGGCCGGTGCCGAGGACGGAGTAGTCGGCGTTGTACTGGTTGGCGGGGTTCATCTGCCGGTACCCGCGCGACCAGGCGTCCTCGTAGGTGTCCTTGAAGACCATGAACTCCAGCTCGGTGCCCGCGTACGCGCGCCAGCCGTGCTCGGCGAGACGGTCGAGCTGGCGGCGGAGGATCTGCCGCGGGGAGGCGACCACGGGTGAGTTGTCGTGCCAGGCGAGGTCGGCGGTGATCAGGGCGGTGCCGGGGTTCCAGGGGGTGCGGCGCAGGGTGGCGGGGTCGCCGTGCATCGCGAAGTCGCCGTAGCCGCGTTCCCAGGAGGACATGGCGTAGCCCTCGACGGTGTTGAGGTCGACGTCCACGGCCAGGAGGTAGTTGCAGCCCTCGGTGCCGTGCTCCAGGACGGTGTCGAGGAAGTAGCGGGCGGCGAACCGCTTGCCCTGGAGGCGCCCTTGCATATCGGTGAAGGCGAGGACGACAGTGTCGATCTCCCCGGCGTCGACGAGCATTTTCAGCTCTTCGACGGAGAGCGGGGGCGTGCGGTGTGCCACGGTGTTGCCTCCTGTCGCTGCATCCGGAGGTCATAAGGTATGCACATGAACCATTGCTTGGGAAGGGGCTGAGATGGACGGTGCGGCTGACCGGCTGGCACCCGTACTGCGGCCGGTGCGGGCGGGCAACGGCTTCGAGGAGGCGCTGGAGCAGATACTCCAGGTCGTCCGGCTCGGCCTGGTACCGCAGGGCGAACGGCTGCCCGCGGAGCGGGAGTTGGCGGAGCGGCTGCACATCAGCCGGGTGACCCTGCGCGAGGTGCTGAAGGTGCTCCAGGACGAGGACCTGGTGGAGAGCAGGCGGGGCCGCTACGGCGGCACCTTCGTCCGGGTGCGCACCGCAGGACCGGGCGAGGCGGGGCTGCGGCGCCGGATCGAGCGGATCGACGTCGAGGACACCCTGCGCTTCCGCGAGGTGCTGGAGTCCGGCGCGGCCGGCCTGTGCGCGAGCCACGGCCTGACCGACGAGCAGGGCACCCGGCTGCGGGACGCGCTGGCCGCCACCGGGGACGCGCCGCTCACCGACTACCGCAGGTGCGACACGATGCTGCACCTCACCCTCGCCGAGCTGTCCGGCTCCCCCTCGCTCGCGGCGCAGTACGCTGCGGTGCGGGCGAGCGTGAACGAACTGCTGGACTGCATCCCGCTGTTGGTGCGCAACCTGGAACACTCGCAGACCCAGCACGGCGTCCTGGTCGAAGCGGTCCTGGACGGCGACGCGGACGGGGCGCGCGAGGTGGCGCGTGAACACTGCGGCGGCACCGCGGCACTGCTGCGCGGCTTCCTGACAGGACCGGCCGGGTAACCGGTCCGTAACCGCACAGGTCTTGCGCGGGAGCGAAGAACCCGGCAAAGGTATGCCGCTGAACCTTTGCTTCGGATCCGCACCGGTCCGCAGCACCCACGGCGAGGCAGGAGCGGCTGATGGCCGACAGTACGGAATCGCAGAGCGCACCGCCCGTGACCTCCCCGGGCGGCGGGACATCCACCGACGACACCTACCTGGCGCGCCGTTCGCTGCGCCGCGGCAGCGCGGGACCGCTGCTGCTCACCGGCCTGGGCGTCGCCTACGTCGTCTCCGGCGACTTCTCGGGGTGGAACAACGGCCTGGCCCAGGGCGGCTTCGGCGGCCTGGCCATCGCCGCCGTCCTGATGGGCCTGATGTACACCTGCCTGGTCTTCGCCCTCGCGGAGCTGGCCTCGGTCCTGCCGACGGCGGGCGGCGGCTACGGCTTCGCCCGGCGCGCGCTGGGCACCTGGGGCGGCTTCCTGACCGGCACGGCGATCCTCATCGAGTACGTCCTGGCGCCGGCCGCGATCTCGATCTTCATCGGCGACTACGTCGAATCCCTCGGCCTGTTCGGCCTGCACTCCGGCTGGCCCGTCTACCTCGCCTGCTTCGTGCTCTTCATCGGGATCCACCTGTGGGGCGTGGGCGAGGCGCTGCGCTTCAGCCTGGTCGTCACCGCCGTCGCCGTGGCCGCGCTGCTCGTCTTCGCGCTGGCCGCGCTCAGCGACTTCCACGTGGACGCACTCAACGACATCCCGGTCCGGGAGGGCGCGTTCGGCGCATCCTCCTGGCTGCCGTTCGGCGTGCTGGGCATCTGGGCCGCGTTCCCGTTCGGCATGTGGTTCTTCCTCGGCGTCGAAGGGGTGCCGCTGGCCGCCGAGGAGACCAAGGACCCGGCCCGGGTGCTGCCGAAGGCGATGGCCGCCGCGATGGGTGTCCTGCTGCTGCTCGCGCTGATCACCTTCACCGCGGCGACCGGCGCGCGCGGCTCGGCGGCGATCCAGTCCGTGGGCGATCCGCTGGTGCAGGCGCTCCAGCCGCACGGCGAGCCGACGACCGTCAGCCGGATCGTCAACTACGCGGGCCTGGCAGGGCTCGTGGCGTCCTTCTTCTCGCTGATCTTCGCCGGATCGCGGCAGCTGTTCGCCCTCTCCCGGGCCGGTTACCTGCCCCGCTTCCTCTCCCTGACCAGCCGCCGCAAGGCGCCCTACCTCGGCCTCCTGGTTCCCGGCGCGCTCGGCTTCGGCCTCGCGGCGGCCACCGGGGACGGCGCCCGCATGCTGAACGTCGCGGTGTTCGGCGCCACCATCTCCTACGCCCTGATGGCGCTCTCGCACCTCGTGCTGCGCCGCCGCGAGCCCGCCCTGCACCGCCCGTACCGCACCCCGGGCGGCATGCTCACCTCGTCCGTCGCCTTCGTGCTCGCCTGCTCCGCGCTGGTGGCGACGTTCCTGGTCGACAAGGACGCCGCGCTCATCGCCCTCGGCGTGTACGTCGTGGCGCTCGCCTACTTCGCCTGCTACTCACGGCACCGGCTGGTGGCCGCGGCACCGGAGGAGGAGTTCGCCGCGCTGGCCGCCGCCGAGGCCGAGCTGACCCGCGACTGACACCGTCCGGCCGCCCCCGGCCACCCCGCACCCGTACCGACCCGCACCCACGCACGGAGGACCCGATGTCCCGGCCGCTCATCGGCATCAGCACCTACCTGGAGGACGAGGCACGGTGGGGCGTGTGGACGCTGCCCGCCGCGGTGCTGCCCGCCGGCTACCACCGGATGGTCCAGCGCGCGGGCGGGCTCGCCGCCCTGCTGCCGCCCGACACCGCCGAGGCCGCGGCCGGCGCCGTCGCCCGGCTGGACGGCCTGGTGATCGCCGGCGGCGCGGACGTGGCACCGGCCCGCTACGGCGCCGATCCGCACCCCAGGACCGGGCCGCCCAACGAGGCCAGGGACACCTGGGAACTGGCCCTGATCGAGGCGGCGTTGGACGGCGGCGTACCGCTGCTCGGCGTCTGCCGCGGCCTCCAGCTGCTCAACGTGCTGCGGGGCGGCACCCTCGTCCAGCACCTCGACGGGCACGCCGGGCCGCCCGGCGTCTTCGAGCGGCACGCGGTCGAGCCGGTGCCGGGGACGGCGCTCGCCGCGGTGCTGCCCGAGCCGGTGTCCGTGCCGACCTACCACCACCAGTCCGTGGACCGGATCGGGCGCGGGCTGCTCCCCTCCGGGCATGCCGACGACGGCACCGTGGAGGCCCTGGAGCTGCCGGACGCGCGGGCGTTCACGCTCGCCGTGCAGTGGCACCCGGAGGCGGGCGACGACGACCGGCTGATGGCGGCGCTGGTGGCCGCGGCGCGCGAGCGGTCGGCGGCGCGCTGAGGCAGGCCGACGGCCGCCGGGACGTCAGCGGGCCGCGCCCAGCGCGGCCGACAGCACCTCGGGGGCGGTCGCCAACGACGGTCCGTACCAGGTGAGATGGCGCCCGCTGACCAGCGCGGCGGGCAGCCCGGGGAACGCCTCGGGGCCGTCGTCGGCCGTGAAGCGGTACGGCTCGTCGGGCAGCACGACCAGGTCGGCGCCGCTCGCGGCCAGTTCGGGCAGCGGGATCCGCGGATAGCGCTCGGCGTGCCCGGCGTAGAGCTGCCGGACGCCGATCCTGGCCAGCAGGTCACCGGCGAAGGTGTCACGGCCGAGCACCATCCAGGGCCGCCGCCAGATCGGCACGATCGCGGTCGACTCCGCGGCCCGGGGCGGCAGTCCGCGCCAGGCGTCCCCGGCCGCGTCCAGCCAGTCGGGACGCGGCAGTCCGCAGCGGGCGAGCACCCGGTCCAGCTCGCTCAGCGCCTGGTCCAGCGTGCGGATCTCGGTGACCAGCACGTCGAGACCGGCGGCCCGCAGCGCGTCGAGGTCCTGCGGGCGGTTCTCCTCCTCGTTCGCCAGCACGAGATCGGGGGCGAGCGCGGCGATACGGGCCGTATCGGGGTTCTTGGTGCCGCCGACGCGGACGACGTCGAGGCCCTCCGGGTGGCTGCACCAGTCGGTGGCCCCGACCAGCAAATCCGGCGCCGAGGCGGCCACCGACTCGGTGAGCGAGGGCACCAGGGACACCACCCGGCGCGGGGAACTGTGACCGGTCATGGCCCCACGGTACGCAACTGCCGCCTGCGGGACACCCGTTACGTGCCCCGGCGCGCGTCCCACAGATACGTCTTCAGGGTGCGGCGCAGCACATGGGCCGCGCCGCCCACCAGGACCAGCAGGGCCAGGCCGCCGGCCGCCTGCGTCACGCTCATCCCCGCGGTCCTGACGCCGCGCACGGTGACCGTCTCGGTGTGGCGCGGGCCGCCCGCGCCGCAGTCGACGGTGACGGTGTAGCGGCCGGCCGTGGCGCCGCGCGCGACGGTCGCCACCCCGGCCCTGCCCCGGTCCGAAGGCCGCAGCGGCACGGTGCCGAACAGCGTCGACCGCGCCCGCGCCGTCCCCTCCCCCGTGCACCGCCCGTCGTCGCCGACGGTCACCCGCTCACCGGCCGCCATCGGATCCGGGACGACCCGCGCCGAAGCGGCGGGGGCGCAGAGCGTCAGGGCGGCGACGGCGGACAGCACGGCCGCGGAGATGTGCGCTGGTCTCACGGTCTTCTCCCGCGCCGGCCACGGCCCCGGTGGCCGTGCAGAAGGAACCGGCGCCCTTCGAGCACACCACCGGGCGCCGGGCGGCGCGACGCGGGGACGGCGGCCTTACGCCATCGGACGGACCGGCCGGGTGACGGCGGAGCCGGTCGCGGCGCGGGCCCGGCATGCGGCGAGCCCCGCTCCCGGCCGGATGCCGGGGGCGGGGCTCGCCGTCGTGAAGTGCGTGCCGCTGAGGGCTACTTCACCGGGGCCATCTTGTCGACGATGCCCGGGTGGGCGTCGATCCACTTCTGGACGCCCTTGTCCTCGTTGCCCTTGCCGGCGTCCTGGATGTCCTTCTCCAGGGAGCTCAGCTCATCGGGGGTCATCTTCCAGTTCTTCAACCAGCCGGCGAACTCGGGGAACTTCTCGGGGAAGCTCTTGTTGCCGATCGTCTTGATGTGGTTGTTGGCGCCCCAGGTGCCCTTGGGGTCCTTGAGCTTGGTCAGGTCGTACTTGCTGTACGCCCAGTGCGGGGACCACAGGACGACCGCGATGGGCTCCCGCTTCTGGTAGGCCCGCTGCAGCTCGGCGAGCATGGCGCTGGTCCCGGCCTCGGTGACCTGGAAGTCCTCCAGACCGTACGCGGGGGCGACGGTGCTCTTGAGGCGCTTCATCTCGCCGGTACCCGGCTCGATCCCGATGATCTTGCCCTTGAACTCGTCCTTGTGCTTCGCCAGGTCGTCGAGGGTCTTGACGTCCTTGACGTAGGACGGCACCGCGAGCTCCAGCGAGGTCTTGTCGTACCAGGGCCCGAGGTCGACGAGATCCTTCTTGTACTTGTCCCAGTACTGCTTCTGCGCGACCGGGAGCCAGCCGTCGGTCTCCACGTCGATCTGCCCGGTCGACAGGCCGGTCCACATCGGGCCGACGTCGAGGTTGTGCAGCTTCGGCCGGTAGCCGCGCTTCTCCAGGACGTTCTTCCACAGGTACGTGGTGGCGATGCCCTCGTCCCACGCCGGGTAGCCGATCTCCGGGGCCTTGCCTGCGTCCTTGCCCTTGGCGTAGGAGACGTGGCTGGACGGGGCGATCTTGTCGACCAGACCCGGGTTCTTCTTGAGCCAGCTGCGCACGCCGTCCTGCTCGTGACCGTTGCCGGCCTGCTTGATCTCGTTCTCCAGGCTGGTGAGCTGCTCCTCGTCCAGGTGGAAGTTCTTCATCCACTGGGCGACCTGCGGCTCGTCCTTGGAGAAGCCCTTGCGGCCCAGCATGTGCAGGCTGTCACCGGACCCGAAGGCGCCCTTGGGGTCCTTGAGCTTGGTGAGGTCGTACTTGTTGTACGCCCAGTGCGGGGACCACAGGGTGACCGCGATCGGCTTCTTCGCGCGGATGGAGCGGTCCAGCTCGGCGAGCATCGACGAGGTGCTGGAGTCCTGCACGGAGTACTCGCCGGACAGGCCGTAGTCCTTGAGGACCTTGTCCTTGAGGATCTTCATCTCGCCGGCGCCCGGCTCGATGCCGGTGATCTTGCCCTTGAACTCGCCGCCCTTGCCCTTGAGGTCGTCGAGGGACTTGATGTCCTTCATGTACGACGGGACCGCGATCTCCAGCGACGTCTTGTCGTACCAGGCGCCGAGGTCCTCCAGCTGGTCCTTGTACTTCTTCCAGTACGTCTCGTGCGTCGTCGGCAGCCAGGCGTTGGACTGCACGTCGATGTCGCCGCGGGCCTGACCGGCGAAGAGCGGTCCCGCGTCCAGCGCCTGGAGCTTGGGCTTGAAGCCGCGCTGTTCGAGGATCTCCTTCCACAGGTACGTGGTGGCGCGGCCCTCGTCCCAGTTGACGTACCCCAGGCTGATCGAGCGGCCGTCGCCGTCGCTGCCGCCGGTGCCGTTGCCGCCGCTCTTGTTGAAGTAGCCCATCCCGCCGGCGACCAGCGCCAGCACGACGACGCCGACGGTCGCGAGCGAGGTGGCGGGCTTCCAGCGCAGGAACTTCAGCCCGCCGAGCGCGGCCTGCGCCTTGGCCAGGGCACGCCGGCCGAGCGGCGAGACCCGCTGGTTGAGCGCACCGGTCATCCGGTCCAGGTACACGGCGAGGATGACGACCGACAGACCGGCCTCGGCGCCCAGCTTCACGTCGACGGAGCTGAGCGAGTTGTAGACGGAACCGCCGAGTCCGCCGCCGCCGGCCGTACCGGCGATGACGACCATGGACAGCGCCAGCATGATGACCTGGTTGATACCGGCCATGATCGTGGGCAGCGCCAGCGGCAGCTGCACGCGGAAGAGCGTGCGCCGCGGGTGCGTGCCGAACGCCTCGGCCGCCTCGACCAGTTCCTCGTCGACCTGCCGGATGCCCAGCTCGGTCATGCGGACCGCGGGCGGCATGGAGAAGACGATCGTGGACACGATGCCGGGGACGACGCCGAGCCCGAAGAAGAGGATGCCGGGGATCAGGTAGACCATCGCGGGCATCGTCTGCATCAGGTCGAGTACCGGACGCAGCGCCCCGCCGACGGCGCGGCTGCGGGCCGCCCAGATGCCGAGCGGAACGGCGACCGCGATCGTGATGATGCAGGCCACCAGGACGAGCGACAGTGACGAGATGGTCTCGTCCCACTGCTCGATCGAGTCGATCAGCGCGAAGCCGATGAACGTCAGCAGCGCGGCCGGCAGACCCCGCAGCCACCAGGCGATGACCGCGAAGATGCCGGCGAGTATCAGCGGTTCGGGCCCGGCCAGGACCGCGTGGATCCCGGTGTAGAACCCGTTCAGCACGGTCGTGACGAAGTCGAAGAGCCAGGAGACGTGCGCGGTGAGCCAGTCGACGGCGTCGCTGGCCCAGCTGCCTATGGGAACTCTAGGCACCGGTGATCACCTTGCCCTTGGTGTCGTGGTCCGCGGGGGCGGGGACCGCGGCCGGGGCCGTCTCGTCGCCGCCCTCACCGAGGACGGCCAGCAGCCGGTCGGCCCGTACGACGCCGACGAGCTCGCCCGCCTTGTCGGTGACGGCGACCGGGACGGTGCTGGTGGAGCAGGGGGTGAACAGGTCGACGATGGGGGTGTCGAGGCCGACCGTCGCGGGGGCGGCGGCGAGGAGGTCACCGGCGGTGGCGAGCTTCGTGCCGTCCGGTGCCGTGCCGCCGAGCGCCTCGTCCACGTCGGTCATGATCGCGCCCGCGGTCAGCACCCGGGTGCGGTCGACGTCCTGCGTGAAGGAGGCGACGTAGTCGTTGGCCGGGGTGACGAGGATGTCCTCGGCACTGCCGATCTGCACGATCCGGCCGTCCCGCATGACCGCGATCTTGTCGCCGAGGCGCATCGCCTCGTTGAGGTCGTGGGTGATGAAGACGATGGTCTTCTTCAGGGTCTTCTGCAGTTCCAGCAGCTGGTCCTGCATGTCCCGGCGGATCAGCGGGTCCAGCGCGCTGAAGGACTCGTCCATCAGCAGCAGGTCCGCGTCGGTGGCCAGCGCGCGGGCCAGGCCGACGCGCTGCTGCATGCCGCCGGACAGCTCGTCGGGCCAGGACTTCTCCCAGCCCTTGAGGCCGGTCAGCTCCAGCGCCTCGTAGGCGCGCTTCTCGCGCTCGGCGCGCGGGACGCCCTGCACCTCAAGGCCGTAGGCGGCGTTCTCCAGCACGCTGCGGTGCGGGAAGAGCGCGAAGTGCTGGAAGACCATGGAGATCTTCTCGGAGCGGACCTTGCGCAGTTCCTTGTCGCTGAGCGAGGTCAGGTCCTGGCCGTCGAACCGTACGGTTCCCGCGGTCGGCTCCAGCAGCCCGTTCAGGGTCCGCAGCAGCGTGGACTTACCGGACCCGGACAGACCCATGACGACGAAGATCTGGCCCTCGTCCACCTCGATCGACGCGTCGATCACCGCGGCGGTCGTGCCCTCGGCGCGCAGTTCGTCGCGGTCGGCTCCGTCTTCGAGCCTGCGCACCGCGTCCTTCGGTCGTCTTCCGAACACCATGTACAGGTGCTCGGCTTGAAGCCTGGACACATACACCTCTCTTGTTGCACGAGAAACGACCTGCCACCCCCGTAGGCAGGTCGTGGAGCGGAACGGGATCCGCCCGCCTTTACCGGTAAAAAAGTTGAAGCGCTTACCGGGTCCTCTCCGGGTGCGCGCCTGCCCCTCTTTATCTGGCTCAAACCGTGCCGTGATCCACTTCACATCCATGGGGCGTTTGAGGTATGGGGCATCATGCGAGATGTGACTCGACGCCTGATGCTTCTCGACACCGCCTCCCTCTACTTCCGCGCCTACTTCGGCGTACCGGATTCGGTCAAGGCACCCGACGGCACCCCGGTCAACGCGGTGCGCGGGCTGCTGGACTTCATCGCCCGGCTCGTCCAGGACCATCACCCCGACGACCTGGTCGCCTGCATGGACTTCGACTGGCGCCCCCAGTGGCGGGTCGACCTGATCCCCTCCTACAAGGCGCACCGGGTCGCCACGGAGGCCCCCGCCGGATCCCCCGGGCCGGACGAGGAGGAGATCCCCGACACCCTGTCCCCGCAGGTTCCGGTGATCGAGCAGGTCCTCGACGCGCTGGGCATCGCCCGGGTCGGCGCCGCCGGCTACGAGGCCGACGACGTCATCGGCACCCTCACCGGCCGGGCGGCGGGGCCGGTGGACGTGGTCACCGGCGACCGCGACCTCTTCCAGCTCGTCGACGACCGGCGCGGCGTCCGCATCCTCTATCCGCTCAAGGGCGTCGGCACCCTCCAGATCACCGACGAGGCGCTGCTGCGCGAGAAGTACGGGGTGGACGGCTCCGGCTACGCCGATCTGGCGCTGCTGCGCGGCGACCCGAGCGACGGGCTGCCCGGCGTGCCCGGCATCGGCGAGAAGACCGCCGCCAAGCTGCTGGACGCGTACGGCGACCTCGCCGGGATCATGGCGGCGGCCGACGATCCGGCATCGAAGCTGACCCCGGTCCAGCGCAAGCGCCTGACGGACGCCCGGCCGTACCTCGCCGTCGCCCCGACCGTCGTACGGGTGGCCACCGACGTCGGGATCCCGGACGTCGATCAGGCGCTGCCCCGCGAACCGGCCGACCCCGAGCGGCTGGAAGCGCTCGCCGCCCAGTGGGGTTTGGGGGGATCTTTGCAACGGCTGCTCGACACACTCCGGGCATGAGCTGTTAGGTTAGGTATACCTAACTCATTATCGCGTCAGGGGAGACAGCCGTGGCAGCAGAGCGACCGGCCCGCAAGAAGCAGACGCTGCACCGCGCCGAGGTCCGGCGCACCGAGCAGCTGACCCCGCACATGGTGCGCGTCGTCCTGGGCGGCACGGGGTTGGCCGCGTTCGCGGCGGGCGCCTACAGCGACCACTACATCAAGCTGGTCTTCCCGCTGCCCGGCATCTCCTACCCCGAGCCGTTCGACATGACGCAGATCCGTGCCGAGCTGCCGCGCGACCAGTGGCCCAAGACCCGTACGTACACCGTCCGTTCCTGGGACGCCGAGACCGGCGAGCTGGCCGTCGACTTCGTGGTGCACGGTGACGAGGGGCTGGCCGGGCCGTGGGCCGCCGCCGCGAAGCCGGGCGATGAGCTGCTGTTCCTCGGCCCCGGCGGCGCGTACGTCCCGGAGGCCACGGCCGACTGGCACCTGCTCGCCGGAGACGAGAGCGCGCTGCCCGCCATCGCGGCCTCGCTCGCCCGGATGCCCGCCGGTGTGCCGGTGCACGCCTTCATCGAGGTGGCCGACCCCGCCGAGCAGCAGGAACTGTCCGCACCGGCCGGCGCGGAGATCACCTGGCTGCACCGCGGCGACGCCCCCGTGGGCCGCGAACTGGTCGCCGCCGTCAGCGCGTTGGACTTCCCCGCCGGGCAGGTGCAGGCGTTCGTGCACGGCGAGGCGGGCTTCGTCAAGGAGCTGCGGCGGCTGCTGCGGGTCGAGCGGGAGATCCCGCGCGAGGCGCTGTCGATCTCCGGCTACTGGCGCAACGGCCATGACGAGGACGGCTGGCAGGCGTCCAAGCGGGACTGGAACCAGCAGGTCGAGGCCGAGCAGGAGACCGCGGCTGCCGCATCCTGAAGCACGGCGGTCCCTGACCGCCCGTCACCCCCCTACGGCGATGGCACCCCTCAGCGGGTGCCATCGCCGTATGCATGCGCCGACGCCTCCATGTGCACGAGCCGGCGCATGGCCGTGAGCACCACGTAGCACCGTGCCGACCACCACGCTCTCCGTGAGCCGGCCGACCGGAGCCTCACCCACCACCCCACACCGACAACATCCCACTCCTTGACAATAATTATTTTCGGTCGCACTCTGATGGGGTGATCGATGTAGCAGTGATCGACGACCCGGCCGCCGCCGGTGTCTCGCTCGACCCGGTGCGCGCGCGGCTGCTGGCCGCCCTGGCCGCACCGGGTTCGGCGACGACCCTGGCCGCGACGGCCGGACTGTCCCGCCAGAAGGTCAACTACCACCTGCGCGCCCTGGAACGGCACGGCCTGATCGAGCTGGTCGAGGAGCGCCGCAAGGGCAACGTCACCGAACGGATCATGCAGGCCACGGCCGCCTCCTACGTGATCTCACCCGCCGCCCTGCCCGCGGTGGCCCCCGATCCGGCGCGCGCGCCCGACCCGCTGTCCGCCCGCTGGCTGCTTGCCCTCGCCGCCCGGCTGGTGCGCGAGACCGGCGAGCTGATCCGCCGCGCCCGCACCGCCGACCAGCGGCTGGCGACCTTCGCCGTCGACGGGGAGATCCGCTTCGCGTCGGCCGCCGACCGGGCGGCCTTCGCCGAGGAACTGAGCGCGTCGGTACGCCACTTGGCGGCCAAATACCACGACGAGCACGCCTCCGGGGGCCGCCCGCACCGGCTCGTCATCGCCCTGCACCCCAGCATCACCCGGCACCCCGGCCCCACACCGCCGTCCGCGCCGGATCAGCCGTCCACCGAGGAGTAACCCATGGGCAAGGAATTCGAGATCCGCCGGGAGGTCGTACTGCCGGCCACACCCGAAGAGGTGTTCGCCGCAGTGACCGCGGACACCGGCGCGTGGATGTTCCCCAAGGAGGACGTCCCCGCCGTCGGCGGCCACACCCCCGAGGACGACGGCGTCACCGCCTGGGATCCGCCGCGCCGCTTCGCGGTCCATGCCACGGGCGACGACGGCTGGTTCAACGCGCTGGAGTACCTGATCGAGGCCCGCGACGGCGGTACGGCCGTGCTGCGCTACGTCCACAGCGGCGTCCTGGACGCGTCCGACTGGGACGACCAGTACGACGGCGTCGCCCTGCACACCGACTTCTACCTGCACACCCTCGGCCAGTACCTGCGGTACTTCGGCGGCCGTCCTGCCACCTTCATCGAGGTGCCGGGCCCGCAGAGCTCACAGACCCCCGACGCGTTCACCCTCCTGCTGGGCGCACTCGGCGTCACCGGCACGGTCACCGCAGGCGACCGGCTGCGCGTCCAACTCCCCGGCGCCGAGCCCCTCGACACGGTCGTCGACTACCGCACCGACCACTTCCTGGGCCTGCGCACCGACCACGGCCTCTACCGCTTCTTCGGCCGCAACGCCTTCGGCCATCCGGTCGGCATCTCCCTCCACCTCTTCGCCGACGACTCCCCGCACGCCGCCCCGCACCCCGACCCGGAGCAGACCCGGACCGCCTGGCGGAACTGGGTGGACGGCCTGTACGCACCCGGCGCCACGACCGGCTGACCGGCGGGGCGGGCGGTGCGCCCGCCCCTGACCACCGCTCAGTCGTGGTGGAAGATCTCCCGCATCGGCGTCCACCACTCCCCCGGCACCGCGCCCGCGGTCTGCTCCTGGCACGGGTCGGTCAGCTTCCACCACTCCTGGGTGGCGGGATCGGCGGCCATGGCGGCCATGTCCGCCGCGTAGTCATCGCCGACGTACTCGGCGTACGAGAAGAGCTGATCGCCCTCCAGGAAGATCGAGTAGTTGCGCAGGCCGCAGGCGGTGAGGGTCGCGAGGACCGCGGGCCACGCCTCGGCGTGCAGCCGCAGATATCGCTCGCGGTGCTCGGGACGGAGCCTGATCACCTTCCCGAAGCGCCGTATCCGTGCCCCGCCCCCGGCGTCGCTGCCCGCGCTGTGCGTCATGTCCGCTCCCGTCTCCGCTGCGTCCGGCACCCGTTGCGTACCTCGCGCGGCGGCCGGTCACACCTGGCCCGACGGGTCCGCACAACGGCGCCCGCCCCTCCGGATACCGGAAGGACGGGCGCCGGGCGCAGAGGCGTCAGCCGACGGACGAGTACGCGACCACGCCGCGCAGCACACCCTCCACGGCCTTGCGCGCGGTACGGGCGACCGTGCCGCCGGGCGGCGCCGCCGCCGCGATCTGGCCGAGCACGTCGATCAGCTGCTTGCACCAGCGGACGAAGTCACCGGCCGGCATGTCCGCCTCGACCAGCACCTCGTCGAGCCCGAAGCCGGAGGCCCAGCGGTAGGCGGCCCAGGCGAACCCGAGGTCCGGCTCCCGCTGGCCGACCCCCTCCGCCTGACTGATCTTGTGGTCCTCCTCCAGCGCGTCCAGCCGGCCCCAGATGCGCACCATCTCCCCCAGCGCGTCCCGCGCCCGGCCGGCCGGCAGCTTGGGCGCCGTCGCGTCGTCGGCCTGACGGGCCTCGAACACCAACGCCGAGGCGCAGGCGGCCAGTTCCGCAGGTCCGAGGCCCTCCCAGACGCCTTCCCGCAGGCACTCACTGGCCAGCAGGTCCAGCTCGCCGTAGAGCCTGGCCAGCCTGCGGCCCTCGTCCGTGACGGTGTCGCCCTCCAGGTAGTCCAGCTCGGTCAGCAGCGCGCAGATCCGGTCGAAGGTGCGCGCGATGGTGTTCGTACGCCCCTCGATCCTGCGCTCCAACTGGCGGGTGTCCCGTAGCAGTCGGTGATACCGCTCGGCCCACCTGGCGTGGTCCTCGCGCTCGTCGCAGCCGTGGCAGGGGTGCGCCCTGATGTCCTTGCGCAGCCGCGCGATCTCCTTGTCGTCGATCGCCTCCGAGCGCGGCTTGCGGTGTCGGGACGGGACGAGGTGACCGGCCTTGGTGCGCAGCGCGGAGGCCAGATCGCGGCGGGACTGCGGGCTGCGGGCGTTGAAGGACTTGGGGATACGCATCCGGTCCAGCGCCTCCACCGGCACCGGGAAGTCCATCGACGCCAGCCGCTTGACCTGCCGCTCGGCGGTCAGCACCAGCGGCCTGGGGCCGTCCTGCGCCTCGTAGCCGCGGTGCCGGTCGGTGCGGCCGGACGGCATGCCGGGATCCAGCACCAGGGCGAGCCCGGCGTACTTGCCGGTCGGCACGTGGATGACATCGCCCGGCCTGAGCTTCTCCAGCGCCGCGGCAGCCGCCACCCGCCGCTGGGCCGCGCCCTGCTTGGCCAGCTCCGTCTCGCGGTCCTTCAGCTTCCGCCGCAGGGCGGAGTACTCCTCGAAGTCGCCCAGATGACAGGTCATCGAGGCGCGGTACCCCTCCAGGCCCGCTTCGTTCTTCTGCACCTCCCGCGAGATGCCGACCACCGACTTGTCCGCCTGGAACTGGGCGAACGACATCTCCAGCAGCTCACGCGAGCGGTGCCTGCCGAACTGCGAGACGAGGTTGACCGCCATGTTGTACGACGGCTTGAAGGACGAACGCAGCGGGTACGTCCGCGTCCCCGCGAGCCCGGCCAGCGCACCCGGGTTCATGCCGCGCTGCCACAGCACCACGGCGTGCCCCTCGACGTCGATCCCGCGCCGCCCGGCCCGGCCGGTGAGCTGGGTGTACTCGCCCGGCGTGATGTCGGCGTGCTGCTCGCCGTTCCACTTGACGAGCTTCTCCAGGACCACGGACCGCGCGGGCATGTTGATGCCGAGCGCCAGCGTCTCGGTGGCGAAGACGGCCTTGACCAGACCCTGGACGAACAGCTCCTCGACGACCTCCTTGAAGGTCGGCAGCATGCCGGCGTGATGCGCCGCTATGCCGCGCTCCAGGCCCTCCAGCCACTCGAAGTAGCCCAGCACGTGAAGGTCGTCGTCGGGGATCCCGGCGGTGCGTGCCTCGACGATGCGGCGGACCTTCTCGCGGCCCTCCTGGTCGTTGAGGCGCAGGCCCGCGTACAGGCACTGCTGGACGGCCGCCTGGCACCCGGCGCGGCTGAAGATGAAGGTGATCGCGGGCAGCAGGCCCTCGTTGTCGAGACGGTCGATGACCTCGGCTCTGCTGGGGGTCCAGATCCTGCTGCGCTGCCGCCGCTCACGCTCGCGGTCCGCCTCGCGCATATTGCGACCGCGCCGCTTGTCCTTGCCCGACGTGGGCCGGCTGTTCTCGATCCTGGCCAGCCGCTCCAGATCGGGATTGACCTCGCGGCGGCCACCGCCCTGCCCGTCCCGCTCCTCGAACAGGTCGTACATCCGCCGGCCCGCCAGGACGTGCTGCCACAGCGGCACCGGGCGGTGCTCGGAGACGATGACCTCGGTGTCACCGCGGACGGTGTCGAGCCAGTCGCCGAACTCCTCGGCGTTGGAGACCGTGGCCGACAGTGACACCAGGGTCACGGACTCGGGAAGATGGATGATCACCTCTTCCCAGACGGCACCCCGGAAGCGGTCGGAGAGGTAGTGCACCTCGTCCATGACCACATAGCCGAGTCCGATCAGCGACCGGGAGCCCGCGTAGAGCATGTTGCGCAGCACTTCGGTGGTCATCACGACCACCGGCGCCTCGGAGTTGACGCTGTTGTCGCCGGTCAGCAGGCCGACCTTGTCGGCGCCGTAACGCCGCACCAGATCCTGGTACTTCTGGTTGGACAGCGCCTTGATGGGCGTGGTGTAGAAGCATTTGCGGCCCTGCTGGAGGGCCAGGTGGACGGCGAATTCGCCGACGATCGTCTTGCCCGATCCGGTGGGGGCGGCGACCAGCACGCCCTTCCCGGCTTCCAGGGCCCGGCAGGCATCGATCTGGAACGGATCCAGGGCGAAGTCGTACATCTCTCGGAAAGGGGCGAGTGCGGTGGCCTGCTCGGCCGCACGGAGCTTGGCGGCGGCATAGCGCTCAGCAGGGGACATGTCCTCGGTCATCGTGCTCACGAGCCTACCGGCCACCTCTGACAGCCGACCGGAAAATTTCCCGGCCGCCCGGCCCGCGCCCCGGCCGTCCGCGCTCCCGGTCAGGTCAGGGCGCATCGGCCGGGTCGCGCGGACCCGTCACGTCACGTCGTCGAGATCCCCGCGGCGCCGCCCGCCGGATTCGCCGTCCCCGTCGCTGCCCCGCTCCGTCAGCTCCCCGGGCGCGGCCACCGGCTCCATCTCGCCGATGCTCTCCGGCGTCAGGTCCAGGTCGGATGCTTCGTCGTCGTCGGGCTGCGTCTCGGTCCGCCGGCGCCGCCTGGCGTCGTTGGACAGCGCAACCAGCACCGCGGCGAAGTAGAGCACGCAGATCGGCACGGCCAGCAGGAGCATCGACAGCGGGTCGGTGCTCGGTGTGGCGATGGCCGAGAAGACGGTGATGCCCATGATCATGCCGCGCCACCAGCCGAGCATCCGCTTACCCGTGAGGATGCCGGCGAAGTTGAGCATGACCAGCAGCAGCGGCAGCTCGAAGGACAGGCCGAAGACGATCACCATGCGGAGGATCAGGTCGAGCAGTTTGTCCAGCGTCAGGAGGTTGCCGACACCCTCAGGCGTGAAGCCGATGAGCACCTTCGCCGTGGTCGGCAGCACCTGGTAGGCGAAGTACGCGCCGGCCAGGAAGAGCGGGAAGCCGACGCCGACGAAGCCGAGCGCGTACTTCTTCTCGTTGCGGTGCAGCCCCGGGGCCAGGAAGGCCCACAGCTGGTACAGCCAGACCGGCGCGGACAGGATGACACCGGCCACCAGGGACACCTTGAGCGCGAGGGTGAAGGGACCGAGGAGGTCCATCATCACGATGCTCGCGCAGCGCGAACCCTTTTCCTGCTTGGCGAGGTCGGTGAAGAGCGAGTCGCAGCCCACCGTCTGCAGGACCGGCTTGGTGAAGACGTTGATGATCGCTTCGTAGAAGAACGCGGCGACGATCGTCGCGACGATGATCGCCAGGATTCCCTTGGCCAGCCGGTTCCGCAGCTCACGCAGGTGCTCCACGAGGGGCATGCGGCCCTCGGGATCCCTCTCCCGCTTCTGCTTTTTGGGGGCAGACTTCAGCAACCCTCGTCCTCATCTCATGCAGCGCGCAGCGGCCCTGCCGCCGTCGCAGTCAGGCCCTCGGTCAGCGCTTCGCGGTCTGATCGGTCTCGTTGACCGGTCGCGAACTGCTCACATCGCCGGGTGCGGCCTTGATGGTCCGGGGTGCGGCCTGTGTGTCGTCCTGCGGCGGGTCGGCGGGGGCCTCGTCCTTCTTGGCGCCCTCCGCCTTCATCGCCTTGGCCTCGCTCTTGAGGATGCGGGCGGACTTACCGAGTGAGCGGGCCATGTCGGGAAGCTTCTTGGCGCCGAACAGAAGAATCACGACGACGAGAATCAAAACGAGCTCGGGCCAACCGAACTTTCCAAACATAAGCAATTACCTTCTCACCGAGGCGGCTGAGGGACTACCTGACTTGGCCGGACACCGTCCGCCCGCCGTGCTTCCAGTGATCGTAGCGCTCACGGGTGAACGTACGGCAACCCCTGTGCGCACTTCCGGACACGGGCCGCGCCGCGCTCTCCGGCCCTGCGCACCCCAGCCTACCGTCCATGCGTACGGCTCCTGCGTCCCGTCAACCCCCCGCCCGATCTCCCTGCCGTTCGTTCCGCTTTCCCGCGGGTGCGGCGGCGGCGAGCGGGGTCGCGGCCCGCTCCAGATCCTGCGCGGCCCGCTGGATCCGCTCCGACGCCGTGCCCACCTGGCGGGCCAGCCGACGCACTTCGACGAAGACGCGGACGGCGAGGACGCCGAGCACGGCGATGCCGAGGAAGCCGAGGGCGATAGCGATCATGGGCCAGAGCATGGGGCGAGCCTATCGGGGGTGCGAGGGGATTCCGCCGGTGTCGTACCGCACCGGACCGTCCGGTTCCGGTCGGGCGCGGGGGTCAGCCGATGTGCAGCCGCAGGGTCCGCACCCCGCCGCCGGTGAGCAGCTCGATGATCCGCTCACCGGCCGGTTTGCGCACCGCGCGACCGCAGTCGGGGCATGTGAAGGAGTAGAACGTGGTGCGGCTGCTGGCACCGATGGCCAGCCGGAAGGCGTCCGACGCCAGCTCGAAGCGGCCCCGGCAGTCGGGGCAGGCCGCCTTGAAGAGCACCGGAGAGGTCGGGTGGGCCAGGGTTCCGGTCGCCATCGTGGTCGTCATCCTTCGCTGCCTCCTTACGGTTCGCGCGGCGCCGCGCTCACTCGCCGTACGCGGCGAGCGCCTTGGCCGCGGCGTGCCGCGCGCTGTCCGCGAGGTCCTGGGGCGCGGCGATCCGGCCGTCGCGGCCGAGGCGCAGCGCCAGCCTGCGGAGCGAGGCCGGGTCGGGGGTGCGCAGCGTGATGCGCAGCCCGCCGTCCGGCAACTCGTCGGCGCTGTCGTGCGGGTAGTACTCGGCGACCCAGCGGCCCCCGGGCCCGACCTCGATGGTGACCTCGGGGTCCTCGGCCGCCGGCTGGACCAGCCCTTCCGAGAGGTCGCGCAGTTCGACGGGCGGCGGGTCGGCGGGCGCGTCGAGCAGCTTGATCTCGGCGACCCGGTCGAGGCGGAAGGTGCGCCGGGCCTCGGAGAGCCGGCACCACGCCTCCATGTACGTGTGGCCGACGGCGAACAGCCGGATCGGGTCCACCTCACGCTCGGTCAGCTCGTCGCGGGCCGGCGAGTAGTAGCGCAGCCACAGCCGGCGCCGTTCGGCGATGGCGCGGTCCACGTCGGCGAAGACACCGCCCTCGGACTCGAAGGTCACCGAGAGCCGGGAGCTGGCTCCGGCCGCCTCGCCCGCCGCCGCCTCCAGCTTGGCGGTGGCGCGCAGCAGTGCCTGCCGGTCGCCCTCGCGCAGCCCGGGGAGAGTGGCCACGGCGCGGGCGGCGACGAGCAGCGCGGTGGCCTCGTCGGCGGCCAGCCGCAGCGGCTCGGCGACGTCGTCGGGGTTGTGCCACCAGATCCGGTCGCCGTCGGTGTCGATGTCGAGGAGATCGCCGCCGCGGAAGCTCGTCCCGCACATCGGCAGCACGTCGAGGTCGGCGATCAGCTCGTCCTCGGTGATCCCGAAGGCGCGGGCGACGTCGCCGACGCGCGCGCCGGGGCGCTCACGCAGATACGTCACCAGGGACAGCATCCGGCGGGTCTGGTCGATCGCGTTGGTAGCCATGGGTTCTCGTGTCCCTCTCAGCCCTTGGCCACGGCGCGCAGCCGGTCGATGACGTCGGCCCGCAGTTCGGCCGGTTCCAGCACCACCACGTCGGGCCCGAACTCCACCAGCCAGGCGTCGAGTCCGTGGCCGTTGGGGATCTCCAGCTCGTCCCAGCCGTCGCCGAGTGCGCGGACGGTCAGCGCGCGGGCGCGCAGCGGATAGCCGTGCCCGGCCCGCAGTTTGATCCTGGCGCTGCCGGTGGCGGTCTCCCCCGCCCAGCTCTCGACGGTCTCGCGGACGGTGACGTGATCGGGCACCGGCGCGGTGAACGCCCCTTGCCTGGAACGGACCTTGCCGGTGATGCGGGAGAGCCGGAAGACCCGCTCGGCCTTGCGGTCGCGGTCCCAGCCCGCGACGTACCAGTGGCCGCGCCAGCACTCCAGGATCCACGGCTCGACCTGACGGCGTTCGGGGTGCGCGGCGTTGGACTTGCGGTAGTCGAAGACCACCGGGCGGCGGTCGCGGCAGGCCAGCATCAGCGGTTCAAAGGCGGCTTCGTGGGCCGGGATCCGCGGCTCCAGCGCGCTGTGCGGCGCGTCGATGTCCTCGGTCTCGGCGGCCAGCGGCATGCCGGCGGCCCGCAGCTTCTGCAGGGCGCCGCTGGCCGCACCGGCCAGCCGGGCCTGCTGCCAGATCTTGGCGGCGAGGCCGAGCGCCGCGGCTTCCTCCGCGTCGAGGGTGATCGGGGGCAGGCGGTTGCTGTCGCGGCGGGCGAGATACCCGACGTCGCCCTCCAGGCCGTCGACGGTCTCGATGACCAGGCCCAGCTCCCGCAGGTCGTCCTTGTCCCGCTCGAACATCCGGTTGAAGGACTCGTCGCTGCTCGCCGGCCCGTCGCCGGTGCCGAAGGACTCGACGTATGCCTCGATCGACGACCGCAGTTCGCGCTTGGTCAACGGACGACGCGTACCCAGCAGACACAGTGCCAGGTTCATCAGCCGCTCGGCCTTGGCAATCGCCATCGGCACCCTCTCTCGTGGATCTCCCGACCGTTGACCGTACCGCCCGGCGTGCTCAGGGCAAAAGCCGGAGGGGCGGGCCCGAAGGCGGTGGCCCGACGCGCCGAGGGCCCGCGCCGGTCGGCACGGGCCCTCGGTGGGTCGGCGGTGGTCTCAGACGGAGACCAGGTCGCAGACGAAGATCAGCGTCTCGCCCGGGGCGATACGGCCGCCGCCGGCACCGCGCTCGCCGTACGCCAGGTGCGCGGGGATGGTCAGCCGGCGGCGCCCGCCGACCTTCATGCCCTGCACGCCCTTGTCCCAGCCGGGGATGACCTGGCCGGCGCCCAGCTGGAACTTCAGCGGAGTGCCGCGGTTCCAGCTCGCGTCGAATTCCTCGCCGGTGCTGAAGGAGACGCCGACGTAATGCACGGAGACATTGTCCCCGGCCTTGGCGACCGACCCGTCACCCTCCCACAGGTCCACGATCTCCAGATCGGTGGGAGCCGGGCCCTCGGGGAAATCGATCTCGGGCTTGTCGATGCTCACGAATGTGCTCCTACTTACGAATCATTGCGATGACCGCAACAGTCTGGCAGACCCAGGTCAGACCGTGCCCACGATGTCGACCGAGAAGACCAGGGTGTTCTTGGCCAGCTCGTGCTGCGGGCTGGCACCGTAGCCCAGCTTCGGCGGAATGACGATCTCGACGCGGTCGCCGACGTGCTTGCCGACCAGCGCCTGGTCCCAGCCCTGGACGACCTGTCCGGTGCCGATCTGGAACGCGGTCGCACCGCCGTGGTCCCAGGACGAGTCGAACTTCTTGCCGTCCTCCCACTTCACGCCGGTGTACTGCGCGATCAGCCCGTCGCCGGCCTTCACCTCGGCGCCCTTGCCCTTGATCAGCACCTGCTGCTTGAGGTCCTTCGGCGCCTTCTCACCCTTGGGGACGGTGATCGACGCGGCCTTGGCGTCCGCGGCCTTCACCTCGGGCATCCCGCTCTCGGGAGCCGCCTGCTCGCCCTCGGCCTTGGCCTTCTTGTCGACCTTCTTCACACCGGCCACGTCGACGACCCACACCAGACCGTCCTCGGGCTTGATGCCGGCCTGCGGGTTGAGGCCCGCGCCGATCAGCGCCTTGGCGGTGCCCTCGACCTGGAAGCGGCCACCGACCTTCTGCCCGGCGGCGGCGGTCAGCACCTTCGGGGGCAGCATCTGCTGGGTCATCTGCTCGGTGACCTCGGTGACGACCTGGGCGCGCGGCGCGTCCTTCTTGGCGCCGGGCTGCTTGGTCCAGCTGCTGCCGAGGTTCTGGCCCTTCATCGACTGGGCCGAGTAGTCCAGGCGGACCAGGTCACCCTTCTTGACGGTGGCGCCCTTGCCCTCGGTGAGGGTCTTGGTGACGACCTTGTCGGCCGGCTTGGCGTCCTTGGACACCGAGATCTTGGGCTCGGCCCCTGCCTTGCCCTCGACCTTGACGACTGAGCCGTCGGCAGAGCCCTTCCCGTCATCGGACCCGCAGGCGGCGGTGAACAGCAGGATGGGCACGGTCAGCGCAGCGGCGGCGGCGCGACGGGTGTTCTTCGTGGGGTTCATCAGTCCAACTCGGGGTCGTGGGTGGGTGGCCAATGTCCGCCACTCTACGACCTGTGCCCCCATACGTTTCCCGGCGCAACACAGCAATGTGCCGGGAGCACTTACACTCCCGGCACACCCTGCTACGGCCCGTGTCACATCCCGGCGATCAGTTTCTCCACCCTGTCGTCCACCGAACGGAACGGGTCCTTGCACAGCACCGTCCGCTGCGCCTGATCATTGAGCTTGAGGTGCACCCAGTCGACCGTGAAATCACGACGCTGCTCCTGGGCACGGCGGATGAAGTCGCCGCGCAGCCTGGCGCGGGTGGTCTGCGGCGGCACCGACTTGCCCTCGAAGATCTTCAAGTCGTTGCAGATCCGCGCCGCTTGCCCCTTCCGCTCCAGAAGGTAATAGAGCCCCCTGCGGCGGTGGATGTCGTGATACGCGAGGTCTATCTGCGCCACTCGCGGATGGGACATGGTGATGTTGTTCTTTGTGCGGTATCGCTCGATGAGTTGATGTTTCATCACCCAGTCGATCTCGGTGGAGATACGGTCGAGCTCCTGATCCCGGATTGCTTCGAGGGTGCGTCCCCACAACTCCAGGACGCGTTCGACGGTTCCCGTGCGGATTCCGCGGCGCTCGCAGAAATCCACCGCCTTTTCGTAGTACTCCTGCTGGACTTCGAGCGCCGACGCCTCACGCCCGCTGGCCAGCCGCACCTTGCGCTGCCCGGTGATGTCATGGCTGACTTCACGGATCGCCCGGATGGGGTTCTCCAGCGTCAGATCACGCATGACGGTGCCCGCCTCGATCATGCGCAGGACGAGATCGGTCGCCCCGACCTTCAGCAGCATGGTCGTCTCGGACATGTTCGAATCGCCGACGATCACATGCAGTCGGCGATAGCGCTCGGCGTCCGCGTGCGGTTCGTCCCGGGTATTGATGATCGGCCGCGAACGGGTCGTCGCGGACGACACCCCTTCCCAGATGTGTTCGGCACGCTGGCTGACGCAGTAGACGGCGCCGCGCGGGGTCTGCAGCACCTTGCCCGCGCCGCACAGCAGCTGACGGGTGACGAGGAAGGGAATGAGGATGTCCGCGAGCCGGGAGAACTCCCCGTGGCGGGCGACGAGATAGTTCTCGTGGCAGCCGTAGGAGTTGCCCGCCGAATCGGTGTTGTTCTTGAAGAGATAGACGTCGCCCGCGATTCCCTCCTCGTGCAGGCGGCGTTCGGCGTCGACGAGAAGACCTTCGAGAATGCGCTCGCCGGCCTTGTCGTGAGTGACCAGCTCGGTCACGTTGTCGCACTCGGGAGTTGCGTATTCCGGGTGCGAACCCACGTCCAAGTACAGGCGGGCGCCGTTCCGCAGGAAGACATTGCTGCTGCGGCCCCATGACACGACACGGCGGAAGAGGTACCGCGCCACTTCGTCAGGCGACAGTCGGCGCTGTCCCCTGAACGTGCACGTGACGCCGTACTCGTTCTCCAGCCCGAAAATGCGGCGGTCCATGACTGAACATTACGCCTGATGGCGTGCTCTGAAACCGGGTTCGACGGCCCCGTTTCGATCATTTTCCGCCGGGGCCGCAACAACCGTCCGCGCCACGGGATCCCCGAGAAATCGCTTCGTCGACAAAAGCACCAGCAGCGCGGCGATTCCACCGCCGCCCGCCACCGCGAATCCCGCCGCCGCGCCACCGCGCTCGACCGCGGGCCCCACCACCGACGCACCGACCGCCGAACCGACGCCGAAGGTCGTCACCAGCCACGAGAACGCCTCCGTCACCGTGCCGTGCGGAGCATGCCGGTCCACGACCACGAACGCACACGCCAGCGCCGGCGCCAGGAACACACCGGCGATACCGGTCAGCGCCGTCATCCCCGCCACACCAGGGGTGAGGACGAGCGGCAGATACCCCAGCGCCAGGAGGGTGACGAGCAGCCGCAGCCGGCCCTCCGGACTCCCCGGCCACTCCCTGGCCCCGTAGACGACGCCGCCCACCAGCGCCCCGGCACCCAGCGCGGAGAGCAGATAGCTGGAGACCATGCCGTCGCCGTGCCCGTCCGCGTACGCCACCGCGGCCACCGCTATGGAGCCGAGCGCCAGCCCGACGAAGAAGAACGAGCCGATCAGCACCAGCAGGCCGGGCGAGCGCAGCGCACCCAGCCAGTGCGCCTCGCGCGGGCCGCTGCGCCACTGCCGCGACGGCGGGGAGACGACGACGGAGAGCGCGCCCAGCACGCCGAGCGCGTTGATGACCAGCAGCGCGACCTGCTCCGACCAGGCCGCGACGCACAGCGTCACCAGCAACGGCCCCACCGCGAACATGACTTCCTGCGCCACCGCGTCCAGCGCGTACGCGGCGTGCACCCGCTCGGGCCGCTTGAGCACCCCCGGCCACAGGGCCCGCAGCCCGCCCTCCAGAGGCGGCGTGAACAGCCCCGCGATCACGGCGGCTGCGTAGGCGAAGGACAGCGGTTCGATCCCCACGACGGCGAGCAGCGCCATCCCCAGGGCGGAGACCACGGCCGCGGGCAGCATGACGCGGGGCTGGCCGTACACGTCGACGGCCCGGCCGAGCAGCGGCTGGCCGATCGCGGTGCACACGCCGTAGACGGCGGAGAGCGCGCCGGCCAGCGCGTAACTGCCGCCCTCGGAGCGGACGAAGAGGACCACCGCCAGGGCAGCCGTGGCGTTCGGCAGCCGGCCGATCAGGGTTCCGGTCAGCAGCCGGGCGGCATGCCGGGTCCTGAGCAGCTCCGCATATCCCGCGGCCATCCCGGCCCCTCTCCGTCCGGCTCGGGCAGCCCGGACATGATACGTATAACGTGGCGCGTTATACGTATCATGGCGCCATGCGGCGGTCCAGCCCGCCCGGCCGACCACCAGGAGACAGCCAGCGGTGAGCAGCAACGACACGACCCCTGACCGCGGCGCGCAGCCGTCGGCCGCACCCCGCGTCACCAGCCGGGACGTGGCACGGGCCGCCGGGGTCTCGCAGGCCGCCGTCTCCCTCGTGCTCGGCGAGAAGTGGCGCGGCCGGGTCTCCCCGACCAAGGCCGAGTCCGTCCGGGCCGCCGCCCTCGACCTCGGGTACCGCCCCAATCTCGCGGCCCGCAGCCTGCGCATGGGCCACACCCGCACCGCGCTCCTCGTCGTCCCCGCGCTCACCACGGAATTCTTCGCGCTGGTCCACTCCGGCGCGTCCCGGGCCGCCGCCGACCGCGGCTTCGGCGTGGTCCTCTACCCCTCGCCCGAAGGCATCGGCCCGGCCCCCGACCCGTTCGGCTCGGCCCGCGCCACCCTCGACGGCGTGATCGCCTCATCCATGGCCGTCGACGCGCTCGCCGCACTCCGCGACACCGGACTCCCCCTCGTCATGCTGGACAACGACCCGCAGGACGACCGGGCCGCCGCCACCGTCAACCTCGACATCGCCGACGGCATCCGCCAGGTGGCCACCCATCTCCTCGGGCTCGGCCACCGCCGGATCGGCCATCTCGCGGCCGACATCGACTCCTGGACCTTCGCGCTGCGCGCCCGCACGCTCGACCGGGCGCTCGGCGAAATCCCCGGCGCCGAGCTGCGCCGGGTACCGACCGCGCTCGGCGTCACGGCGGGCCTGACGGCCGCGCACACCGCGCTGACCGGCCCCGGGCCCCGCCCGACGGCCCTGGTCTGCGACGACGACATCGTGGCCGCCGGCGCCTGCAAGGCCGTGCGGCGGCTCGGCCTGCGGGTGCCGGAGGACGTCTCGGTCACCGGCTTCGACGATCTGGCGCTGGCGGTGGCCGTCGAACCGGAGCTGACGACCGTACGGCTGCCGGCCGAGGACTTCGGCGCGGCCGGCATGCACGCCCTGATGACGGCGCTCGACGGCCGCCCCGCCCCGGCCCGCACCCTGCCGGTCGAACTGGTCACCCGCGGCTCCACGGGCCCGGCGCCCGCGTGACGCGTACGCCCCCGGAGCCGCCCGCACAGCACAGCGCGCCCCGGCGGTGACCCACCGGGACGCGCTGCCCTGACGCCGTACGGCGCCGACTACTCCTCGGAGCCCTTCTCCGGCCCCTTCGCGTTCTTCGCGTCCTTCTCGCCGGACGCGTCGTCGCTCCCCTGGGACGTGTCCGCGTCCCCTGAGCCCGCTTCGTCCGCGGCCGGCTCGGTGCCGGACGCCGTGGCGTGCTCATCCAGCAGCCGGGAGAGCTGGCGGCCCAGGATCCGCTTGAACTTCCGCTGCTGCGGACGCGTGCGGTCCAGCGTCGCGACCTCCAACTGCTCGGCGGTCAGGGTGCGTTCACCGCCGTTGTTGTCCCGCGACAGCGAGTCGACGGCCAGCTTCAGCGCCTCGCCCAGCGTCATGCCGTCGCGGTGCCGCTGGTCGAGGTAGCTGCTGATCTGGTCGGCGTTGCCGCCCACCGCGACCGAACCGTGCTCGTCCACGATCGAGCCGTCGTGCGGAAGCCGGTAGATCTGGTCGTCCTCGGCGGCGCTGCCGACCTCGGCGACGATCAGCTCGACCTCGTACGGCTTCTCGGCGGCGCTGGAGAAGATCGTGCCGAGCGTCTGTGCGTAGACGTTCGCGAGGCCGCGTGCGGTGACGTCCTCGCGGTGGTAGGTGTAGCCGCGCAGATCGGCGTAGCGCACACCGCCGATCCGCAGATTCTCGAATTCGTTGTACTTGCCGACCGCCGCGAAAGCGATGCGGTCATAGATCTCGCTGACCTTGTGCAGGGCCCGGGAGGGATTCTCGGCGACGAATACCACGCCGTCGGTGTACTGCAGCACCACGACACTGCGTCCGCGCGCGATGCCCTTGCGGGCGTATTCGGCGCGATCGGCCATGGCCTGCTGGGGTGAGACATAGAACGGCGTCGACACCGGTTATCCGTCCCTTTCTGTCAATGACTCTCTCACTGGCACGCGCATTCCGGACCGTCCGTCCCGTCAGAGCACCGCGGCGCGCGGGCCGTCGGGCTGTTCGAGGCGGCGCTCGTGAATGGCACGGGCGATCTCCGAGACATCGGCGTCGGTGAACCTCTTGAAGCCGTCTTCGGTGATCACCGTGACGATCGGGTAGATCCGGCGGGCCAGATCCGGGCCGCCGGTCGCCGAATCGTCGTCAGCGGCGTCATAGAGCGCCTGAACGACGGCTGTGGCGGCCTGATGCTCCGTGAAGTCGTCGCGGTACAGCTTCTTGAGGGCGCCGCGGGCGAAGACGGAACCGGATCCCGTCGACGCGAAGCCGTGCTCCTCGGACCGCCCGCCGGTCACGTCGTAGGAGAAGATGCGGCCCTTCTCCCGGTCGACGTCCCAGCCCGCGAACAGCGGCACGACGGCGAGGCCCTGCATGGCCATCCCGAGGTTGCCCCGGATCATCGTGGAGAGACGGTTCGCCTTGCCCTCCAGGGAAAGCTGGGCGCCTTCCACCTTCTCGAAGTGCTCCAGCTCCAGCTGGAACAGCTTGACCATCTCGACGGCCAGACCTGCCGTGCCGGCGATGCCGACAGCGGAGTACTCGTCGGCCGGGAAGACCTTCTCGATGTCGCGCTGTGCGATGACGTTGCCCATCGTCGCCCGGCGGTCACCGGCGAGCACCACGCCGCCGGGGAAGGCCGCCGCCACGATGGTCGTGCCGTGCGGTGCCTCGATGGCGCCCTGGACGGGCGGCAGCGGGCGGTTGCCCGGCAGCAGATCGGGAGAGTGCTCGCCGAGGAAGTCCATGAACGACGAGGATCCAGGCGTCAGGAAGGCAGCTGGTAGACGCCCGGTGCTACGAGTGTTGGCTTCCACACGTTTCCTTCCGGATACTCGGCCGTCCGCCTCCGGGTGGCCGGCCGATGCTTGAATTGTCCCAGGCTGCGATGCAGCTGAAGCACTGTACGACCCGGACCCTACCCGTCCTGCGGCCGTGATCCACATGAGTTCCCGAACCGGGCTGCAGCGGCCTCACCGGCCGTGCGGACCTGGCCGGCTGACATGCCGCCAGGCGGTCCGCACGGCCCCGTGGGATGGGTCCTTGGCGCTCCGGACCGGGCCGGTGGCGCTCCGCAGAACGCCACCGGCGCCGCGCCCGGACCACGGTCCGGTTACTCTCCGCCCTTCTGAACGAAGCTCCGCACGAAGTCCTCGGCGTTCTCTTCGAGCACGTCGTCGATCTCGTCCAGCACCGAATCGACGTCGTCCGACAGCTTTTCCTGGCGTTCCTTGAGGTCGTCGGAAGCCTCCGCCTCCTGCGTCTGCTCCTCGACCTCTTCGGTGGAACGCGTGGCCTTCTGCTGCCCGCCGCCGCTGTCCTTGGTCGCCATTTCCCTCACCCCGCTCGGTTCGCCCCGCTCGATGTGACTCTCAAGATCCGACCCTACAAGCTGGCTCTGACATCGGCCCTGCACTTGTTGCAACGCCCGGGAGTCACCTCGATGATTCCCGCCCCGCGGCCTTTTCAGCCGTGGATCAGCCGCGAATCCCTGCCGGTTCAGTGGCCGGAAAGCGCCCTCACCAGCTCCTCGGCCGTGCGGCAGCGGTCCAGCAGATCCTTGACGTGCTCACGCGTCCCGCGCAGCGGCTCCAGAGTGGGAACCCGTTGCAGAGAGTCACGGCCCGGCAGATCGAAGATCACCGAGTCCCAGGAGGCAGCCGCGACGTCGTCCGCGTACTGCTCCAGGCAGCGACCGCGGAAATAGGCCCTGGTGTCCTCGGGAGGCTGCAGCCGGGACCGCTGGACCTCGGGCTCCTCCAGCAGCCGCTTCATCCTGCCGCGAGCCGCCAGGCGGTTGTACAGGCCCTTGTCGGACCGCACGTCCGCGTACTGCAGGTCGATGAGGTGCAACCGCGCCGCGTCCCAGTCCAGGCCGTCGCGGCGGCGGTAGCCCTCCATCAGCTCCCGCTTGGCGACCCAGTCCAGCTCCCCGGACAGGCTCATCGGGTCGTTCTCCAGCCGCCCGAGCACGTCCTCCCAGCGGGTGAGCACATCCTTCGTCTGCTCGTCCGCGTCCGCGCCGTAGCGGTCCTCGACGTACTTGCGGGCCAGCTCGAAGTACTCCATCTGAAGCTGGACCGCGGTGAGCGTACGGCCGCTGCGGAGCGTGATGAGGTGTCGCAGACCGGGGTCGTGCGAGACCTGGTGCAGGGCGCGGACCGGCTGGTCGACGGCCAGGTCGACGGCGATGAAGCCGTCCTCGATCATGGAGAGGACCAGCGAGGTGGTGCCCAGCTTCAGGTAGGTCGAGATCTCGGAGAGGTTGGCGTCACCGATGATCACGTGCAGCCGGCGGTACTTCTCGGCGTCCGCATGCGGTTCGTCGCGGGTGTTGATGATCGGGCGCTTGAGCGTCGTCTCCAGGCCGACCTCGACCTCGAAGTAGTCGGCGCGCTGGCTGAGCTGGAAGCCGTGCTCCCGCCCGTCCTGGCCGATGCCGACGCGGCCCGCGCCGGTGACGACCTGGCGGGAGACGAAGAACGGCGTCAGGTGCCGCACGATGTCCGAGAACGGCGTCTCCCGCTTCATCAGGTAGTTCTCGTGCGTGCCGTAGGAGGCGCCCTTGTTGTCGGTGTTGTTCTTGTAGAGGAGGATCGGCTGGGCGCCGGGTACCTGGCCGGCCCGCTCGGCGGCCTCGGCCATGATCCGCTCGCCCGCCTTGTCCCACAGCACGGCGTCCCGCGGATTCGTGACCTCCGGGGCGCTGTATTCGGGGTGCGCGTGGTCGACGTACAGCCGCGCGCCATTGGTGAGGATCACATTGGCGAGGCCGATGTCCTCATCGGTGAGCTGGCTGGAATCCGCGGCCTCGCGGGCGAGGTCGAAGCCGCGGGCGTCCCGCAGCGGATTCTCCTCCTCGAAATCCCAACGGGCACGCCGTGCCCGGTGCATCGCCGCCGCATAGGCATTGACGACTTGGGACGAGGTGAGCATGGCATTGGCGTTCGGGTGTCCGGGGACGGAGATTCCGTACTCCGTCTCGATCCCCATTACTCGCCGTACGGTCATGCGGCCCTCCTTGCCCGGCGGCGCCCCCGGATGGGGTCGGCGCTCAAGTACCGCTGCGCTTCCGGTCCGTGTGCGATCCCCGCTCCCGCACAGCGTGACGCCGCGGTACTGACGAGCCTAGAACGCCTTTGCGGCGCTGGGGAGATCATTACAGTCATTGCTCCCGTCCGGTTTCCCTGACCGCCGCCCGGCGCTTTGCCCGGGGCTGCCCCGGCGACCCCGGAAATGCATCCGGCTGCGGACGCCCCGTGCAGGACATCCGCAGCCGGAGAGCGGTGTTACAGGTATTGGCCGGTATTCGCCACCGTGTCGATGGAACGGCCGGTGTCCGCGCCCTGCTTTCCGGTGACCAGGGTGCGGATGTAGACGATCCGCTCGCCCTTCTTACCGGAGATACGGGCCCAGTCGTCCGGGTTGGTGGTGTTCGGCAGGTCTTCGTTCTCCTTGAACTCGTCCACGCATGCCTGGAGGAGGTGGGAGACCCGCAAACCCTTCTGATTGTGTTCGAGGAATGCCTTGATGGCCATCTTCTTCGCACGCCCGACGATGTTCTCGATCATCGCGCCGGAATTGAAATCCTTGAAGTACAGGACTTCCTTGTCACCATTGGCGTAGGTGACCTCCAGGAAGCGGTTCTCCTCGGATTCCGCGTACATCTGCTCGACGACCGACTGGATCATTCCGCTGACGGCCGCATTGCGGGAGCCGCCGTGCTCGGCGAGATCGTCGGTGTGCAGTGGCAGGCGCTCGGTGAGGTACTTCGAGAAGATGTCCTTCGCCGCTTCCGCGTCCGGACGCTCGATCTTGATCTTCACGTCGAGGCGGCCGGGGCGCAGGATCGCCGGGTCGATCATGTCCTCGCGGTTCGAGGCGCCGATCACGATGACGTTCTCCAGGCCCTCCACACCGTCGATCTCGGAGAGCAGCTGCGGGACGATGGTGTTCTCCACGTCCGAGCTGACACCGGAGCCGCGGGTGCGGAAGAGGGAGTCCATCTCGTCGAAGAAGACGATGACGGGCGTGCCCTCGCTGGCCTTCTCCCTCGCCCGCTGGAAGACCAGCCGGATGTGCCGTTCGGTCTCGCCGACGTACTTGTTGAGGAGCTCGGGGCCCTTGATGTTGAGGAAGAAGCTCTTCCCCGCGGGCTGGCCGGTCACCTCGGCGACCTTCTTGGCAAGGGAGTTGGCGACCGCCTTGGCGATGAGCGTCTTGCCGCAGCCGGGCGGGCCGTAGAGCAACACGCCCTTGGGCGGGCGGAGTTCGTGCTCCTTGAAGAGGTCGGGATAGAGGTACGGAAGCTCGACCGCGTCCCGGATCAGTTCGATCTGGCCGCCCAGACCGCCGATCTTGGTGTAGTCGATGTCCGGGACCTCTTCGAGGACGAGTTCCTCGACCTCGCTCTTCGGGATGACTTCATAGACGTAGCCGGAGCGGGGTTCGAGCAGCAGGGCGTCGCCGGGGCGGATGGTGATGTCCAGCAGCGGCTCGGCGAGCCGCACCACCCGTTCTTCGTCGGTGTGCCCGACGACCAGGGCGCGCTCGCCGTCCTCAAGGATTTCCTTGAGAGTGACGATGTCCCCGGCGCTCTCGAACTCCATGGCCTCGACCACATTGAGCGCTTCGTTGAGCATGACCTCTTGGCCGCGCCTGAGGTCGTGCGTCTCCACGCTGGGGCTGACATTCACCCGGAGCTTTCGGCCTCCGGTGAAAATATCGGCCGTGCCGTCCTCATTCATCTGCAGGAAGACGCCGAAGCCGGCCGGCGGCTGTGCGAGCCGGTCGACCTCCTCCTTGAGCGCGACGATCTGGTCGCGGGCCTCTCGGAGAGTATTGGCGAGTCGCTCGTTCTGCGCGGAAACGCCGGCCAGGTTGGTCTGCAGCTCGACGATCCGCTCTTCGAGAATCCTCGTATGACGCGGAGAGTCGGCGAGCTTGCGTCGCAGGACGGCGATCTCCTGCTCGAGATAGGCGACCTGGCCGGCGGGGTCTTCAGACCCCCGCCCCGGCCGGATGCCGCGGTTGATGTCGTCGTCGTGGGCTGCCACGGTCCTCACCTCCTCCAAGGGGAGCTGGACGCTTCCTGACCCTACCTGGGCCGGTGCGGGTTGAAACCCCTAGATCGAAAAGACGGTCGGGGTGTGTCCGATCTTCACCCTTGCGCACGTCCGCTCACCAAGGGAATACCCACCGAACAACATCGGAAAGCGACCGGTTGTATCGTCGGGACGGTCAACACCCGTCAGGGCTGGCACCACTTAGACAAAAACGCTTCACGTACGCAGGAACGGCAGGCGAGATGACCGCGCAGGAAGAAGCCACTCCAGAGCTTGAAGTCTGGATCGATCAGGACCTGTGCACCGGGGACGGGATCTGTGCGCAGTACGCGCCCGAGGTCTTCGAGCTGGACATCGACGGACTCGCCTACGTCAAGAGCTCCGACGACGAGCTGCTCCAGGACAAGGGAGCGACAACGCCCGTTCCGCTGCCGCTGCTCAACGACGTACGGGACTCGGCGAAGGAGTGCCCCGGGGACTGCATCCACGTCCGCCGGGTCGACAACCAGGTGGAGGTCTACGGCCCGGAGGCGGAATAGCCGCCGGGCGGCGGGGAGACGGCGGTTACGGCACCGGGCCGCCGCCTCCTCCGGGGCACGTCCTGTGACCGGTCAGATACGCGCGGTGCCGACAGCGGCGGGGAGTTCGTTCCGTACGAACTTCCCGCCCTTCCATTGCCACTTGGCGGTGGTGTGCACATCGGGGCAGCAGCGCGGCACGTCGGTCGTGGAGTACCCCAGGAGCGATGCGGAGATCTCGCCGGCGTCCAGGGAGAGGTCCTGGACGCCGAGCCGCTGGGAGGGCGCCAGGAGCGTGGCGACGATGCGGGGGGTCTTCCCCTTGCCGGTCGGCTGCGCGAGGACGTAGACGCCGCTGGGCGGGGTGCCGGTGGCGCTGTGGCAGCGGACTGCCGCGATGGTCTCGATCGTGCCGTCGCCGTCGAGGTCGCCTGAGACCTTCTTCACCACGTCGAGGCGGTTCGGGCCGCAGTCGACGGGGAAGGTCACAGCTCGCGGGTCGGGAGCCGCCGCGGGGTGGCCCGATGCGGTCGGATTGGCCTTCGCATCAGGGGGCTGGACGAAGGAAGCCGCAGCGACGACCGCGGCGACGGCGGTGGCCGTGGCGAGCCAGTGCATGGGGCGGGGCTGGGTGTGCGAAAGATCCTGGCCTGCCAAGGGCTGCACGCGAGGTAACTCCTGTGAAGTGCTGTGGCGGTGGGAGTGCCCAGCATCGTTCCACAGGACAAGACGCCCAGGAACCAGCCGGACCGGAGTTTTACGCCGGAAACGAAGGAGCGCCGCCGACGGTTCCCGAAGGGGGAACTCGTCGGCGGCGCCCGGTGGTTCGGTGGCCTGAAGTCGGCGGTCAGCCGCGCTCGGCGGATTCGCCCGACGGCGCGTCCTTGGCGCCGCCCGACGCGGAACCCGGGCCGGTGTAGTCGTCGCCGTACGCGCCCTTGGCCGGCCGGCGGCGGCGCAGCGGGGGCTCGACGCCGTCGGCGAGACGGCGGGCGGTGAGCAGGAAGCCGGTGTGGCCGATCATGCGGTGGTCGGGGCGGACGGCGAGGCCCTCGACGTGCCAGGTGCGGACCATGGTTTCCCATGCCGACGGCTCGTTGAAGGTGCCGTGTTCGCGGATCGCCTCGACGGTGCGGGCCAGCTGCGTGGTCGTGGCGACGTATGCGCAGAGGATGCCGCCGGGGACCAGCGCCTTGGAGACGGCCTCCAGGCACTCCCAGGGGGCGAGCATGTCGAGGATGACCCGGTCGACCTCGGTGTCGGAGAGGTTGTCCTGGAGGTCACCGACGGTGAGTGTCCAGGCCGGGTGCGGCTCGCCGAAGTAGCGCTCGACGTTCTGGGTGGCGATCTTGGCGAAGTCTTCGCGGCGCTCGTAGGAGTGCAGCATGCCCTGGTCGCCGATGGCGCGCAGCAGGAAGCTGCTGAGCGAGCCGGAACCCACTCCCGCCTCGACGACGCGGGCGCCGGGGAAGATGTCGGCCATCGCCAGGATCTGCCCCGCGTCCTTGGGGTAGACCACGGCGGCGCCGCGGGGCATGGACAGGACGTAGTCGGGGAGCAGCGGGCGCAGCGCGAGGTAGGCGACGTTCCCGGTGGTACGGACAACACTGCCCTCGGGAGCACCGATCAGCTCGTCGTGGGGGAAAGCTCCCTTGTGGGTGTGGAAGCTTTTTCCCTCTTCGAGCGTGAAGGTGTAGTGGCGTCCCTTGGGGTCGGTGAGCTGGACCTGGTCCCCGACCTTGAAGGGCCCGCGACGGCGGGCGGCACCGGTCGGTTCGGACATGTGACCAGCCTACCGGGCCCGGCGGACGCCCAGGACCAGCGGGCGTCCCGTCGGGGGCGCGGGCGGGTCAGGAGTGGCGGGCCATGGCGGAGACGAAGGCCCGCTCGACGTCGTCGGTGGACAGCACGCCGTAGATCTCGCCGGTCTCCTCGACGACGAGGTATTCGGTGGCCGGGGTGGCGCGGAGGAATTCGAGGAGGTCCTCGCCGGCCAGTTCGGCCGGAACCCGCATGCCGTCCTTGAGGTCCTGCGCGAGGGTGCCGACCGGTACCCAGGGGCGGCGGTGTTCGGGGACGCCGACGATGGCGGCTTCGCGGACGACGGCGGTGGGTTCGCCGTGCCCGTCGACGACGACCAGGGCGCGGGCCCCGGAGTCGTTGGCGCGGCGGAGCGCCTCGGAGAGCGGGGTGGCGTTCTCCACCGGGACGGCGCGCCGGGTGAGCGTGCGGGCCTGGAGCTCGGGGAGGCGCTCGCGCAGCCGGGCCATCCGGAGGCTGTTGCCCGCTCCGGTCCAGATGATGGCGGCCAGGATCGCGGCGAGCAGGGCGTCGGTGAGGGAGTCGGCGCTGCCGATGTCGGGGCGGGGGCCGCCGAGCGCTCCGGTGTGGGTGAGCAGCGGCAGGCCGATCAGGACGGTGACGGCGAGCGCGCGGCCGATCCAGGCGGCGGCGACGGTGCCGGACATCGGGTTGCCGGTGATCTTCCAGACGACGGCGCGCAGCATCCGTCCGCCGTCGAGCGGGAGCCCGGGAAGGAGGTTGAAGACCGCGACGATGAGGTTGGAGATCATCAGCCCCGCGAGCAGCACGCCGGGGACCGTGCCGGCCTCGACGAGCTGCATGCCGCCGTAGAAGACGCCGGACAGGACGAGGGAGAGGAGCGGGCCCACGAAGGCGAGGACGAATTCCCTGCCGGGGGTCTCGGTCTCCTTCTCGATCTCCGATACGCCGCCGAAGAACTGGAGCTGGATGCGGCGTACGGGGAGCTTGAAGCGGAGCGCGGCGACGGTGTGCGCGAGTTCGTGGATGAGGACCGAGGCGTAGAAGGCGACGGCGAAGAAGAGCGAGACGAGATAGCGGGCGCCGCCCAGCTCGGGCAGGACCTGTTCGAGCTGGGCGCCGAAGACCCAGGTGATCAGGGCGGCGACGAGGAACCAGCTGGGCGCGACGTAGACGGGCACGCCGAAGGGGCGGCCCATGAGGATGCCGCCGCCCTTCTTGCGGCCCGGTACCGGTGCCTTGCGGCCCTTGGAGTTCTTGGGGCCCTCGGGCGGCTCGGGCGGGTTGGGCGGCTGGGGCTGCACGGACTCCTGGGGGTCCTGCGGCTTCCCGCTCTCGTCCACGGTGTCCCCTCGTCGAATACGGCCTTCGCGCCGGTGCGGCGTGATCTCTCGATCATGCAGCGCGAAGGGGTCTGGCGTCGATGGTATGCGGAGCGTGCCCGGCCGCTCCGCTGCGGGCCCCCGGTCCCTGCCGTGGTGGCGGGCGTTGTCAGTGCCTGGCCGTAGGGTCGGGTGTCATGGGAACGAGCACCGAGATTGCCGAGGCGGACGGGGCGGCGGCGCCGCGGGACGGGCAGGGCGGGCAGGGGGCGGAAGGTCCCGGCGCGCAGCGCGGGGCGCAGCGGTCGCCGGGGCGTCCTGTCGCGCTGTCGCCCTCGCGGGCGAGCGACTTCATGCAGTGCCCGTTGCTGTACCGCTTCCGGGTGATCGACAAGCTGCCGGAGAAGCCCAGCCCGGCGGCGACCCGCGGCACCGTGGTGCACGCGGTGCTGGAGCGGCTCTTCGATGCGCCGGCGGCGGAGCGTACGGCGCCCGGTGCCCGCGCGATGGTGGCGGGCGAGTGGGAGAAGCTGCTGGGCAGGCGGCCGGAGCTGGCGGAGCTGTTCGCCGACGATCCGGAGGGCGAGCGGCTGGCCGGCTGGCTGGCGGACGCCGAGGCGCTGGTGGAGCGGTGGTTCTCGCTGGAGGATCCGACGCGTCTGGAGCCCGCGGACCGTGAGCTGTACGTCGAGACGGCGCTGGATTCGGGGCTGAGGCTGCGCGGTTTCATCGACCGGGTGGACGTCGCGCCGACGGGCGAGGTCAGGATCGTCGACTACAAGACCGGCAAGGCGCCGCGTCCGCAGTTCGCCGAGGGCGCGCTGTTCCAGATGAAGTTCTACGCGCTGGTGATGTGGCGGCTGCGCGGGGTGGTGCCGCGCCGGTTGCAGCTGGTCTATCTGGGCAGCGGCGACGTCATCACGTACGACCCGGGCGAGGCCGAACTGCGGGGCGTGGAGCGGAAGTTGCTGGCGCTGTGGGCGGCGATCGAGAAGGCGACGGAGTCCGGCGACTGGCGTCCGCGGCCGACGAAGCTGTGCGGCTGGTGCGACCATCAGGCGCACTGCCCGGAGTTCGGCGGCACTCCCCCGGTCTATCCGCTCACGATCCGCCCGGCGGACGGGAGCGGCTCTGAGCAGGGCAGAATGGAGCCGGTCTAACGAAGGAGCTTTGGTGGCTATCCGCGTCCTGCTGGTCGACGACCAGCCGCTGCTGCGTACGGGTTTCCGGATGATTCTGGAGGCCGAGCAGGACCTGGCGGTCGTCGGCGAGGCCGGGGACGGCTTGCAGGCACTGGACCAGGTGCGGGCATTGCAGCCCGATGTGGTGCTGATGGACATCCGCATGCCGCGGATGGACGGGGTGGAGGCGACCCGCCAGATCACCGGTCCGGCGAAGGACGGCCCGGCGAAGGTGCTGGTGCTGACCACCTTCGACCTGGACGAGTACGTCGTCGAGGCGCTGCGGGCGGGGGCCAGCGGCTTCCTGCTCAAGGACGCGCCGGCCGTCGAGCTGGTACAGGCGATCCGGGTGGTGGCCGCCGGTGAGGCGATGCTGGCGCCCAGCATCACGCGCCGGCTGCTGGACAAGTACGCCGGTCATCTCCCGTCGGGCGAGGAATCGGTGCCCGACACCCTGCACACACTCACCGACCGCGAGGTCGAGGTGCTGAAGCTGGTGGCCCGCGGCCTGTCGAACGCCGAGATCGCGGCGGATCTGTTCGTGAGCGAGACGACGGTCAAGACGCATGTGGGACACGTGCTGACGAAGCTGCGGCTGCGCGACAGGGTGCAGGCGGCGGTCTACGCGTACGAGAGCGGTCTGGTGCGCCCCGGGGCGCAGTAGGCGGCGCGGGCCGCCGGCGGGCGGTGGTCATGACGGCGGGGCCGGTCCTGGGATCAGGACCGGCCCCGCCGTTTCGTGCGGTGCGGGTGCGGCCGGGGCCTCCCGCGGTGGGTCAGTCGGCGACGCCGCGGCCCAGCTCCCAGATCTGCAGCGCGGACGAGGAGTTGAGCGCCCATTCCACACCGGTGATGTCGTCACGGGCGGCGACGTACTGCTTGCCCTGCCACAGCGGGAGTATCGGGACGTCATCGGCGAGGATGTTCTGGACCTCCTTGAAGCCGGTGCCGGCGGCGTTGCGGTCGGTCTGCTGCCGGGTGGCGGGGATCAGCTGCTCTATCTTCGCGTTGTGGTACGGGGAGTTGAGGAAGTTCCCCTTGCCGAAGAAGGGCGCGATGTAGTTGTCGGCGTCCGGGATGTCGGGGAACCAGCCCATGCCGTAGACCGCGTACTTGCCCTCGGACGAGTCGGTGCGGAACTGCTGCCAGTTCTTGATGCCGTTGACGTCGATGTCGAAGAGCTTGCTGGCGTTGAGCTGCTTCTGCAGGGCTGCGAACTCCTTGGCGGTGCTGGCGCCGTAGTGGTTCTCGGTGTACGTCAGGGTCAGCTTCACCGGGGTCTGGATGTTCGCCTGCTCAAGGATCTTGCGGGCGGCCGGGACGCTGGGGTTGCCGTACTTGGTGAAGAAGGAGTTGATGTGGCCGGTGAGGCCGGTGGGCACCAGGGAGTACAGCGGGTCGCCGGCGTAGGAGTAGACGTCGCGCAGCATCTGGGAGCGGTTGACGAGCTGCGCCATCGCCTGGCGTACGGCCCGGTCGGAGACCGACGGGTCCTTCGTGTTGAAGGCGAGGTAGCGGATTTCCTGGCCCGGCATCTCCTGGAGGGCGATGTGCTCGTCCCTGGAGTTCTTCAGGCCCTTGACCTGATTGGGCGACAGACCGCGGTTCATCAGGTCGATATCGCCCTTGCGCAGGGCCTTCTCCATGGCGGACGAGCTGCCGAAGAACCGCATCGCCACCTTGTCGTTCAAGGGCTTCACCGCGCCCTTGTAGGTGGGGTTCCTGGAGAAAACGATCTTGGTTACCCGCTCACCGCTGTGCTCGGCCTTGAGCGTGTAAGGACCGGAGCCGACGAGGTCGAAACCGTTGTAGAGATGGTCCTTGGGGTAGACCTGGTGGTCGACGATGCCGGCGGCCGGTGTGGTGAGCTTCTGCGGGAAGGTGGCGTCCGGCTTCTTGAGGTGGAAAACCACTTCGGTATCGCTGGGCGTTTCCACCTTGTCGATGTCGTTGACCAGCGTCCCGGGACCGTTGGCGTAGTTGATCTTCTGCACGCGGTCGATGGAGAACTTCACGTCCCGCGCGGTGAGCGCATGGCCGTTGGAGAATTTCAGATCGCTGCGCAGAGTGCACCGGAACTGTTCGTTCCTGGTATCGCGGAACCCACAGGTCTTGGCGGCCTCGGGCACCGGCGCCGTACCGGTCCTGGGCAGGCGCATCAGCGTCTGGAGGGTGCCGCGCAGGACGTTCATCGCGTCGACGTCGTACGCCTGTGCCGGGTCGAACGGGGCGGGCGCTGCCTTGGTGGCCTCGATCTGCGTGGCGACCCCGACGACGATCGGGTCGCCGCTCCCGTCCGCGCCGTCCGAGCTGCCGCAGGCAGCGAGTACGGGGGCGAGCAGACCGGCCAGGGCCGGCAGCACCAAGGTCTTGCGATTCATCGTCGGCAGGTTCCTTATCAGCTGCAGAGGTGTTGCTCGCGTCGACATTAGTAGGCACGGCCAGCCGGTCCGGGACGGAACGGAGTTGCCGGTATATCGCGACGGGATAACCGCACCCGGGTCACCGATAACCGGACGGTGGAACGATTCGTACGTCGCTCCACCAATCCGGACACTTACCCCCGCGCAAAGAGCCGAAGAGGCCCCCTGGAACACCTGTCGCCCCAACTGTCGATGGCACGGCGCGTGAGAAACCTCACGCGTCCAATTACCCTTCACCGCGCAGGAATTCGACCGTGCATTCGTCACGGAAAATGAGCGGACCACTCCCCTGAGTTCCGGTGGTTTTCACCGAAGCACGCTCAGTACACACCGCCGCGGCTTTCCGTGATGAGTGACCGGAGAAAAGGCAGATCGACTTCTTCGAGCGAACGGACGACCGTACGGCCTTCGGCGGGCGGGATCGGCAGCACCGACGGCACGGCGACGACCCGGCAGCCCGCGGCCTCGCCCGCCGTCACACCCGTCATCGTGTCCTCCACCACCGCGCACCGCGCGGGGTCGACACCCAGCCGTGCCGCCGCCGTCAGATACGGGTCCGGGTGCGGTTTGGTGCGTGCCAGTTCGTCACCCGCGAGCGTCAGACGGAAGTTGGCCGCTCCCAGGGAGTGCAGCATCCGGTCGATGATGGTCCGGTGCGAGGCCGAGACCAGCGCGGTGGGCACGGCGTGCGCGGACAGTTCGGCGAGCAGCCGGTGCGCGCCCGGCATCAGCGGCACGCCGCCCGCGATCCGGGCGGCGAAGCGGGCGTTGAGCAGACCGCTCAGCTCCGTCAGGCCGATCTCGGCTCCGGTGGCCCGGATGAGATAGCCGGCGCTGCGGGTCATCGGGCCGCCGACGACGACACCGCGGTGGGTGTCGTCCAGGATGTGCCCCAGTTCGGCGAAGACCTCCGCCTCCGCCTCCCACCAGAAGCCCTCGGTGTCGACGAGGGTGCCGTCCAGATCGAGGAAGACGGCCTGGAGGGTCGCGTCTTCGGCCGTACGGGTGGCGACCGCGGGGATGCTGCTGGTCATCCGTTCACCTCCGTGAGGGCGTCCCCGAAGGGACGAAAGGGCCGGTCGCCGCCCCGTGCGGGGAGAGCGACCGGCCACTACCGGACCGACCAGTGTACGACCGGCCGCCGCGGGACGCCCGCCGGGACCGCGGCGGGCCGCCCGCCGGAGGTGACGGGCGGCCACCCGGCGCTCACCGTGCGTTGAAGTACTTCGCCTCCGGGTGGTGGATGATGATCGCGTCGGTGGACTGTTCGGGGTGCAGCTGGAATTCCTCGGACAGCTCGACGCCGATGCGCCCCGGTTCCAGCAGGTCGGCGATCTTCGCGCGGTCCTCCAGGTCGGGGCAGGCGCCGTAGCCCAGCGAGAAGCGCGCGCCGCGGTACTTGAGGGCGAACATGTCCTCGACGTCGGCGGGGTCCTCGCCCGCGAAGCCCAGCTCCGAGCGGACCCGCGCGTGCCAGTACTCGGCCAGCGCCTCGGCGAGCTGGACGGACAGGCCGTGCAGTTCGAGGTAGTCGCGGTAGGCGTTGTCGGCGAACAGCTTGGCCGTCGCCTCACCGATCCGTGAGCCGACGGTGACGACCTGGAGCCCGACCACGTCCCGCTCGCCCGACTCCTCGGGACGGAAGAAGTCGGCCAGGCACAGGCGGCGCCCGCGGCGCTGGCGCGGGAAGGTGAAGCGGGTGCGCTCGGTGCCGTCCTCGTGCAGGAGGATGAGGTCGTCGCCCTTGGAGTAGCAGGGGAAGTAGCCCTGGACGACGGCGGCTTCCAGGAGGTTCTCGGTCTGGAGCTTGTCCAGCCAGCCGCGCAGCCGCGGCCGGCCCTCGGTCTCCACCAGCTCCTCGTACGTCGGACCGTCTCCCGTACGGGCCTGCTTGAGGCCCCACTGACCCTTGAAGAGCGCGCCCTCGTCCAGCCAGGAGGCGTAGTCGGCGAGCTGGATGCCCTTGACGACGCGGGTGCCCCAGAACGGCGGGGCGGGGACGGGGTTGTCGACGGCGACGTCGGAGCGCACCGAGCCCTCGGGCTCGTCGGCCTCCACCACGGCCGTCTCGCGCTTGGGCACCCGCCGCTGCTTCAGTTCGGGCAGCGCCGCGCCCGGCACCCCGCGCTTGACGGCGATCAGGGCGTCCATCAGGCGCAGTCCCTCGAAGGCGTCCCTGGCGTAGCGGACCTCGCCCTCGTAGATCTCGTGCAGGTCCTGTTCGACGTAGGCGCGGGTGAGGGCGGCGCCGCCGAGGATGACGGGGAAGTCGGCCGCCATGTTGCGCTGGTTCAGCTCCTGGAGGTTCTCCTTCATGATCACCGTGGACTTGACCAGGAGTCCCGACATGCCGATGACGTCCGCGCGGTGTTCCTCGGCGGCCTCCAGGATCGCCGAGACGGGCTGCTTGATGCCGAGGTTGACGACGTTGTAGCCGTTGTTGGACAGGATGATGTCGACGAGGTTCTTGCCGATGTCGTGGACGTCGCCGCGGACGGTGGCGAGCACGATGGTGCCCTTGCCCTCGTCGTCGCTCTTCTCCATGTGCGGTTCGAGGTGGGCGACCGCGGTCTTCATGACCTCGGCGGACTGGAGGACGAACGGCAGCTGCATCTGGCCGGAGCCGAACAGTTCGCCGACGACCTTCATGCCCTCCAGGAGCGTGTCGTTGACGATGTCCAGCGCCGGACGGCTCGTCAGCGCCTCGTCCAGGTCGGCCTCCAGGCCGTTCTTCTCGCCGTCGATGATGCGGCGCTGGAGGCGCTCGTCCAGCGGCAGGGCCAGGAGTTCCTCGGCGCGGCCGTCCTTGAGGGACTTGGTGTTGACGCCCTCGAACAGCTCCATGAGCTTCTGCAGCGGGTCGTAGCCCTCGGCGCGGCGGTCGTAGATCAGGTCGAGGGCGGCCTTGACCTGCTCCTCCTCCAGCCGGGCGATCGGCAGGATCTTCGAGGCGTGCACGATCGCCGAGTCCAGTCCCGCCTTGACGCACTCGTCGAGGAAGACGGAGTTGAGGGTGATGCGGGCGGCGGGGTTCAGACCGAAGGAGATGTTCGACAGGCCCAGCGTGGTCTGTACGTCGGGGTGGCGGCGCTTGAGTTCGCGGATCGCCTCGATGGTGTTGATGCCGTCCTTGCGGGACTCCTCCTGACCGGTGCAGATGGTGAAGGTCAGGGTGTCGATGAGGATGTCCGACTCGTGGATGCCCCAGTTGCCGGTCAGGTCGGCGATCATCCGTTCCGCGATGGCGACCTTGTCATCGGCGGTGCGGGCCTGGCCCGTCTCGTCGATGGTCAGCGCGATCAGCGCCGCGCCGTGCTCGGCGGCCAGCGCGGTCACCTTCGCCCAGCGGGACTCGGGACCGTCGCCGTCCTCGTAGTTGACGGAGTTGATCACCGCGCGGCCACCCAGCTTCTCCAAGCCGGCCTGGAGCACGGGCAGTTCGGTGGAGTCCAGCACGATCGGCAGCGTGGAGGCGGTGGCGAGCCGGCCGGCGAGTTCCTCCATGTCGGCGACGCCGTCCCGGCCGACGTAGTCGACACACAGGTCGAGCATGTGGGCGCCCTCACGGATCTGGTCGCGGGCGATCTCCACGCAGTCGTCCCAGCGGGCCTCCAGCATCGCCTCGCGGAACTTCTTCGATCCGTTGGCGTTGGTGCGCTCACCGATGGCCAGGTAGGAGGTGTCCTGGCGGAAGGGCACGGTCTGGTAGAGCGAGGCGGCGCCGGGCTCGGGCCGCGCCACGCGGGCCGGCGGGACCTGGCCGCGCACCCGCTCGACGACCTGCCGCAGGTGCTCGGGGGTGGTGCCGCAGCAGCCGCCGACCAGCGACAGGCCGTACTCGGCGACGAACGACTCCTGGGCGTCGGCCAGTTCACCGGCGGACAGCGGGTAGTGCGCGCCGTCCTTGCCCAGGACCGGCAGGCCCGCGTTGGGCATGCAGGAGATCGGGACGCGGGAATTGCGGGCGAGATAGCGCAGGTGCTCGCTCATCTCGGAAGGTCCGGTGGCGCAGTTGAGGCCGATCATGTCGATGCCGAGCGGCTCCAGGGCGGTCAGCGCGGCGCCGATCTCCGAGCCCAGCAGCATGGTGCCGGTGGTCTCGACCGTCACCGAGCAGATCACCGGGAGGCGGGTGCCGGTCGCCGCGAGGGCGCGGCGGGCGCCGAGGATGGCGGCCTTGGTCTGCAGCAGGTCCTGCGTGGTCTCCACCAGCAGCGCGTCGGCGCCGCCGGCGATCATGCCCTCGGCGTTCTGCTGGTAGGCGTCGCGCAGCGTGACGTACGGGGCGTGGCCCAGCGTCGGCAGCTTGGTGCCGGGGCCCATCGAGCCCAGCACCCAGCGCTGCTGCCCGGTCGACGCGGTGAACTCGTCGGCGACCTCGCGGGCGATGCGGGCGCCGGACTCGGACAGTTCGAAGACCCGCTCGGGGATGTCGTACTCGGCCAGTGCGGCGAAGTTCGCGCCGAAGGTGTTGGTCTCCACGCAGTCGACGCCGACCGCGAAGTACTCCTCGTGCACCGAGCGCACGATGTCCGGACGGGTGATGTTGAGTACTTCGTTGCAGCCCTCCAGCTGCTGGAAGTCCTCCATCGTCGGGTCCTGTGCCTGCAGCATCGTGCCCATCGCCCCGTCGGCGACCACCACCCGGGAGGCCAGTGCCTCGCGGAAGGAATCGATGCGGGATGTGCTGTCGGACGATGGCGTGTACGAGGCCATGGAGATACTCCCCTGGTTGCGACGGCTGTCGGCTTTGCACCCTCCGGGAGAGGGCGCACCCGGCCAGCGTAGCTGCCGACCCGGTACAGGTGTGCGGCATTCCAGCGCGTGGACAGCCGTGTGGCCTGCCTCTTGCGCTGCGCGGTTCATGATCGTGGGATGGCTCCAGTGCCCCCCGCCGGTCGGCATGGGCCGATATCGTTCAGCATTGTCGAACCGCTCAATACCGGAGGTTGTCCGATGGCACGCACCATCCAGTCGCTGGAGCGAGCCGCCGCAGTGCTGCGGCTGCTGGCCGGCGGGGAACGGCGGCTGGGACTGTCCGACATCTCCTCCGCCATCGGTCTGGCCAAGGGGACCGCGCACGGCATCCTGCGCACGCTCCAGCAGGAGGGCTTCGTCGAGCAGGACCCGGCGTCCGGGCGCTACCAACTGGGCGCCGAACTGCTGCGCCTGGGCAACAGCTACCTGGACGTGCACGAGCTGCGCGCGCGGGCCCTGGTGTGGACCGACGACCTGGCCCGCTCCAGCGGCGAGAGCGTCTATCTCGGGGTGCTGCACCAGCAGGGCGTACTGATCGTGCACCACGTCTTCCGGCCGGACGACAGCCGCCAGGTCCTTGAGGTGGGCGCGATGCACCCGCTGCACAGCACGGCGCTCGGCAAGGTGCTGTGCGCGTACGACCCGGTGGCGCACAGCGAGGTCACGGAGGTGGAGCGGCAGTCGCTCACGCCGCGCACGGTGACCGGCATGGAGGAATTCGAGGGTGTCCTGGACGTGACCCGGGCGCGCGGCTGGGCCGCCGACGTCGAGGAGACCTGGGAGGGCGTGGCGTCGGTGGCCGCGCCGATCCACGACCGCAGGCGGATGCCGGTCGGTGCGGTGGGAATCACAGGGGCCGTGGAACGGGTGTGCCAGGAGGGGGAGCTGCGGCCGGAAATCGTCGCTGCGGTGAGGGATTGTGCACGCGCCGTGTCCAGAGATCTTGGTGCAGGTCGGTTTTGACCTTTTTGGGTGCATATATTCACCCAAGGTTTTCGCCACGGATGCCTTGACGGTTTCCTGCGGGTAAACAAAACTGCCGTTCGTCGGTCGGCATTGTCGAACACCTTGCGACAATCTTCGTTATGGTGGGCAGTGCCGCGGGCCGACCACCACCCTCTTGGAGGGTGCGGACCACCGGAGGGACCTGGGGGTCCGCCTTCCCCTGGACGAAGGACAAAGGAGTCGCGGGTGTCCAGCTCCGACATCTTCATCAGCGAGACCATCGGTACCGCTGTTCTGACATTGCTGGGCGGTGGCGTCTGCGCCGCCGTCACGTTCAAGCGCTCCAAGGCGTACAACGCCGGCTGGGTCGCCATCGCGTTCGGGTGGGGCTTCGCCGTCCTCACGGGCGCCTACATCGCCGCGAAGTCCGGCGCGCACCTCAACCCTGCGGTCACCATCGGTCTCGCCATCAAGGGCGGCATCGAGTGGAGCCAGGTACCCGTCTACTTCGGCGGTGAGCTGCTCGGCGCCATGATCGGCGCGTTCCTGGTGTGGGTCTCGTACTACGGGCAGTTCCGTGCGCACCTGACGGACCCCGAGGTGCTGGCAGCGCACAACGGCACGGACGGACTCGTCGATCAGGCAGCGGCCCCGAAGGCGGGACCGGTCCTCGGCATCTTCTCCACCGGCCCGGAGATCAGGCACGCGGTACAGAACCTCGCAACCGAGATCATCGCCACCATCGTGCTCGTGCTGGCGATCCTCACCCTCGGCCTGAGCGACGACGGCAAGGGTGTCGGGCCGCTGGGCTCCCTGCTGGTCGCCCTGGTCGTCGTCGGTATCGGTCTGTCGCTGGGCGGACCCACCGGCTACGGCATCAACCCGGTCCGCGACCTCGGGCCGCGCATCGTGCACGCGCTGCTGCCGCTGCCGAACAAGGGCGGCTCGGACTGGGGATACGCCTGGATCCCGGTCGTCGGCCCGCTGATTGGCGGGGCCATCGCCGGTGGCATCTATCAGGTGGCATTCGCCTGATCCGCGCCGCCTCCCGACTCCGCCCGCACAGATTTTCTGGAGCACACCATGAGTGACACCCACAACACGCCCTCCTCCCACGGCCACGGACCGTTCATCGCGGCCATCGACCAGGGCACGACGTCCAGCCGCTGCATCGTCTTCGACAAGGACGGCCGCATCGTGGCGGTCGACCAGAAGGAACACGAGCAGATCTTCCCGAAGCCGGGCTGGGTCGAGCACGACGCGACCGAGATCTGGGCCAACGTCCAGCAGGTCGTGGCCGGCGCCATGGAGAAGGCCGGCATCACCGCCGCCGACGTCAAGGCGATCGGCATCACCAACCAGCGCGAGACCACGCTGCTCTGGGACAAGCACACCGGTGAGCCCGTCCACAACGCCATCGTCTGGCAGGACACCCGCACCGACGCGCTCTGCAAGGAACTGGGCCGCAACGTCGGCCAGGACCGCTTCCGCCGCGAGACCGGCCTGCCGCTGGCCTCGTACTTCGCCGGGCCCAAGATCCGCTGGCTGCTGGACAACGTCGAGGGCCTGCGCGAGCGCGCCGAGCGCGGCGACATCCTCTTCGGCACCATGGACTCCTGGGTCATCTGGAACCTCACCGGCGGCGTCAACGGCGGTGTGCACGTCACGGACGTCACCAACGCCTCGCGCACCCTGCTGATGAACCTGCACCGCCTGGAGTGGGACGAGAAGATCCTCCAGTCGATCCACATCCCGGCGGAGGTCCTCCCCGAGATCAAGTCGTCCGCCGAGGTCTACGGCATCACCGCGGGCGGCGCCCTGGCGGGTGTCCCGGTCGCCTCCGCGCTCGGCGACCAGCAGGCCGCGCTGTTCGGCCAGACCTGCTTCGACCAGGGCGAGGCCAAGTCCACGTACGGCACCGGCACCTTCATGCTGATGAACACCGGGCACGAGCCGGTGAACTCGTACAACGGCCTGCTCACCACCGTCGGCTACCGCATCGGCGACCAGCAGGCGGTGTACGCGCTGGAAGGCTCCATCGCCGTCACCGGTTCGCTGGTGCAGTGGATGCGCGACCAGATGGGCCTGATCAACTCCGCCGCCGAGATCGAGACGCTGGCCAGCACGGTCGACGACAACGGCGGCGCGTACTTCGTGCCGGCGTTCTCCGGCCTGTTCGCCCCCTATTGGCGCTCGGACGCGCGCGGCGTCATCGCGGGCCTGACCCGCTACGTCACCAAGGCGCACATCGCGCGCGCCGTGCTTGAGGCCACCGCCTGGCAGACCCGCGAGATCACCGACGCCATGACCAAGGACTCCGGCGTCGAGCTGACCGCACTGAAGGTCGACGGCGGCATGACCTCCAACAACCTGCTGATGCAGACCATCTCGGACTTCCTGGACGCGCCCGTGGTGCGCCCGATGGTCGCCGAGACGACCTGCCTCGGCGCCGCCTACGCGGCCGGACTGGCCGTCGGCTTCTGGTCCAGCACCGACGAACTGCGCGCCAACTGGCGCCGGGCCGCCGAGTGGACCCCCCGGATGGAAGCGGCCACCCGTGACCGCGAGTACAAGAGCTGGCTCAAGGCCGTGGAACGCTCCATGGGCTGGCTCGATGACAGCATTGTCGAGGAGTAATCATGAGCACCCTGCAGAGCGTCCCGGCACTGGGGACGCACCCGGCCGATGGTTCGACCGCGAGCCGCGCCGAGACCCGGGAACAGCTTTCCAAGGCGACGTACGACCTCCTGGTGATCGGTGGCGGCATCCTGGGCATCTCCACTGCCTGGCACGCCGCGCAGGCCGGACTGCGGGTGGCCCTGGTGGACGCCGGTGACTTCGCCGGCGCCACCTCCTCCGCCTCCTCCAAGCTGCTGCACGGCGGTCTGCGCTACCTGCAGACCGGCGCGGTCAAGCTGGTGGCGGAGAACCACTTCGAGCGGCGTGCGGTCTCCCGTCAGGTGGCACCGCACCTCGCCAACCCCCTGACCTTCTACCTGCCCGTCTACAAGGGCGGCCCGCACGGCGCGGCCAAGCTCGGCGCCGGCGTCTTCGCGTACTCCGCGCTGTCCGCCTTCGGCGACGGCGTCGGCCACGTCATATCGCCGGCCAAGGCCCAGCGTGACGTGCCGGAGCTGCGCACCGAGAACCTCAAGGCCGTGGCCGTGTACGGCGACGACCAGATGAACGACTCCCGGATGGCCCTGATGACCGTCCGCGCCGCCGTCGCGGCCGGCGCCACGGTCCTCAACCACGCCGAGGTCACCGGCCTGCGCTTCACCCAGGGACGGGTCACAGGCGCGGAGCTGAAGGACCGGATGGAGGGCGAGGAGTTCGGCGTCAACGCCCGCCTCGTGCTCAACGCCACCGGACCGTGGGTCGACCACCTGCGCAAGATGGAGGACAAGGGCGCGGACCCCTCCATCCGGCTGTCGAAGGGCGCGCACCTGGTGCTCAAGCGCACCGCCCCCTGGAAGGCCGCGCTGGCCACGCCGATCGACAAGTACCGCATCACCTTCGCCCTCCCCTGGGAGGACATGCTGCTGCTCGGCACCACCGACGAGGAGTTCGAGGGCGACCCGGCGGACGTCGCGGTCACCGAGAAGGACACCGCGCAGATCCTCGACGAGGCCGCCTTCTCGGTCCGTGACCAGCAGCTCTCCCGCGACCTGATCACGTACTCCTTCGCGGGTCTGCGGGTGCTGCCCGGCGGCCCCGGCGACACCTCGAAGGCCAAGCGCGAGACGGTCGTCACCGAGGGCAGCGGCGGCATGCTGTCCGTGGCGGGCGGCAAGTGGACGACCTTCCGGCACATCGGCCGTACGGTCATGAACAAGCTCGCCGCGCTGCCCGGCCACCCGCTGGCCGAGGACATGGAGCCGATCTCGCACCTGCCGAAGAAGCTCCCGCTGCCCGGCATCGCCAACCCCAACGCGGTCGCGCACCGGCTGCTGATCGACGGCACCGCCCCCGGCCCGCAGATGGCCCCGGAGACCGCGCGTCACCTCGCCACCCACTACGGCTCGCTGTCCTTCGACATCGCCCGGCTGGCGAACGAGAACCCGGAGCTGGCCGAGCGGATCCACCCGGACGCCCCGGAGATCTGGGCGCAGGTCGCCTACGCCCGTGACCACGAGTGGGCCGAGACCGTCGACGACGTGCTGCGCCGCCGTACCACGCTCACCATCCGCGGCCTGGACACGGAGGACGTCCGCGCCAAGGTGAAGGGCATGCTGGAGGGCTGATCCCCGGCGTGAACGGATGAAGGGGCGGTTCCCGGTGGACGGGGCCGCCCCTTCGGCGTGCGGTGGGCCGGGGTGTGGCGTTGGCCATGGAGGGCAGGCGGCCCGGTCCGCGTACGGAGGGCCTTCGGGGCTCGGGAGAGGCCATAATGGGGCCAGACATCGGATGTCTGGTGGGATGTCCGGCGGGTCCGAGCGGGGAGGTCGGCCATGGCCGTCACTGACGAGGCCATCGAGAAGATCAAGGGCATGATCGTCTCCGGGGCGCTGCGGCCGGGCGACCGGCTGCCCAAGGAGAGCGAACTGGCGGCCGATCTGGGCCTGTCGCGCAATTCCCTGCGCGAGGCGGTCCGCGCGCTCTCACTGATCCGCATCCTGGACGTACGGCAGGGCGACGGGACGTACGTCACCAGCCTGGATCCGCAGCTCCTGCTGGAGGCCATGAGCTTCGTGGTGGACTTCCACCGCGACGACACGGTCCTTGAGTTCCTCTCCGTCCGCCGGATCCTGGAGCCGGCCGCCACCGCGATGGCGGCCGGCCGGATCGATCCGGCCGAACTGGACGCCCTGGAGGCGCAGTTGGACGCGCTGGGCCCGGATCCATCGGTGGAGGATCTGGTGGGCGGCGACCTGGAGTTCCACCGCAGGATCGTCGCCGCGTCCGGCAACTCCGTGCTCTGTTCGCTGCTGGACGGCCTGTCGGGGCCGACCACCCGGGCCCGGATCTGGCGGGGGCTGACGCAGAAGGACGCGGTGGCCCGCACCCTCACCGAGCACCGCGCGATCATCGGGGCACTGCGCGACCGCGACGCGGAGGCCGCGCGGGCGTGGGCGACGGTGCACATCGCGAGCGTGGAGCAGTGGCTGCGCTCGACGCTGTGACACCCGCCCTCGGCCCCCGCTCCTCCCTCCCCTCACCCCGCTCGCTGCCGTGCCTCCGGCCGCCCGATGCCGTACACCCGCGCCGCCGTTCCCCCGAAGACGGCGGCGCGTTCGGCGGCGGTGAGATGGCCGGTGGCCGACTCGGCGAGGGCGACGACCTCGTCGTAGCGGGCGGCGAGGGTGCACACCGGCCAGTCGGAGCCGAAGAGGACCCGGTCGGGCCCGAAGGCGTCCAGGACGTGCCGGGCGTACGGCAGGAGTTGGTCCGGCCGCCAGGTGGTCCAATCGGCCTCGGTGACCAGGCCGGAGAGTTTGCAGCTGACGTTCGGCAGCCGGGCGATGGCGGTGAGGTGACCGGCCCAGGGCAGGCGTGCGCCGCGGGCCACCGGCGGCTTCCCCGCGTGGTCCAGCACGAAGGACAGCTCCGGCACCGCGCGCGCCGCGGCCAGCGCCGCGGGCAGCTCGCGCGGCGTGACCAGCAGGTCGTAGACGAGCCCCGCTGCGGCCAGGGTGCGCAGCCCGCGCAGCACGTCGGGCCGGGTCAGCCAGTCGGGATCCGGCTCGTCCTGGACCTGGTGGCGGATGCCCACCAGGCCGGGCCCGAGGGCGGCCGACGCCTCGCCTAGCGCCGGATCGGTGAGATCGGCCCAGCCGACGACGCCGCGCACCGGCCCCTCCCCCGCCGCGACGGCCAGCAGCTCGGCGGTCTCCTCGTACGAGGACGAGGACTGGACGAGCACGGTGCCCTCGATGCCGTGCGCGGCGAGCTGCGGGGCGAGATCGGAGAGGGTGAAGTCGCGGCGGATGGGATCGGCCCAGGGGCCGTCCATCCAGGGCTGCGGGCGCCTGCCGAGGTTCCACAGGTGGTGATGGGCGTCGATACGCATCAGGGGCGCGCTCCGGGGTCGGCGGTGGGCAGCGGCAGGTCAGGGCCGAGCAGGCCACGGGCGACGAGGGTGTGCCACAGGGCGTCGGGGATGTCGTGGGTGAACAGCGCGGCGTTCTGGGCGGCCTCGTCGGCGGTGGCGGCGCCGACGACCGCCGAGGCGACGGCGGGGTGACCGAACGGGAAGCGCAGCGCGGCGGCCTTGAGGGGGACGCCGAACTCCGCGCAGACGTCGGCCAGTTGGCGGGCCCGCGCCAGGACGGCGGGCGGCGCGGGGGCGTAGTCGTACGGCGCGCCGGGCGACGGGTCGGCCAGCAGGCCGGAGTTGTAGACGCCGCCGACCACGACCGAGGTGCCGCGCCGCGCGCACACCGGCAGCAGGTCGTCGAACGCGGTGCGCTCCAGCAGCGTCCAGCGGCCGGCGCAGAGCACCACGTCCACGTCGAGGTCGGCGACCAGGCGGGCCAGCACGCCGCTGTGGTTCATGCCGAAGCCGATGGCGCGTACGGCCCGCTGGTCGCGGAGTTCGGCGAGGGCGGGGAAGCCGGTCTCGTACACCTCGCGCAGGTGGTCTTCGACGTCGTGGAGGTAGACGATGTCGACGGATTCCACGCCGAGCCGTTCCAGGGACGCGTCGAGGCCGGCCCGGATGCCGTCGCGGCTGAAGTCCCGTACCCGGGCGCGTGCGGGGGTGTCGACGAAACCCTCGCCTGCGGCCTCCTCGCCCGGTGCCAGCGGTCGCAGCCGGCGGCCCACCTTGGTGGAGAGGGTGTACGTGGCCCGGTCGCGACCGCGCAGTGCCCGGCCGATGCGCTCCTCGGCGAGGCCGACGCCGTAGTGCGGGGCGGTGTCGAGGTAGCGGGCTCCGGTGGCGAGGGCGGTGCGCAGCACGTCCTGGGCCTGGGCCTCGGGGACGGCGCGGTAGAGGTTGCCCAGCGGGGCGCAGCCGAGGCCGAGGGGCGGGACGGTGACGCCGCTGCGGCCCAACTCCCTCGGTCCGTGCGGGAGATACGGCATGCCGGGCCTCAGTCCTGCTTCTCGCCGCTGGTGAAGCGGGAGATGACCAGCGCGATGATGATGATCATGCCGTTGAGGAACTGGGTCCACAGCGGCGGCACCCCGCCCAGCGTCATCACGTTGATGACCAACTGGAGGGTCAGGACGCCGGTCAGCGCGCCGAAGAGGGTGCCACGGCCGCCCTTGAGGCTGATGCCGCCGATCACCGCGGCGGCGAAGACCTGGAAGATCCAGCCGTCGCCCTGGCTCGCGGAGACCGCGCCGTAGTGGCCGGTGTAGAGGATGCCGGCGAAGGCGGCGAGCACCCCGCCGGCGGTCAGCACGATCCAGGTGAGGCGGTCCACCCGGATGCCGGCGGCGCGGGCCGCCTCCGGGTTGCCGCCGACGGCGTACAGCGCCCGCCCGTGCCGCAGGTAGCCGAGTACGCCGCCGCCCGCGGCGAAGAGCGCCAGGCAGATCCAGACGGCGGCGGGGACGCCCAGCCACTCGGCCTTGCCGAGGTAGGCGAAGGACGCCGGGACGTTGCCGATGGACTGGCCCTCGGAGATGCCGACCTGGAGGCCGCGCAGCATGGTGAGCATGCCGAGGGTGGCGATGAAGCCGTTGACGCGGAGCTTGAGGATGAGGAAGCCGTTGGTGGCGCCGATGGCCGCGCCCACGGCCAGGCAGAGCGGGACGGCGCTCCAGGCGGGGAGCAGCCCGAGTCCGGCGAAGCGGGCGCCGTGCGCGGGCATCACCAGCCACAGCGCGACCACCGGGGCGAGGCCGATCGTCGACTCCAGTGACAGGTCCATCCGCCCGCTGATCAGGATCAGCGCCTCGCCGAGCACCAGCAGGCCCAGTTCGGTGGACTGCTGGACGACGCCGATGAGGTTGTCCTGGGTGAGGAAGGCGGGCGAGACGATGAAGCCGATGACGCCGAGGACGAAGATCACCGGCACCAGGGAGAGGTCACGCCAGCGGCCCGGCAGGGCCCGGGGGCGGGCGGGCGCGGGGGGCCTGGCGGTGTGGGTGGCCGGTGGTGGTGCGGTCTCGGTCATGGCGCGGTCCCTTCGGTGCCTCCGGTGCCTCCGGTGCCTTCGATGCCGTCCGTTCCTGCGGTTCCTGCGGTTCCTGCTGCCCGCCGGGGGCCGGGCGGGGTGCCGTCCGGGCGGTGCGGGGCGTCGTCCGTGCGGTGCGGGGCATCGTCCGGGCCGACCGCCGCCTCCGCCCCTTCCGCCGCCTCCGCCCCCTCCGCCCCCGCCATCCCCTCCATCGCCGCGACCAGTTCGTGGTCGCTCCAGCCGGCCGGGAACGCGGCGGCCACCCGGCCGTGGAAGACCGCGAGCACCCGGTCGCAGATTCGCAGATCGTCGAGTTCGTCGGAGACGATCAGCGCGCAGCCGCCGCCGTCGGCGGTCTCCCGCACCACGCCGAGCAGCGCGTCCTTGGACTTGACGTCCACCCCGTTGGTGGGGCGGACGGCCACCAGCACGGCGGGCTCGCGGGCCAGCGCGCGGGCGATGACGACCTTCTGCTGGTTGCCGCCTGACAGACCGGACACCGGCTGTCCCGGACCTGACGTCTTGATGTCCAGCGAGGTGATCATCCGGTGGGCGAACTCCCGGGTCCGCGACGGCAGTACGGTGCCGAACGGGCCGAGCTGGTCGGTGACGGTCAGCGTGGCGTTCTCGGCGACGCTGCGGCCCGCGATGAGGCCCTCGCGGTGGCGGTCCTCGGGGACGTAGCCGATGCCGGCGCCCAGTGCGTGCGGGACGCTGCCGCCGCGCACCGGCCGGCCGCGCACCGTGATCCGGCCGCCGTCCGGGGCCCGCAGGCCCACCAGCGTCTCGCCGATCGCAGTGTTCCCGCTGCCGGTCGCCCCGGCCAGGCCCACCACCTCGCCGGCCCGTACGGTCAGGTCCAGGGGCGCGAAGTGGCCCTGGACGGCCAGCTGTTCGGTGCGCAGCACCGGCTCGCCCGGGGGCCGTGCCGCCGGTGCGCGGCGCCGGGCCGCCGCGGCCCGCGGCTCCCCCGTCATCGCCTCGACCAGCGCGTCATCGGTGAGGCTTGCGACGGGCGCGGTCAGCACATGGCGCGCGTCACGGAAGACGGTGACGGTGTCGCACAGCTCGTGGACCTCCTGGAGGTGGTGCGAGATGAACAGGAAGGCGACTCCCTGGGCGCGCAGCGCGCGGAGCTTGCCGAAGAGCCGGTCGATGCCGCCCGCGTCGAGCCTGGCGGTCGGCTCGTCGAGGATGATCAGCCGGGCGCCGAAGGAGAGCGCGCGGGCGATCTCCACGAACTGCCGCTGCTCGACGCCGAGATCACGGATGCGGGCGGCCGGGTCGACGTCCACGCCGTAATCGGTGAGCAGTTCGCGGGCCCGGTCGCGCAGCGCCCGCCACCGGATGGCGCGGCGGCCCGGCAGCCGGCCCAGGTAGAGGTTCTCCGCGACGGTCAGGTCGGGGACGGTCATCGATTTCTGGTAGACGCAGGCGACGGTGCGCTGCCAGGCGGCGGTGTCGCCCCAGCGGGGCGCGGGCGCGCCGCCGAAGGTGATCTCGCCCGCGTCCGGCCGCTGCATGCCGGTGAGCACCGAGACCAGGGTGGACTTGCCGGCGCCGTTGCGTCCGACGAGGGCGTGCGCCTCACCGGCCGCGACGGTCAGCCGGGCGCCGTCGAGAGCGAGCGTGGGGCCGTAGCGCCTGACGATGCCTTCGGCGCGGACGGCCGCCGCGGCCGGTGGCGTCCCGGTGGGGCCGGTGGCTGCGGGCGGCACTATTTCTTCTCCAGCTGGTTGGCCCAGAGTTTCCCGTCGTCGACGGTGTCCTTGGTGACCAACGGGGCGGGCAGCTGGTCCTCCAGGCCGTTCTTGATCTTCACGATGGTCGAGCCGTGGTCGGTCGGGCCCGGTGTGAACTTCTTCCCCGCCACACCCGCCTTGGCGTAGTACAGCGCGTACTTGGCGTAGAGGTCGGCGGGCTGGGAGAGGGTGGCGTCGATCTTCCCGGCCCGGATCGCGGCCAGTTCGTCGGGGATGCCGTCGTTGGAGATGACGGTGATGTGCCCCGGGGATCCGGCGGGCTTGAGGAGCTTCTTCTGTTCCAGCAGGGCCAGCGTCGGCTGGAGGAAGACGCCGCCGGCCTGGAGGTAGATGCCGTCGATGTCCCGGTGCTGGGCGAGCAGGCTCTGGAGCTTGGCGGAGGCGACCTCGCCCTTCCAGTCGGTGGCCAGCTCGTGCACGGTGATCTTCGGGTACTTCTTCTTCATGCAGGCGGCGAAGGCGGCCGAGCGGTCCCGGCCGTTGATCGAGCTGAGGTCGCCCTGGAGTTCGGCGACCCGGCCCCTGCCGCCGAGCTTCTTGCCGAGGTAGTCGCAGGACTTCTCGCCGTACGCGCGGTTGTCGGCCCGGACCACCATGTAGACCGCGCCCTCGTCGGGACGGGTGTCCACGCTGACGACCGGGATCTTCTTCTCCGCCAGCTGCCGGAGTTCGGCGCTGATGGCGCCGGTGTCCTGCGGGGCCATCACGATCGCCTTGGCGCCCTGGTCGGTGAGGGCCTGCACGTTGGAGACGACCTTGGAGATGTCGTTCTGCGAGTTGGACAGCGGCAGGGCTGCCGTGCCGTCGCGGTCCAGGTCCTTCGACACGTACTGCTGGTAGGAGTTCCAGAAGTCGGTGTCGGCACGCGGGATGTCGATGCCGATCCGGCCTGCCGCGTCGCTGCCGCGGTTGCAGCCGGCGAGTGCGGCGGTGGCGAGCAGGACGGCACAGGCCGCCGCGCCGGTCGTACGCAGTCTCATGGGTGGTCCCTCGGTCGTGGTGTGCGGCGGGCGGTCAGGTGGCGGGGCGCAGCCGCAGTCCGTGCATGCCGCCGTCCACGGCGAGCGCGGTGCCGGTGATGCCGGACGCGGCCGGGGACGCCAGGTGGACGATGGCCGCGGCGACCTCGTCCGCCGTCACCATCCGGCCCATCGGCTGGCGCGCGTTGAGGGCGGCGCGTTCGGCGGCCGGGTCGTCGGCGCGGTCGAGCAGCCGGCCGACCCAGGGGGTGTCGGCGGTGCCGGGGTTGACGCAGTTGACGCGGATGCCGTCGCGGATGTGGTCGGCGGCCATGGCGAGGGTCAGCGAGAGGACGGCGCCCTTGCTGGCGCTGTAGAGGGCGCGCTGCGGCAGTCCCGCGGTGGCGGCGATGGAGCAGGTGTGGGTGACCGAGACGTGGCCGGTGTCGGTGGCGGCGGTGCGGCGCAGCCACGGCAGCGCGGCGCGGGCGCAGCGCACCAGCCCCAGCACGTTCACGTCCAGCACCCGGCTCCACTCCGCGTCGTCGTTGTCCTCGACGGTGCCGACGGCGCCGATGCCGGCGTTGCCGACGAGGGTGTGCAGGGCGCCGAGTTCCGTTGCCGCCTCGTCGACGGCCCGGCGTACCGCGGCGTCGGACGTGACGTCGGCGGCCACCCGCAGGGCGCCTTCGGGTGCGCCCGACGGGTCGCGGTCGAGGACGGCGACCCGGGCGCCGCGGGCCAGCAGCAGGGCGGCGGTGGCCGCGCCGATGCCGGAGCCGCCGCCGGTGACGAGGGCGCCCATGCCGGTGAAGTCGGCCGTCGGGGCCGCGGGAAGCTGTTCCTGGCTCATGCGGAGACCTCCTGTTCGCCGTGCGGACGCGGGGTGCGGTCGCGCCACACCGGTCCTTCGGGGTAGCGGTGGGCGGCGACCGACGCGGGTTTCATCCGGGCCGAGAAGCCGGGGGCCGTGGGGGCGCGGTAGCGTCCGCACTCGACCACCGCGGGGTCGGTGAAGTGCTCGTGGAGGTGGTCGACGTACTCGATGACCCGGTCGTCCCAACTCCCTGACACCGCCACGTAGTCGAACATCGCCAGATGCTGCACCAGCTCGCACAGCCCGACCCCGCCCGCGTGCGGGCAGACCGGCACGCCGTACTTGGCGGCCAGCAGCAGGATCGCGAGGTTCTCGTTGACCCCCGCCACACGGGCCGCGTCGATCTGTACAAAGTCGACGGCCCCGGCCTGGAGCAGCTGTTTGAAGACGATGCGGTTGGCGGCGTGTTCGCCGGTGGCGACCTTGACCGGCTGCCCGGCGCGGACCGCGGCGTGGCCGAGGATGTCGTCGGGCCCGGTCGGCTCCTCGATCCAGTACGGGTCGTACGGCGCGAGCGCGGTCATCCGGCCGATCGCTTCCGGTACGTCCCAGCGCTGGTTGGCGTCGACCGCGATCCGCACGCCTGGCCCGACGGCCTCTCTGGCCAGCCGCAGCCGCCGCAGGTCGTCGTCGGGGTCGCCGCCGACCTTGAGCTTGATCTGCCGGAAGCCGTCGGCGACCGCTTCCTTCGCCAGCCGCACCAGTTTGCCGTCGTCGTAGCCGAGCCAGCCCGGCGATGTGGTGTACGCGGGGTAGCCGTCGGCCTTGAGGCGGGCGGTGCGGGCGGCGCGGCCGGGGGCGGCGGCGCGCAGCAGGGCCAGCGCCTCGTCGGGGGTCAGCGCGTCCGACAGGTGGCGGAAGTCGACCAGTGAGACCAGCTCTTCGGGGGTCATCGCGGCCAGGAACTCCCAGACCGGCAGGCCCGCGCGGGTGGCGGCCAGGTCCCACGCGGCGTTGACGACCGCGCCTGCCGCCATGTGCATCACGCCCTTCTCCGGGCCGAGCCAGCGCAGTTGGGAGTCGCGGGTCAGGGTGCGGTACAGCGTGGCCAGCGCGGCGGCGGTGGCGGGGGCCGGGCGGCCGACGACGTACGGGGCGAGCGCGCGGATCGCGGCGGCCATGACGTCGTTGCCGCGGCCGATGGTGAAGCAGAGGCCGTGCCCCCGCGCGGCGCCCTCGGTGTGCAGGACGACGTACGCGGCGGAGTAGTCGGGGTCGGGGTTCATCGCGTCCGAGCCGTCGAGCTGCTCCGACGTGGGGAAGCGGACGTCGTGGACCTCCAGTTCCGTGACGGTGTCGGTCGCGGCCATGCGCATGCCCCCTGGGACGTCGCGGAAGAACATCGGACCTTTCCCGGTCATCCGATGTATAGCGCCGCCCGCGAGCCAGCGTCCAGACCCGTGCCGAAGTTGCCCGAGGAGCGGGCCCGACAGGTCGGATGAATGAGCACTCGTACGTGCAAAGGGGCTGCGGACGGGTACCGCAGACCCCGTAGTCTGGGGAACGCACGCAAGAGAACTGCTGCCGGCGGCCGTCGCGAGGCGGCCCGGCCGGTCGGAAGGAGGCGCTGGGTGATCGAGCTCGAGGGGGTTCCCGAGCTGATCGACCCGGTCATGGTGGCCGCGTTCGAGGGCTGGAACGACGCCGGCGACGCCGCCTCCGCCGCGGTCGCGCACCTGGACCGGGAGTGGAAGGGCGAGGTGTTCGCGGCGCTGGACGCCGAGGACTACTACGACTTCCAGGTCAACCGCCCGAACGTCTTCCTGGAAGGCGGCGTCCGCAAGGTCACCTGGCCGACGACCCGGCTCTCCGTCGTCCGCGTCGCCGACTCCGACGGCAAGGGCCGCCCGCGGGACCTGGTCCTGGTCCGCGGCATCGAACCGAGCATGCGCTGGCGGACGTTCTGCACCGAGATCCTGGGGTTCGCCCATGAACTGGGTGTGGAGATGCTGGTCGTGCTCGGCGCGCTGCTCGGCGACACCCCGCACACCCGGCCGGTCCCGGTGAGCGGCGTGACGTCCGACGCGGACCTCGCCGCCCGGCTGGATCTGGAGGAGTCCCGCTACGAAGGCCCCACCGGCATCGTCGGCATCCTCCAGGAGGCGTGCACCCACGCCGGTGTGCCCGCGGTCAGCCTCTGGGCCGCCGTACCGCACTACGTCTCCCAGCCGCCCAACCCGAAGGCGTCCCTCGCGCTGCTCAACCGCCTGGAGGACCTGCTCGGCATCCGCATCCCGCAGGGCGAGCTGAGCGAGGACGCACGCGCCTGGCAGCTCGGCGTGGACCAGCTGGCGGCCGAGGACAGCGAGGTCGCCGAGTACGTCCAGTCGCTGGAGGAGGCGCGGGACACCGCGGACCTTCCGGAGGCGTCCGGCGAGGCCATCGCCCGCGAATTCGAGCGCTACCTGCGGCGCCGCGACCCGCAGGCCGGTCCTGGTCTTGCCACCGAAGGCGGGCTCGCGGACGGGCCGGGCGGCTCGTACCTGCGGGACACCGCCGCGGGCCGCACCCGGCCCCCGCGCCCCGCGCCCAAGGAGCCGCGCGAGAACCGGCCGTCCGACGGGCGGGACGCAACCGCCCCGGACGCGGAGGGCCCAGCCGCGGCGGATTCCGCCGACGGCGCAGGTGACGGACACAAGGGCGCCGACGACCGGCCCGAGTCCGGGCCACGCGGCGACCGCGGAGACGGCCCGGAGGAGACCGGCGAGGGCCGCTGAGCCGCCGCGCACGGCACGGAAACGGGGGCGCCCCACCGGCGGGCGCCCCCGTTCCGTCGTCCGCACCCCGCTACCGCAGGGCGCAGGTCACTTCCCGCCGACCGCGCTCGCGCCCTTGAGCATCAGCGAGAAGGCGCGGTCGGTGGCGCGGCTCGCGGTCTTGACCTTGACCACACCGGCCCGGTCGGACGGATCGTGGTACCAGCCCTCACCCGCCGCGTCGAACGCCGCCGCCGAGTGCAGCCGCGGCAGCTGCCGCCCCGCCAGCCGCACCCCGCGCGGCGCGTCACCGGTGTGCACGGTGAACGCGTAGGGCCGGGAGGTCTGCTTGCCGTGGAAGGTGCCGCGGGAGGCCCCGACCCGTATCCGTACGTCGCCCGCGCCGGACTTCGGCGCCGCGACGTCCACCCGCTGGGTGGCGAAGGCCCCGTCCCGGTGGGCGCGGGTGACACCGTCGTCCTCGTAGAGCGTGAACGACGAACGGCCCTGCGGATAGACGTCCCAGGCGAGCGGCGAGGCGGCCGTGCGGTCCTGGTAGGACGTGATGCCGGGCCACATCGGCACGCTCGCACCGGCCTTGACGAACAGCGGCAGGGTGTCCAGCGGGGCGTGGTAACCGTTGACGGTGACCGGCCCCCGGTAGGTACGGCCGCTCCAGTAGTCCACCCAGGTGCCCTTCGGCAGGTAGATGCCGTCGCGGGTTTCGGTGTCCTGGTAGACGGGCGCGACAAGGAAGTCCTCGCCGCTGAGGAACTCGTACTTGGCGGCGTCCGAGCCCGCCTTCGGGTCGTCCGGGTACTCCAGCGACAGCGGGCGGACCGGTCCGACGCCGGTCCCGGTCGCCTGCGCCGCGTAGGAGTACATGTACGGCAGCAGCGACTCCTTGAGCTTGAGGTACTTCCGGCTGATGGAGGTGTACGGCTCCCCGCGCCTGAAGGGCTGCTTGTCGCTCTCCGCCCAGCCGTCCATCGTCATCATCGCCGGGAGGAACGACTTCCACTCCAGGTCACGGACGTACGTCCGGGGGCTGCCGCCGAAGATGCCGTCCACGTCGCCCGTGGTGTACGCGAGCCCCGACATGCTCGCGCCCGCGTAGGTCGGGATCTGCCAGCGGATGTAGTCCCAAGTGCCCTTCTGGTCGCCTGACCACTGGACGCCGCAGCGCTGCGCGCCCGCCCAGCTCTCCGGGGCCCAGGTGAACCCGCGGGCGTCACTGTTGTCCTCGATGCCTCGGTAGGCGTCCTTGCAGCCGTCCAGCGCGTGCTTGTAGCCGTCGCCGACCCAGGCGACGTCGAGTTTGGCGACCCGCTGGCCCGCCTTGACCTGGTCGGCGAGCTTGTCGAGGCCGTCCTCGGTCCACAGTCCGAGCTTCATCTTCCGCTCACCGAGGCCCTTCGACGCCTCGGCGAGGCGCTCGTAGCCGCAGCCGTAGCCGTCGTTGACCAGCATCCAGCCGTTGGGCATGTCGTGCTGCGTGTAGAGGTCGGCGACCTTCAGCGCGTCCAGGGTGTGCCGCTCGCCGCGGTTGGCGTTGTGCAGATAGCAGTCGGAGTCGCCGATCTCCAGGCCGTACAGCGGCGGCAGGAACGGCTTGCCGGTCAGCGTCGTGTACTGGCCGATGACGTCCTTCGCGCTCGGCCCCGCGAAGTAGTAGGCGTCGAAGCGGCGTTCCTTCGCGGTGGCCGTCACCGGGTCGTGGAACGCGTACGTGTTGGGCGCGTACGTGTTCCGGAAGACGCCGTAGCCCGCCGTCGAGAGGTAGAAGGGCACCGAGTTGGGGTGCCCGCCGTCGTCCCAGTTGTCGTCGACGCCGACCTCGACGGTGTGGCCGCGGTGCGAGGTGTTGCCGCGGCCGTTCTGCATGCCGGCGCCGTAGAACTGCTCGTCGCCGCCGCGAGCCAGGGTCTGGGTGGTGGAGTCACCGTCCCAGCTCAGCCCCTTCGCCTCGGACCACACCAAGGAGCCGTCGGCGCGGCGCAGTTCGAAGCGCAGCGGTGCCTTGAAGGCCCGCAGGGTCACCTTGCCGGTGGCGAGTTCGTAGGCGTCGCCCGCGTCCTTCCAGTGCGTGCGCGGCGGTGCGCCCTGGGGCAGCACGATGTCCTTGCCCGTCGGGTCGGTGAATTTCCCGTCGGGGGCGAGTTCGATGCGGAAGGTCAGGTCGGAGACGAAGCTGACGCGCGCCTGCGCCTTTCCGGCGTGCAGACGGTAGACGGGCCCGTCGGCGTCGAAGCCGGTGACGTCGCCGACGGTGTGTGCGGGGGCGGGCTCGGCGGCCCCGGCGCTGCCCGCCGGCCCCGCGAGCGCCGCCGCGAGCCCGAGCAGCGCGGCAACGACCGCCGCCCGCAGTCCTGTTGATTTCCTCATGCCCGAGATCTAACGCCCTGGCGCGGACATGACCATGGACTCTTCGGCCCCGCTTCCTGGACTTCTCACCCGCCGCCGGGCCGCGCCCCTCCCCCGGACCACGGAAAAAGGGCGCCCCCGCCGATCGGCGGGGGCGCCCGGGAAGCAACGGGTCAGCGGATCACAGAGCCACGCCCAGGAGCGCGTCCACCGCACGCGAGACCAGGCCGGGCGCGCCTTCCTCGCTGCCGCCGTCGGTCTGCTGCGCCGCGGCCCAGCGGTCGACGGCCGCGAGCGCGGCGGGCGAGTCCAGGTCGTCGGCGAGCGCCGTGCGGATCTCCTCCAGGAGCGCGTCGGCCGCCGGGCCGTCCGGGCGGGAGACGGCGGCACGCCAGCGCGCCAGCCGCGCCACGGCCTCGTCGAGCACCGCGTCGGTCCACTCCCAGTCGGCGCGGTAGTGGTGGGCGAGCAGCGCCAGGCGGATGGCCGCCGGGTCGGTGCCGTCCCGCCGCACCTTCGAGACGAAGACCAGATTGCCCTTGGACTTGGACATCTTCTCGCCGTTCAGGGCCACCATCCCGGCGTGCACATACGCCTTGGCGAACGGGAATTCGCCGGTGAGCGCCTGGGCGTGCGAGGCGCCCATCTCGTGGTGCGGGAAGGCGAGATCGGAGCCGCCGCCCTGCACGTCGAAGCCCATGCCGAGGTGTTCGAGGGCGATGGCCACACACTCGATGTGCCAGCCGGGCCGGCCGCGGCCCAGCGAGCCGCCGTCCCAGCTCGGCTCGCCGTCACGGGCGGCCATCCACAGCATCGGGTCGAGCGGGTTCTTCTTGCCCTCCCGCTCGGGGTCGCCGCCGCGCTCGGCGGACAGCAGCCGCATCGCCTCCGCGTCGAGACCGGAGACCGCACCGAAGTGGGTGTCGGACTCGACGGAGAAGTAGATGTCGCCGTCCAGCTCATAGGCGGCGCCGTTGTCGCGCAGCCGCTCGACGAGCGGCACGATGCCGGGTATCGACTCGACGGCGCCTATGTAGTGGCGCGGCGGCAGCATCCGCAGGGCCGTCATGTCCTCGCGGAACAACGCGGTCTCACGCTCGGCGAGCGCCGTCCAGTCGTCCCCCGTGGCGACGGCCCGCTCCAGCAGCGGATCGTCGACGTCGGTGACGTTCTGCACGTAGTGAACCTGGCGCTTCGTGTCGAGCCACACGCGTTGGACCAGGTCGAACGCGTTGTAGGTCGCCGCGTGCCCCATGTGGGTGGCGTCGTACGGCGTGATGCCGCAGACATAGATACGGGCGACGGGACCGGGGGCGAGGGTTACCCGTCCGCCGGTCGCGGTGTCGTGGATCCTCAGGTCGCGGCCCTGGCCGGGCAGGGCGGGGACCTCAGAAGCGGGCCATGCATGCATGCCTTGAGCCTAACCGGATGCACGTTCCGCATACGAACCGGACCGGCTCTCTTGACCGGATAGGCGCTCTTGCGTTCGAAGCCGCGACGTGCATGACGGCCCGCCACCGGCGTCCGGAATCAGACCGGCGGCCAGGGAATCGGCGGCCACTGCCCGCTGGGTTCGGGGTGGCGCCCGTCGGCCAGCAGCCCGGCCACCCGTGCCCGCAGGGCCCCGATCTCGGCCTCCGTGATCAGCTCGGCCAGCCGGGTGACGAGCGGCCGGCCCGCCTCCAGGGCCTCGGCGAGCGCCCGCAGCACCGCCAGCGCCTCGTCGGTCAGCGGTTCCCCGGCCCAGCCCCACAGCAGGGTGCGCAGCTTGTCATCGGAGTTGAACGTCACACCGTGGTCGATCGCGAAGACCCGGCCGCCCGCACCCGGCAGCAGGTGCCCGCCCTTGCGGTCACCGTTGTTGATCACCGCGTCGAGCACGGCGAGGCGCCGCAGCCGCCGGTCGTCGGCGTGCACCAGCAGCGCGGGGCGGCCCTGGCCGGTCTCGGCGAAGCCGACGGCCTTCCAGCCGGGCCCCGGCTCCTCGCCCTCGACCAGCGCCAGCAGCTCGGGGACCTCGTCGTCATCGCCCGGCGCCTCGATCCACTCCTGGACCATGCCGGTGCCGTACGGGCCCTCGCGCAGCACCGTCGTGGGGACCAGGCCCCAGCCCGTCGCCCGGGAGATCTCGTACGCGGCGACCTCACGCTGGGCGAGGGTGCCGTCGGGGAAGTCCCACAGCGGGCGCTCGCCCGCGACCGGCTTGTAGACGCAGGCGGCGGTGCGGCCCTCGTGGGTCACGGTGCAGTACAGGACCGCGTTGGACGCCTCCTGGATCTGCCCGCGCACGGTCAGCTCGCCGTCGGCGAGGAAGGCGGCGGGCAGGTCGGCCGGTTCCGCCGGGGGCGGCGCGCCGTCCGGCGGCGCCGCGGGCCCGGGGACGGCCTGCTGGGCGGAGGGCTCCATCGGGCTCAGGCGTCCCGTCGGTATCCGTTCTGGCGCGGGCATACGTGTCCCTCCGGGTCGAGCGGCAGGCTGCACAGGGGGCACGGGGGCCGCCCGGCGTTGACGACCTCCAGGGCGCGCTTGGCGAAGGCCCTGGCCATGGTGCCGGTCATCCGCACCCGCAGCATGGGCGGGCCGTTCTCGTCGTCCTGGAGCAGGCGCTCCTCGGCCTCCGCGAGGTCTTCGTCGCTGTCGGCCTCCAGCTCGACCAGCGCCTGCGCCTCGATGATCATGCGCTCGTCCTCGCCGTCCCAGGCGAGCGCCATCGTGCCGACCTTGAACTCTTCCTCGACCGGCGATTCCAGCGGGGCGGTGTCGGCCAGCTCGGACGGCGCGACGGCGGGCACCGGGGCATTGCCGCCGCTGCGCCGCACCACCTCGTCCAGCAGCTCGTCGATCCGCTCGGCGAGCGCGGCGACCTGGGTCTTCTCCAGGGCCACACTGGTGGTCCGGCCGGCCGCTGTGGCCTGGAGGAAGAAGCTACGGCGGCCAGGCAGCCCGACCGTGCCGGCCACAAAGCGGTCCGGGGCGTCGTAGAAGAACACCTGACGGGACAACGTCCTGCTCCGATTTGCTCGACTGCGGGGGCACTGCGGTCGCTGCGGCCCCTGTGGTCACTGCGGTCTGTGCACAGTTCTCAGCGGCGTGGCGGGCAGCGCCGTCGCACCACCCTACTGCGCCCGCTGATCACGGTGCTCCCGCACCGCCACCGACGGCGGCGTCCCCCTCGCCCTCCGTGGCCGCCTCGTCCGGCTCCTCGCCGGACGGCGCCAGCGCACCGAAGTCGCCGGTGTCACCGAGGCGTACGAGGAACGGCCGCAGGCGGGTGTAGCGGATCGCGGTCACCGAGCAGGGGTCGACGGAGATCCGCTGGAACAGGTCGAGGTGCAGGCCGAGGGCGTCGGCGACCAGCGCCTTGATGATGTCGCCGTGCGAGCACATCAGATAGGCGGCCGACGGGCCGTGCGCCGCCTCGATCCTGGCGTTCCAGTCGTGCACGGCGTCGACCGCGCGGGCCTGCATCCCCCGCATCGACTCGCCTCCGGGGAAGGCCGCCGCCGACGGGTGCCGCTGGACGACCTCCATCAGCGGGTGATCGCTCAACTCGGCGAGCTTGCGCCCCGACCAGTCGCCGTAATCGCATTCGTTGATGCGGTCCTCGGTGTGCAACGGCAGGCCGGGACGGGCGTCGAGCAGCGGGCGCAGGGTCTCCTGGCAGCGCTGGAGCGGGCTGGTCACGGCGGCGGCCAGCGGCACGTCGGCCAGCCGTCCCGGCAGCGCGGCGGCCTGGGCGGCGCCGCGTTCGTCGAGTGCAACCCGGGGAGTGCGTCCTGCGAGTACGCCGGAGGTATTGGCGGTGGAGCGGCCGTGCCGCACCAGGATCAGCGTGGGCATGGCAGCCAGCCTACGTTCCCGGCAACTCCTCCCTGGCAGGAGGCCGGGTACCGGGTGAGAATGCCAGGTGTGATCGTGGACTGCGCCATCTACCGGGAGGGCCGCCGCGCCGACGCACCGGCCGACTTCTCCGCCGCCCTGCACGACGCGCGGGCCGGGAGCGCCGGCGCGTTCCTGTGGCTGGGCGTCCACGAGCCGACGCAGGCCGAATTCGACCGGATCACCAGGGATTTCGCCCTGCATCCGCTGGCCGTCGAGGACGCGCTCAAGGCCCATCAGCGGCCGAAGCTGGAGGTCTACGACGACTCGCTGTTCCTCGTGCTCAAGCCGGTCACCTACGACGTGCACGCGGACACCGTGACCGCGTCGGAGCTGATGGTCTTCGTCGGCGACTCGTTCGTCGTCACCGTCCGGCACGGCGAGGCCAGCCCGCTGAGCGCGGTGCGCCGCCGCCTCGAACACCAGCCGGACATCCTCAGGCACGGCCCGACGTCGGTCCTCTACGCGGTCAGTGACGCGGTGGTGGACCACTACATCGAGGTGGCGGGCGAACTCCAGGTGGATCTGGAGGAGTTGGAGGCCGAGGTGTTCGCGCCGACCCGGTCGAGCACCAGGAACACCGCCGCCGAGATCTACGCGTTCAAACGGGAGGTGCTGGAATTCCGGCGCGCCACGGGGCCGTTGACCGAGCCGATGGCGCGGCTCCAGAGCGCCGGGGTGCCCTTCGTGCACGACCAGGCGAGGCCGTTCTTCCGGGACGTCGGCGACCACCTGACCCGCGCCAACGAGTCCGTCGAAGGTCTCGACCGGCTGCTGTCCGACATCCTCTCCGCCCATCTGGCGCAGATGGGTGTGCGGCAGAACGACGACATGCGCAAGATCTCGGCGTGGGCGGCGCTGGCGGCCGTGCCGACCCTGATCGCCGGCATCTACGGCATGAACTTCACGCACATGCCCGAATTGAACTGGGGATTTGGCTACTACGGTGTGCTGTTGGCGATGGCGGCCATCGAACTGTCCCTGTTCCGGCTGTTCAAACGCCGCGGCTGGCTGTGACGCGACCCCCGGGCCCTCAGGCGAACTCGGTCGCCCGACCGCCCAGCGCATCGCGCCGCTCGGGCATCCGCAGGCTGACCATCCGCCGCCAGCCGGCCAGCCGTTCGTACGCGTAGCGGGCGTGGATGCCCGCCGCGAGCACCGCGGACTTGGCGGCGGGCCAGCCCAGGATGCGGCCCATGCGGTCCATCACGGCGAGGCTGACGTCCCGGTGGACGGCGATCTCGGCGAGCGCGCAGGCGCGCAGCGTCCGCTGGATGCGGCGGCCGTGCCCGGCGTGGGCGAACCGCAGCAGTTCCTCGTGGCAGTAGGCGAGGTGGTTGTCCTCGTCCTCGGAGATCATCCGGATCGCCCGGCCCAGTTCGGGGTCGTCGCCGAAGTACTTCTTCAGCAGCAGCATCTGCTCGGACGCGCGCTGTTCGGTGACCCGGCTGTGCGCGAGGTAGGTGATGACGTCCTGCTCGGTGAGGGGCTCGGCGCGCCGCAGCGTGTCGTGTGCGAGGCCGATGCCGCGGCGCTCCAGCAGCATCGTGTAGTCCGCTTCGCCGGGGACGTCGGCGGGGCTCAGTCCGCGTTTGCGCAGCAGCGCACGGAAGATCCGGCCGTGCTTGTCCTCGTCGGCGCCGTGCCGTGCCACCTTGGGCGCGAGGTGGCGCTGCGCGACGGGCAGCAGCGCGGCGATCCGGCCGTTCTCCCAGCCACCCTGTGCCTCTCCGCTCGCCGCGATGGAGCAGAAGAGGCGGTAGGAATCGTCGTTGTCGACGATCTCCTGGAACAGGCTTCTGGCCGAGAGCATCAGCACCACCTCCGAACGGACGCGCCTGAAGGCACAGTCAAGGACGGTCCGGGAGGCACGGCAACCGGAGGCTCGCGGCGTTCACCCGTGCGAACGATCCGACGGCCCGGCCGCAGCCGGCCGGGCCGTCGGCGGTCAGGCCAGTCCGGCCTTCTCCAGCGCCTCGGTGCCCGCGCGCAGCGACGCGATCCGGTCCTCCAGGGTGAAGCCGGCGGGCGCCAGCGTCAGCGTGGTGACCCCCGCGGCGGCGTACGCCTGCATCCGCTCGGCGATCCGCTCGACGGAGCCCAGCAGCGTGGTCTGGTCGATGAGCCGCTGCGGGATCGCGGCGGCGGCGCCCTCCTTGTCACCGGAGAGGTACTTGTCCTGGATCTCGGCGGCTTCCTTCTCGTAACCCATGCGCTGGGCCAGCTTGTTGTAGAAGTTCTGCTTGCGGCTGCCCATGCCGCCGACGTACAGCGCCGTGTACGGGCGGAACATGTCCGCGAGGGCGCCGACGTCGTCGCCGACGGCCAGCGGCAGCGTCGGGCAGACGTCGAACCCGTCCATGGTCTTGCCGGCCTTCTCGCGGCCCGCCCGGATGGGGGCGAGCGCGGTCTCCTCCAGGTGGTCGGCGGAGGGGAAGATCAGCAGCGCGCCGTCGGCGATCTCACCGGTCTGTTCGAGGTTCTTGGGGCCGATCGCCGCGATGTAGAGCGGGATGTGCTCACGGGTCGGGTGGACGGTGAGCTTCAGCGGCTTGCCGGGGCCGTCGGGCAGCGGCAGCGTCCAGTGCTGCCCTTCGTAGGACAGCCGCTCGCGGGACATGGCCTTGCGGACGATGTCGACGTACTCGCGGGTGCGCGCCAGGGGCTTGTCGAACTTCACGCCGTACCAGCCCTCGGAGACCTGCGGGCCCGAGACGCCGAGGCCGAGCCGGAAGCGGCCACCGGAGAGCGAGTCGAGGGTCGCCGCGGTCATCGCGGTCATGGCGGGTGTCCTGGCCGGGATCTGGAAGATCGCCGAACCGACGTCGATGCGCTCGGTCTTGGCCGCCACCCAGGACAGGACCGTGGGGGCGTCGGAGCCGTACGCCTCGGCCGCCCAGCAGACCGCGTAACCGAGCCGGTCGGCCTCCTGCGCGACGGCGAGATTGTCCCCGTCCATGCCGGCACCCCAGTAACCGAGGTTGATCCCAAGCCTCATGCCGCTCCCCTTACCCATCAGTAACGTCACTGTTGCGGGGACTCTAGCGCGCACCGCCCGCCGCCGTCATGGCCGGGTTGTCCACAGGTCTCCTGCGCCCGGCGCGCGGCCACTAATCTCGGGGCCCATGGAGCAAAGGCACCTCGGACGTACCGGCCTGCGGGTGTCCCGCATCGGCCTCGGCACCCTGACCTGGGCGCGCGATACGGACGAGCGGGAGGCGGCCGAGCAGCTCAAGGCGTTCCGGGAGGCCGGCGGCACCCTCGTCGACACCGCGGATCTCTATGCCGACGGCGGCGCGGAACACCTCCTGGGGCGGCTGATACAGGGGCTCGTGCCGCGCGACGAGCTGGTGATCGCCACCAAGGCAGGCAGCGTGCGGGAGCCGGACCGGCGGGTCGACGGCTCCCGGCGCCACCTGCTGGCCGCACTGGACGCCTCACTGCGGCGGCTGGGGACGGACCACGTCGATCTCTGGCAACTGCACGCCTTCGACCCGCACACCCCTCTGGAGGAGACCCTCCAGGCCCTGGACCTCGCCGTCAGCAGCGGCCGGGCGCGCTACGCGGGGCTGGCGAACTTCTCCGGCTGGCAGCTCGCCAAGGCCGCGACCTGGCAGCTGGCCGACCCCGCCGTACGCACCCGCGTGGCCGCCGCGCAGCTGGAGTACTCCCTGCTCCAGCGCGGCGTGGAACGCGAGGTGCAGCCGGCCGCCCTCGATCTGGGCATCGGCCTGCTGCCCGCGTCGCCGCTCGGCCGCGGGGTGCTCACCGGCAAGTACCGGCGCGGCACTCCGGCCGATTCGCGGGGCGCGTCCGACCCTCTCGCCGCGTTCGTGGCGCCGTATCTCGACGAGGCGTCGAACCGCATCGTCGACGCGGTCACCACGGCCGCCGACGGCCTGGCCGTGATGCCTCTCCAGGTCGCGCTGTCCTGGGTCCGCGACCGCCCCGGTGTGGCCGCCCCGATCGTGGGCGCGCGCACCGCGCAGCAGCTCGGAGCGGCGTTGTCGGTGGAGACCCTTAGTCTTCCTGACGAGATCAGCCGGGCGCTGGACGAGGTGTCCGCTCCGGTGCACCACTATCCCGATCACAACTGGAGCACGCTGTGAGTACCGACCGCCCCGCCGGCGAGACCGCGCCCGAGCAGGAGGCCACGCCCAGCGCCGCCGAGGCCCCGTCGGACCAGGACTCCGGGCCGGCCGCCGCGGACGGCAGCCAGGGCGCGGGTCAGGAGGGCGGTGCCTCGGAGGGCGGTAGCCAGGACGCGGATCAGGAGACCAATGGCGCCGCGGACGGCAGCCAGGGCGCGGGTCAGGAGACCGGTGCGGCGGCCGACGGCTCCGTGGCGGCGGTGCGGGAGGCGAAGGCCGGACCCGCGGCCTCCGCCGCCGCGCTGGCCGCCGCCGTGCGGGCGGTGGAGAGCGGCGAACGCTCGGCCGCCTCGTTCTTCAACGACACCCCGCGGCCCGCCGCCCGCGCCGCCGCCCCGCCCCGTGCCGCAGCCGCGGCCCCGGCCGCCCCGGCGCCGCAGGTGACGCCGCAGCGCGCCCCGGCGGACACCGCACCGCAGCATCCCCCGGCCGCCCCGGCACACGAAGCGGGCGGCGCCGTCGGCTCCCCCGGTACCGCGGCCCCCGCCCCGGAGAGCACGGTCCGGCCGACGTCCCCGGGGATCGACGGGGTGCGCCAGGTCCTGGCCGCGGGCGGCGCCCCCGAGGCGCTGGCCGAGAAAGCGGCGGAGCTGCTCGGCGAGCGGGCGGGCGAGGAGCTGAGCGAGGACCCCTGGCGGCTGCTGGCCGTGCCCGGCGTGCGCCCCGAGCAGGCCGACGCCTTCGCGCGGGCGCTGCTCGGCCCCGGCTGCGGGCCGGACGACGAGCGGCGCGCACAGGCGCTGGTCGTCTGGCTGCTGGAGCAGGCCGCCGTGGCCGGGCACTCCGCCCTGGAGGCGCCCGCGCTGCGCGCTGCGCTGGCCCAGCGCGCCGTCCCCGATCCCGACGAAGCCCTCCAGACCGCGCTCGCCGACGGCGCCGTCCTGGTCTTCCAGGACGCGATCGACACCCCGGGCCGGGCCAGGCCCGCGGCCGACGACGAGGAAGAGGAAACGCCGGTCCGGGTCCTGCTGGGGCTCGACCGGTTCGCGATGGCCGAGGAGAGCGTCGCCGACGGCCTGGCGCGGCTGCTCAACACCTTCGATACGGCGGTCGGCCCGGACACCGCGGCCGAGAGCGGCGAGGAGGCCGCGGAGGACACGGCCGACGGCGTCGAAGCGGGCGCGGAGGACGCTCCGGACGGTCCCCAGGATGCGGCGGCGCGCCCGGTGCGGCCGTCTGCGACGGATTGGGAGAGCGCCGCGGCGGCGGCCCCGTCGCCGTCGGCCGCCGAACTGATCAGGGCCGCGGCCCGCAGCGGGCTCGTGGCGCACACCGGCGCCGAGGCGGCACGCGCCGAGCCCGCGGCCCTGGTCGCCGCCGCCCGCGCGCTGGGCCTGCGGGCCTACGGCGCCACGCACAGCGCGAACGGCCGCGAACGGCTGGCCGCGCAGCTGGCGGAGAGCGCCGCGCACCCGGCAGCCGATGGCGCCGACACACCCGGAGCTGCGGCGGTCACCGTCGCCGGGCTGCTCTCCGGCCAGGAAGGCCCCGGCAGGGACGCGGAAGGCGCGCTCGCCCTCGATCTGCTGGTCGTGCTCGATGCCCCGCAGCTGGATCTGGAGACGGCGGCGATGCTCATCGAGTCGCTGACCGACGGGTCGCGGCTTGTCCTCAGCGGCGACCCCGGAGTCCTGTGGTCCGCCGGTCCCGGCCGGCTCTTCGCCGACCTCATCGCGGCCCGCTGCTGTCCCCAGGTCGCCTCCCGCACCCCGGACTTCGGCCCGATCGGCGAGCTGGTCTCGGGCATCGGCATCGGCGAGCTGAGCCAGGTCGACGCGCCCGGCAAGGAGCTCGTGATCGTCCCGGTGCGCGACGCGCCGGAGGCGGTGCACCGTACGGTGCAGCTGGTCGCCGACTCGGTGCCGCGGGCGCTCGGCGTCCCCCCGGAGCAGACGCAGGTCATCACCGTCGGGCACGGCGGCTCGGCCGGCACCCGCGCGCTCAACGCCGCGCTCAAGGAACGGCTCAATCCCGGCCCCGGCCGCTTCGGCGGATTCGACCCCGGCGACCGCGTCGCCTACTCCCCCGCCCCCGGCCGCACCCTGCCCGGCACGGTCACCGGCGCGGACCAGGACGGCCTGCGGCTCGACTGCGGCGGCAGCGCCGTCCTGGTGCCCCGCGAGCGGGTCGGTTCCGGCGCGCTGCGGCACGGCTGGGCGCTCACCGCGCATCAGGCGGCCGGCCTGCGCTGGCCCGCCGCCGTGGTCGTGCTGCCGGGCGACGCCGCGCGCGGCCTGACCCGGTCCTGGGTCTACACCGCGTTCAGCCGCGGCGAGCGCCACCTGTCGGTGGTGCAGGGAGTGGACCAGGCGTTGCCCAAGGCGATCGCCGAGGTACCGGTGAAGGAGCGCACCACCCGGCTGCGCACCCTGCTGCAACTCCAGAGCGTCCAGGCCGCGGCCGACGCGGCAGCCGCGGGCTGAGCCCCGCCCTCTCCGACGGACCGGGCACGCCGCTGCCCCGGCCCGTCGGAGAGCGATGCGCCCTCCCGACGGACCGGGGCAGCGTTACGGGGCTCCGGTCACGGGTTCTTACGGGTCCGGGCCGAGGCGGGCGGAGACGGGCTCGCAGCCGCGTCCGCCGGGGCATCCGGCCCCGCCCGCCATCGGCCGCAGCTCAGCGACCCCGTTCGACGGGGTCCGCCGCGTCCTCGTCCTCGTCCAGCTCCTCGTCGAAGACGGCGCTGACATCGAAGCGGCAGACCACCTGCTGCGGGTCGATGTCGTCGAACGGCGCGGACAGCCACTCGCCCGGTTCCGCGAGGTCATCGGCGGCGGCGACCCAGAGGGTGGAATCGCCCTCCTCCAGACCGAACTCCTTGTGCCGGGAGGCGATCTCGTCCGGCTCGAACTCGCCGAACAGCACGCCGAGCGCGGCGTACACGCTGGTCCCGACCACCGCGGCGGCCGAGCCCGCATCCCCGCTGCCGTTCGCCGTGTCGTCCACGGCCTCCGGGTCGAGATCGGCGATGCGCTGCGCCTGATGCAACAGCCGCTGCGGCTGGGCCACCGCGTAGTCGCGCCGGATCAGGACGCTCAGCGCACTGGGTTCCTCCGGCCCGTTGTAGGAGGGGAGATGATCGCTCCCGGGGATCTCGAAGGGCGTGACCTCGTCGTAGGTGTCGTAGAGCAGCTCGTCGTAGACCTCGGCCGCGGCGGCGAGTTCGTCGAACGCGGCGTAGACGGCGGGATCGTCCTGCCCCGAGCGGCGTTCCACCGCGTCGAGGTGACGGTCCAGTGCGGCTTTGACCGCCTCGGCGGCGGCACGTACCTCGGCAGCGGAAGGCTGCGCAGCATCAGACATAGTGCAGACGCTATCCGTACCGGGGCCGGTCCCGCACAATAGATGCGATGCCGGAATACGAATTCTGCGATGTGTACGTGCCTCGGGGGGTCTCCCGCAAGGCCGCCACACGCCTGCTCACCGACCATGCCGAGTACGGACACTGGGAGTTGGACCGACTCCGCCTCAATCCCGACGGCAGCCGCAAGGTGCGGCTGCGCCGCCGGATCATCCGCCAGCTTCGCGCCACGTGGTGACCTGAAGTGCCCGTCGGTGACGCACCGTCGCCCCGGTGGAACGGTTGCGGGCGGCGGGGGTCCTGGCACGGCAAAGCGGGCCCCGCTGGTGCGGAGCCCGCTTCGTCATGCGATGCCGGGTGCGGTGATCACCTGCGCGCGGTGCGCGCCTTGCGGTAGAGCACGGCTCCGCCGAGCAGCAGACCCGCGCTGGCCGGAATCGCGTACCCGATCGATCCGGCGCCGGTGTGCGCGAGCTCCTGTGCGGGCTCAGGCGTCGCGATCTTCGCGTGCGATGCGGTCTGCACGTGCAGCTCCGGCGTCTTCGGCGTGGAGGGGTGCTCCGGCGTCGACGGGGTACGGGGCTGCTCCGGCTTGCCCGGCGTACCGGGGTACTCCGGGCTCGTCGGCGGCACCTTGGCGCCGTTGTCGCAGTCGTTGCCGAATGCGGGGTTCAGCAGGCCGACGACGTCGATGCTGTTGCCGCAGGCGTTGACCGGGACGTCGATAGGCGCCTGGATGCTGTTGCCCGAGCCGACGCCGGGCGAACCCTTGGCGCTGCCCTGGGCCCCGGAGCCGCCGTGCCCGCCCTGGTGTCCGCCGCCCTGGTTGGCGTGCTGGTCACCGTTGTCGGGCCGGCCACCGTTGTCGTGGTGACCGCCGCCCTGGGAGCCGTTGGCGCAGGCGTTGCCGAATGCCGGGTTCAGCAGTCCGACGACACTGACGGTGTTTCCGCATGCGTTCACCGGTACGTGGACCGGTACCTGAATGGTGTTTCCGGATGCGACGCCGGGTGAGCCTGCCGCTCCGCCCTGGGCTCCCGCGTCCGCGTGGGCGAAACCCGCGCCGGCGACGAGAACGCCACCGGCAGCCGCCACGGTGATCAGGCCCTTTCGTGCGACCTGTCTCATAGGTTGTTCCCCTGCCTTGTTCCTTTGGAATGCGGGCGGTGCACGGTCGCCCCGCCTGCCGAAATCCCCAGCGGCTCCGGAACGCGAGTGGCGCATTCCGGAGCCGACCGGGAGCAGACCCTTACGGGTTCAGGTGCAACTTCAGGTGTTGATGCAGGTGTTGCCGAAGGCGGGGTTCAGCAGCCCGACCACGGAGATCGTGTTGCCGCAGACGTTGACCGGGACGTGCACCGGCACCTGGATCACGTTGCCCGACACGACGCCCGGGGAGTGCGAGGCACCACCCAGAGCACCCGAGTCGGCAACGGCCAGGCCCGCGCCGGCGAGCACGAAACCACCGGTGAGCGCCGCAGCAGCGACGACCTTCTTGATCATTCTTCCTCCTTGTTGGCAATGCGATCCCAGCCGCGGACCGCACACACTGCAACGAGGCGAAGGGCATTCAAGCTACGAACAGATCGCGGTATTCACTCTTTTCAGCGAAGCAGGAACAAGTAGCGGACAGTTTGCTCCTGTTACGGTTCCTCAGCTCTGGTCGATGAACCGGTCCAGCACCCGCACACCGAACTTGAGCCCGTCCACCGGCACCCGCTCGTCCACGCCGTGGAACATGCCCGCGAAGTCCAGCTCGGGCGGCAGCTTCAGCGGCGCGAACCCGAACCCGCGGATGCCCAGGTCGTCGAAGGACTTGGCGTCCGTGCCCGCGGACAGCATGTACGGCACCGCCCGCGCGATCGGGTCCTCGGCGCGCAGCGCGGACTGCATCGCGTCGACCAGGGCGCCGTCGAAGGTGGTCTCCAGCGCCTTGTCGGCGTGCACGTCCTCGCGTACGACGCGCGGGCCCAGGATCCGGTCGAGGTCGGCCAGGAACTCCTCCTCGTAGCCGGGCAGGAAGCGGCCGTCGACGTGGGCGGTGGCCTGTCCCGGGATGACGTTGACCTTGTAACCGGCGCCGAGCTGGGTCGGGTTGGCGGTGTTCTTGAGCGAGGCGCCGATCAGCTTGGCGATGCCGCCGAGCTTGGCCAGCGTGCCGTCCATGTCCTCCGGGTCCAGCTCGGTGCCCAGCGCGTCACCCAGTTCGTCCAGGAAGTGCCGCAGCGTCTTGGTGACCCGCACCGGGAACTCGTACCGGCCCAACCGGCCGACCGCTTCGGACAGTTCGGTGATGGCGTTGTCCCGGTGGATCATCGAACCGTGTCCGGCGGTGCCGTCCACGGTCAGCTTCATCCAGTGCATGCCCTTCTGCGCCGTCTCGACGAGGTAGAGCCGCAGGTTCTCGTTGACGGTGAAGGAGAAGCCGCCGACCTCGCTGATCGCCTCCGTCACGCCGTCGAAGAGACCGGGGTGCTTGTCGACCAGGTAGCGCGCGCCGTAGGTGCCGCCCGCCTCCTCGTCGGCGAGGAACGCCAGCACGATGTCCCGCGGCGGCTTCCGGCCGGAGCGCATCCGGTCCCGGACGACCGCCAGCGTCATGGCGTCCATGTCCTTCATGTCGACCGCGCCGCGGCCCCACACGCACCCGTCGGCGATCTCGCCGGAGAAGGGGTGGTGGGTCCAGTCACCGGCGTTGGCCGGTACGACGTCGGTGTGCCCGTGGATGAGCAGCGCGGGCCGGGAGGGGTCCTCGCCCGCGATCCGGGCGACGGTCGACGCCCGGCCCTTGTGCGACTCGAAGATCTGCGGTTCGAGACCGACCTCGGCGAGCTTCTCCGCGACGTACTCGGCCGCCACGCGCTCACCGGGGCCCGAATGGTCGCCGTAGTTGCTGGTGTCCATCCTGATCAGATCCCGGCAGAGGTCGACGACCTCGTCCTCGCCGGTGACCGTACGGGCCGGCTGCGACTCGCTCATGCCGGAACCTCGCTTCGCTCGGCCGCGTTTCCGCGGGGCTCGCACCTCTCCATGGTTCGCTCGCAGAGCTCGCTCACACTGCCTCCTCTGGGGTTCACGGCCGCGTCACGCCCCTTTGGAGGAGCGCGGTCCGCGGCGGGGTCCACTGCCATCCTCTCTCTCCCCGCCGCTGCGCCCAAGGCCGAAATACTCCCGACATGCCCTGGTCACAGCCCCGCTCCCGGCTCCCCGTGCGGGTGATCGACCACCCCGAAAGGTTTGCTATTGTTTTCCATGTCGGAACGGCCCAGCCGGTACGGCAGACACCTTGTCCGGGTGGCGGAATGGCAGACGCGCTAGCTTGAGGTGCTAGTGCCCTTTATCGGGCGTGGGGGTTCAAGTCCCCCCTCGGACACCAGCGAGACCCCAGTTGATCTGGGGTCTTTTGCTTTTTCCGGTGCGCTCGCGCATTTTTTCCGGTGCGCTCGCCGGGGTCGGATCAGTAGGGTGCGCAGGTCGGTGGAGTGCGGGAAAAGAGGGCGGGCCGGTGCTGATCTTCGATGCGGACGACACGTTGTGGGAGAACAACGTGATCTTCGAGCGGATCATCGACGAATTCCTGGGGTGGATGGTGCGCCCCGGGCTCGACAGGGCGCAGGCGCGGGCCGTGCTCGACGGGATCGAGGCGGCGAACGCGCTGACGCACGGCTACGGCGGCAAGGTGTTCCTGCGCAGTCTCGGGGAGTGCCTGGTGGAGCTGCGCGGGCGGGCCGCGACGGCGGCGGAGTCGGCGCGGATCTCGGGGTGGGCCGCGAGGTTCGACCACAGCCGGGTGGAGCTGATCGCCGGGGTGCCGGAGACGCTGGCCGAGCTGTCCGGGCGGCACGAGATGCTGATGCTGACCAAGGGCGAGGCGGACGAGCAGCGGCGCAAGGTGGCGGCGTCCGGGCTGACCGGGCACTTCCGGGACGTGCGCATCGTCGCGGAGAAGGACGTGGCCACGTACGAGGAGCTGAAGCGGGCGTATCAGCTGGTTCCGGAGACGACCTGGATGATCGGCAACTCCCCGAAGTCGGACATTCTTCCCGCCCGGTCGGCCGGTCTGAACGCGGTGTTCATCCCGCACGACAGGACCTGGTCGCTGGAGCACGGGGACATCGACCCGGCCGACGAGAAGGTGCTGCAACTGGCGTCGTTCGGCGAGCTGTTGCAGCACTTCTGAGGTGGCGGCCCGCCGCCGCGCGGACGGCGGGCCGCGGCCGTGGGTGTCAGCCGTGCGGGCGCAGCCGGACGCGGGCGGTGCCCATCGGCTGGAGGGTGATGCCCGCGGCGACCGGCACGTCGTGGTCCACGGCCTCCAGGTCGTAGGCGCGCAGCAGGGTCGCGAGGGCCAGTACCGACTCCAGCATCGAGAAGTGCTGCCCGATGCAGGCCCGCGGGCCGCCGCCGAACGGGAACCAGGCGTAGCGGCGCCTGGCGGCCTCCCGTTCGGGGGTGAAGCGCTGCGGGTCGAAGCGTTCCGGGTCGTCCCACAGGCCCGGGTGGCGGTGCGTCACCCAGGGCGAGACGATCACGTCGGCGCCCGCGGGGACGGGGTGGCCGCCGATCTCGGTGGCCCGGACGGCGCGCCTGCTGATCACCGGGGCCGGCGGGAAGAGCCGCATCGCCTCCTTGAGTGCCATGGTCAGTTCCGGGAGGCGTTCCAGGTCGGCGGCGGTGGCGGTGCGGTCGCCGAGGACGCGGTCGATCTCGGCGCGGACCCGTTCCCGCTGCTCGGGGTGGCGGGCGAGGAGGTGCAGGGTGAAGGCCATGGAGGTGGCGGTGGTCTCGTGGCCGGCCAGCAGGAAGATCAGCACCTGCTCGCGGACCTCGGTCGCGTCGAGGGAGCCGTCGGCTTCGTTGCCGGCCGCCGCGAGCAGCGACAGCAGGTCGGCGTCGGCGTCCTGTCCGGCGCCGCCGGGTGCCGCGCGCCGCTCGGCGACGATCCGGTCGCAGGCGGCGGTCAGTTCGCCGATGGCCGCCATGACCTTGCGGTTGCCGGGGGTCGGCCAGTCCCTGGGGAGGGTCAGGGGTGCGTAGGCGCGCCGCACGACGTAGGAGTTGATGACCGGCAGGCAGCGGTCGACGGCGTCGACGGCGGCTTCCACGTCCGTGCCGAAGAGGATGCGCGAGACCGTGCGCAGCGCGAGCCGGTTCATCTCGCTCATCACGTCGACGGTGGCGTGCCGCGCGGTGCGCCAGCGGTCGGCGACGATGGCCGCCTCGGTGGTGACGGCCGCGGCGTAGCCGTCGACCCGGCGCCGGGTGAAGAGCGGCTGCACGAGTCGCCGCTGCCGGAGGTAGTCCTCGTCCTGGCTGGTGAGCAGGCCGTTGCCGAGTGCCTGCCTGACCTCTTCGTACAGCGGGTGGTCCTTGCGGAAGTTGGCGGCTTCGGAGCCCAGGATCTGCTGGACGCCCTCGGGTGCGAAGGCGGCGTAGAAGACGCTGCGCAGGCCGGGCGGGCCGGCCTGGAGGCGTACCACGTCGCCGTGTGCGCGCTGGGCGTTCAGGAAGGCGGCGAGCGAGTCCCGCCGCAGGTCCAGCATCGAGCCGATGACGGGGAGTCCTGCCGGGCCCGGTACGGCGGTGCCGGTGGGGGCGGTGAGGGATGTCATGCCGCATTCCTATCCTGAAATGCCGTCGTGTACCGGGGTGTTGGCGCAGTGGCCGGGGTACGGCGGCGTGCGGTGGCCGGGGGCCGTCCCGCCGGGGGCGACGGCCCGTGGGGCCGGGCGGGGCGCCCCCGTAGCATGGGGGCAATGAGCTCCAAGCGTTCCGGCCGGGCGGCCGTCGAGACACCCTGCCGGGTCACCGTGTGCCGTGGCTGCTGCTGCGGCGACGGCGCCAAGATCCCGGGTGTTGATCACGCCGGGCAGATTCCCCGGCTGCGGGCCGCGCTCGCGGGTGCCGCGCCGGTACGGGCCTCCGAGTGTCTGGACGTCTGCGATCAGGCCAATGTGGTCGTGGTGCAGCCGTCGGCCGCGGGCCGGGCGGCGGGCGGGCGGCCGGTGTGGCTGGGTCTGGTCAACGACGACGACGCGCTGGCGGACATCGCGGCGTGGATCCGTGCGGGCGGTCCCGGCATCGCGCCGCCGCCCGGGGTGCTCGATCTGTACGCGTTCACGGTGTCGCGGCGCGTGCGGGAGGCGCTGGAGAGCTGACTCCCCAGGTCGTGAGGCCGGGTCCGGTGCTCATGTGGTGGGCTGTGCGGGGTGGTTCCCTTCGGCCGCCGGGGCGGTTGCGTTCCCCGGTCCGGGACCGGGGTCGGCCCCCGGCAGCTCGCGGACCCGGCGGACCGGGGAGCAGAGCAGGATCAGGCCGGCGAGCGGGACACCCGCCGTCGTGATCCACATCGCGGTGCGGACGCCGAGCAGGGAGCCGAGTGCGCCGCCGAGCAGGGCGCCCAGCGGCAGCGTTCCGTAGTTGAGGAAGGCGGCGCAGGCGGTGAGCCGGCCGAGCAGGTGCGGTGGGCAACGGCGTTGCTGGAAGCCCGCCTTGATGATGTTCCCCGCCACCACACCGGCCGAGACGGCACATCCGCCCGCGAGGTACAGCAGGGCGCCGGCGCCCGCGGACGTCAGCGGGATCAGCAACACCGGCAGGGGCAGCAGCAGTTCGCACAGCAGGGTGGCGCGGGCGGTGCCGAACCTGTCGGCGGCCCGGCGGGCCAGGAAGGCGCCGGCCAGTCCGCCCGTGCCGGCCGCGGCCAGCAGTCCGCCGACGGCGGCGGGCGACAGGCCGGCCTCGCGGACCAGGAAGACCGGGAGCAGCGACTGGTACCCCATCAGGGCGAGGTTGGACGCGGCGCCGAAGAGCGTCAGCGTACGGAACCACGGGTCGCGGGCGACCAGTCGCAGCCCCGCGGCGACCTCGGCGGTCATGGCGCGCGGGCCGCCGGGAGCGGTGGCCGGGCGGGGCTCGCGGTGGCGGATGCCCAGCAGGCACAGGACGGACACCAGGAAGGCCGCCGCCTGGGCGAAGAGCCCGCCGACCGCGCCCGCCCAGGGGATGAGCGCGCCGGCCGCCCCCCGTCCGGCGATCTGTGCGGCCGACGCGCTGCCGTGCAGGGCGGCGTTGCCCTCCGCGCGGTCGGCGGGGGCGAGGAGGACGGGGAGGTAGGCGCTGTAGGCGGTCTGGAAGACCACCGCGGCGGCGCCCGCCAGCAGGGCGAGCGCGATCAGCAGGCCGATGGTGAGCCCGCCGGCGGCGGCGATCAGGGGGACGGCGGTGAACAGGGCCAGCGAGAGGGAAGCGGCGGCCAGCATCAGGGGCCGGCGGCGCACCCGGTCCACCCAGACGCCGACCGGGAGGCCGATCAGCAGCCACGGGAGCCAGCTGCACGCCGCGAGGAGGCCGACGGCGAAGGTGCCGGCCCGCAGGGTGGCGACCGCGACCAGCGGCAGGGCGACGCCGGTGACCGCGGCGCCGAACTTTCCCGCGGTCTCGCCGCACCACAGCAGCCGGAAGTCCCGGTGCCTGCGCAGCAGTCCGCTCACGTCCGGTGCCGTTCCTTGCGGGGGAAGGACTGCAGCTGGACGAGGACGGGCCGGGAGTCCGGCGCGGGTCCGCTCTCCGCCGGCGGCTGCCGTGCCGCCGCCCGGTGCCGGTCCACGACCTCGGCCAACTCCTCGTTGAGCGCGGCGAGTTGGTCACTGGTCAGGCGCAGGTCGTGCCACTGGGTGAGGGTTCCGGCGTCCCGCCAGGCCGGATCCCAGTCCTCGGCGACGTAGCGGGCGACCTGCCGGAACTGCTGCCGGACGATTTCGTCGACGTAGATGCCGAGTGCGGCCCGGCTGCCGGGGTCGTCGCGGAAGCGGTTGGTGTCGAGGTTGCGGGTGACCGCGACCGCGCGCCACCAGCGCTCGCGGCGGGTGCCGCGGCCGGTCTCCTCCTCGATGAAGCCGTGGTCGGCGAGGTGGCGCAGGTGCCAGCTGACCGTGCCGGTGTTCTCGTCGAGGCGGCGGCCGAGTCCGGTGGCGGTGTCGGGGCCGTCGAGGGTCAGCAGTTCCAGGATCCGCATCCGCAGCGGGTGGGCGATGCCGCGCAGGCTGCGGGCGTCCAGGTGGCGGGTGGGCCGGGCGCCGGAGGGTGCCGGCTCCTGCCCCGGGGGCGTGGGCTGCTCGTGGGCCTCGGTCATGTGCTCAGGGTAGGGATGCAGAGAGTCCTTTGCAGAGGTTTCTCTGCAACTGGGCGGGGCGGGTTGCGGCGGTGGCCGTCACGGGCACGGCCGGCGCTTCTCCGGGGCGGCGTGGTGCGGCGCGGGCGGCGGTGTTCCGTGACCGTCTCCGGCCGCTTTCTCCAGTTGGAAGGCTTCGTTGCCCAGGCCGATCCCGGCGTGCACGGCCGGTCTGCGCACCCGCAGCACCCGGCCGTGGACGAGGCCGGCGAGGGCCGCGACGCCGATCAGCGACGGCAGCAGCCAGCGCAGGGCGGAGCCCCGCTCCGCGGCGACCAGGACGTCGAAGTCCTTGACGGCGTAGGCCAGTACGGCCAGCAGGGCCAGCGCGGCGAGGCCGGAGGCGAGCAGCCTGACGGCCTGGACGCGGCCCGCGCCGCGGCGGACGAAGAAGGCGATGACGGCGACGGACGCGGTGGCCATCAGCAGGATCACGCCGAGCGCGCCGACGTTGCCGCCCCAGGTGAAGAGGGCGAGGACGGGGGTGGCGGGGTCGCCTGCCGTGGAGTGGTCGCCGAGTGCGAAGCCGAGGACGACGACGGCCGAGACGACGGTCTGGAGCAGGGAGCCGGTGACCGGGGCGCCGCCGGCCTTCGCGGTCCTGCCGAGGGCGGCGGGCAGCAGGCCCTCGCGGCCCATCGCGAAGGCGTAGCGGGCCACGACGTTGTGGAAGCTGAGCATCGAGGCGAAGATCCCGGTCACGAAGAACAGGTGCAGGGCGTCGGTGAAGGCGGCGCCGAGCCTGGGCCCGGTGAGCGAGAAGATCAGCCCCGGGCCCTCCTTGCCGGCCGCGGCGACGACGTTCCCCGGGCCGGTGGCGACGCCGATGAGCCAGGAGCTGACGGCGAAGAACACCGCGACGAAGCCGACGGCGAGGAACATCACCCGGGCCACGACGGTCTGCGGGCGGCTGGTCTCCTCGGCGTAGACGGGGGCCTGTTCGAAGCCGACGAACGCGGCGACGGCGAAGCACAGGGCGGTGCCGAGTCCCGCCCCGCCGAGCGCGGCCGGGTCGAAGGCGCGCAGGGACAGGCCCTGCGGTCCCGGTGCGGCGGCGAACGCGACGTCGAAGACGGCGATCAGGGCGACCTCGATGACGAGCAGGACGCCGAGCACCTTGGCGTTGAGGTCGATCTTCAGGGCGCCGAGCGCCCCGATGACGGCCACCCCGGCCGACGCGGGGATCCACCAGGCGACGGTCACCGACAGGTAGCGGCCGATGAGTCCGGCGACCTCGAAGCCGAAGATGCCGTAGATGCCGACCTGGAGGGCGCTGTAGGCGGTGAGGGCGACGCAGGCGGCGCCGGATCCGACGGTGCCGCCGAGGCCGCGGGCGATGTACGCGTAGAAGGCTCCGGCGTTGTGGACGTGCCGGCTCATCTCGGCGTAGCCGACGCCGAACAGGGCCATGACCACGCCGAGGATGACGAACAGCAGCGGCTGCCCGACGATCCCCATGACCTGATAGGTGGTCACCATGACCCCGGCGACGGCCATCAGCGGGGCGCTGGCGGCGAGGACGGACAGCAGCAGTCCCGGGGTGCCGATCCGGCCGGCCCGCAGCGCGCGTTCCTGCCCTTTGAAGGTGCTGATCGCGCCCTGGGGTCGGTCCGGCCGCCCGGTGCGGTGCGCGGTGGCGGCGCTGCGCGTACGTCCCGAACTGCCCGTCGGCATGGCGGGGTTGTCCTTTCCGTGGGGCGGGGTGAGCGGCGCCGGGTCAGATGGAGCGGAACGCGGTGTCGCGGGCGGCCTTGAACGCCTTACGGGCGTCGCGGTCCGGGTACGACCAGGGCGCCGGGGTGACGTAGGGGCCGATGCGGTGGAAGAGGGCCGCCGCCTCGGCCATCCGGCCTTCGTGGAACTTGGCGTGGGCGAGGAAGTTGAGGTCGACCTTGCCGCGCGGGTGGTCATCGCCCTCCCACTCCAGCCACCAGTCGAAGGCGGTCTTCATGGCCTGGCGGGCGCGGCGGGTGGTCCAGTGCGCGGAGTCCCGCGGGTCGCGGGGCGCGGCGCCGGCCGCGGCCAGTACGCGGTAGCGCTCGGCGTGGGCGACGACGGGCAGGACGGCGAGCGGGGAGTCGGCGGGTGCCTGTTCGGCGGCCCAGGCGGCGAAGTCGTAGACCTGGTGCAACGGGTCGTCGGCGGTGCCCTGTTGGTGTTCGGCGAGGCAGGCCGCCATGAGGTGGTGGGCGTGGTGGTGATCGGGGTGGCGGGCCCTGATCCGGTCGAACGCCTGCTCGCGACTGTCGGGGGTGCCGTCGCGGCGGGCCAGCAGGAGGGAGCCGAGCCAGGGGGTGGGGTCGGCGGGCAGCATACGGGCCGCGGTCCGGCAGGCGGTTTCGGCCGTTCCGGTGTCCTCCTTGCCGTGCAGGGCGAGATGCACGGCGGCGAGGGCGGCGAGGGTCGCGGCGTCGCCGCTCTCGGGTTCGGCGAGCAGCCACTCGCGGGCCCAGGCGGCGGCGCCCGGTGTCGCGCCGAGCACGACCAGACGGTGACCCCTGCGGTCCCAGTCCTCGCCGGTCCGGGCGAGCAGGGTGCGTACCCGCGCCCATCTGCCGTGGGCCAACGCGTCGGCCGCCGCCGTGAGTTGGGTGTCACCCAGGGCCGGGGTGAGGACCGGCGCGTCCTTGCGGCGGGGGCGGCCCAGGGGTGGTGGCGGAGGGGTCATGGAAGAGGTGCCTCCATGACGTGCTGCACCGCGCGTTCACCTCACCGTGTGTCGTCCTTGGTGGCCGGGCGGGACGGTCCGCCCGCACCTGCCCCGGTCTCCCGGCGCGGCGGCGTCACCCGTGCGGGGTGGGGCCGTGGGCCGGGCGGGGCGGTGCGGGGCATCCTCGGGGCGCGGGTGTCCGGCTCCGTAGCGCGGCCCGCGTGTGCAGGATCCGTACCCGGTCCGCCACCGGTTGGTCACGCACAGCAAAGCGGGCGGCACTGCCCGGCGTCAAGGCTGTGCGGCGAATGACCGAATCCGTCAACTCCGCTTGCTTTCCTGGGTGTTGACCATTCGCTCAGCAAGGGCGCGGGCGCGCCGGGACACCTGTTGACGCCCCGTCAGTCCACCGCCTTCGCCGCCGCCCGGCCCGCGGTGCGCCCGGAGAACAGGCAGCCGCCGAGGAAGGTGCCCTCCAGGGAGCGGTAGCCGTGCACACCGCCGCCGCCGAATCCGGCCGCCTCGCCCGCCGCGTAGACACCCGGCAGAGGAGCGCCGTCCTCGCCCAGCACCCGCGAGGAGAGGTCCGTCTCCAGCCCGCCGAGCGTTTTGCGGGTGAGGATGCTGAGGCGTACGGCGATCAGCGGGCCCGCCTTGGGGTCGAGCAGCCGGTGCGGGGCCGCGGTGCGGATCAGCCGGTCGCCGAGGTACTTGCGGGCTCCGCGCACCGCGGTGACCTGGAGGTCCTTGGTGAAGGGGTGGGCGATCTCGCGGTCGCGTGCGACGATCTCGCCGCGCAGCGCCGCCTCGTCGATCAGCGGCTCGCCGGTCAGCTCGTTCATCCGGCGGACCAGCGTGCCGAGCGACCGCTCGACGAGGAAGTCCACGCCGTGGTCCATGAACGCCTGCACCGGGCCGGGCGCGCCGCCGCGGGCCCTGCCGAGCACGTCGCGGATGCTCTTTCCGGTCAGATCCGGATTCTGCTCCGATCCGGAGAGCGTGAACTCCTTCTCGATGATCTTCCGGGTGAGCACGAACCAGGTGTGGTCGTGGCCGGTCCGCATGATGTGTTCGAGGGTGCCGAGGGTGTCGAAGCCGGGGAAGAGCGGCACCGGCAGCCGCTTGCCGGTGGCGTCCAGCCACAGCGGGGACGGGCCCGACAGGATCCGGATGCCGTGCATCGGCCAGATCGGGTTCCAGTTGTCGATGCCCTCGGTGTAGTGCCACATGCGGTCGCGGTTGATGATCCGGCCGCCGGCCGCCTCGGCGATGCCCAGCATCTTGCCGTCCACGTGCGCGGGCACCCCGGACAGCATCCGCCGCGGCGGGGTGCCGAGCCGCTCGGGCCAGTTGGCCCGCACCAGGTCGTGGTTGCCGCCGATGCCGCCCGACGTCACGATCACGGCCTGCGCGCGCAGCTCGAAGGCGCCGGCCACCTCGCGGCTGCTGGGCGTGCCGCGCTCGGCGGCCGACGGCACCAGGACCTCGCCGCTGACCGTGTCCACGCTGCCCGCGCTGCGCGCGAGCCCCGTCACCCGGTGCCTGAAGCGCAGCTCCACCAGGCCGCGGGCGACACCGGCGCGCACCCGCCGCTCGAACGGCGCGACGATGCCGGGGCCCGTCCCCCAGGTGATGTGGAAGCGCGGCACGGAGTTGCCGTGCCCCGTCGCGTCGTAGCCGCCCCGCTCGGCCCAGCCGACGACGGGGAACAGCCGCAGGCCCTGCCGGTGCAGCCAGGAGCGCTTCTCGCCCGCGGCGAAGTCGACGTACGCCTCGGCCCATTTGCGGGGCCAGTGGTCCTCGGGGCGGTCGAAGCCTGCGGTGCCGAGCCAGTCCTGCCAGGCGAGGGCGTGACTGTCGCGGATCCGCAGCCGGCGCTGTTCGGGAGAGTCGACGAGGAAGAGGCCGCCGAAGGACCAGTGGGCCTGCCCGCCGATGGACTGCTCGGGTTCCTGGTCGATGAGGATCACCTTGCGGCCCGCGTCCACGAGCTCCGCGGTGGCCGCCAGGCCCGCCAGACCCGCGCCTATCACGATCACATCAGCGTCGTACGCCATCTCAGCTCTCCTCACCGGGGCGCGCCGGACGCCCCGGCCGCCGTGGTGATCCGATCCTCAGCGCCCCGGCCACCGCCGTCAACCATGTGCTACCGACCGGTCAGCACGGCCGCCGCGGCAGGCCGGGGCGACGACGGCCACCGCACCCGGGCCTTCGGGTGGCTATCCTCAGGCACACCTCCACCCCGCGCGATACGAGGTGTGCGACGTGACGGTGATCCTGCTGGCCCTGGGCGCGGCCTGTTGTCTGGGGCTGGGCTTCGTCTTCCAGCAGGCGGCGGCGCAGCACGCCCCCATGAAGGACTTCCTCTCCCCGCGGCTGCTGCTCGATCTGATGCGGATGCCGCGCTGGCTGGCCGGCATCGGGCTGATGGTGTGCGGCATGGCGCTCGGCGCCTTCGCGCTGGGGATGGGCGACATCACGCTGGTCGAGCCGCTGCTGGCGACGAACCTGCTGTTCGCGATGGCGCTGTCGCGGTGGCTGACCCGGCAGCGGCTCGGCCGCAGCGGCTGGGCCGGCCTGTGGCTGCTGGCCGGTGGTGTCACGGCCTTCATCGTGGCGGGCCGGCCGCACGGCGGGCGCAGCGCGGCCGATCCGCTGGTCCAGTGGCTGATCATGGGCATCGTCCTGGGCACCGCCCTGCTGCTGACGGCCTGCGCCAAGCGCGTGTGGCTGGCCCTGGAGGCGGCGCTGCTGGGGGTCGCCGCCGGACTGCTCTACGGGCTCCAGGACGCGCTGACCCGGATGAGCGGCGATCTCTTCACGCGGGGCGGCTGGCCGGCGATCGCCACCAGCTGGCAGCCGTACACGGTGCTCGTGCTCGGGGTGACGGCGCTGCTCCTGGTGCAGAGCGCCTTCGAGTCGGCGCCGCTGCGGCTGTCGCTGCCCGCGCTGACGGCGGCGCAGCCGCTGGCCGGGATCGCCTGCGGGGTGGGGTTCCTCGGCGACCGGCTCCGGCTGACCCCCGGTGCGCTGGCCTGGGAGGCGGCCGGGATCGTGGCGATCGTCGTGGGCATCGTCCTGATCGGCAGGCATCCGGCGATGCCGCCGGGCTCGGGCAGGCACCACCCGCTGCGCGCGTTGCAGCCGCACTGAAGCGGCGGCCCGGCGCCCGGCCGCGGCGTGCGGGCCCTCCCGGCCGCCCGGCCCGCGCGGGTGATTGCATGGGCCCATGACTGATCAGCAACCGCTCAACGCGGACGAGATCCTCGACATCGTCGACGAGTGCGACCGGGTGGTGGGGCAGGCGCCGCGCGGTGAGGCATACGCCCGCAACCTGCGGCACCGGTGCGCTTTCGTCCTGGTCAGGGACGCCGATGACCGGATCTTCGTGCACCGCAGGACCGACCGGAAGCTGGTCTTCCCCTCGCATTACGACATGTTCGTCGGCGGGGTCGTGGGAGCCGGCGAGAGCTACGACGAGGCGGCCCTGCGCGAGGCCGAGGAGGAGCTGGGGGTCGAGGGGCTCGGGCAGCCGGAGCCGCGTTTCACCTTCCTCTACGAGGAGGACGGGCACTCCTGGTGGTCGGCGGTCTACGAAGTGCGCTGCACGCTGCCGGTCGCTCCGCAGGAGTCGGAGGTCGCCTGGCACACGTTCCTGACGGATGACGAGCTGACGCAGCGCCTCGACGAGTGGCCGTGGGTGCCGGACGGACTGGCGGCGTACCGGCGGATGCTGGAGTGGCGCGCCTCCGGGAAGGGCTGATGTCCACGGCGCCCGAGGGCGGCGCGGACCGGCCGGTAGGGTTTCGGCCATGATCGACGGACTGCGGTCGCTCGGCGCGGCGGTACGGCTGTGGCTCTCGCCCGCGCGGGTCCGCGAGGAGGGCACCACCCCCGACTACCGCTTCTCGCTGGCCAACGAACGCACCCTGCTCGCCTGGTTGCGGACCGGCCTCGCGCTGGTCGGCGGCGGCTTCGCGGTGGACCAGTTCCTGCCGGGGCTGCACCCCTGGCTGCGGGTGACGTTCACCGTCTTCCTGCTGGTGTGCGGGGCGCTCTGTGCGGTGCGCGCGGTGAACCACTGGGTGCGCTGCGAACGGGCCATGCGGCGCGGCACGGATCTGCCGGTCTCCCGCTTCCCCTCGCTGCTGGCCCTGGGGGTCGGGGCATTGGCGGTGGCGATGGTGGTCCTGGTCGCGCTCGGCTGGACCCGCTGACCGATGGCCACGGGAGAACACCGGGGCGCCGGGCCGCCGGCGCGGGACGACCGGGATCCCGGGCTCCAGCCCGAACGCACCCGGCTGGCGTGGCGGCGTACCACCCTGTCCTGCACGGCGGTCACGGTGCTGGCCGCCCGGCAACTGGCGCAGAGCCGGGCACCGGGGGCCGTCCAGGTGGCGGCGGTGGCACTGGTGGGGGTGGCGTGGCTGGTGTTCGGGCTGGTGGCGCACCGCCGGATACGGGCGATGGCCGCGGGCCGGCCCCCCTCCCTGGCGCCGCGCAGCGCCCTGCTGCTGGCCGGCTGCACGGTCGCCTTCGCGGTCCTGGGCGCGGCCCTGCTGCTGCCGGGGCTGTGAACGGACCGGTGCCGGGGCGTCCGCGGCGCCGGGCGACGGACCGCAGGCCGACGACGGGCCGCAGGTCACGGCGGTGTCCCGGCCTGCGGGCCCGGGTGGCTCCGGCGGTACGGTGACGCGACCCGCCGCCACGGCCGGGGAGCCACAACGGCCGTCCCCGGGGCGGCGGGTGTGTACCCATCGCCTTGGAGGAACCCCCGCATGACCGAGCCTCAGCTCGCCGAGCCCTACCTCACCGAACTGGCCCCCGGGGTCAGCGCGTTCGTCCAGCCGGACGGCGGCTGGTGCCTGAACAACGCCGGTGTGGTGACCGACGGCTCCACGACCCTGGTGGTGGACACCGCGGCCACCGAGCGCCGGGCGCGGCTGCTGGCCCGCATGATCGCGGAGAGCGGCGCCCCGGCCCCGCGCACCGTCGTCAACACCCACCACCACGGCGACCACACCTACGGCAACGCGGTGTTCACACCCGGTGCGACGGTCATCGGGCACGCCGCCTGCCGCAGCGAGCTGCTCGCCGCCGGGCTCCAACTGCACGCGGTGTGGCCGGACGTGGACTACGGCGAGACGCCGCTGACGCCGCCGTCGGTGACCTTCACCGACACCCTCACCGTGCACGTCGGGGACATAGAGGTGCAGCTGATCCACCCGGGCGTGGCCCACACCCCGGGCGACACGATCGTCTGGCTGCCGCAGCAGCGCATCGTCTTCACCGGCGACCTGGTCTTCAACGGCGGTACCCCGTTCGTCTTCATGGGCTCGCTCGCCGGGTCGCTGCGCGCGCTGGAGCTGCTGCGCTCGCTGGACGCGGTGACCGTCGTCCCGGGGCACGGTCGGGTGACCGGGCCCGAGGTGTACGACGGCATCGAGCGCTATCTGCGGTTCGTCGACGAGCTGGCGCGGCAGGGCAGGGCGGACGGGCGGACGCCGCTGGAGGTGGCCAGGGACGCCGACCTCGGGCCGTTCGCCGAACTGGCCGAGAGCGAGCGGCTGGTGGCCAACCTGCACCGCGCGTACGCGGAGCAGGCGGGCGGCGAGCCGGGGGCGCCGCTGGACGCGCTGATGGGGTTCGGGGACATGACGGCGCTCAACGGCGGGGTGCCGATCTGCTGCCACGCCTGAGGGCCGGCGGCGGGCGCGCGGGCCCCGGTCGCGGGTCCGCGCGCCCGTGCGTGACCGACGCCCCATGTTCCACCTCTGGACTCCATACCGACTAGTCGGCATGATCGTGCCCAGCGACTCAGTGACCCAGCGGCCGGCACCGTCCGGAGTCCGGCCGTCCACTCCGTACGGAGGAGCACGATGAGCAAGGGCACCCCTCCCCCACCGGGCGCGGACCGGGAGACTCCACCCGGCCTCGACCTGGAGAATCTGCGCGGCCATCTGGAGCGCGCGCGGCCGGGTCTCACCGCAGGGCCGCTGCGCGCGCAGCTGATCGAAGGCGGGCGGTCCAACCTCACCTACCGCGTCGCCGACGGCACCTCGTCCTGGGTCGTGCGCCGCCCGCCGCTGGGCCATGTCCTCGCCACCGCACACGACATGCGGCGCGAGCACCGGGTGATCAGCGCGCTGCACGGCACCCCCGTACCGGTGCCCGAAGCGCTGCTGCTGTGCGAGGACGAGTCGGTCATCGGCGCGCCCTTCTACGTGATGGAGCTGGTCGACGGCACGCCGTACCGCACGGCCGAGCAGCTGGCGCCGCTGGGCGCCGAGCGCACCCGCGCGGTGGTGCTCTCGCTCGTCGACACCCTCGTCGACCTGCACGCGGTCGGCCCCGAAGCGGTGGGCCTCGGCGACTTCGGGCGCCCCGACGGCTTCCTGGAGCGTCAACTGCGGCGCTGGGGAAAGCAGTTGGCAGCGTCCAAGAACCGTGACCTGCCGGGCATCGACGAGCTGCACGAGACGCTGGGCCGGAGGCTGCCCGCCTCGTCCGCGGCGGCCGTCGTGCACGGCGACTACCGCCTCGACAACGTCCTCGTCGGCGCCGACGACACCCTCAAGGCGGTCCTGGACTGGGAGATGTCCACCCTCGGCGATCCGCTGACCGACCTCGGGCTGCTGGCGATGTACAGCGCGGACCTGGGCCTGCCCGCCTCGCCGGTCAGCACCACGAGCGGCGCGCCCGGCCACCCCTCCCCCGCCGAGCTGATCGAGCGCTACGCCACCCGCTCCGGCCGGGACACCTCGGCCATCGCCTGGTACACGGCCTTCGCCTGGTTCAAGCTCGCCGTGATCCTCGAAGGCATCCACTACCGCTTCACGCTCGGCCAGACCGTCGGCGCCGGTTTCGACCGGATCGGCGAGCTGGTGCCCGTGTTCATCGACCGCGGACTGACCACCCTCAAGGAAGGCTGAGCCACCCATGGACTTCGCATTCGACGCCAGGACGGAAGAACTCCGCGAGCAGCTGCTGGCGTTCATGGACGAGCACGTCCTGCCCGCCGAGGAGACCGTCCACGAACAGCGGGCGCAGCTCGCCTCCCCCTGGGACACCCCGGCGGTCGTCGAGGACCTGAAGGCCGAGGCGCGGCGGCAGGGCCTGTGGAACCTCTTCCTGCCCGACGCACAGCACGGCGCCGGGCTGACCAACCTCCAGTACGCGCCGCTCGCCGAGATCACCGGCCGCAGCCCGCAGCTGGCGCCGACCGCGCTGAACTGCGCGGCGCCCGACACCGGCAACATGGAGGTGCTGGCGCAGTTCGGCAACGCCGCGCAGCGCAAGCAGTGGCTCGATCCGCTGCTGGCCGGCGAGATCCGGTCGGCGTTCGCGATGACCGAGCCCGATGTGGCGTCGTCGGACGCGACGAACATCGAGACGCACATCGCCCGGGACGGCGACGACTACGTCATCAACGGCCGCAAGTGGTACATCTCCGGCGCGATGAACCCGCTGTGCCAGATCTTCATCGTGATGGGCAAGACCGACCCGGACGGCGAGGACATCCGCCGCCAGCAGTCGATGGTGCTGGTGCCGCGCGACACCCCCGGCCTGACCGTCAAGCGCGCCATGCAGGTCTACGGCTACGAGGACCACTACCACGGCGGGCACGCCGAGGTGATCTTCGACGACGTGCGGGTGCCGGCCGGCAACCTCATCGGCGAGGAGGGCGGCGGCTTCGCCATCGCCCAGGCGCGGTTGGGCCCGGGACGGATCCACCACTGCATGCGGCTGATCGGCATGGCCGAGCGCGCCATCGAGCTGATGTGCAAGCGAGCGGTGGCACGTACCGCGTTCGGCAAGCCGCTGGCCCAGCAGGGCGTCGTCCAGGAGTGGATCGCGGACGCGCGGGTCGCGGTGGAACAGCTGCGGCTGCTGGTGCTGAAGACCGCCTGGCTGATGGACACCGTCGGCAACAAGGGCGCGCACACCGAGATCCAGGCCATCAAGATCGCCACCCCGCGCACCGTCGTGGACATCCTCGACAAGGCGGTGCAGCTGCACGGCGCGGGCGGCGTCAGCCAGGACTTCCCGCTGGCCGAACTGTGGGCGGGCGCCCGGACGCTGCAACTCGCGGACGGCCCCGACGAGGTGCACCAGCGCTCGCTGGCCCGGCGTGAGCTGAAGCGGTACCGGTAGACGTACGGGTATCCGTAGGGCGCGGTCGAACGCCTCCCGTAGGGGTCGGGCGCGCCCCCTGCGGGGCCACAACGCCGGGGGGCGGGGTGGTGTTCCCGGCTGCGGGCGCAGCGTTCCCGCCTACGGACGCAGCGTTCCCGGCTACGGGCGCAGTGCCCGCAGCAGCAGGTCGGCGAGGTGGTCGGCGACCTGCTGCGGGGTGAGCGGGCCGCACTCGCGGTACCAGGTGCCGAGGTGGTGGACGGAGCCGAAGTGGTAGTCCACGACGAGGTCGGCGGGGATGTCGGCGGCGAACACACCGGCACGCTGCCCCTCCTCGACCAGCGCCCGGAACCGCTCGTGGTAGCGCCGCCGTTCGGCCCGCACCTGCTTGTCCTTCTCCGGTCCCAGGTGGTGCATCGAACGGAAGAAGATCTTGGTGTCGTCGAGGTTCTCGATGGTGGTGACCACGACGTCGGCGGCGGCGTCCCGCAGCCGCTGCTCGACCGGGGCGTCGGCGCCGGCGAAGTGGTCGAGGCGCTCCTGCTGGAGGCGCAGCACCCGGCCGTAGACCTCGTGCAGCAGGTCGTCCTTGGAGCCGAAGTAGTGGTAGAGCGCGCCCTTGGTGACTCCCGCCGCGTCGACGATCTCCTGGACGGACGTGCGGTCGTAGCCCTGCTCGGCGAAGAGCCTGGTGGCGGTGGCGAGCAGCCGCTGGGCCACCGGCTTCGTGGCGCCGCCGGTGGCGCCGTCCTTCGTGCCGGCCATCGCCCTCACCTGTCCTTCGTCGTACGCGGGTCCTTCGGGAGCCGGGCGCGGGGCGCGCCCACGTCAGGCACGGTCGCGCAGCTCCCGTCGGAGGATCTTGCCACTCGTGGTCTTCGGCAGCTCGGGCAGGATCTCGACCTCCCGGGGATATTTGTACGCCGCCAGCCGTTCCGCGCAGTAGCCGGACAGCCCGGCGGGGTCCGCTTCACTGCCGGGCCGCAGGCTGACGTACGCCTTCACCGACTCCCCGCGGTAGGCGTCGGGCACGCCGACGACCGCCGCCTCGCGCACCGCCGGGTGGGTGTAGAGGACGTCCTCGACCTCCCGGGGCCAGACCTTGAAGCCGGAGGCGTTGATCATGTCCTTCTTGCGGTCGACGACGTAGAGCCAGCCGTCGCGGTCCATGAACCCGATGTCGCCGGTACGGAGTTCACCGTCCGGCAGCGCCTCGGCGGTGGCGTCGGGGCGCCGCCAGTAGCCGGGCACGACCTGGGGGCCGCGTACCGCGATCTCGCCCTGCTCGCCGAACGGCACGTCCCGGCCGTCCTCGTCCATGATCCGTACGACGGTGTCGGGGCCCGGCACGCCGACCGCGAGGGTGCCGGAGACCTTGTCGACCGGTGCCCGCTTGCCGGGCGGGACGCTGGCGCACGGGGCGGTGCACTCGGTCAGCCCGTAGCCGTTGTGCAGGTAGGGACCGAAGCCGGCGCGGAAGGACTCCACCAGAGCGGGCGGCAGCGGCGCGCCGCCCGATGACAGGGTCGCGAACGACGCGAAGTGGTCGCGGGTGACCCCGGGGTGCGCCATCAGGGCCATGTAGGCGGTGGACGGGCCGACGGTGAAGGCGGGGCGGTGCTCCAGGAAGGCGTCGAGGACCACGCCGGCGTCGAAGCGGTAGGCCAGCGCGAGGGTGCCGGCGTTGGCGAAGGAGGCGATCAGTTCGCAGACCATGCCGGTGATGTGGAAGAGCGGGGCGAGCGCGAAGTAGGTGCCGCCCTCGGGCACGCCGAGGCCGGTGCGCTGGCGTTCGGCGTTGTAGGTGATGTTGCCGTGGGTGTTGGTGGCGCCCTTGGGGGTGCCGCTGGTGCCCGACGTGTAGCTGATCAGCGCCACGTCGTCGGCGGTGAGCCCGGCGTCTTCGGGCACCGGGTACGGGGCGCCCGCCGCCCGCGCCACGGTCAGCAGGTCGTCGGCGCCCTCCCGCGGCCCGAGCCGCTCGCCGCGCAGCACCCGGGTGTCGTCGCGGGTCTGGAGTCCCGCCTCACAGGCGGTCAGGGCGATCCGTACGGACGGGGCTTCGGCTGCGGTGGCGCGGAGGAAGGCGTCCCAGGTGCGGTCGGCGCAGACGACGGCGGTGACCTCGGCGTCGCTCAGGATGTGCGTCATCTCGCCCGATTTGTACATGGGGTTGACGGGGACGACCACGCCGCCGGCCTTCCACACGCCGAGGACGGCGAGCACGAAGTGCGGGGTGTTCTGGAGCATGACCGCCGCCCGGTCGCCGCGCCGGAAACCGCGCCCGGCGAGGTGCGCGGCGATCCCGTCGGAGAGCGCGTCGGTCTCCGCGTAGGAGAGCCGGCCGTCGAAGTAGGCGAGCGCGGTGCGGTCGGGGGCCCGGCCGACCGCGTCACGGAAGGCGTGCAGCGTCGAGGCGGGCGGCCGGACGGGGGCCCGCTGCGCGTCGTTGAGCTGCGTCAGCCACGGCTTGTCCTGGTACGTGGTCATCGGGGTGCGGCCCTTTCTTCCTGATCGCCTGATCGTCCCTGAAGGCACATCCGGGGTGGTGCGCGGGGTGGCCCGGCCGGCGCCAGGCCGGCCCGGCTACCGCACGTCGCGGCCCTCGGCCTGCTCCAACTTGCGCTGGAGGTGGTTCATGCCGCCGAGCCAGCGGTCCGGTTCGGTGGCGCGCGCGGTGTAGTAGCCGGCGACCTCCGGGTGCGGCAGGACCAGGAAACGGTCCTCGTGCATCGCGTCGAAGAGCGCGTCGGCGACCTGGGACGGCTCGACGGCGGTGGGGGTCAGCACGAGGTCCCCGGCGGCGCCGGTGGCGGCCAGCATGTCGGTGCGTACGCCCTGCGGGCAGATCGCGTGCACGTCGATGCCGCGGTGCCGGTAGGTCAGCGACAGCCACTCGGCGAAGGCGTACGCGCCGTGCTTGGTGACGCTGTACGGCGCCGCGTCGACCATGGTGAGCAGGCCGGCGGCCGACACCGTGGAGACGAACCTGCCGCTGCCCCGCGCCAGCCAGCCGGGCAGCAGCTCGCGCGCCGCCCGTACGTGCGCCATGACGTTGACGTCCCAGGCCAGCGCCCAGTCCTCGTCGGGCGCCTCGGGGCCGCCGCCGGTGCCGACGCCGGCGTTGGCGCAGAAGATGTCGACGGCGCCGCCGAGCGCCTCGCGCGCGGCGGGCACGACGGCGGACGCGTCGCCGGGTACCGCGACCGCGCCGATCTCCCGCGCGGTCCTGGCCGCCTTGGCCGCGTCGAGGTCGTTGACCACCACCCGGGCGCCTTCGGCGGCGAACCTGCGGGCCAGCGCGGCGCCGATCCCCCCGCCCGCTCCGGTCACGACGACGGCCTGGTCCCGTACGGCTTCCACGCTGGCTCTCCCTCGGTCGCTCTCGGCTCGCCTGGGGCCTGTCGTCGAACTCCCTCCCCCAGACTCCGTCCGGGAGGTGCCCCCCGCCCTGCGACGCCTGGCACGCACGCTCGCCGCGTTGTCGGGATCTCCCCGGTACGCCCAGTACCGGGAAGACCCTCCGCCTTGCGAGCGCACGCACCAGA
>NZ_JBITJM010000010.1:233628-243490 GCF_044460025.1 Streptomyces sp. NPDC050161 | reverse complement strand
GGCGGGGCCTCTCGCCTGCCCCCCGGCGGCGTGGGTTGGGGGTGTTCTGTGGGCGGGGCGCGCCCGGGCGGGGGCCGGGCGGCCCCGCCGCGCCCCCCCCCCCCCCCCCCCGGACCTCTGCTTAGGGCTGTTGGCGCGAGCCGTTGGCGGAGTGGTGCCGCTTCAGGTGGAGACACAGCAGGGCGATGGATACGACTTTGTTGAGCCAGGTTTCGTGCTGCTGGAGCAGCAGCACATCGGCCTGGCTGGCCAGGATTCGCAAGCAGTTCTCAAGGCAGTGCGTACACAGTCGCTTCCACGGCCTGGCGCGCTGTCGGGCGTGCCGTGGTTTATGCCGCCGCCGGCGGGGGGAGGGGCCCATCACGTTCTCCTTCAGGGGGCGTCGGCGGGGACTCCGGCTGAGGTTGCGATCCGTAGGCCGGGTCCTGATGCCGCTCAGCTGAGTAGCTGAGTGCATCTGACGCTAAACGGAACGTGGCTATGTGCTGAGGGCTGAACTTCGAGGCGGAGCTTCTGAACAGGCCCCAAGATCAGGCGAGTTGGCCGTTCAGCTTCCGCCCCATCCGGTCACCACGGGCCTGGGGCGCGTAGCCCCTCCAGGTCCTTTTCCCTGGTCAGATGGCAATTGGGGTGCACGTCGGGCGAAGTTCTCGCCTATACCGAGGATCCTGTCCGACCAGGCGTGCGTGGCCTTGTCGGGGCACCCAGCGGCCTGCGAACACGTTGTTGTCCGGGTGGCACTTGCACCTGGGTCACCGACTGTATTCGGACATTGTCGCCTCAAGCGCGCATACATGCCGGATGCCCGGTGAGCCTCCCTGCGTCGGGCCAAAATGCAATTGCATTTGGCGACGGGGAGTTCGTTCACCGCAGGAGGTAGTTCGGTGGAGAAGCTGACAGGTGCGGCGCAGGCGACCAGCGCCGTCTGGCGGAAGAGTTCGCACAGTCTTCCCGAGGGGGCATGTGTCGAGGTGGCGCAGCCGTCGGGGGGAGTGGTCCTCTTCCGTGACTCGAAAGTCCAAGGCGGCCCAGTCGTTGCCGTCCCCAAGGCCGTCGCCGCGGCCTTCATCTCGGCGCTGACCGACAGCGGATTCTGAGGTCAGGTTCGCCGGAAGGTACGCAGGAACCAAGCCGCATGTGGCGTGTGCAACTGCAACTGCGACTGCAGAAGTTGGTCATATGCGGCTCGCCGCCCTTCAGGCTGGCACCTGATCAGTTCAGGGCGCGATGCGGCATCACTGGTACATGAGCCGTGCAGTGCTGGACATCACCAGTGACTGGCCAGTAGGCAGGGCAATAATGCAAGTGCATCTCGCCTGGAGCGGGGTAGGGGCGAAGGGCGGTATGGAGGTCACGGTGGAGAACCGGCGAGGGCCTGAACTGAGCGGGGCGGACGTGAACTTAGGGCAGGACCGGGCACACAACGCACGGATGTACGACTACTACCTCGGCGGGAAGACGAACTACGCCGTGGACCGGGAAGCCGCCCGGGAGGTCATGCGGGCCTTCCCCGCGATTGAGACCGTGGCCCGCGCGAACCGCGCTTACATGCACCGCGTCATGCGCTTTCTTGCCCGTCAAGGCGTACGCCAGTTCATCGATGTGGGCGCGGGCATGCCGGCCGCCCCCAATGTCCATCAAGTGGTGCAGGAAGTCGCTCCGGATTGCCGTGTCGTCTATGTGGACAACGATCCGATCGTCCTCGTGTATGCGGACTCCCTGCTGTGCGGAGCCCCGCAGGGGCAGACCGCCTATGTGGACGCCGACGCCACCAAGCCCGCGGACGTACTGGCCGCCGTGAGAGACGGGGGAGTCGTCGACTTCGATCGCCCCGTAGCTCTGAGCCTCCACGCCTTGCTCCACTTCGTTCCCGACGAGCAGAGCGTCTACGAACTCGTCGGCAGGTTCATGAAGGACCTGCCGACGGGCTCCTTCTTGAGCCTGTCCCACTGCACCGGCGACTTCATGCCGGACGCCTGGCAAGCCGTCGTCGATGCCTACGCACGACAGGGCACACCCATGCGAGTACGTTCCCGGACAGAGGTCGCGCGGTTCTTTGACGGCTTGGTCCTGGTGGAGCCCGGCGTCACCGTGGCACATCGTTGGCACCCGGAGGCAGCCAGCGGACCGAGTCTGGCGCGCGACGCCCAGGTGTCGTTGTATGCAGGTTTAGCCCGCAAGCCGTGACCACGGCTACGGCAGAGCGGTCCCACGGTAGTAGTTGGACCGCAGTAAGTCGCGCAGCTTCTGTGTCGTCTTGGACGGGGTCAGTGACATGTGCAGGAGCATGTCGAACGCCCTGACTCTCCTGTCCACCGATTCCTCCTCCTGGATCACCAGACCACCGTCAAAACTCTCGGAGTAGGCGATGGTGGGCAACAGCGTTTCCGCGAAGTCGAAAATGGTCGTGGCGCCCAGCTCCAAGGGCATGTTGGGCCGGCTCAGTTCAGCGAGCCGCAACTGGTAGCGCCCGTCCTTGTTCAGTTCGATCAGATGCTCCACCTGGCGGCGCATGACCTGTGCGTCACCGACCGGCCGTCGGATCGAGGCTTCGTCAATCACACAGATCAGTTCCTTGCCGTGCGCCGCAGCGAACTTGGCCTGGCGCTCCCGCCGGAGCTCGGCCAGCGCAGCGTGGTGGCTCTGGGCCCGCCCGCGCGCGATCAGCGCTTTGGCGTACTCGGGGGTCTGGAGGAGCCCGTTCAGATATAGCGGCTCGTAGGACCTGATGCGCTGAGCCATGTCCTCGAAGCTCAGAACGGCCTGCAGATATGCCGGCGTTATCCCTGACCACTGCTTCCACCACATGGGCCGGTTGCCGATCAGGGCCAGCTCGCGCAGCGGCTCCCGCTCACTTTCGTCAACTCCGTACAGCGGGAGGAGGAGCGCCAAGTCCTTTTCCTTGATCGCGTTGCGCCCACCCTCGATCCTGCTGGCCTTCGACTCCGACCAGCCCAGTGCCCGGGCAACTTCCTGCTGCTGCAGTCCGAGAGCCTCGCGCCTGCGTCGCAGCTCCCTGCCGAGGACCATGCACGGCGCTGACGGCGCCAGCTCATCCCGCAGGAACAGCACTCGGTCCCTGGTCTTCTGGCTGTTCTCACCGGTCTCCTCAGCGCCCGCCGCTCGCTGGATCACGTCATCTCCTTGATGCCAGTGCTCTCCGTGATGCTTCAAGTGCTCATAGTGCACGAAGCCCCAACGGTGAGGGTGCAGGGTCGCAAAAAAGTCCGATATCACCCATATGATGGGCTCGAATATGCCCTAGACCTATCTCTTCCAGGGTGGCCGAACCTGCAACAAGCGGTCAACATGGCCTCTTGTGCCCGCGATGTTGTCGGCCGGGTTGCCGGCCAGGGGTCGGTAGTCCGGCCACGGCCGGGGACGCCGTAGCGGGGCGGGATGTGCGCGGCGGTGGTGTAGCGGCGTTCATCCTTCACGCCGGTGTTCAGCATCCGCACGCCGGCTCGTCGTCCAGGAGCTGGACGAAGTCCTTGTCGCCGCTCATGATGTCGTCCGTCCGGCCGGAGGCGCGGGCGGTGGAGGTGAGGGTGGCGATGGCGTCGGCGGTCTCGCCGTGTATTTCGATCAGCTCTTTGCCGTCGGATGCCAAGGGGAGCGGCAGGGCAGCCTTGTTGGTTTCCCCGGAAGACGCTTCGCGGTGGCCGTAGGGTGCCGGCGGTGCATAGGGCGACACAGTCGCCCTATGCACATTGCTTGATCTGGTTCGCAGTGGGAGAGGCGTTTTGAATGGCGAGATCACGGATTTAGAAGTAGTCGGCTCCTGCGACGAGGACCGATGTGAAGTACAGGGGAAGGCCGTCAGACTCGCGGGGGACTTCCTGGCCGGTTTCGCGGGTGAAGGCCAAGGTGACGTTCGGGATTTCCGGGCTTTCGGGGTCGGAGTCATCTACGGTCCGGCCTCGTTCAGCCTGCTGGCGCAGCACTTCCTTGGCCGGGGTGCGGAAGATGTCGACGTTGTCGAGGAGGACCCGAACATCCGGGACGTCGTTCTCGAAGCGCCACAGCTCGATGGCCGTTACGGTCTTGCCGTCTTCGAGGTGAGCGACGATGTCCATGCTGTGGTGATCCACCTTGAGCTTCACCGTGGACGTGTGAGCGTAGGGCCCGGACACACTCGGCGAACCCCAGGCGGAGATCGCTTCCAGGGCCTGTTCGTACGTCATGCCGATCTGGAGCGGGGAGATTCCGTTCGGCGGGTCGATGACGAAGTCCATGGTCGTGCCTTACTTCAATAGGTCGTAGTTGATGGTCCAGCCGTGTTCGTTGAGCAGGTTCTGGAACCCCTTGTTGTCCGGCAGGCTTTGGACCATATCTTGGATGTGCTGGTCGTATTTGCTGCCGAAGCGTGCTCGGATGTCGTTGATATCCATCTTGATGGCCTCGTCGATCCTGCCCTGGTCGATGAGCGAACGCTGCTGGGCCTGCCAGGTTTTGGCCTCCCGGCTGCTGCCGGTGCTCATCACTTCTCGGTGATCGGCTCGGTCCATCCGGATGGCCGGGCCCATGTGTTCGGTGAGCCGGGGGTCGGTGAGGTGTTTGTACGCCGATTTGGCGGGAACGTGGTTGATCTCGTTCCCGGCCCGCGCCGGCTGGAGCGCTCCGTACCAGCCGCCCTTGTCCGTGCAGGCGGCGAGACCGAGCGGGTCGAAGCCGGCCGTGGGGTTGTCGACGTAGGCGTGATGGTTGGGGGCCGGGATGAGGCCGAGGGGGTCGGGACTGACGTAGCGGGCGGTCTCGGGGTCGTAGTGACGGAAGTAGTTGTAGTGCAGGCCGGTTTCGGAGTCGGCGTACTGGCCGGGAAAACGGAGGGGACAGTCGACAGCGTCCGGGCTCTTGGCCGGGGAGTGAGGAGCGCCCCAGAGCGTCATGCGGTGCTGCCAGACGATCCGGCCGTCGGGAGTGACCAGTTCGGTGGGGGTGCCGGTCACGTCGGTGATCACGGCATGGAAGCTGAGGGCCCCGGCCGGGGTGTGGCGGGTGGTCTGAGCGAGAGGGCAGTACGTTCCGGGGGCGTAGTCCCAGGTGGTGATCTGCCCGTCTGAGGTGGTCTGTTCGGCCAGGCGGGTGCCGTCCCAGGTGAAGGCGACGGAGTCGGAGACGGTGCCGCCGTCGGCGAGGAGGTACTTGGCGGTGCGGCGGCCGAGCGGGTCGTAGGTGTAGTGCCAGGTGGTGCCTTCGGGGGTGGTGGCCTGGGTGAGGCGGTCCTCGGCATTCCAGGCGTAGGTCCAGGCGAGCTTCCGGCCGTTGAGGAGATGGCGGGTCTTCCGGGTCAGCCGGCCCTGGGCGTCGTGTTCGTAGGTGGTGCGGCCCGCACGGCGCAGGAGGGTGCCGGTGAATTCGCGATCAGCGTCATCGGTACGGGCGGGAGTGGTGGCGCGGGTGAGGTTGCCTGCGGTGTCGTACGCGTACGTCTCGGTCCAGCCGTGGGCACGGACGCCGGTGACGCGGCCTGAGCGGTCGAGGTCGAAGCGGCGGGTGCCGTTGGTGAGTTCGTGGACTTCGGTGAGGTGGCCGTCGGCGCGGTAGGCGTAGGTGCGGTGCTGGAGGAGCAGGTCCTCGCCGGGTGTTCGGTGGTGGGTGAGGGACTGGCCGGTGAGACGGTCGGTGGGATCCCAGGTCTGGGACAGACGGGTGGTCTGGCCCAGGTGGCGCTCGGTTTCCCGGCCCGCGGCGTCGTAGGCGAAGGTGAGGGTTTGACTGCCGGTCGCCAGGGCGGTGGGTTGGCCCGCGGCGTCGTACGTCCATTGGGAGACGAGGCCGGTGGGGGTGGTGCGGCTGGTGCGACGGCCAAGAGGGTCGTAACTGAAGGTGGTGGTTAGGCCATTGACGGTCTCTGCCAGGACGTGGCCGAGAGGGTCGTGCTGCCAGGAGAGGTCGGCGTCGCTGTTGGTGGCGCGTACGAGCTGGCCGGAGTGTGCATAGACGTAGGTGGTCTGCGCACCGTCATCTGCGGTGGTGGAGGTCGTACGGCCCAGTGCGTCGTGAGTGAAGGTGAGGGTCTGGCCGGCGCCGTTGGCGCGGGAGGTGAGCTGGCCGGCCGCGTTGCGGGTGTAGTGGAGGGTGCGGTCGTTGAAGTCCGTCTCGGCGCTGAGGTGTCCAGCCCTGTCGTAGGTGTAAGTCCAGGCCAGCCCCTGAGGGCTGGTGACTTGGGTGAGGCGGAGTTCGGCGTCGTAGGCGAAGGCGTAGGTGGTTCCGTCGGGGTCGGTGCGGGTGACGGGCAGGTCGAAGTGGCCGTAGGCGTGGTGGGTGGTGTTGCCTGCCGGATCCGTGTGGGAGGTGAGGTTGCCCTCGCCGTCCCAGGCCCAGGTCTCCCGCGCGCCGTCGGCGGCCTCGCGCCAGGCAGGTTTGCCGGCCGACGTCCAGCCCAGGCGGGTGGTGTGGCCCAGCGGATCGGTGATGCGGGTGATGCGGCCGAAGGCGTCGCGGCCGACGGTGGTGGCCTGGCCCAGTGGGTCGGTGACCGCGGTCGGCAGCCCGGCCTGGTCGTTGGTGATGTAGCGGGTGTGGCCCGCGGCGTCGGTTGCTGCGGTCAGGTGCCCCAACGTGTCGTAGGCATAGTGGATTCGGGCGCCGGCCGGGTCTGTGGTGGCCAGCAGGTTGCCGGCCGCGTCGTAGGAGTGCTGCCAGCGGGTGCCGCCCGGCTCGGTGACCTGGGTCGGCAGGTTGAGGCCGTTGTAGGTGGCCTCGCCGGTGGTGCCGTCGGGGAGGGCGATCTGGGTGAGGTTGCCCGCCTCGTCGTAGGTGTAACGGGTCGTGTGGCCCAGGGGATCGGTGCTCGCCGTGATCCGGTCGAAGCGGTCCCACTCCGTACGGGTGGTGTGGCCCAGCGGGTCGGCCTCGGCGACGACTTGAAGGCGCGTGTTGGCCAGGTAGGTGCTGGTGTGACCGAGCGAGTCCGTCAGCCGGGTGCGATGCAGCCCGGTATCCGGATCACGGTCGTAGACGAAAGTGGAGCTGAGGTGGCCGGCTGAGCCGGACTGGGCGGTGCAGCGGTCGCGGTCGTCGTAGGTGTAGTCGAAGCGGGAGCCGTTGGTGTCGATCCAGGCGGCGATCCGGCCCTGCACGTCGTTCTCGAAACGCAGCGGCTTCTCGGAGGCGGGGGTGGTGACCGCGGCGAGGTGACCGTCGGCGTCGTAGTCGTAGGCGGCCAGCAGTTGGTCACCGCCGTCGTCGGCGGCACCGGCCAGGTGCAGTGCGGTGATGCGGTGGGCATGGGTGGTGATGCGGAGACGATAGCCACCGCTGTGGGCTATCTCGGTCGGGGCGCCGGTCTCGTCATACGCGAAGGCGATCCGCCCTCCGTTACGATCTTCGATCTCCTCCAACAGAGCAAGACCCGGGGCGTGTTCGGCAAAGACGCGGGTCAATCCGGTGGCCGGGTCGGTGAGCTCGAAGTCACCCGCCTCGGCGCGCCGCAGCACCTGGCGCGGCCCCTGGCCGCACTGCACGCCCGCACCACCTGGCTCCGGGTGCGCATAGGCGCGCAGGGTGCCGTCCGCGCCGACATGGACCACGCCCTCCCTATCGATCTCCAGGCGTTCGTCGGCCGTGGAGGCCCAGGCAGGGCCGAACCAGTGCCCGGCCCGGTACGAGGACTCGAAACTACGGGTGAAGGCCAGCGGCAACGCACCGGGCAGGACCGTGTCGGTCTGCGGCAGGACCATCGACCCGGTAGCGACGTCCACCGGATCCTTCTTCAGCACCCGGCACTTGACGTCCCGGCCGAAGTTCCGCAGACCGTCGGGGACACGGGACAAAGAAGCGCGGCCCGCACCGGCCAGCTCCAGCCGGGGAACCCTGACATCCCGCAACGCACCTGCGCCGCCGGCCTCGCCCAGGGCCTTGACCGACCGGCCGGCCGCCCCCAAGGCGCCGCCCAGCAGTACCCCGGCCGCACCGGCCTGCTGGATCTCGCCCAGATGGAAGTGCCTCTGGTCACCCAACGCCATGCGCGTGGGCTGCGCCACGAACACATCCACCGTGATGCCCTCGATACCCCCCATCGCCGCGGTGGCCAGGGTCGTCCCGGCCACCTCAGCGACGGTGGTGGACAGCGCAACTCCGGCGCTCTCCGCGGTGGCCAGAATCACCTCGGTCGCCCCGGCCGCTGCCGCCTCGCTGACCCCACCGGTGAACAGCGCCAGCGCTGCCCCCACCACCAGCACCGCCCCGGCGATCTCCAACTCGTGCTCGATCTTCTTCTTGGCCTCGGCGACCTGGTCCGCATACTTGTCCAGAGCCTTGGCCATGCTGTGGGCCGCGTCGGCTACATCGTCCAGACCGCCCTTGCCGCCCGCGTGGTAGCGACGCCAGAACGCATCGAAGGCGTCGACCGCATCACCGCGGTTACCGTCGATGATCTCCCGCGCCGACTTGTTCGCCTTCGCGGTGACGTCGCCCACCGCATCCGCAAACGTCCTCCACGCGGCAGCCGCATGCCGCAGATCATCCTCGTCCCCCTCCGGGAAATGGAAACCCGTCAGATCCTGGACGATCTCCTTGGCCTTTTCCCCCGCACCCATCTCAGGCGCCCCCGCCGGGATTCGTGAACATCCCCTTCGTCAAATCCTCATTGTCAATATGACCGTCCGCCATATCCTTGAGCCCGGCATGAATGGACGACAGGCCCCGCACCAACACGCCCACGGCCTTCTCGATATCGGCACGCTTCGGCGCATAGGCAGCATGGAACTCCTTGCCCGAATCGTCATTCCCCCACGGCGAACCCAAAGAATCCAGCGAAGACTTCAGCTTCCGCAGCGCCTCGTCCAGCTCCCGGCTCTGCGCCGCGAAGACCGGCGCCGCCGCCTGCACATCCTCCGTATTGATGTCCAGGATCTTGCCGGACCCAGCCATGAAAAACCCCTCACACACGGTCAACACCGCACCAGACCCGTACGCGGCACGAGGGACGGAATCTAGAAGCGGTTCACGCCCGTATGCAAACGCCGCCCACCAGCACTGGCTGGCATCGAGGTGCCCTCCGCGGGCTCAACTGCCGGGCATAGCATGGCCAGGGCGCTATGGCTCGGCCTGGTGCCCGCTACCCGTACAACGCCGGTCCGGGGTCGGCGGAACTCAAGTTGGCCAATTCGAGCCCTTCGCCATCAGCCACCCTCACAACGGTGACGTCGATCTCGCATCGAGCCGTGGCCTTCCCGTCCCCGAATCCAGGGAACGCCGGGTCGCGGGAAAGGCACAGATTCGGGCGGATTCGCCACGAAGGTGCAGCCGCCTCGGCGGACACGTACGGAGGTGACCACTCGAACCTCACGGCGTGGTAGCAAGTTCCTGCGCTCAGTTGAGGAGTCCACGGCAGCGCGGTTGGTACAGGGAGCCGGTTCGTACAGGGCTAGCAGTACTTCCTTGGTCCGGTCCGGTGACTTCAGTCCGCCTGCCCGCATCGCCTTCTTCGACTCGACCTCCGGACCGCGGTTGAGCTGAGAGAGCACGACGCCATAATGGTGCTGCGACTCGTAGTCGCAGAGATGCGAGCAGCGCCACGATGGACGCATCGATCCCGATCGGCCCGCAATGGTGCTGCGACTCGTAGTCGCAGAGATGCTCTGGACGATCAGCTCCATCAGCCGGGAGCCGATGTACCCGCAATGGTGCTGCGACTCGTAGTCGCAGAGATGCGCTCGGACAGCGGGACGTGGGCCTCGTCGAGGATCCCGCAATGGTGCTGCGACTCGTAGCCGCAGAGATGCCCGTGCACGAGTACGTGGCCCTCAGCGCCACCCTCCGCCCCGCAATGGTGCTGCGACTCGTAGTCGCAGAGATGCACGGTAAACGTCGCCGTAAGCGCCGGATACGCGCAATACCCGCAATGGTGCTGCGA
>NZ_JBITJM010000010.1:0-233533 GCF_044460025.1 Streptomyces sp. NPDC050161 | reverse complement strand
TGCGACTCGTAGTCGCAGAGATGCCTCGGTGCTGAGCATCAGGTCCTGACGGCGGAGGACCCGCAATGGTGCTGCGACTCGTAGTCGCAGAGATGCCTCGGTGCTGAGCATCAGGTCCTGACGGCGGAGGACCCGCAATGGTGCTGCGACTCGTAGTCGCAGAGATGCCCTGAGGACGGTTGCTCGCTCCCTCCCGATGAGGACCCCGCAATGGTGCTGCGACTCGTAGTCGCAGAGATGCCTCGAAGGCGAGGGCGTGGGCCAGCATCACCGAGGCGCCGCAATGGTGCTGCGACTCGTAGTCGCAGAGATGCCCGGTCACCTCAGCACCCCATCCGCCAGGGCCTGGAGGCCGCAATGGTGCTGCGACTCGTAGTCGCAGAGATGCCCGGTCCGCTCGCGGCGGGCACGGGTGGCCATCAGATGCCGCAATGGTGCTGCGACTCGTAGTCGCAGAGATGCCGCGGGCCGGGGAGCCGCCAAGGCCCCACCACGACGAAGCCGCAATGGTGCTGCGACTCGTAGTCGCAGAGATGCCACCGTCCGGCAGTTCGTCCGCCGCGGCCTCCTGATGCCGCAATGGTGCTGCGACTCGTAGTCGCAGAGATGCGACGGCGGCGGTGCTGCCCTTCTCCTGCTTCATCAGGCCGCAATGGTGCTGCGACTCGTAGTCGCAGAGATGCAAGAGCTATCTGCGCCGTGACGGGTCCGGTCAGTGGGCCGCAATGGTGCTGCGACTCGTAGTCGCAGAGATGCGACGTCCAGGAGGAGGCCGTCGAGCGGCCCGCCGTGCCGCAATGGTGCTGCGACTCGTAGTCGCAGAGATGCCCCTGTCTGGCCTGGGCGTATCACTGTGGGTGAGAGCGGGGAGCGTGGTTCTGATGGCGTGATCTGGCGCATAGCGGTCATTTTGCTTGGGTGCGGTCCGGGATTTCGTGGGTCACCTGAGGTTCCGAAGTGGTGCTTGGTGGATGGGTTGTCCGGGTTGGAGAGGGCCGAAGCCTTGGGAGAGGCGGGTGCGGTGGGCAGCGTAGATGGCGGTGACGCCGAGGTTGTGGAGTTGGGCGGGGTCGGGGTTGGGGGCACGGGCGAGGGGGTGTTCGAGGAGGGTGGTGAGGGCGGTGGCGGTCAGGGGAGGTGACCAGACGGGCCAGGTGAGTGCGCCGTTGGGTGTGGTGTGGTCCCAGCCGGTGGTGCGGGAGGTTCGTGTGCTTCCGGTGAGCCGGAAGGCGCTGAAGCCGTGGAGGGCGAGCCAGGTGGCTCCGGGGACGCCGCTTTGGGAGGCTTCGCCGGTGCTGACCATGTGGGCGTCGCCGGTGGAGAAGTGGTCGAGGTTGGCGCCGGCGTAGCCGTCCACACGCTCCCAGAGGGTCAGAGCGCCGAGTAGTGAGTCACGGACTCGCTGGGGTGTTGTTTCTTTCTTGCGGGCGGATTTGGTCCAGCCGAGATTCTTGATCGCCAGTGCCCAGCTGTTGGCGATGGTGCTGCCGCCTGTGCGGCCGAAGAGGGGGGTGGTCGTTGCGTACCAGGTGGTGTCCTTGGCCGGCTGCGACTCCTTCTTCTTGCCCCGTTCTTTGCCGCGGTCCATGTGGAGCTGGTTGGTGAGTGCGGCGAACCAGTGCGCGGTGTCCAGGCCCTGGTCGCGTTCTGCCCGCGCATGCCCGCGCAGGTGCTGGAGAGCTAGTTCGATGGGCATGCGCAGCGGGTCGGACGGTCCGGAAGGGGAGTGGCGTTTCAGCGAGAGGATGCCAGGTGCTTGGGGCAGCGGCTCGTCTTCGGGTGCGTCGGGCAGCTGGGCGATCAGGATGTCGGTGAGCTCGTCGTGGGTGAGGGGCCGGTGGGTGTGGAGGACGGCGGGGGCGGCCGGGCCGCGCCAGGAGAGCCGGGGTGGTTGGTCGAGGGCGGGTGCGGTGAGGTGGAGGACGCCGATGGCGGCAAGGAAGCCCAGGGGGGTGTCGCTGAGGAGGGCGGGGAGTTCGAGTTCGTGCTGGGGCATGTCAGCTTCCTTCCTCGGAGCAGGCCATGTCGGCGAGGCGGACGAGGGTTTCCAGGAGGGCCAGACCCCAGGGCCCGTACTGGCGGTTGAGGTCGGCGAAGCGGTTGGGTGCCTCCCAGTCGGTGACCCCCATGCCGGCGCTGCTCACGGTGACGCGCTGCTGGTCAGGCATCGTGGCGGTGACGTCGGTCGGTTCGGGGTCGCTGGCCAGCGGCATGAGGGGGCGTGCGTAGCCGTGGTGTGAGGCCACGAGGTGAACGAGTAGGTCGTGGTCGAGACCGCGGGTGTGCGCGGGGCCGGTGGCCAGCCAGGATTGGACGAGCAGGGCGCTGAGGGCTTCGTGGCGCAGCGAGCGGTCCCAGTTGGCCAGCCGCGCGGCGCGTCGCCGGCCGGCCTGATCGGCGGGGTCCATGCCGGACTTGGCCAGCGGCGCGGGCAGGGATTCAGCCAGCAGCCGGTCGCCGGCACACAGCATGCACTGGAACCGTTCGTGCGCTTTTCCGCAGTCGTGAGCGTGAGCGCTCACTTCCACGACCGCGACCAACGGGCTGGGCAGACCCAGGCGTTCGGCGAAGGCGGCGGCGCGTGCGGCGACGGCCTTGCCATGCTGATCGAGATCCACGGGCAGACCCTGGGCACCCGGTGCGGGCCGGGACAGGGAGCTGGCGTCGGCGCTGTCGTCCTCGATGCCGGGGGTGTGTTCGATGCGGCCGGTGGCGCGGTGGGCCGGGGCCAGGATGAGGCGGGTGGGCTGGTCGGGATCGAGGATGACGTGCCCGGTGCCCGCGGCCCGGGACGTGGTGGCCAGGCCCCAACGCCGCACGCTCCGCAGTGCGTTGAGCCGCTCGCGCAACGCGGGAACGTAGGCGTTCGCGCTGTCCTGGGCGGTGGGAAGGCGGCGCAGGAGCTGATCGAGGAGGCCGTGGACGATGGCGGTGGGCTCCTCGTCATCGTCGGCCGTCCGGGCGCAGGCGCTGCGCAGCAGGCTCTCGACCGCCTCGGCGGTGGCTTCGTCGAAGCCGCCGAGCAGTGTCAGGACGCGGTCGTCGAGGCGCATCGGCGCGGTGTGGGTACGGGGCGGGAAGTCGCCGAGATCGGCGACGGGTGCGCCGGGGGCTCCCGACCATCCGTAGGCGTCGTGGCCGCTGTAGTGGCTGGGCAGGACCACGGTGTCGCCCGGCCGGATGTCTCCCGGACGGGTTGCGGGCGCCCATGTGCCGTCGGATTCGTCGAAGCGCAGGACCGGAGCCATGGCCGGCGGGCCCTTCGTATCCGGGACGGCAGGCGCTTCGGGCGCGCCTTCCAGGTCGCTGGTGGTGTCCGCCGCGGTGGGCTGGGTGAGGAACCGGCGCAGCTGCCGGGCGGGGACGGCGACCGTCTCGGCCGGGTGCGGCGGAACCTGCGCCATGTGCCGCACCCAGTGCTCCCAGTCGAGTTGCCCGTCCGGGGTGGTGGTCAGGTCGGCGCGCCACAGGACGTGCACGTCCTGGGGGGAGGTGTCCAGCCCGTGCAGGAAGGGGCCGGGTTCCTGGTCGGGGACGGGGGTGGGGCTCGTGCGGGCCCAGGAGTCCACGAGGGTGCGGTGGACGACCGGCGTCAGGGGAGCGGCGGTGTTCAGGGGGTCGGTGTCCACGCCGCCGAGAAGGGTGGGCAGGGTCGTGGGGTTGACCAGCAGGCCCGCGGCGAAGTGGTCGTGCAGCGTGGTGTGGGACTGTTCGGTGATGTCGAGGGCGGGGGTGTGGTGGGTGAGCCATTGCCAGGTGGCGTCGGCGGCGCTGCCGTAGACGGGGATGTCGTCGGGCTCCTGGTCGCCGGCGCGGATGACGACGGCGGGGGCCAGGGGATGAGCACCGGTGCGGTCCAGGCGGCCCAGGCGCTGGATCAGGGCGGCGAGGGAGGCGTTTTCGGTGATGAGACCGCCCAGGGAGATATCGAGGCCGACTTCCACGGTCTGCGTGGCGACGACGACGAGCGGGCGGGTGCGCTCGGGGCTGGGCCCGTCGAGGAGTTCGCGCAGCAGCGGGCCGGCCAGGAGGAGGTCGCGGTCGGTGGTGCGCGAGCGGCCGACGAGCAGGACCACGTCGAGGTCCTCGCGTGCGGCCAGAGCCTGGTGCGTGGTGCGGGCGGTGTGGATGGTGTTGGCGACCACCCCGATCACCGGCCGCTTGATGAGCGGCAGCAGGGCTTGCAGGGCGCGTTCGGCAGCCTGGGCGAAGGCGGCGGCGGGCTTCTTCGGTGCGAGGGCGCGGGCGTCCAGCGCCGTGACGCGGCGCTGGGCGTTGAGCCGGGGGCCGGCAACCGGGTGCGCGCGGTCGGCATCGGTGATGTGGTGGCGCGGCCGGTCCGCATCGGTGGCGGCGGTGGCCGAGAGGCTGACGACCTGGACGCCACGGCCGGCCAGCACGGGGTCGGTGGCGGTGCGCTGGTAGGCGGCGCAGTCGAGAGCGGTGGTCAGCAGCGGCAGGGACAGGTGGGCCTCGTCGATGGCCAGGAGCGCGTCCATGCCGCACAGGGCGGCGTCGATCGGCCGCATGCGGGGTGTGCTGTGGTAGCCGCGGAACAGCAGGCGGCTGCCGTACTGGTCGACGGTGGAGATGACGACAGCCGGCTGGGCGGGGGAGCGCAGCCACCGCGAGGCCCAGTCCACCCCGCCGCGCATCCGCACCACCTCCAGCGGCAGCTCCTCCCCGCCCAGACGCGTCAGGGCCTGGGCGACGCGGCCCGGGACCGAGTCGGACGGAGCGTGGGTGAGGGCGCGCTGGAGAGTGCGGGCGTGCTCGTACGCCTGGTCGACGATCAGGCGACGGTCGACGACGGAGAACAGTCGCAGCGGAACGGTCCGCGGCCCCCCGCCGGCGGTCTGCCAGGCCAGCAGGAACACCCAGCCATCAATCAGGCTGGTCTTGCCCAGGCCCGTCGGCACGTCCAGGTCCCGCCACTGACCGCCCTCGGCGACGGATCGCACGTAGGCGCTCTGCCAGGGGAACGGTGCGTAGCCGTGTACGGCGCGGTAGAAGGCGTCGAAGTCCTCCACGCGAAGTCGTGGCGTCGTCATACCGTGTCCTCGCCGGAGTCGAGGGGCAGGCAGAGCCCCAGACCGAAGTTCTTCTTGCTCCCCAGCACCACCGGTCCGGTTACCGGCTCACGAAAGCGCACCCGCACATGCCGCGAAGGCAGCGGAGGCTCACCCTCCTTGCGGCGCAGGGCCCATGCGGGGAGGTCCGCACCGCCGGACAGGTAGGAGCCGGTGCGCAGCACCCCGACGCCCTCGGGCAGCGGCAGTCCGGCCATTTGGCAGCTGGTCGCCACCGACTCCTCGATCAGGCGCCCGTGGCGCTTGGGGAAGTGGTCGAGAACCATCGGCAGCGCCGTCGCCCACTCGCGCGACGGACGGCTCCAGCGCTCTGGCCGCACCGCGAGCAGCGCATCGACCTGGGTGTGCGCATCACCGACGTACGTCAGCGATACCGAAGTTTCCTGGGCGGGGAGGGACAGTTGGCGCAGCCCGCCGCCCGCCCGCAGCAGGACGGCCAGCAACGCGCGCCGGTGTGCGGGATCGAGCCCGTGCGGAAGTGCCACCCCAACTCCGCGCAGGCGCCCGTCGGCATGGTCACGCCCCACGAACGGCAGCGCCAGATACGCACACGCCACCGTCGCGCCGCCGGACCCCGTGCGGCCCTCCGATTCCTTCTCCGGCTTCCCTTTGCGGGCCGGTTGCTTGTGGCCGTGCACCGCAGGCATCGACTTCACGTCGTGGCCCGCGTCATCGAGCCGCGACATCACCGCGCTACGCAGGGCCGCGGCCACCTGCACCGTCAGCTCCGCGGGCAGGGAGAACCGGGCCGGGAAGGCAAACGTCAACAAGTCGGCGTAGAGGCCCGGCACCGGCTGGGCCGCAACGTCGCCCGTCTCCCCGGCCTGTCCGGCGCGGATGTAGGGGGCGGACCGGGCCTGCTGCCAGGACGCCTCCTGCTGAGCGTGTGCCCAGCGCAGCCGCTCCAGATACCCGGGATACGGCGTACGCAGCTGACACTGCCCACCGGCCTTGCTCGACGGTTCGGCCGGCTCCCACACCTCCCACTCCGGATCGTTTCCGTCCAGCGCGTCGTCGGTGACCGCGGCATGCACGAACGCGTGACCGGTGGCCCGCCCGAAGTACGGAACCGCCTTGGCCAGCGTCTCCAGCACCGCAAGCACCCCCGGCGGCGGAGCCGCAGCCCACTGGAACTGCATCTCCGGCTGCGCCAGCGCTCGTTGAGGCCACACCTTCGGAGCCCGGCCGTTCGTCCTTCCGGGCAGCACCGCGTGGCCCGGGCTCTCCGCCGTGGCGTTGGTGGGCACCCACGCCGACCTGGGAAGAGCCGCCTCGGCGGTACGCGCCGCAACCCGCACCCGCGGAGCCGGCTGCCGCTCCAACCACTGCAACGCCGCCTCATGCACCGGATCCTGCGGATCGGCGACCGACACCAAAGAACAGAACACCCGCGCCGGGTGAGGCGGCCACTCGGCCCCGCTCCGGTCCAGCGTCGACGCCTGGTAGAGCTGCTCCAGCAGATGGACAGTGATACGGAAGGACACGACATCACTCGCCCTCGGGAGCGCCGGCCCCGGCGAACGCGAAGGACTTGTCGATCGCCTGCTGCAGCGCCTGCTTCGGCCGCAGCGCCAGCGGCTGACAAGCCCACTCCAGGCCCGCTTCCCGGGCACGCCCCTCAGCGATACCGAACAGCTCCAGCGCCTCCCGCGCGGTCGACAGCTCCAGCGGCTCACCCCCGGGCCGGCCTTCGGAACCGCGGCGGACCCACTCGACGCGCTCGGACACCTGCACCAGATCACAACCGGAACGCAGGCTCAGCGCCGGCGCGGCGAACGCCAGCCGGTCGCCCAGCAGCGCGAGCGCCGCCACCAGAGCCCGAGCCGCCCCGGCGAACTCCTCACTCGACTCCCCGAACCGCATCCCCGCCAGCTTCGCCAGACTGAGCGTCGCCGTGCGGTGCACGCTCTTGACCGACACCCCGCCCAGCCCCTCAGACGGCGGAATCATGCCGTGGCCCAGCTCGTTCAACTGCACGACCCCCTTGACCTTGGCCGCCTTGCCGGCCTTGGAGGGAGACCAGCCAGAGCCCGAGATCTCGACCAAGTCCGTACCCGGCAGGTTCAGCGGGTCAGCACGACCCGCCGCCCGGACACCGACCAGCGGCGCCACCCCGAACATCGACGACTGGTAAGCACGGGCGACCTTCACCTGGATACGGCGCTTACGGTGCGAGTCCCACACCCCGTACGCCAGATCAGCCGGCGACAGACGCAGATACGGACCGGCATCGCGGTCCCGCGCATCACGCAACGCCGCACCGTCCGCGGTGTCATCGAACGCCGTGCCGCTGCTGTCTTCGCAGTCGCGGAAGTAGGCATCCCGCGAACGGTGGGGCGCCTCCAGGCTCGTCATCCGTACCGGCATGCCATGGGAGACAGCCGACAGCTCAAGGTGCGGAAGGAAGATCTGGCCGCTGCGGACCGCATCGAGCAGCGCCGTCTCGCAGCGGTTCGCCTGGGACTGCACCTGGTCCAGATGCACCACGTCGACGGCTTCGCCATCCACGTAGCGGGGCTCGACCAGGTAGCGGGGCACCTTGCTGCCCTTTTCTGTCGCCGTCGGCGGGAACACCTTCTCGCCAGGGCCGCCTATCGGCTCGTACTGCGCAACGATCCGCACCGCACCGTCCTCCGACTGCTGATTCACCGCAGCCAACAGCCGCTCGTAGACGTCCTTCACGACAAGCTCCCTCTCTCGCGCCGAATACCGAATCGCTGGCCGGACCCGCGGAACGGGCAGGTCACTACGGCGAGGTGGCGCCATGCAAGCAGCGCTCCCGGACTGGCGCAATTTCCCTCTGGCTTGAAGTGAGCGTTGTCAGAGGGGTCGCGTAAGGTCCGGCGCGCCAATGCACGCACAAGACTGACGGGCTCTCGCGGCAGCCTCGGTTGACGGTCGGTCAATACCCCTTGACAGCGCTACCTCCGGCAGCCTCCCGTGAGCGTCGCAAGACAGGTGGGCCCGCTAACGAGAGCGGCCGGAGATGACTGAAGACGTTCGGAACGGAGACGGCTGGCCACGGGCGGACCTCCGCGTGGTGTGGGATGCATTACGGGGCGCGGTGACGGGTAGCACGCTCCAGGCTTCGCCGCATGCCAAGCCATGCCCTGGCCCTGCCGACCGGAAGACAGCCGACACCTCTTGCGGTACTCCCACCGGCACCGGCACCGTCATCGGAACTACTGCTTTCCAGGGGGCCGCCCAACTCCGCGTCCGCCACCTTGCCTGACCATCTCGCTGATGCGCGGCAACCTCGACAGCCGGATCGCGCAGTGCGACGCGCCCGACGCGATCCCACGCCTCGACGCCCTCGTCGTCTCCTACGCCGGCGCGCAACGCATCGGACTCGCTGACCGCGCAGCTGACAACCTCCCGCCGACGCCTTCCTGCCGCCACCGATGCCGAGTTCGTGTTCGTCGAACACCACGCCGGTGACTGCCACACCGCCTGCTCTGTACACGCCGCCTTCGCCGAATCCGGCACCCACGTACGCGTCGAGGCGTCCGTACTCACTCCGGACGGCGAGCACCCGGCGGGCGCGACGGTTGTTCAGCAGGTTGGCGACAACCCAGCCGTCATCATCCGCGTTGCCCAGCAACTGCACGACCGAGGAGCCGGAGATCTCCTCGGCACCGGGTAACGATCAGTTACTCGGTAGAGCGCATTCGCCCACGGCAGACGAGAAAAAGCCCCAAGGGACTGGAATACGTCCCCGAGACCATGTCAACGTACAACGTCCCCGAAACACCAGGTCAGCGAAGGGGCCTGGGGTCCAGCCCAACCGGAAATTACCCGCGCCTGCCATGCATGCACAGAAACTGGCCCCTTCGCTGACCCGCCTCGCCCGAAGCACCGACCCAAGGAGTCCACCTGCACGATGCCACTCGATTCTCCCTGCGCTTTTCTGCGCTGATCCTCTTCACCCTCGGAAGCATCAACGCCTGGACCGCACAGCGCGGGCAGGACCACGGCGCCCTCGCCACCGCCCTGTGCCTGTGCGTCTGCGCAGCAGGGCTCTTCGCTGAGGGCCTGTCGCAACAGGACTACCGACGTGACCGAGTGGTCCTCGCCCACGTCGCCGTCCACCCCGGCCTGACGGCACAACAGATCGCGCGCGCCCTCGGCATGCGCGAGCCGGTAATTGCCCGCGCTCTCGGCCGCCTCACCGACGACGGCCTCATCTGCTCGGCCGCCGACAGCGCGACGTACAGCCTCGGCTCCGGTCACCCCGCCGTCTGACGCGCTCGATCCGGCACTCGGCAGCGCATTTCATGCTGCACCCCGCTACATAGCCGACGATCCCCGGTTAGCCAAACCGGGGATCGTCCGGAGCATTTAAGTCGTTCGCGCGGCTGTGCTTGGCGGTGGAGCCGCGGCGGATGCAGTAGGCAGCACGGTAGTCCGCGAGGAGGAAGCGAAGAACGGTCACTTGCTGCCCTGATGAAGTCGGCACCTATGGCTGAGAAGTAATGGAGCCTCCGCCTATGCGGATTCTCCACGCCTTGAAGGAGAGTGAGCACCCCTGTCCGTTCCCATAAAGAAGCTCCCCCCGAATGCGAATGGGAAGGTGCGGTACCGCTTTGTGGTCGATGTAGGGATAGACCCCGTCACGAAGAAGCGCAAGCAGTTGACCCGCACATTTGACACGCTGAAGGAAGCGAAGGCCGAGTACGCACGCATCACTAACCGCCGCCACGAAGGCACGTTCATACCACCCAACAAGATCACCGTGAACGAGTGGCTTGACCGGTGGTTGGCCATGAAGGCCGAAGACCTGGAAGAAACCACCATCTACAACTACCGGATCACCCTGGACCGAGTACGGGGGAAGCTGGGTCATATCCGTCTTCAGGAACTTACTGAAGAGGACGTAGAAGCGTGGATGCACTGGTCTCTTCAGTACGGGCGTGTACGTGGCAGAAGGGCCGGTACTCCGCTCGGAGTGACCAGTGTGGATATGAGCCTCGCCCGGCTGAAGGAAGCTCTTAACCGAGCTGTCACGCGTCGACTGGTGTCCGTGAACGTGGCCGCGCACGTGAGTATTCCGCGTAGGGCACGCAAGGAAGAGCGGAAGACCAAGCAGGAAGTGAAGCCCTGGAACGTTCAGGAGGTTCGGACGTTCGTCCATGGCGTCAAGGAAGAAAGGATTTACGCTCCGCTCCTGCTGTCCCTCATGGGCCTACGCCCGGCTGAAGTCTGCGGACTCCGGTGGGAAGATGTTGACCTGGAAAATGCCACCATCACCATTGCCAACACGCGCACGATGATGGGCAACCGCTACGTGGTGGAGAAGGACACGAAATCCATGGCTGGCGAGCGGGACCTCCCGCTGCCCGCTCCGGTGCTGGCTGCTCTCAAGGCATTCAAGGCTCTCCAGGCCAAGGAGCAGACAGCTCTGGGTGAGGCTTACATGCTCTCGGGCTACATCCTGGTGCATGAGGCCGGAGAACCCTTCACGATCAAGCAGCTCCGCCGTTTCGTGTACCGGCTCATGGCGAGCCTAGGACTGCGTCGTGTTCGCCTCTCCGACGCTCGTGCGGCGTGCCTCACATACTTGGCCAACCAGGGTGTGCCGGACCATATCCTTGCGCGATGGGCCGGACACTCGAACGTGAAGACCACCAAGCGGTGGTACATCAAACCGGACGTGGAGGATCTTCGTGAAGCCGCCACAACGTGGCACGGCCTGCACGAGGATCCGACCCAAGCGTGTGAGAAATCGTGAGATGTGAGAGCGTGCGGGCGTGAGTGAGATACCGATGCACACCCTGCAGTACCGCTCTGACGGGCCAGAAGACGCTCCAGTCTTGGTCATGGGTGCCTCACTGGGTACCACATGGCACATGTGGGACCGGCAGATCCCGGAGCTGACCCGCCACTGGCGCGTCATCCGCTTCGACCTACCCGGTCACGGCGGCTCGCCCGCCCACCCCGCGTCTTCCATCGCCGAGCTGGCCGACCGCGTGGTCGCCACCCTCGACGCGCTGGGCGTGGACCGGTTCGGTTACGCGGGCTGCTCCATCGGTGGAGCCATCGGCACGCAGCTGGCACTGACCCGCCCGCAGCGGGTCACGTCGCTCGCGCTGGTCTCCTCGTCGCCGCGCTACGGCACCGCGGATTCCTGGCGCCAGCGCGGCGTGGTCATCCGGACGAACGGGCTCGACCCGATCGCCCGCACCGCGCCCGAGCGCTGGTTCACCCCCGGTTTCGCGGGCGCGCAGCCGGCCATCGTCGAATGGGCCGTGCAGATGGTGCGGACCACCGACCCCGGCTGCTACATCGCCGCCTGTGAGGCGCTGGCCGCGTACGACGTCAGATCGTCCCTGAACAGAGTCGGCGCGCCGACCCTCGTCATCGTCGGCTCCGAGGACCAGGTCACCCCGACCACCGACGCCCGCACCCTGGTCGCCGGGATCCCGGACGCCGGCCTCGCCCTGGTACCCGGCACCTCGCACCTCGCGCCCGTGGAGCAGCCCGCGGCCGTCACCGAACTCCTCATCCGGCACTTCACCACCAGCTGGCACGACAAGCCGGGTCCGGGCGGCCAGGCGGCGATATCGGCCGCCGCACCCAAGCCGGTACTCGCACCCCCGCCGCCCCCGCAGGCGGCACCCGCCGCCATCGAGTCCGGCCTCGCGCAGCCGGAGCTGGTGCGCGGCAGCGCGTACGAGCGGGGCATCAAGGTCCGGCGCGAGGTACTCGGCGACGCGCACGTCGACGAGGTCGAGGCGAACACCGACGACTTCTCCAGCGAGTTCCAGGACTTCATCACGCGCTACTCCTGGGGCGAGACCTGGACCCGTCCCGGTCTCGACCGGCGCACCCGCAGCATCGTCACGCTCTCCGCACTCGTCGCCGGCGGCCACCGGGACGACCTGGCCCTGCACACCAGGGCCGCGCTGCGCAACGGCCTCACCCCGTCCGAGATCAAGGAAATCCTGCTGCACACCGCGGTCTACTGCGGCGTCCCGGCCGCGAACGCCGCGTTCACCGTCGCCCAGCGCGTCATCCGCGAGGAGACGACGCCGGAGGGGTGAGGGGGAGGGGGGACGGAGGGGTGGGGGCGGGGCTCTTCCTGTGGTTTGTCCCTTGCCGTTCGCCGTTCGCCGTTCGCCGCTTGCGCCTTGCGCCTTGCGCCTTGCGCCTTGCGCCTTGCGCCTTGCGCCTTGCGCCTTGCGCCTGCGCTTTGTGCCTGCGCTTTGCCCCTGTGGTTTTTTCCCCTCCGCCCACCCCCCTTCGGGGGGTGGGCGGGTGTAGTGACGCGGTTTCCCGCCCCCGCCTCCCCCCCCCGCACCCCAACATGCCCCCGCCCGCTGCCGCGCGGCAGGATGGCAGGTATGGAACTCACGAAGAAGACCCATGCCTGTGTCCGGCTGGCGAAGGACGGGCAGGTGCTCGTCATCGACCCGGGGCTGTTCACCGAGCAGGACGCGGCCGTCGGCGCCGACGCCATCCTCGTGACCCACGAGCACATGGACCACTTCAACGAGGACCGGCTGCGCGCGGGCATGGAGGCCAATCCGGCCGCCGAGATCTGGACCCTGGCCAGCGTCGCCGACCAGCTGTCCGCGGCGTTCCCCGGCCGGGTGCACACCGTCGGCGAGGGCGACACGTTCTCCGCCGCCGGTTTCGACGTCGAGGTCCACGGCCAGCTGCACGCCGTCATCCACCCCGACATCCCGCGCATCACCAACGTCGGCTTCCTCGTCGACGGCACGGTCTTCCACCCCGGCGACGCGCTCACCGTCCCGGAGGGCCGTACGGTCGACACGCTGCTGCTGCCGGTCCACGCGCCCTGGAACAAGGTGTCGGAGGTCATCGACTACGTCAGGGAGGTCGCACCGCGGCAGGCCATCGACATCCACGACAGCCTGCTCCAGGACCACGCGCGGCCGGTCTACGACGGCATGATCGACAACCTCACCGGCACCGATCACAGCCGCCTCGTCGCCGGCCACAGCACCGACGTGGGCTGACCGCCCCCGCCGACTGTCAGTCCCTCGCTGTAGGTTTACGGACATGCGCATCGCGACCTGGAACGTCAACTCGATCACCGCCCGCCTCCCGAGGCTGCTGGCCTGGCTGGAGAGCACCGGCACGGACGTGCTGTGCATCCAGGAGACCAAGTGCGCCCTGGAGCAGTTCCCCGCCGACCAGCTCCGGGAGCTCGGCTACGAGTCCGCGGTCAACGCCAACGGCCGCTGGAACGGCGTGGCCCTGATCTCGAAGGCCGGCCTGGAGGACGTCGTGCTCGGCCTGCCGGGCGGCCCGGAGTACGACGGCGCGGAGGAGCCCCGTGCCGTCGCGGCGACCTGCGGCCCGGTCCGCGTCTGGTCGGTGTACGTCCCCAACGGCCGCGAGGTCGAGCACGCGCACTACGCGTACAAGCTGAACTGGTTGCAGGCGCTGCGCGGCGCGGTCGCCGAGGACGCGGCGGGTGACCGCCCGTTCGCGGTACTCGGCGACTTCAACGTCGCGCCGACGGACGAGGACCTCTGGGATCCGGCCGCGTTCGTGGGCCAGACCCATGTCACCCCGGCCGAGCGCGAGGCACTGGCCGACCTGCGCGGCACGGGCCTGAGCGACGTGCTGCCCCGCGCCCTCAAGTACGACCGCCCGTTCACGTTCTGGGACTACCGCGCCCTGGGCTTCCCCAAGAACCGCGGCATGCGCATCGACCTGGTCTACGGCAACGCCCCGTTCACCAAGGCCGTTTCGGACTCCTACGTGGACCGCGAGGAGCGCAAGGGCAAGGGCGCGTCCGACCACGCGCCGGTCGTCGTCGACCTGGAGATCTAGGGCGACCGCCGGGCGGCACGGGGGGAGCGCCGCGTGTGGTGGCCGTGGCCGTGGCGTGAGCGGCGGCGCCCAGGGGCGGTGTCGTCGCGGCGTCCGTACTGCACGCGTACGGACGGCCGTTGACGCCCGGCGACGACGGGGCTCCCGCGCCGGGAAGCGCCAACGGGCAGGCGTCAACGGCCAGGCGTCAACCCGTCGAACGAGGGCCCGTTGCGCCGCGCGCCTGTGGCTCTGCCCCGGGCGTGGATGCGACCCTGCACACCATGAACCTGTCTTTCCTGGACAAGTGGCGCAAGCGCCCGGACGCGGACCGTCCCGTGCCGCTCGCGGACGCGGTGCGCGACGACCCCGACAGCGTCGCCGAGCTGCTGTCCGAGTGCGAGCTGTTGCGGGCCCAGGCGGCGGTCGCCGGTGTGGAACTCGATGATTCCGTACGGTCGTTGGAGGCGCTGGACCAGTTGCAGCCGGTGTGGCGGGACGACCCGGAGGTGCTGCCCTGGCTCGGCAACGACGCGGGCCTGTACCTCGGTACGGTCCTGGTGCGTACGGTGCGCGGTGCGGTGTGGCAGGTGTGGCCGGACGGACAGCCGGTGGTGCGGCTGGAGTCGGGCCGGGAGATCGATGTGGTGTCGGCCGGCCATGAATGGGCCGATGTCGGGGCGCCGGAGCTGTCCCAGGTGTACGCGGAGGTCGCGGAGAGCTGAGCGTCCGTGTCCGAACCCGGGCCGGTTGCGACCGGAGTTCAGGGTGCGGGCTCTGAGTGCGGGCGGTCCGCACGGCGCCGCCGGTGGCCGCCCGCTTTCTCCACTCTCGTCAGGACCGTCGTGCGTGTCAGCGGAGAAGTGCCGGATTTGTCCGGGTAAGTTGCACAATCTCCGCTGTACGGATGAGAGTGGGCAGGTCTGCATATGGCCGGTGATGCGCTGATTGAACTGCGCGGGGTCAACAAGCACTACGGGAAACTTCATGTCCTCCAGGACATCGATCTCACCGTCGGCCGCGGCGAGGTGGTGGTGGTCATCGGCCCCTCCGGGTCAGGGAAGTCCACCCTGTGCCGGGCCATCAACCGCCTGGAGACGATCGAGTCCGGCACCATCACCCTCGACGGGAAACCACTGCCCGAAGAGGGCCGCGCCCTCGCCCAACTGCGGGCCGAAGTCGGCATGGTCTTCCAGTCCTTCAACCTGTTCGCGCACAAGACCGTACTGGCCAACGTCATGCTGGCGCCGGTCAAGGTCCGCAAGAAGAGCAAGGAGCAGGCCGCCGCCCGCGCCCGCGAACTCCTGGAGCGGGTCGGGCTCGCCTCGCAGGCCGAGAAGTACCCCGCCCAGCTCTCCGGCGGACAGCAGCAGCGCGTCGCCATCGCCCGCGCGCTGGCCATGGAACCCCTCGCGCTGCTCTTCGACGAGCCGACCTCGGCCCTGGACCCGGAGATGATCAACGAGGTGCTGGAAGTGATGCAGCAGCTCGCCGCCGACGGGATGACCATGGTCGTCGTCACCCACGAGATGGGCTTCGCGCGGTCCGCCGCCAACCGCGTCGTCTTCATGGCCGACGGCCGGATCGTCGAGGACCGCACCCCGGAGGACTTCTTCACGTCGCCGAGGAGCGAACGCGCCAAGGACTTCCTGTCCAAGATCCTCAAGCACTGAACGGGGGCGCTGAGATGACGCATCTGCACTCCTGGCGCCTGCGCCGCCCCCTCGCGGCCCTCCTCCTGGCCGTCCTCGCGCTGGCCGCCACCGCCTGTGGCCGGGAAGGCAGCCCGCCGGCCAAGGGCCCAAGCGCCGACCAACTGCCCCACTACACCGTCGCCTCCGGCTTCCGGCTGCCCGCCTCTCCCACCTGGACGAAGGCGAAGCGCCGCGGACACCTCGTCATCGGGGTCAAGGAGGACCAGCCCTACCTCGGCGAACGCGACCCCTCGTCCGGCCGGTACACCGGCTTCGACATCGAGATCGCGAAGATGATGTCCGCCTCGCTCGGCTTCGCCCCCGACACCGTCGACTTCAGGACGATCGCGTCGGCCAACCGCGAAACGGCCCTCCAGAACGGCCAGATCGACCTGTACGTCGGCACGTACACCATCAACGCGAAGCGCAAGAAGCAGGTCGGCTTCGCCGGTCCGTACTACATGGCGGGGCAGGGCCTGCTGGTGCGCACCGACGAGAAGGACATCAACGGGCCGCAGGACCTCGCGGGCAAACGCGTCTGCTCCGCGGCCGGTTCGACGCCGTACCAGCGCATCCAGGCCGACCACCCCGAGGCCGACCTGATCGCGTACGACACCTACTCCGTGTGCGTGGACAACCTGCTCACCTATCAGGTCGACGCGGTCACCACCGACGACGCGATCCTGCTCGGCTACGCGGCGAAGGTCCCCGACGAACTGAAGGTCGTCGGCAAGCCCTTCTCGCAGGAGCCGTACGGCATCGGCGTACCGCGCCGGGACACCGCGCTGCGCCTCGCGCTCGACGACGCCCTGGCCGCCCAGGAGAAGAACGGCAACTGGAAGAAGGCGTACGAGGCGACCCTCGGCCTGTCCGGGGCGCCCGCGCCGAAGCCGCCGCCGATCGACCGCTACCCGGCGGGCTGAGGAGAGAAGGAACCGACCGATGAACGTTCTCCTCGACAACCTCTCCCTCTACGGCGACGGCCTGCTCGGCACCGTCGAACTCACCGTCTACGCCTCGCTGCTGGCGCTCGCACTCGGCTTCCTCATGGCGGCGTTCCGCGTCGCGCCGGTCGGCTCGCTCCGGGCGTTCGGCACGGTCTGGGTCACTGTGCTGCGCAACACCCCGCTGACGCTGCTGTTCTTCGCGGTGCTGCTGGGGCTGCCGCGGTTCGGGCTCGTGCTGCCGTTCAAGCTGTTCGCGGTGCTCGCGCTCGGCTGCTACACCTCGGCGTTCATCTGCGAGGCGGTGCGCTCCGGCATCAACACCGTGCCCGTCGGACAGGGCGAGGCGGCCCGCAGCCTGGGCATGACCTTCCCGCAGACCCTCGGCGACGTGGTGCTGCCGCAGGCGTTCCGCTCGGTCATCCCGCCGATCGGCTCCACCCTGATCGCCCTCGCCAAGAACTCCGCCATCGCCGGGTCCTTCAGCGTCGTCGAACTGCTCGGCACCTACAAGACCCTCAACGAGCTGGGCTACAGCATCATCTGGACCTTCATCTGGATCGCCGTCGGCTATCTGATCGTGACCCTGTCCATCAGCGCGCTGTTCAACGTGCTGGAGAAGCGCTGGGGAGTCGCCCGATGACCACCGCACTCTACGACGTCCCCGGGCCGAGTACCCGGCGGCGGCATCTGCTCTACGGCACCGGCGCGACCCTGATCCTCCTGGCCCTGATCGGGTGGATCATCTATCTGCTCTTCGACACCGGCCAGTTCACCGCGCAGAAGTGGACTCCCTTCACCTACAAGGGAATTCAGGAACTGCTGCTCACCGGCCTGGGCAACACCCTCAAGGCGTTCGGCTGCGCGGCGGTACTCTCGCTGGCGCTCGGCGGGGTGCTCGCCTGCGCGCGGCTCTCCGACCACCGGGTGGTGCGCTGGGCCGGCACCCTGCTGGTCGAGTTCTTCCGCGCGATGCCCGTCCTGGTCATGATCTTCTTCGTGTATGTGGCGCTGAAGGTCGAGCCGTTGCCCGCCCTGGTCACCGGGCTGACGCTGTACAACGGCTCGGTGCTCGCCGAGGTCTTCCGCACCGGCGTGAACTCCGTCGAGCGCGGGCAGGGCGAAGCCGCGTACGCGCTGGGCCTGGGCAAGACGCAGGTGATGACGCACGTCCTGGTGCCGCAGGCGGTCCGCGCGATGCTGCCCACGATCATCAGCCAGCTGGTCGTCGCCCTGAAGGACACCTCGCTCGGCTTCCTGATCACCTACGAGGAGTTCCTGCACGCCGGGAAGCTGATCGCGTCCAACCTCGACTACGACCTGCCGTTCATCCCCGTCGTCATGATCATCTCGCCGATCTACATCGGGATGTGCATGCTGCTGTCCTGGTTCGCCAACTGGGTCTCCCGGCGGCAGCGGCGCAATCCGAAGGTGGAGACCGCGGAGATCGGCGCCGCGGAGCCCGGCACGCTGCTGCCCGGCGCCGGGTCAGGCCACCCGAAGCCGCCGCACGCCTGAACCCGGCCCCGGCGCCGCCCGCTCAGCGGATGCTGCGCGCGAGCCACGGCGTGAGCGCCCCGCGCAGGATCAGCTCCTTGTACGTCTCGTCGCCCGGCAGCGGCACGATCAGCCACTGGCCCGGCGGGAAGAACCGCGCCTTCACCCAGGCCGTCCCGCCGTACACGGACCGCAGGAACGCGGGGACCGACGCGCGGGGAACGTCAGGGAACTCCACCTCGTCAACGGTGATCTTCGCGTCGTCCTCGGGGAACAGCTGCACGCTGACGGCGGGACTGCCGCCCAGCTCGATGTACGCCTCGTGCGGCAGCGAACCGTCCGGGTCGAGCACCGTGAACGCCCCGGCCGCGGTGCGCCGGGAGGTCTGATCGGCGCCGATGTCGTCGGTGACCTTCATCTCCAGCCGGTACGCGTCGGCGATCTCCCGGATCGCGAGGACGGCGGACTCGGTGGTCGGCAGCTGCGGGTGTCCCATGCGCCCGATACTGCCGGACGGGCGGCGAAGCCGCGCCGGGCGCGACGCGACGGGGTGCGTCGCGCCCGGCAGGGCCGCTACAGGTACAGCGGCAGCGACGACAGCCGCCAGCTGCCGGGCAGCGGGTCGCGCTTGAGCTCCTCGGGGGCGACGGCAAGCCGGACGTCGGGATAGCGGGAAAACAGCCGGTCGAAGGCGACCTCGCCTTCCTGACGGGCGAGGGTGGCGCCCAGACAGTAGTGCATGCCGTGACCGAAGCCGACGTGGTTCTCGGCGTGCCCGGCGGGGTGCCGGGTGAGGTCCAGGCGCTCGGGGTCGTCGTAGTGCCGCGGGTCGAAGTTGGCCGCCACCAGGATGAGTTGGACGGCGTCGCCGCGGGCGATGCGGGTGCCGGCCAGCTCGACGTCCTCGGTGGCGTACCGCAGCTGCGTCCCCTGCACCGGGCCGCACCACCGCATCAGCTCGTGGACGGCGCGCGGCGCCAGCGCCGGGTCGTCCCGCAGCAGGCGGAGCTGGTCGGGGTGGGTGAGCAGCGCCGCGGTGCCGTTGCCGATCAGGTGGGCGGTGGTTTCGTGCCCGGCCAGGACCAGCGTGAGGACCATCGTGACCATCTCGACGTCGCTGAGCCTGCTGCCGTCGTCGTCCTGCGCCCTGATCAGGTCGCTGAGCAGGTCGTCGGTGAGCGCGGCACGGCGGCGGCCGATCAGCTCGTGGATGTGCTCGATCATCGGGGGCATCGACCTGGCCAGCCGTCCGGGCTCCAGCGAGACGAGGTCGGCGCCCCAGACGCGCCACTGCGGACGGTCCTCCTCCGGGATGCCGACCAGTTCGCAGATCACCGTGATCGGCAGCGGGTAGGCGAAGTGCTCGATGAGGTCGACGGCGCCGTTTTCGGCGTACTCGGGGAGCCGGTCGAGCAGCGCGTCGGCGATCTCCGTCACGCGCGGGCGCAGGTCGGTGATCTTCCGTGCGGTGAAGGCGCGGGACACCAGGCGGCGCAGGCGGGAGTGGTCGGGGGCGTCCTGGTTGAGGATGGAGCCGAGGAAGTAGACGTCCAGCTCCTTGGGGACGCCGAACATCTCCAGCATCCGGGCCAGCGGGTCCTCGCCCGCGCCGCCTCCCGAGTGCGCCCGGTTGTTGGCGAAGCGGGCGTCCCGCAGCACCTCGCGGACCTCGTCGAAGCGGGTGACGAACCACAGCGGCGAGTCGTCGACGAACCGGCCCCTGACGACCGGGCCCTGCTCGCGCAGCGCGCCGTAGCCGCGGAACGGGTCGGTGATCAGAGCGGGATCCATCACGTTCGGCTCGCCCGGGTGCTTGCCGACGTGGGTGGTCAGCGTGGCGGAAGGTGTTGCCGGGGTCTGGTCGGTGGGTGCGGACATCGTCGGTTCTCCTCCGGATCGGGAGTCAAGGACGCAGCTGGCGGCGCATTTCCTCCGCGCTGAGCTGGGCGATGTGCTCGTACAGGGTGATGATCCCGGGCGCGGCCAGGGCCGCCGCTTCGCGTACGCGGTCGGCGCCCGGCCGCCCATCGGGCGCGGTGGCGGGGCCGGCCGGGGTCTCCAGCGCGGCCTGCACCGTACGGGCGAGCAGACGGGCCCGGGGCTCGGTGGTGGCCGGGGCGCGGCCGTCGAGCAGTGCCTCGGTCGTGAAGAAGCCGGTGAGCACCGCCATGAGGGTGTAGCGCTGGTCCGTGACGGACATGTCGTCGCGGACCAGTCCGCAGGCGCGCAGCGCGCCGAGGTGCCGGCACAGCGCCTGGTCGCCGTGTGCCACCAGTTCCGCCAGCTCCACGGCGGCGATCTCGTCCAGGCGCCCGAGGATGCCGGAGTCGTCGGTGTGGACGGCGCGCAGCACCGGGTCGTCCAGGGCGTCGAGGTAGTAGCTGCTCGCCACCGCGCTCGGCAGCACCTCCAGCGGATCGGCGCGCATCCGCGCCAACTGCCGCTCCATGGCGCCCTGTTTGCTGTCGAGCACGACGGCGAGCAGCAGCGCGTCCTTGGTCTTCCAGTGCAGGTAGACGGTGCCCTTGCCGACTCCCGCGCGACGGGCGATCTCCTCGATCGTCACCCGCCGGTACCCCCAGGCCACCAGCAGCTCACCGGCCGCCCGCAGAATCCGCACGCCGCGCCCGTCCCGTTCCACGGCCTCCCCCTAGCCTCCGTGACCAGATATCGAATCCGGTCACGGGGTCAACGTTAGGGCGTGAAGGGCGAGTTCAGTAGGCGGTATCCGGACAACGGGCACGGATGGGGAAGAAGTTCCGGCCGTGCCGACCGGCGCCCGGTCCCGTCAACAGCCCTCAGAGGGCGGAATGAGAGTACATAAGAGTTTTGTCGTCACCTGAATGTGTGGTGGTGGGGCATCCCGGCCGGTCGGTGGTCATTGGCATGTTGGGCTGGTCGCCGTGAGCGAGCGCAAGCCCTAGCAAGACCGACGTGAGCGACGAGCAGTGGGCGCTGGTCGAGCCGGTGATCACCGACCCGAGCCTGGTGGTGCTCGATACCCAGAGCGGGCACGCGGCGGCCGGAGTGCCCGCGCAGACGACAGGGCGTGACGCGGCAAAAAAGTACCGGGCGGCAAGCGCGGCCTGGCCGTTGACGTGTTGGGGCTGCTGATCGCGGTGGTCGTGGCGGCCGCGTCGGCGCACGAGAACGCCATCGGCATCGCGCTGCTGGACAAGGTCGCCGCCGACACCGACACCGTGGAGAAGGCCCCGGTCGACCAGGGCTTCAAGAACGCCGTCGTCGCGCACGGTCAGAAGGCAGGCATCGAGGTGGAGGTCGTGGAGCGCAACCCCGCGCAGACCGGGTTCGTTCCCCAGGCCAAGCGGTGGGTGGTGGAGCGCGCGTATGGGATCTTGATGCTGCACCGCAGGCTGGTGCGTGACTACGAGCATCTGCCCCGCAGTTCGGAGTCGCGGGTGTACTGGGCGATGACCGCGGTGATACTGCGCCGGCTGACCGGGGCGACCGTGCCGGCCTGGCGCACCGCATGACCGGCGGGGAGCTGACGCTCGGCGCGGTACTGGTGCGGCTGGAGGAGCGGGAACGGGAGATCACCGCGCAGGCCGAGACGATGCGGGAACAGATCACGCAGCTGACCACACAGCTCGACGAACTCGGCCGGGCCGCCGAGGAAGTCCGGATCACCCGCAAGACACTGCTGGAGCTGCCCGACCCCGGGCCGCCCGCGCCGCCGGCACCGAAGCTACCGGATCATCCGGCCTACCAGCAGATCATGGCGGTGTTCACCGCGGCCGACCACCCGCTGCGAGCCCGGCAGGTGTGCGAGGCGATGGACCTGACGGTCGCGCCCAACAACATCAACAACGTCCGCCTAAAGCTCAAGCGGCTGGCCGACCGCGGGATCCTGGCCGAGACCGACCCAGGCTTGTTCACCCAGCCCCGGCCGTAGTCGACCGACGTCGCCACAACCTGCCCGCTTGTCCCGCATGAAAGGGCGTTCACGAGTACCGCTGACCAGCAGCGCAACAGCTCGGTTGGTGGTCCTTTCCCAGCACCACCGTGATCGCTTCCCGCCTCATCAGCGGAGCGTCCATGAAAGACCGCCAGCCGTCCCGCGACTGGACGACCTACGGGCGGGTCGCTCGCCTGGCCGACCTCAGCGAACAGGGTCTCGCTTGCGTGTGTGGAGCTCTTCGAGTGAGTCGCTCTCCCGGATTACCCCATGTGGACGGGCGCCGACGATTCTCCGGTCCGCTGGTACTCCGCTCCCGGGCTCCTTCTGCGACAGGACGGGCTGACGGCTTACAGCCGGCTGCACGTCCGGGGACAGAGGCAACGGCTCGAACGAAACGTGGGGTCAGTCGAACAGGGACAGGTCGATGGATTCTGCGAGGGCGGCGTAACCGGCGTCGTTGCCGTGGAGGTGGTCTCCCATGTGCAGGTCGTCGTGGATGCGACTGGGGTCGGCGGAGTCGCGCCAGACGGCGTCGAAGTCGAGGACTGCGTCGAAGGCTCCGCTCGTGCGGATCCAGTCGTTGATCTGCTCGCGCGCCTTGTCGCCCTTGGGGGTGTACATGTCCGAGCCGCCATAGGGTGCGATGGTCGCGGCGTGGACCTTCGCGCCGTGGGCGCGGGCGCGAGCGGCGGCCTGGAGGTGGGCGGCGATGATGTCGTCCACGCCGACGGGCTCGCCGGGGAACATCGCGAGGAAGGCGGCGGTCTCCTCGTTGCGCGGGGCGAAGGAGAAGACGAGGTCGTTGCCCACGGCGATCACCACATGACCCAGGCCGGGGGTGGCGAGGATGTCGCGGTCGAAGCGTGCGAGGGCGGCGGCGCCGATGCCGTCGGTGAGCAGGCGGTTGCCGCCGATGCCCTGGTTGACCACGCAGCGGGTCCGACTGCCGTGCGCGTGCAGGCGTTCGGCGAGCAGGTCGGTCCAGCGCCGGTCGGTGCCGGGGGTGGATCCGATGCCGTCGACGCGGGAGTCGCCGAGCACGGCGATGGCCCGGGTAGGGGTGTCGGGCTGTACTTCCACCGCGGTGATCAGGGCTTGCGCCGGCAGCGGAGCGGCTTCCGTGGGCAGCGCGGCGCGCGTGGTCGCGTCGCCGGGTATGAGCCGGCCGAGCGTGTGGAAGGTGCCGTGGCACGTGGCGGTGTCCACGCGGCCGGGCAGGTAGAGGCTGATGGCCAGCCGTGACAGTGCGGGGACGGTCAGGTCGACGGGGTCGCTGAGGGCTGGTGCGCCCGCCGGTACGGTGACGGTCGGCTGGCGGCCGAACGTGATCGCTCGGCTGCTGCTGTCCTGGATCGCGCCGTCGGCGTCCGCGAGGGCGACGCGGGCGGCGCCGACGGTCAGTGGCGCGGTGGCGTACTCGTTGCTGATGCGGATACGCACGTGGTGTCCGCCGCCGCTGATGCGGACGACTTGCCGCAGGGTCGCGTTCTCGAAGGGCTCGAGGGAGCTGACGGAGTTGTCCGGGGCCTGCGGGGCTGCGCCCCAGGTGCGCACCCACGCAGCTGCGGCGGGGGCGGGCTCGTCCAGGCTCGCGGGGGTGGTGAGGGTGTTGTTCATGGTCGTGGTCCTTGGGGTGCGGAGTTCACGGCTGATGCTTTGCGTCGATGGTGTTCGCCAGGGGCGAGGTCAGCTCGCCGTGCCTGCTGTGATGGACGGCGGTTCGGCGGAGATGTTGTCGCGCTTCCAGATCGCTGCTCCGGCGCACGCGAGGCCGATGAGGAACGGGTGGACGGCGCCGCGTTCGATGAGGCCGATGATCCCGATGACGTTGTCGCCAGAAGTGATGATCATGGCGAGGTAGAGCAGCATCGAGATCAGACCGATCACGCCGACGGTGATCAACGCTCGGCCCACGCGGGCGGAGACGCCGATGCGCTGCCGGCGGCGCCCGAGGACGATGGCCAGCACGTTGCCGCCGGTGAACCCGGCGAAGGCGCCCATGCTGTGGTACTCACCGGTGCCGTCCTTGAGAGCCTCGCCCGATCCGGGATACAGCGCGAGCAGCACGCCGCCGACAGCCAGCAGCGCAGCGGGGACGAGCACGGCCCACCGGCGCCCGTGTGCCAGGTCCCGCAAAGTGGCCACTCCGGCCAGGATGGCGATCCCGAAGAGGAAGAATCCGGCGTTCATCACCCAGGCCAGCGGCGAGTACATGTACTGGCCGAACAGGGTCGACGGCCCGTGGACGCCCAGGTTGCTGATGAAGTCGTAGGTGTAGCTGTAGGCGGGATCGGTCCACGCGGCGGCGGAGATGAACTCCCCCAGCAGGAAGATCACTGGTCCGGCGATCAGCAGCGCTCCCGCCACGCGGCGCTGAGGCTGGGGTCCGTCCGCGTTGCTGTGCTCCTGCGCGTTCGTCGGTGGCTTCGCGCGCCGCACGGTGGAGCGCACGGTCGTGTCTTTGGTCATCGGCGTCGTCTTTCTGGTGCAGGGCCGGGCGCTGACGCGCGGCGTTCGTGCCGGCTGACGGCAGGCGGACGCTCCGGCCTCGGGGATGACGGGTGGCGACATGGCGGTCTGCCGTCGAGACGTCCACCACTAGGCACTTTCGCTTCACTCGGACTCTAACTATATCGAGTGTAGTTTTACAACCGGTGGAGATAGCGGCCGAGGGTAGAGTGAGGGCATGGTGGATTCAGTGCCCGTGGGGCGGCGTGAGCGCAAGAAGGCCGCTACGCGGACGGCGATCCTGGACGCGGCGACGGCACTCTTCCTCGACCGCGGCTTCGACGCCGTGACGGTGCGCGAGATCGCCGACAAGGCGGATGTGACACCCAAGACGGTCTTCACGCACTTCCCGCGCAAGGAAGCGCTCGTCTTCAGTGACGAGGGTGAACGGCACGAGCGGCTCATCGCCGCGGTGCGGGACCGCGCGCCGGGGACCTCGGTCTCTGACGCGCTGAAGGCGCATTACCTCGCCGAGATCGCCGCGCTGACGACCGAGCCGCAGAGCCAGATCCTTGCGCTGATGAACGGCACGCCGTCCCTGATCGACTACGCGGAGAAGATGTGGCTGCGTCACGAGGACGCGCTGATCGCCACGCTCACCGAGGAGTTCGGGCTCGACGGGCCGAGTGAGGAGATCCGTTTCTACGTACGCTTCGCGCTGCAGATCCAGCTCATGGCTACGCGTGAGGCGGACCCGGAATCGTCCGTGGCTGCCGGTTTCCGGTTCCTTGACCAGGGCTGGGCGCACCACAGCGAGGGCCGGCGCTACTAGTTCCGTACGGCTTGGACGCGCTGGTGGTCGCCCGACCAACCGAAGAGGGGTCAGTGAGAGGAGTCGGGCAGGCGGTCGCGGAACTGCCCGAAGGCATACCAGCCCGACGTCCGCCCCGGTGTGATCAGGTTCCCTTCTGCACAGTCGATGACTTTGCTCTGCAGGGCCGGGTGCCCCAGGGTGCCGGGGCTGATGGTGATCGTCTGCGGTTGTGCGAGCTCAGTGGTGGGTGGGACGTCGTGGTGGCGGCAGCCCTGTATGAGCACATAACCCACCACAGCCCCAGTCGCACCGACCGCGCCTGCCACGGAACCCAATCTCCCGCCCCGAACACGGTCGAACAGACCCCGGAAACGACAAAGATCCCGACCGATGATGAAGATCGGCGGGATCTCGTCAACCGCTCCCGAGCGAACTCAAGAACAGTCGCGAAACGAAGAATCGGGCATCAGGTCTCATACCGCCCTCTCAGTCGCGCACCGGCACCGACAGATAGGACGGGTCGGCGTCCGGCGAGGAGAAGGTCAGCGTGGCGCCGTGCGGGTTGTGCTCGATGTAGAGCGGGTCGACGGTGTCCACGACCACGGCCAGGCGGTGTCCTGCCGGAACGTCGTACGCCGTCGAGAAGAGATCCAGATCCACGCCGAACGGCCGGTTCGGGGTCTTGCCGTGGAAGGTGAACGGCGCGTGCGTGACGAGCTTGCCGACGCCGAGCGGGCCGACGTCGTAGAGGTAGGCGATGGCGGTGCCGCTCTCCGCCGTGCTGGTCAGCGTGGTGTGCAGGCGCGCGGTGCCGCGGACGCGCTGCTGGGTCGCGTACCGGTCGGACTGCCAGACGGCGGCCAGGGAGCGCGGCAGCAGCGGGATCGAGGCCATCGGCGGCGCCTTGAGGAACTGGTCCAGCATGCTGGAGAGGAAGATCAGCCCGCCGTCGGCGCCCGAGTCGAGGTTGGTGGCGGTCTTGTGGGTGCCGCCGAGGGCGATCATCCGGTGCGCGGACGGTACGTCCCGCCAGCTCCTGTAGCCCTCGTAGGCGCCGGTGGAACGGGACTTGAGCTGGACCGGCGACTCGTGGTCGACGCCGTTGTCGGCGCCCTTGAGGTAGTGGTCGAACCACCGCTCGGCGCTGGTCCAGGTGTCGTTGGGCAGCCCGAACAGGCCGGTGGCCTCGGCCGTCGCGTGATCGCCCGGACGGAACTCAAGACGCTTGGGGCCCTTGAGCTTCTCGAAGAAGTCGGCGTACTGGTTGGGCGGGAAGAGCGAGTCGCCCCAGGCGTTGCCGAGCATGATGGCCGCGCCGTTCGCGTTGATCCTGTCGAGGTAGGTGGCGGGTGAGCGCTTCCTGCCCCAGGCGATCATGTCCTTCTCCTTGGCCAGATTCGAGCCGAGGAAGTCCTTGAGCACGCCCTGGAGTTCGGCGCTGGGACGGCCGGTGAGGGCGCCGGCCGCACCGAGCATCGCCCCGGCCTGGAGGTGCTGGGTCCGGCCGCTGTAGATCGAACCGATCAGGTCGGCCCAGCCGCTGAGGGCGGTGACCGCCTTGATCCGCCGGTCCTGCGCGGAGACCAGCAGGCTGATCCCCGCACCGTAGGAGACCCCGCCCATGCCGACCTTCTGCGGGTCGGCCGGTGTGTGGGCGAGCGCCCAGTCGATGACCTTGGAGGCGTCGGCGATGTCCTGCGGCCCCGCCGTCTCGATCTTCCCGCCGGACTGCCAGAAGCCGCGCACGTTGTAGCCGATGACGACGTACCCGGCGTCGGCCAGCTTCTTCGCCTGCGCCACGTACTCGATCTGCGGCATCGCCCAGCTGGTGGGCAGCACGATGAGCGGGAAGCGCCGGGTGCCGTCGGCGCCGGACGGGGTGAAGACGTTGGCCTTGAGCGTGACGCCGCCGTCGCCGGTGATGTCGACGAACTTCACGGCGGACGAAGTGGCCGCCGCGGTACGGCCGGTGCGGGCCTCGGCGCCGGTGGCGGCCGGCGCACCGGCGAGGACGGTGGTGGCGAGCACCGCGGCGGAGACGGTGCCGATCGCGGCGCGCAGCGTCGTGCGGGAGGGCGTCATCTTCTGCTCCAGATCGTGATGCGAACCGTCGGCCGCTGTCCGGAGGGCTCGGGGGAGCCTCCAGGGCGTCCCGGCGCATGCCGGAGGCGTCCGCTGACAGGAGGGGCGGCCGGGGTTCGAGGTGATTGGAGAGTAAGGTCCGATGCTTACCGCAAGTAACCCGTTGGTAGGTTACGGGTGAGTAACGTCGTGGGTGCGCGGCTGTCCCGTCCGTGCGGGGCGAGGGGTGACGGATCCGGGCGTGCGGAACCTTCCCGGCGGTGTGGGGAGTTGGGGGAGTGGGGCGAGATGGTGTGAGGAGGGTGCGGGTGTCGCAGACGCCGTTCGACGCGAGTGAGCGTCTGGCCTGGGCCGGCCGGGGCGAGGCGTACGCGGCGGGCTTCGGGCGGCTCTGTGCTCACCCGGTGCCCGCGTTGCTGGTGGCGGCCGGGGTCGGCGCGGGTGTGCGGGTGCTCGATGTGGGCACCGGGACCGGAGTGGCCGCGGCGGCTGCGGTGGCGTGCGGTGCGCGGGTGAGCGCCGTGGACGCCGAGCCGGACATGGTCAGGCTGGCGGCCGGTGCCGTCCCCGCCGCGGACGTCCGTATCGGCGTACTGCCTCATCTCCCGTATCCCGACGGCGAGTTCGACGCGGTTGTCGGCAACTTCGTGCTCAACCACGTCGGCAGGCCGCGCCGCGCGCTGGCCGAGCTGTGCCGGGTGACCCGTCCGGGCGGGCGGATCGCGCTGACCGTGTGGGCGTCCCCCGCCGCGGCGGGCCAGGCGCTGTTGGGCCGCGCCGTCCATGCCGCCGGTGTCAGCCGTCCCGCGTCCCTGCCCGCCCTCACGCCCGACGAGGACTTCCCGCGGACCGAGGACGGGCTGACCGGCCTGCTGGGCGCGGCGGGGCTGGTGGCGGCCGGTTGCCGGACGCTGTCCTGGAATCACCGTGCGACGCCGGACGAGTGGTGGCGCGGGCCCGCCGCGGGGGTGGCCACCATCGGCCGGACGGTGAACAGTCGGGGGCCCGTGGTGGCCGACCGCATCAGGCGCCGGTTCGAGCTGCTGGCGGCGGAGTTCGCCGACGCGTCGGGGGTGCTGGTGCTGCCGCACCGGGCGCTGCTGGCCTCGGGGCGGGTGCCGGTCCGTCCTCACAGTCCCTGATCGGGGCCGAAGACCTCGTGGTGGATGTCGGCCGCGCGCACGCCGGACGCCAGCAGTTGGGAGCGGACGGAGCGCATGAACGGTACCGGGCCGCAGAGGTGGGCGACGGTGCCGGACGGAATCCGCAGGCGGGTGAGGTCCATCAGGCCGGAGTGCACGACCGGGCCGCCGTCCTGGTCGGCGGCGGTGGTCCCGTCGTCAGGCCGCTCGTACCAGACCGCCGCCTCCGCGTGCGTCAACCTGCCGATGAGGCGCTGGAGTTCGGCGCGGTAGGGGTGGCTGCCGGGGGTGCGGTCGGCGTGTGCGGCGATGATCCGGCGGCGTGAGCCGGTGGCGGCCAGGTGGGTGAGCATGCCGATGGCCGGTGTGCAGCCGATGCCCGCGGTCGCGAACAGCAGCGGCCGTTCGCTGTCGTCGAGCACCACGGCACCGAACGGGGCGCTCGCCCGCAGCTGGTCACCTTCGTGGACGTGATCGTGCAGAAAGCCGGAGACCTCGCCCGCCGGGCCGCCGTCCGGGCCGCCCGGTATCCGCTTCACGGCGAAGCGGAGCGCGCCGTCCGGCTGCCCGGTGAGGCTGTACTGGCGTATCTGGCGTGCCCCGTCCGGGAGTTCGACCTGCACGGACAGGTACTGGCCCGGCCGGGCCGCGGGCGGCTCGGTGCCGTCGAGCGGGCGCAGCAGGAAGGTGACGACGTCGTCCGTCTCGCGGACGCGGCCGGCCACCCGGTACGTGCGCCAGGTCCGGCCGTCCGGCGCGCCGGCCGCGGCGTACAACTGCCGTTCCGCCGCGATCAGCCCGTGGGCCATCAGCCAGTACACCTCGTCCCAGGCCGCGGTGACCTCCTCGGTCAGGGCTTCGCCGAGGACATCGGCGAAGGCGGCGAACAGGTGGGTGTGCACCAGGGGGTACTGGTCCTCGCGTATCCCCAGGGAGGCGTGTTTGTGCGCGATCCGGGTGAGCAGCGCGTCGGGCAGCTCGTCCGGGTGTTCCAGGAGGTGTCCCGCGAAGGCGGCGACGGAGCCGGCGAGTGCCTGCCGCTGGCTGCCGTTGGCCTGGTTGGCGCGGTTGAACAGGTCGCGCAGCAGGGCGGGCCGGTCCGCGAACAGCCGGTCGTAGAAGAGCGGGGTGATGTCGCCGATGGCGGCGGCGACGACGGGGAGGGTGGCGCGGACGGTCTCGGCCGATTTCGGTGACAGCAACGGTGACTCCGGACTTGTGAGGTGGACACCTGGATCGCGGCACGCAAAATGTGCATGCAAGATGCGTATTTAAGGGTGTGCGGGGTGGGGTGGGGGAGGGTGGTGACGGCTGAGGGGGTGGCGGGTGCCGGGGTCAGTCCGGCGGGCGGGAGGTCAGGCCGAGCAGGAGAGGGCCGGTGGGGGGTGCCACCAGGTCGTCGACCGACAGCGGGTCGAGTGCGGCGAAGAACGCCTCCTGTGCCACGTGCAGGGCGCCGCGCAGCCGGCAGTCGCCGCGCAGCGGGCACGGCGGGTCGTCCTCGCAGCCCACCACGTCGCCGACGCCTTCGAGTTGCCGGACGAGCCGGCCGAGCGAGCCCGTGCGGCCGGCGTCGGTCAAGGTCAGCCCGCCGCCCCGCCCGCGCCGCGCCTCGACGGCGCCGAGGTGCTGGAGCTTGCTGACCACCTTGGCGGCGTGTGTGTAGGGCACCTGGACCGCGCCGGCCACCTCGCGGGTGGTCGGCGCGTCCGCGGTGTCACCGAGTACGGCCAGGCGCATGGCGATGCGCAGCGCGATGTCGGTGCTCTTGGTCAGTCGCACGGCTTCACTCTATAGAAGTGGCATGTGGAATGCCAATTTATGTCGGCGCCCCGCCGTCCGGCCGCAAGGTGGTGCGCCCGGTTGTCCTTGGCTCGATATCGCCGGGTGCCGTCACCGAGCGTTGACGCGTTGACCAGGCCCTCCTTACCGTGATCAGGTCACCGGTCCGACACGGTGCGGGGGTCGGCGGAGGGGACTGCGGCGACGCCGCTCGTCGGCACTTGGACGCCGTGCGGCGCCCGTGCCCGGCGGCAGTGGGGGGTTTCCGGCCATGGCGGCCCCCGGCCGGGACGGCCATCGCTCAGAGAATGAGGAACCCATGCGTGTCCTGTGCACCTCGACCGGCTCGCCGTCCCACGGCCGGGCCCTGCTCCCGCTGGCCCGCGCACTGGCCGCGGCCGGACATCAGGTCACGGTGGCCGCGACGGCCGAAGTCGCCCCGGTATTCGGCGCCGACGACGTCACGGTGAACATCTGCCTGCCCTCGATGGTCCCTTCGTCCGGCGCCCCCGTCCCGCCCCCCACGGCCCCCGAGCCCACCGCCGATGAGGTGGCCGCGACCGAGGGCATGGAACCGCACATACGCAACCTGCTCGGCGTGCTGACCGGCCCTCAGGCGCTCGCGTCGCACGAGGTGCTGACGCGGGTCGCCCGCGAGGTGCGCCCGGACGTCATCATCCGGGACGGCATGGACGTGGCCGCCTGTCTGCTCGCCGAGCAGCTCGGCATACCGCACCTGCCCATTCCGTCCGGCCTGGTCAACCTCCTCGACCCGGCGGTTCTGCTGCCCGGCATGAACCGGCTGCGGGAGGGCCTGGGGCTGCCCGTCAGGGACGAGCCGCTCGCGCTGTACCCCTACGGCCGGTTCGACTACCTGCCCGCCGAGTACTCCTTCGGCCGCCATCCGGCCACCACGCTGGCCTACCGCCAGACCACCCTGGTGGACCGCACCGCGGGCCTCCCGGACTGGGTGGCCGGGCTGCCCGCTGACCGGCCGCTGGTGTTCGCCGCCGTCGGCACCGCACTGCCGATGTTCCAGACCCTGCTGGCCAAGGGCGGGCAGGTCCCGGAGGGCGTGACCGATCCCGCGGTGATGCTGCGGGCGGCCGTCGCCGGTCTTTCGCAGCTGGACTGCACGGCGATCGTGGCGACCGCGGGCATCCCGCTCGACGGCATCGAGCCCGCCCCGCACGTCCACCTCACCGACCGGATCGCGCAGCCGCTGCTGCTGGAGTGCGTCGACCTGTTCGTCACGCACGGCGGCTACAACAGCATCCGGGAGGCGGTGCGTACGGGCACGCCGATGGCGGTGCTGCCGAACTTCGGTGACCAGCCGCACAACGCCGAGCGGGTGCAGGAACTCGGCCTGGGGCGGCACGTGACGGACGCCGACACCGCGCCCGAGGCCTTCGCGGCGGCCTGCCGGGACATCCTGGCGGACCGCGACACCGCCACCCGGATCCGCCGGGCGCAGCGCGCCGCCCTCGCCCTCCCTGACGTCGGGCAGGTATCGGCCGACCTGCAAAAGCTCATCGGCTGAGGCCGCGGCCCACGCCGGCACCGTGCGCCCCGGGCCGCCCCGGGGCGCCGCTGCCGTCCAGCTGTGCCTCGCCTCGCCCGTGGCGGGCCCACGATGATCCTTTACGATCCCTTACGGTCGCCCGGAGCCACAGGCGGCCGGGAAGAGACGAGGTGAGGACGTGGGCATGCAGCCTTCGACGCGGCGTTCCCGGCGGGTATCCACGGAGCGGGTGAACTCCCGGTGAGCCGTGCGGTGTTGGTGACCGGGGCGTCGCGCGGCATCGGGCGGGCGGTCGCGGAGCGCTTCGCCGCGCAGGGCGACCGGGTCGCGCTGCACTACGCCTCGCGCCAGGAGGCCGCCCGGGAGGCGTTCGCGGCGCTGGCGGGCACCGGGCATGTGCTGGTGCAGGGCGATGTGAGTTCCCCGGACGGTGCGGCGGCCGTGGTGGCGGCTGCGGTGGACGGCCTCGGCGGGGTCGACGTCCTGGTCAACAACGCGGCGGCGAACAGCCCGCACCCGCTGGCCGAGACCTCGTTCGACGACTGGCAGGCCGCCTGGCGGCGGATCGTCGACGTGAATCTGCTGGGGGCGGCGCACGTCAGCCACTGCGCGGCGCGGAACATGATCGACCGGGCGGTGCAGGGGCGGATCGTCAACGTCGGCTCGCGCGGCGCGTTCCGCGGCGAACCCGACCACCCCGCCTACGGGGCGTCCAAGGCCGCGTTGCACTCCATGGGGCAGTCGCTCGCGGTGCATCTGGCGCCGTACGGCATCGCGGTCGCCTCGGTGGCGCCGGGATTCGTCGCGACCGAGCGGGTCGCCGACCGGCTGACGGACGAGGTGCGGGCGCAGAGCCCGTTCGGCCGGGTCGCGACGCCGGACGAGGTGGCGTCGGCGGTGCACTATCTGGCCTCGCCCGGCGCGGTGTGGACGTCGGGCACGGTCCTGGACGTGAACGGGGCCTCGCATCTGAGGTGAGCGGGCCCGGTCTGATCCACGCGGCAGGCACCGGGAAAGGGGAAGCCCCGGCCGGACGGGGGAATCCGGCCGGGGCGGCTCTGGGGGAGACGGACAGGTCCGCTTCCAATTGAACGATAAACCATCCCGGGGGCAATCAGGGCTTTACGTGACAACTGTCACGCATGCCCCGCGGGTGTGCGGCCCGGTGCGTACGGCCGCCGCGAGCCGTCCCGCGTACGGCGGGTTCAGGGGCTGACCGCGAGGACGATGTAGGCGGCCAGCAGGGCGAGATGGATGCCGCCCTGAAGGGGCGTGGCGCGGCCAGGGACCACCGTCAGGGTGCCGACCACGACGGTCAGCGTGAGCAGGACCATATGGGTCGGCCCCAGCCCGAGTTCCAGCGGCCCGGCCAGCCAGACGGAGGCGGCGGCGACCGCGGGGATGGTCAGGCCGATGCTCGCCATCGCCGAGCCGAGGCCGAGGTTGAGGCTGGTCTGCACCCGGTCGCGGCGGGCCGCGCGGACCGCCGCGATGGTCTCGGGCAGCAGCACCAGCAGCGCGATCACGATCCCGACGACGGAGGACGGCAGCCCGGCGGCGGCCACCCCCGACTCGATCGTCGGCGACACCGCCTTGGCGAGACCGACCACCGCGATCAGGGCAAGCGACAGCAGCACCAGGCTGATCATCGCGACCCGTGACGACGGCGGATCGGCGTGGTCCTCGGTGTCGATCACCCGGCCCGACGCCGTCACCGGCAGGAAGTAGTCCCGGTGCCTGACGGTCTGGGTCGTCACGAACATGCCGTACAGCACCAGCGCGGCCAGCGCCGCGAAGATCAGCTGCGGGGGCGAGAACTGCGCCTCCGCACTGCTGGTGGTGAACCGCGGCAGGACCAGGCTCAGGCCGGCCAGGGTGGTGACCGTCGCCAGTGCGGCGCCGGTGCCCTCGGCGTTGAAGACCGCGACCCGCCGCTTGAGCGCGCCGACCAGCAGGCTCAGCCCGACGATGCCGTTGCAGGTGATCATCACGGCGGCGAAGACGGTGTCCCTGGCCAGCGCGCTGCTGTTGGCCCCGCCGTCGGCCATCAGGGTGACGATCAGCGCCACTTCGATGATCGTCACCGCCACCGCCAGGACCAGGGAGCCGAACGGCTCGCCCACCCGGTGCGCGATCACCTCCGCGTGGTGCACGGCCGCCAGCACCGCACCCGCCAGGAAGCAGGACACCACGGCGACCAGCGCGGCCGGCAGCGATCTGCCCCAGGTCAGGGCCAGCAGGATGACCGAGAGAACCGGCAGTGCACCGGTCCAGCGCAGCACGGTCGAGCGGAGCTGAGCGATCATGACATCGAGCTTGGCAGAAGCCCGGATGGCCTGCCCGCCGTGACGGCCCGACCGGGGCGGCGCGGTGACGGCGCTTCGGCGGTCAGGCCGTCGCCCGGTGCCCCTTCGGCTCGGCCGGAGACAGCGCCGCCTTGGTGACGTCCGCGACGACCTCGACCACGTCAGGGCCGTACGCCTGCGAGTTGACGACCTTCAGCAGGACGCAGAACTGCCCGTCGGCGCCGTGCCTGCGGGCCAGCCGCGCGCGGTTCCTGACCAGGTGGCGGACGGCCGCCCGGTGGGTGACAGGACGCTGCCCCGCCGCCAGGAACACCGGCCGGTCGCCTTCGCCCGCGGTCAGCCGCGCCAGCAGGACGTACTCGACCGCGCCCGGCTCCACCGGGTACGCCGTGCCGCCGATGCTGAACGTGCCGCGGCCCGAACCGGTCGCGTCGCCCGGGTGCACCGCGACCCCCGGCAGCAGGCTGGCCAGGTGGGCGGCGAGCCTGCGGTGCGCCGTCGGGTCGCCGACGCAGAACTCGGTGCGGGCGCCGAAGCCCTGGAGCCCGGTGTCGTGCGGGGCGACCTCCGGGTGTGCCCCGCAGTTCTCGATCACCGCGGCCAGGCCCAGCAGCGCCAGCGCGTCGTGGCGCGGGATGCTCCAGTGGGCCGACGCGCTGTCCCGGTGCGTGACCAGGACGCACTCCGAGCCGTCGGGCAGCCCGAAGAAGCTCTGTTCACGGGTCAGCTTCCGGCGGGCCGCCGCCGATTGCGCGGCCCAGCCGGCCGCCAGGCCGATGACGAGCGCGCCGGCCGCGGAGGCCAGAAGGAGCAGGGTGTCGTCCATGGCGGGGGAGCGTAGCGGCTGTCCGGGTGTGTGTTCGAGCGCGGTGGGGTGGATGGGCGGCCTTGTCCCGGTCCGGCGTCCTATGGATGGCCGAGACAAGCCGCACGGGCGGGATGTGCGGCCCCAAAGGCAGGCAGATGCCTTGTGTGTCCGGTAGATGTCCATACGGTCCACCCCTCTGTCATCACACGGACACCACGAGTAGGCTCCGGCCACCCGCGTACCGCGCGCTTGGAGGAAATTTCCGTATGTCCCACGCCCGACGCCTCACCGTCCTGGGAACCGTGGCCGCGCTGGCCGGCTCCCTGGCGGCGGTCCCGGCCGCCGCCCAGTCAGCACCACCACAACACCCCGCCACCCAGGGCATATCCACCGGCACACCGGCCAAGACCCCCGTCGCCGTGGGCTCGGGCGGCGCGGTCTCCAGCGTCGACGCCGACGCGTCGGCCGCCGGTATCGCCGTGCTGAAGAAGGGCGGCAACGCCGTGGACGCCGCGGTCGCCACCGCCGCCGCCCTCGGCGTCACCGAACCGTACTCCGCGGGTGTCGGCGGCGGCGGATACTTCGTGTACTACGACGCCAGGACCAAGTCGGTACGCACCCTCGACGGCCGGGAGACGGCGCCGCGCTCCGCGGGCAAGGACCTCTTCCTGGAGAACGGCAAGCCGCTGCCCTTCGACGACGTCGTCACCAGCGGCCTGAGCGTCGGCACCCCCGGCACCCCCGCCACCTGGGACACCGCCCTCCACAAGTGGGGCAGCCGCTCGCTCGGACAGGTGCTGCGGCCCGCGCAGAAGCTCGCCGCGCACGGCTTCACCGTCGACAAGACCTTCCGGCAGCAGACCGCGGACAACGAAGCGCGCTTCCGTGACTTCCCCGCCACCGCCGACCTGTTCCTGCCGGGCGGCAAGCTGCCCGCGGTCGGCTCGACGTTCAAGAACCCCGATCTGGCCCGCACCTACGGCGAGTTGGCCAGGAAGGGCGTCGGCGCGCTCTACCACGGCGCGCTGGGCAAGGACGTCGTCCGCACGGTCCGCACACCCCCGGTACGCCCCGGCGCCGACCGCACGGTCCGCCCCGGCGACCTCACCAGGAACGACCTGCGCAGGTACGAGGCGCTCAGCCAGGCACCCACCCGCACCTCCTACCGCGGCCTCGACGTCTACGGCATGGCGCCGACCTCGTCCGGCGGCACCAGCATCGCCGAAGCCCTCAACATCCTGGAGAAGACCGACCTCTCGCGGCTCAGCGAGAAGCAGTACCTGCACCGCTACATCGAGGCGAGCCGGATCGCCTTCGCCGACCGCGGACGCTGGGTCGGCGACCCGGCCCAGGAGGACGTCCCGGTCAAGGGCCTCACCTCGCAGCGGTTCGCCGACACACGCGAGTGCCTGATCAAGGACGACGCGGTGCTCCCCAGCCCGCTCGCACCCGGCGACCCGCGCCACCCCCGCCGCTGCGGCTCTGCGGGCAAGGCGTCCCCGACGACGTACGAGGGGGAGAACACCACCCACCTCACCGTCGCCGACAAGTGGGGCAACATCGTCGCCTACACCCTCACCATCGAGCAGACCGGCGGCAGCGGCATCGTCGTCCCCGGCCGCGGGTTCCTGCTCAACAACGAGCTGACGGACTTCTCGTTCGCGCCGATCACCCCCGGCGTGCACGACCCGAACCTGCCGGGGCCGGGCAAGCGGCCCCGCTCGTCCATCTCGCCGACGATCGTGCTGCGGCACGGCAAGCCCGTGGTGGCGCTCGGCTCACCGGGCGGCGCGACCATCATCACCACCGTGCTCCAGACCCTCATCAACCACCTGGACCGCGGGATGCCGCTGGTCGACGCCATCGCCGCGCCGCGCGCCAGCCAGCGCAACGCCGCGACGACCGAACTCGAACCGGGACTGTGGAACAGCCCGCTGCGCGGTCAACTCGAAGCCATCGGCCACAAGTTCAGCCAGAACCCGGAGATCGGCGCGGCGACCGGCGTGCAGCCGCTGCCCGGCGGTCGCTGGCTCGCGGCGGCCGAAAAGGTGCGCCGCGGCGGCGGCTCGGCGATGGTGGTCCGGCACTCGTAACGGACATCTCCCGCCGCCGCCCGGTACCGACGCGACCCACCGGGGCGCGTCGTTGCCGGGCGGCGGCAGCGGCACATAGCCTCCTGGGGCTGTCTGTTCGAACGAACGGGCCCAGGGAGGCACCCGCACCGTGAGCATCGACGAGAGCAGTGAACGCCGCGCCGCACCGGCAGCTGACGGACAGTGGGAAGGGCTCGCCGAGCAGGCCGCGGCACTCGCGGCGGGCCAGGTGTCGTCCGCCGCACTGGTCAGCCGCTCCCTGGCACGCATCGAAGCCACCGGACCCACCGTCAACGCCTTCCGGCGGGTACGCGCCGAGGCCGCAACGGCCGAGGCCGATGACGCCGACCGCAGGCTCGCGGCCGGCGAACGGCTGCCGCTGCTGGGCGTCCCGGTCGCCGTCAAGGACGACACCGACGTGGCGGGCGAGCCGACCGCGTTCGGCTGTGCGGGCGACTTCCCGCCCAAGACCCGCGACGCGGAGGCCGTACGGCGGCTGCGCGCGGCGGGCGCCATCGTCGTCGGCAAGACCAACGCCTGCGAACTGGGCCAGTGGCCGTTCACCGAAGGGCCCGCCTTCGGCGACACCCGCAACCCCTGGCACCTCGGCCACACCCCCGGCGGCTCGTCGGGCGGTTCGGCCGCGGCCGTCGCCGCCGGACTCGTGCCCGCGGCACTCGGCACCGACGGCGCGGGCTCGGTCCGCATCCCCGCCGCCTGGTCCCACCTCGTCGGCATCAAACCGCAGCGCGGCCGGATCTCCACCTGGCCGGACGCGGAGTCCTTCGAGGGCATCACGGCCATCGGACCGCTGGCCCGCACGGTCGAGGACGCGGCCCTGCTGCTGGACGCGGCGAGCGGCAGCCACCCGGGCGACCTGCACCGGCCGCCGCCGGTCGCGGCACGCGAGGCCGCCGGACGCGACCCGGGCAGGCTGCGGATCGCCCTGTCCTGGAAGCCGCCGTTCACCGCCCTGCCCACCCCGCTGCACCCGGACGTACGGGCCGCGGTCACCGCACTGGCCCGCACCCTCGCCGGCCTCGGCCACTTCGTGGAGGAAGCCGACCCCGACTACGGGCTGATCGGCCTGGCCTTCGTCCCGCGGGCCACGGCCGGGGTCGGCGGCTGGGCGGCCCGCGTCCCCGACCGGCGCCTGCTGGACCCCAGGACCCGCGGGGCGGCACGTCTGGGACGGCTGCTCGGCGGGCCGGCGCTGCGCCGGGCACGGGCCGTCGAAGGGCGCCAACGGCGGCGTATCGGCGCCCTGTTCGGCAGGTACGACGTGCTGCTGACGCCGACCACCGCCACGCCGCCGCCACGGATCGGCGCCCTCGCCGGGCTCAGCGGCACCCGCACCGACCAGGCCATGATCGCGGCCTGCCCGTATGCCTGGCCGTGGAACGTCCTGGGCTGGCCCGGCGTGAGCGTCCCCGCCGGATTCAGCGCCGACCGCCTGCCGTTGGGCGCGCAGCTGCTCGGCCCCGGGCACAGCGAACCGCGGCTGATCTCGCTCGCCGCACAGCTCCAGGACGCCGTGCGCTGGCACGAGCGGCACCCCGCGGGACACCCGGCACGCGCGGGCGGCGGCCCCGGCGCGGAGCCGCCGCCCGAGGGTGTCAGCCGAGGAGCTCGATGACCGCCTCGGTGGTGCCGGTCTCGCCGAGCCGCGGGAAGATCTTCTCCAGGCTGTTGCGGTGCGCCGCCTCGTCCATGTCGGTCACCGCGTCGGTCACGACGGTGACGTGGTAGCCGTGCTCGTGCGCGGCACGGGCGCTGGACTCGACGCCGATGCTGGTGGCGATCCCGGCGAACACCACCTGCGTCACACCGCGGCGGCGCAGCTCCAGGTCCAGGCCGGTGCCGTGGAAGGCGCCCCACTGCTGCTTGGTGACGAGGATGTCGGCGGGCTGCCGGTCCAGCTCGGGCACCAGCTCGGCCCAGTCGGCGGGCGGGGTGCCGCCCGGCCGGGCGGCCTCGGTACGGCCCGGCGCGCCGCCGGTGACGTTCACCAGCACGACGGGCAGCTCCCGCGCGCGGAACGCGGCGGCCAGCCGGGCGCCCCGCTCGACGACCTCGTCCGTGGGGTGGGCGCAGGGCAGTCCTGTGATGCCCTTCTGCAGATCGATCAGGACCAGCGCGGTCTTCGCGTCGAGTGTGGTGGCGGTCATGGGTGTCTCCTTCACGTGCGGATGGGTGGGAGGGAAGGGGCAAAGGCCGGGCGGCTGCGCGGCCGTACGGGTCACCGGGGCTCCGTCCCGCGGGTGCGCAGCCCGCGGTCGGCCAGTGTGAGTGCCAGCAGCAGTACGCCGAGCACCCCGCAGATCACCGCGATCCCGTGCAGACCGGCGTCGGTGGCACGGTGGCCGTACAGCACGCCGATCAGGCCGGCGGCGATGATCGCCCCGAGGTACTGGGCGGTGCGCTGGAGTCCGGCCGCCGCGCCCACGCCGTCGGCCGGGGCCTGGACGTAGACGGCGGCGGTGTTGCCGGTCGACGCCAGGCCCTGCGGGATGCCGAAGAGGGCTCCGGCGCACAGCAGGGCGATCAGCGGGCTGGCGCCGGTCAGCAGCAGACAGGCCGCGCTGCCCGCGGCGAGGCAGAGCGCCGCCACGGTCAGCGGGCCCCGGACGCTCTTCGTGCGGGCGCCCGCGACCGAGCAGACGGCGGCTGCGCAGGACATCGGCAGCATGATCAGGCCGGCGTGGAAGGACGAGGCGCCGTGGGCCTCTTCGAGCCACTGGCTGAAGCCGTAGAGGATGCAGTAGATGACGAGATAGGCCAGGCCGTGGCGGAGGTAGGTGCGGGAGAGCGCGCCGTTGCGGGCGAGCATCCGCAGGTCGATGAAGGGCTCCGGGTGCCGCAGCTGCCACCACACCAGGACGGCGGCGAGGGCGGCCACCGGCGCGAGCAGCGGCCAGCGCGGCTGGTCGAGGCGGAGCAGGAAGAACATCGCGCAGGTCAGCGTCGCGGTGAACAGGGCGATGCCGAACGGGTCGAGGGAGCCGCCGGGCGCCGCATCGCCGTCCGTACGCGTTCGCCGGGCGTCGGCGGGCAGCCATAGCTGCCCGCAGAGCAGGGCGAGCAGCGCGAGCGGTACGTTCACGGCGAACACCCCGCGCCAGCCGGTCGTCGCGGCGAGCAGTCCGCCGAGCGTCGGGCCGACGGCGGCGCTGGCCAGCGCGGCGAGCGAGATCCGGCCCAGCACCGCGCGCGGCGTGGGCAGTCCGGTCCGCCGCGACTCGGCGCGCAGCATCGCCATCGCCGCGGGGTAGGCGGCGGAGGTGCCGATACCGAGGAGCACCCGCGAGACGATCAGCACGGCGAAGGTGGGCGCGAACGTCCCGACCAGGCCCGCCGCGCACACCAGCAGGACCCCGGCGACGAAGACCCGGCGCGGCCCGAGACGGTCGGCGAGGCGCCCCATGGACGGCTGTCCGACGGCGCTGGCGAGGTACATCGCGGAGATCAGCCAGGCGGTGTCGGCGGCGCCGACGTGGAAGTCCTGGCCGATGGCCACCAGCGAGGTGGCGATCATCGTCGAGTTGATGGGGTTGAGCAGCGAGCCGAGCAGCAGCGGCGTCATCAGGCGCGCGCCGAAGGCCCGGCCGGGGTCGGCGGCGGCGGTGTCCGGCCGGTGCGTGGCGGGCGCGGCGGTGGCCCGCGCGGGCTCCTTCATGACGGCATCAGCCGCTGTATGAGTTCCGTCGCGGCGGCGAGGGTGCGCTGCTCGTCGGCGGTCAGCCGGTCGGCGATGGCCACCGCGAGCCAGTCCTGCTTGGCCCGGCGCACCTCCGCGAGCACCCGGTGGCCCGCGTCGGTGAGCGAGAAGACGACCTGCCGTCCGTCCGTGGGATGCGGGCTGCGGGCGAGGATGCCGTTCTCCTCCAGGGCGCCGATGGTCAGCCGCATGGACTGCGGGCGCACCCGCTCCGCGCGGGCCAGCGCGGCGGTGGTGGCGGGGCCGCCGCTGTCGACACGGGCGATCACGGCCCGCTGGGTGGGGGTCAGCGCGCCCTGCGGCGACGCGGCGCGCAGGTGGCGCATCAGTTGTGACACGGTCGCGCCGAGATCGTTCGCCAGGCGCTCCTGTTCCTTGTCCGGCATGCTGCCACTGTAGCTTTTTTCGACAGGGAAACTTGCAAGTTTGCCTGTTGTTTGCTTGGGAGTGCGGGGCGCCCGGGGCCGGGCGCGCCGTACCCGAGATGGTCTTGCCACCGCCCGTGGCCGGGCTTACGGTCGCTTCCTCACGCGTGCAAGCGCGTGGGACGCAGGCTGACGCACCGACAAAGGAGCAGCTCATGGCCGATGTTGTGCGTGCCGCACTGGTCCAGGCGACCTGGACAGGCGACACCGAATCGATGATCGCGAAGCACGAGGAGCACGCTCGGGCGGCGGCTGCGCAGGGCGCGAAGATCATCGGTTTCCAGGAGGTCTTCAACGCCCCGTACTTCTGCCAGGTCCAGGAGCCGGAGCACTACCGCTGGGCCGAGCCGGTGCCCGACGGGCCGACCGTGCGCCGTATGCAGGCCCTGGCGCGCGAGACGGGCATGGTCATCGTGGTGCCCGTCTTCGAGATCGAGCAGCCCGGCTTCTACTACAACACCGCGGCCGTCATCGACGCCGACGGCGCCGTGCTCGGCAGCTACCGCAAGCATCACATTCCGCAGGTGAAGGGCTTCTGGGAGAAGTACTACTTCAAGCCGGGGAACGCCGGGTGGCCGGTCTTCGACACCGCCGTCGGGAAGATCGGCGTCTACATCTGCTATGACCGGCACTTCCCGGAAGGCTGGCGCCAGTTGGGGCTCAACGGCGCGCAGCTCGTCTACAACCCGTCCGCGACCTCCCGCGGTCTGTCCGGCTACCTCTGGCAGCTGGAGCAGCCGGCCGCCGCGGTCGCCAACGAGTACTTCGTCGCGGCGATCAACCGCGTCGGCGTGGAGGAGTACGGCGACAACGACTTCTACGGCACCAGCTACTTCGTCGACCCGCTCGGCCGGTTCGTCGGTGAGGTCGCCAGCGACACCAAGGAGGAACTGGTCGTCCGCGACCTCGACTTCGGGATGATCGACACGGTGCGTCAGCAGTGGGCCTTCTACCGCGACCGGCGCCCCGACGCGTACGAGGGGCTGGTGCAGCCGTGACGCAGGGATCCGCGGGCCTGCACGAACGCCACCGCGCCGTCCTGCCGTCCTGGCTCAGCCTCCTCTACGAGCGGCCCATCGAGCTGACCCACGGCGAGGGCCGGTACGTCTGGGACGCGGAGGGCAACCGCTACCTCGACTTCTTCGGCGGCATCCTCACCACCATGACGGCGCACGCGCTGCCCGAGGTGGCCGAGGCCGTCAGCGCGCAGGCCGGCCGGCTCATCCACTCGTCGACGCTCTATCTCTCCCGTCCCATGGTGGAGTTGGCGGAGCGCATCGCCGCGCTCTCCGGCATTCCCGACGCCCGGGTCTTCTTCACCTCGTCGGGCACCGAGGCCAACGACGCCGCGCTGCTGCTGGCCACCACGTACCGCCGTTCCAACCAGATCCTGGCGATGCGCAACAGCTACCACGGGCGGTCCTTCTCCACCATCGGCGTCACCGGCAACGCCGATTGGTCGCCGACCAGCCTCTCGCCGCTCCAGACGCTGTACGTGCACGGCGGGGTGCGCACCCGCGGCCCGTACGCCCAGCTGTCCGACGACGCCTACATCGCGGCCTGTGTCGCCGATCTGGAGGACGTGCTCCAGCAGGCGGCGGGCGGTGTCGCCGCGCTGATCGCCGAGCCCGTCCAGGGGGTCGGCGGCTTCACCGCGCCACCGGACGGCCTCTACGCCGCCTTCCGCGCGGTGCTCGCCCGGCACGGCATCCTCTGGATCAGCGACGAGGTGCAGACCGCCTGGGGCCGTACCGGTGACCACTTCTGGGGCTGGCAGGCGCATGCCGGCAACGGGCCGCCCGACCTGCTCACCTTCGCCAAGGGCATCGGCAACGGCATGTCCATCGGCGGTGTGGTGGCGCGTGCCGAGGTGATGAACTCGCTGCCCGCCAACTCCATTTCGACCTTCGGCGGCAGCCCCGTCACCATGGCCGCCGGCCTCGCCAACCTCACCTACCTCCTGGAGCACGACCTCCAGGGCAACGCCAGGCGCGTCGGCGGACTGCTGATCGAGCGGCTGCGGGCGGTCACGGCAGGTCTCGACATGGTGCGCGAGGTGCGCGGGCGTGGCCTGATGATCGGCGTCGAACTGGTCAGCCCCGGTACCGACGAACGGTCGGCGCGGGCCGCGTCCCTGGTCCTGGAGGCCGCCCGTACACGCGGGCTGCTGATCGGCAAGGGCGGCCAGGGCGGCGCCTCGCTGCGCATCGCGCCCCCGATGACGCTCACCGTCGCCGAGGCGGAAGAGGGGGCCGCCCTCCTCGCCGACGCGCTGGCGGAGGCCCAGGGGCGGCTCGCGACGTCCTGAGCGGGTGACGGCCGGGAGGGCAACTGCGGGCGCGAAGGCCCCGGTTGGCCCTCCCTTTCCGTCGTCGGGCGGGCCGCGTCAGCCCAGTACGGCCGTCAGCGCCGCCGCGTCCTGGGGGGTCTTCATCCGGAGCGCGATCCACGTGGCGTCGGCGAACTCCAGGTCGGTGCGGTACTTCTGACGGGCCGGGTGGGCCTCGCGGCGCCTGCCGCAGGTACCGCGTGGGTACGCGGCGAGCTGCCGGGCCGGGACGCGCTCGTGGATGCCCCACGGTTCGCTCAGCACCAGCAGCCGGTGCGTGGTGACCGCCAGCACGAAGTCGTCGTTCTCGCCGCTGAGCGGCATCTCCGGTGTGTTGTTGCGGACCGCGACGAGCAGGCCGCCCGCGGAGCCCGGATAGCCGCCTGACCAGGAGCCGCCGTGGGTCGGGCGGCGCAGTGCGCGGTAGAGGCGGCGGTATCCGCGTCCCAACAGGGTGAAGAGGCTGTCGCCCGCGAAGATCCAGCCCCAGGACGACGGGAAGAACCAGCCGGCCACCACCCGCACCACGGTGCCTGCTCCGGCGTCGGTGCCCTTCCTGGCGCGGTGCTTCCTGGGCAGTCGCGGCGGCAGCAGGTCGTCCACGGCCGCGGGGAGCGCCGCGAGCAGCCGTTCGCCGGGGCCGAGGTGGGCCCCGGCCTCGTGCAGCAGCTCCGGCGGGCCGATCGCGGCGGGTACGTGGTGCAGTGGCGTGCCGCCGAACGCCGGTTCGTAGCCGTTCAACCGAAAGTCCTCTCGATGCTGCCCGGATCGCCGTGGTCGTCGAGGCCGCCGGTGTCCACGCGGTAGGGGGCGGGGGCCTCGGACCCGTCCTGGAGTACCGAGCGCTGCCCGGTGTCGCTCTTGGCGTACTCCTCCAGCGGTTTCTTCCACTTCGGTTCCAGGCCGGCGCTCTCCCCGGCCTTGTCCACCAGCTTCGCGGCCTGCTTGTAGGGCTGTCCGACGGCCTGGCGCTGCAACAGGCTCAGACCGTCCTCCTTGCCTTCCTTGCCGCTGAGCGCCTTGGCGGTGGTGCGGACGCGGGAGGCGGCCTGCCGGACCTTGCGGGCCTCGGCCAGCACTTCCTTGACGGACTTTCCGCTGCGCACGGCCTCCTTGAGTTCCTTGACGGCCTGCTGGAGCTTGCGCAGCGTCTCGGCGAGCTTCTCGGAGATCCGGGCGATCCGTGCCACGGCCGCGGTCACCTCGGCACCGCTGACCAGGGCGTCGACGACGGTGGCCAGGCCCGCGGTGACCAGGTCGAGGATGAAGCTGGTGGCCAGTTCGGCGATCAGCATCTGGATCAGGTCGCTGAGCAGCTCGATGACGGTCTCTTCGGCGAGCGCGCACTCCTTCGCCGCCTGCCCGAGGATCTTCGCGGTCTGCGCCATGTCGTACGCGGTGTCGTCGATCGCGGTGACGACGTGGCCCATGTGCGTGCCGAAGCCTTCGGACGACCGGCCGTGCCAGTGTTCGGCGAGTTCCCCTGCGCCGGTCCGCAGGCCGTTGGCCACCTCGCGCAGGTCCGTGGCCCGCGCGCGCCAGCTCTCGGCCGCTGCGGTCAGTTCGGCGGGGGCGCCGGTGACCTTGTCCAGGCAGTCCAGCGCGCCGGTCTTCTCCAGGGTCCACTGGACGGCCTCGTCCATCGCCCCGCTGATGGCGCCCCGGTCCGGGCTCTCGGCCCGGGGTACGGCGGGGAACTCGCGGTGGTCGGGCCGTCCCGTCCAGGCGTACGCGGCGCCCGGCCCGCCCGTGCCGCTCATCGCCGGATGTCCTGGAGGCTCGCCAGGGTGACCTGTTCGCTGTCCTCGTAGTGCCGGGCGGAGTGGCTGAGGCCGTCTGCGGTGTGCCGCAGGATGTCGGCGAGGTCCTTGCAGTTCTGGACGTCGGTGTCGGCGTGGTCCTCGTAGGAGCGGGCGAGGCCGTCGGCGTCGGGCAGTTTGCCGAACGCGTCCGCCGGGACGCGGATCGTGCCGACGCTGCTCATGATCTGCGAGACGCGGTCCGCGGCCCGGTCGATGGCCGCGGCGTAGGTGTGCAGCGCGTCGGGATGGACGCGGTACCCGGATTGCATGGTTGTCCCCCGGTCGGCGCGCGTGAGTTCACAGTGCCTGCGTCAACCTAGGGGCCGGGTGCGGGGACATGACCCGATGTGGGGGTTCGATTGCCGGGTGCGGGGCGGAAAATGAGGCGCTGTTGGCACCGGGCGGGGATTTCTTTGCCCGATGCACAGGTTGGGCGGCGCCCCGCGGGCGGCGGCGCGGGTGCCGTGCGGTCCGCGCCGCCGCCGTGGGTCAGGGCGCGACGTCCTCGTACGAGCGGCCGACCGCGGCGCTGTTGAGGTAGGCGGTGGCCGGTCCCTTGACGCCGTCGGAGCGGTAGACGCCCCACTTGTCGGTCACCCAGTCGGCGCGCAGGGTGGCCGCCTTGTACGGGGCGGTGCTGCCGGCCAGTTTCTGGGCGGTGCCGTTGTGCCAGAGCTTGACCCAGCCCTTGGCGGGATCCTTGGAGACCTTGATGCCGACGACGAAGTCGTGCCAGGTGTTCAGGGTGAGGTCGGTGTGCCACAGGTACGTGGTCTTCAGGTCCGGGTCGCAGTAGTCGAGGTCGACGGTGCCGTCGCCGCGTGCGCGCAGCGACAGCGGCGGGGTGGCGGCGCCCGATCCGTAGTCCTTGAGCTGCCACAGGACGACCCAGTCGCCCTTGGCCGTGGGCAGCGGGCCCCACATCGACCGCCAGCCGATGTAGAAGACGTCGCCCTCCTTCGAGAAGCGCAGCCGGCCGCCGTCGCCGGTGCGGTGTCCGCGGGTCTCGACGCGTACCCGTTCCGCGTCGTCGGTCTTGTCGCCCGAGGTGTGCAGCGCGTACGTCGCGCCGTGGCGGCCGGTGGGGTCGTCGACGGTTGTGACGGATCCGGGCTTGGTCTCGGTGCCTTCGAAGGACTTGGTGCCCTTGGCGGGGTCGGCGCGCCACAGGGGTGCCGCGCGGTGCTGGTGCGTGGCGAGGGGGGTGTGGTGGCCGGTGGTGTCCCGCGTGGTCTGTCCGTTGGCGGTGGCCGCCCAGGTGCCGGCCAGTGTGGCGCTGGCCAGAAGAGCAACTCCCCATAAAACAGGGCTGGTTGAGGCTCGTTTCATCACAGGCTCCCGGTGTGGGGGGTGGGATGCGAGTGAAAGTTAGGTTTGTTTCCAGTTGACGTCAAGGGGTGCGGCAGGGGGAGGTTCTGCCGCCGCGCGGGTCGGCGGCGGGCCCCGCCGCGGGGCGGAAACCGGATGCTCGGGGAGTCGTCGCAGGCCGGGGAGCGGTCAGCGGTAGCCGCGGAGTTTGCGGTAGAGGGTGGCCCGCGCGATGCCGAGCGCGGCGGCGGCGCGCGCCTTGTTGCCGCCGTGGGTGCGCAGCGCTTCGAGTATGGTCTCGCGCTCGGCGTGCTCGATGGTGCCGAGCTGCGGGGAGGCGGGCTGCTCCCGTACGGCGTCCGGCAGTTCGTCCCGCCGTACCGGGCCTGCCGCCCGCCGTCCCCGGGCCATCTCCCGTACGAGGTGGGCGAGTTGGGTGACGTTGCCGGGCCAGGGGTGCCGCTCCAGCGCCTGCACGGCGTCCAGGGTCCAGGTCAGCGGGGGGTGGCCGGGGGCCGGCGCCGGAGCCAGGTGCGACAGCAGCGCCGTGATGTCTTCCGGGCGCTCCCGCAGCGGGGGGAGGGCGACGGAACGCGCGGCCATGGTGTCCAGCAGCCGCGCCAGGCACGGGCCGATCTCGGTGCCGGGCGCGCGGGTGACGACCAGCGGCAGCTCAGGGCGGGCCTCCAGCAGCGCGATCAGCGCGGCCACGTCCCGCTGGCCCAGCCGTTCGACGTGCCGCAGCAGCAGCGGCCGGGCGATCCGGTCGCCAGGACGCTGTCCGTGCGGGTCGTGATGAGCCGTCAAGTACGGCTTGAGTTCCGCCAGTTCACCGTCCGGGGCGCTCGCGGCGTCCACGGTCAACGGTTCCGTCGCCCCGTCGGGACCGCGGAGCACGGCGCGGCCGAGCGCCGTCTTGCCGGTACCGCGCTCGCCGGTCAGCAGCAGCGGACCCGGCGTGCGCGCCAGGCCCACCGCCCGGTCCACCGCGTGCCGCCACGGCACCGAGTCGCCGGCCAGCGCGCCCGCGGGCCCGGCCGCCACCGGACGCCGCGCCGCCCGGCCGGGCGCAGCCGCCCGCGCCACCGCCACGACACCGACGACGGACGCCGCCCGCCGCACCGGCACCGTCCTGGCCACCAGCCCCTCGCCCAGCCGGATCTCCGGGCCGGATTCAGGACACCCGGGGTCGCCCGCCGCGTGCGCCTCCGGAGCGTCGCCGTTCAGCAGGGCCGCCGCATACCGCTCCAGCCCGCGCAGCGCCTCGGGGGACAGCAGCCGCGCGGCCTCCTCGCTGACCAGCCGGCTGCGTCCGTCGAGGGCGATCGCAGGCTGTCCGCCCGCGCCCGCCCGCAGGAACGCGTCCAGCATCAGCCGCTCCGGCGGATGCGGCGACCGGCCCGCGAGCCCGGCCTCGATGGCCGCCGCCGTCGCCTCGGCGAGCGCCGCGTCCGGATGCGGTCCTGGGCCCTGGCACAGGCCGGACACCACCGTCACGGTGCCCGCCGCCCGCGCCGCTCCGGGCACCGACAGTGGCACGCTGACGGCCGACACGTCCTGCCACAGATCCAGGAAGTGCTCGGGCCCGTGCACCTCGGCCCGCCGCCCCCGCCGCAGGGCAAGCGCGGCGCTGTTGTGCCCGACCGCCTCCTCCGACAGGTCGCGCCGCAGGGTGCGCGCGGACCCGCGGCCGAGCCAGCACAGCACCCGGCACCGCTCGTCGGCGACGACCACGGAACGGTCACCGGCCTCCAGCGCGGGCGCCAGGCGCTCCAGTACGGGGCGGGCGGCGGCGGGCAGCGGTGCGTCCGCACCCGTCGGCGCGGCGGACACCGCGGCCAGGTCGGGCCGTACGCCGAAGAAGGAGGCGCGGCGCCAGGCGGAGACGAGATCGCCGGGGACGCCGTCCGGCAGCGGCAGGCCCGCGAGGAAGTGCGCGCGGGCCTGCCGGATCCGGGACAGCTGCGGTGGTACGCGGAAGGAATCGGTACTGGTCACGACCTCACCACCGTAGTGGGGCGGCCGACCGGCGGGGCACGGAGGGGCGGCCGTCGGTCGCCGGGCGGGCCGTCGGTGTGTCCGGGTGTCTCGAAATGAGACACCCACACATCCGGCGCGTGTTCCAAGATCATTAGTTGTCCGTGCCCTGCGACCGGAGACCCGGCAGGGCGGCACGCACCCGAGGTACGGGGGCCGGGTACGCGGTACCCGGCGGAGCGGGACACCCCGGCCACGGAATCCGGCCCCGGCCACCGGCCGCCCGGCAGTCCGCCGCAGCACGACCACGAAGCACGCATGCCGATGAAAGGTTGCACACACCATGGCCCTCGCATTGTTCCGGCGCAGCCGGGCCCACGGCTCACGCGGCGGAGCGGGCTTCCGGCTTCCCCTCCCGGTGGGGGCGGACGGTGTCAGCCGTACGGTGGCCGACCCCATGGGGCAGCCGCTCGGCGGCGCCGACGTCACGGTCACATCGACCGCCACCCAGCGGGTCGTGCAGCGCGGCAGCACCGATCCGTTCGGGCTGTTCTGTGCGGCCCTGCCGCCGGGCAGCTACAGCCTGATGGTCTCCGTGGACGGCCTCCAGCCGCACCACGAGACGCTGGAGGTCGTCGCGGGCCAGACCCGGCCGCCCGTCCACGTCCAACTCACCACCGCCCGGCCGCTGGAGCTGCCGCCGGCCGGCACCTGGCTGTTCGACCCGCCGCACACCGCCATCCGCTTCATCGCCCGGCACGTCGGCATGGCGAACGTGCACGGCCGCTTCACGCGCTTCGAGGGCGGCATCCGGGTCGGCGCCGACATCGAGCACTCGCACGTCGAGGTGCGGATCGACGCGTCCAGCCTGACCACGGGGAACAAGACCCGCGACGACCATCTGCGGTCGGCCGACTTCCTCGACGTCGACACCTACCCCTACCTGCACTTCTCCAGCAACCGCTTCCTCTCACGCGGCGGCGCCAAATGGTCGGTGCAGGGCTCGCTGACCATGCACGGCGTCAGCCGGTCGGTCGCGCTGGACACCACCTACCTGGGAGTGGTGAACGGCGGATACGGCCAGGAGCTGCGCTGCGCCGCCCTGGCCAAGGCCGAACTGCACCGCGAGGACTACACGTTGAACTGGCGCAGCATGCTCGCCCGCGGCATCGCCGTCGTCGGCCCGACCGTGAAGCTGGAGCTGGACGTCCAGGCGATGTACCGCAGCCACGACACCCCGACGCCGCCCGAGTGACCCCGCCGCGGCCCGGGACGGCGCGCGCTTCGGCCGCCGTCCCGGGCCGCCGGGCCGCCGGGCGTCATCCCGCCGCGGCCCGCAGCGCGTCCGCGACCTCACGGAAGAAGCGGGTGTGCGCGTGCTTGCTGGACGGGGCCTCGGGGTTCCACGGCACCAGCCGGGCCGTGGACTCCAGGTCGCGCCAGTGGGCGTTGGTGCGCAGCGTGCCGACGGGCGCGGCATTGGCGCGGACGTCCGTCAGGACGATGTCGGCCCCCAGGGAAGCGGCCTCGGCCCAGCCGACCGTGCACCAGTTCGCGCCTGGCCCTGCGGCCGGCTCCACCAGGTCCACGCCGTGCTCGGCCAGCGTCCGCAGATCGGGCCAGGCGCCGGGCCGCGCCAGATGCGCCTGCCCGGGCCCGGCGGCGGACAGCGCCAGCACCCGGGGCCCGCCCCGGCCGCCCGCGCTCTCCCGCACCGCGTCCTCCGCCGCGTCCAACTCCACGGCCGCCGACGCCGGTTCGCCCGCGCCGAGCGAGCCGGCGAGCGCGGCGAACCGCTCGCGCACCGCCGCAAGGCCGCGCCCCGGGCCGACGCCGAGCGCCACCACCGGGACGTGCGCCTCCAGTTCCTGCGCGGTCTTCGACTCCAGGCCGTACACCGCCTCGCCGTCGTAGGTGACGGCCACCACCAGATCCGGCGCCGCCTCCAGGACGGCGTCCGGGTGCAGGGCGCTCCCCGCGCCCAGGTACGGGATCTCGCCGAGCGGCAGTTCGCCGCTCTTCGTCCGGTCGGGAGCCGGGCCGTCGTGCTGGGAGCCGAAGAGCCCGACGGGGCGGATGCCGTGATCCCACAGCGTCGCCCCGGCCGGTATGTACGCGACGATCCGAGACGGGCGGGCCCCGGCCACCACCAGGCGCCCGCGGTCGTCGGAGAACTCCCACGGTGTGCTCCGTTCCATGACGTGCCGCCTTTCTGTACTGATCTGCCCTGATTGCTGCCGTGCGCTGTCCCTTGCCGCGCGGTCCCGCCGGTCGGGCGGGGACGTCACCGAGGTGTGAGGGGTGCGTCCGGGCGGCGTCGGTTACCTGCCCAGCCCGTGGCTCCCGCACCCCTCTGTTGCCGCCTTGGTACGTACCGCCCAGTACGCCGGCGTGCACCGGTCCGGTGCGCGGTGTCACGCTCCGCACCGCGCACCGTGTGCGCCACCCCGCGGTTGCACCGGCCGACTGATCGCCGACGCAACACGGGCACCTGACGAAACAGCAGTCACGGTCTTGCCGCCGTGGGTGACATGCTTCTACGGTCTCCTTCTTCGCCGGAATCGCCCGGTGCGGACGGAATGTGACGTGACGTCAGACAGGCGGGCGTGTCCGGGAGACGGCGCACGGCGGACTCCGCCTTCCGGCGCCGCCCGGTGACGCCGGTGTGGAAGGGAGCAGGGACTATGAGCCGTACGGTCATCCTGGGTGGACTTGTCATCACCGCCGCCGACGAGATCCATGCCGATGTCCTGGTGGAGGACGGCAGGGTCGCCGCGCTCGCCGCCCACGGCAGCCAGGCAGCCGCCGGCTGGAGCGGGTCGGCCGACCACGTCATCGACGCCGCGCAGAAGTACGTGATCCCCGGCGGCGTCGACGCCCATACGCACATGGAAATGCCCTTCGGCGGCACCCAGGCGTCGGACACCTTCGAAACGGGAACCCGGGCCGCTGCCTGGGGCGGCACGACGACCATCATCGATTTCGCCATCCAGTCCAAGGGCGGTTCCCTCATGGCGGGAATCGACACCTGGCACGCGAAGGCGGAAGGCACGTGCGCGATCGATTACGCCTTCCACATGATCATGTCCGACGTGAATGCCTCTTCGCTCAGGGAAATGGACCGGCTCGTCGAATCCGGCGTCAGTTCCTTCAAACTCTTCACCGCGTATCCAGGGGTCTTTCTCTCCGACGACGGGCAGATTCTCCGGGCGATGCAGCGCGCCGCGTCGAACGGCGGCCTGGTGATGACGCACGCGGAAAACGGCCCCGCCATCGACGTGCTCGTGGAACAGGCACTGGCGCGCGGTGAGCGGGATCCGCGGTATCACGGCGAAGTCCGGAAGGCGCTCCTCGAAGCGGAGGCCACACATCGGGTGATCCGGCTCAGCCAGGTGGCGGGCGCCCCGCTCTACGTCGTCCACGTCTCCGCCCAGGAAGCCCTGGCCGAATTGACGCGCGCCAGGGACGACGGACTTCCGGTGTTCGGCGAGACCTGCCCCCAGTACCTTTTCCTGTCGACCGACAATCTGGCGGAGCCGGAATTCGAGGGCGCGAAGTACGTGTGCTCCACCCCGCTGCGCCCTGCCGAGCACCAGGCGGCGCTCTGGCGCGGGCTGCGCACCAACGACCTCCAGGTGGTGTCCACGGACCACTGCCCCTTCTGTTTCACAGGACAGAAGGAATTGGGCCGGGGCGACTTCTCGAAAATCCCGAACGGCATGCCGGGCGTCGAGAACCGCATGGACCTGCTCCATCAGGCCGTCGTCGACGGGCACATCGGCCGCCGCCGCTGGATCGAGATCGCCTGCGCGGCACCGGCCCGGATGTTCGGCCTGTACCCGAAAAAGGGCACGATCGCCCCCGGATCCGACGCCGACATCGTCATCTACGACCCGCACGCCGAACAGGTCATGTCCGCCGAGACGCATCACATGAACGTCGACTACTCGGCCTATGAGGGAAAGCGGGTGACCGGGCGGGTGGAGACGGTGCTCTCCCGCGGAATTCCGGTGATCGACCGCCGCGAATACGTCGGCCACGCCGGACACGGGGCGTATGTGCCGCGGGGAATCTGCCAATACGTGGGGTGAGGGTTCCGTGACGCCGCCGGGCCGCCGCGTTCCGTGCGGATTCCCGTCCTCGACGGGCGGGCGCGGGAGGACGACACTGGAACATGAGGAGGTGCCTCATGCGCAAGGTCATCGACTGCCGGGATTTCCCCAGCGAATCGGGATGCACGCTCACCATTTCCGGTGAGGAGGAGGAAGTGGTCCGCGCCGCCACTGAACACGCGGTGTCCGTCCACGGACACACGGCGAGCAGGGATCTGCGGGAGCAGATCAGGGGCGCGCTCAAGAACGAGATGCCGCAGCACGCCTGAGCCAGCGGCCCGCGCCGGCCGCCGCAGCGGTGGACACCGCTCCGGCGGCCGGCGCCGCGTCTCAGGTCAGCGACGTCGCCCTGAAGTCATCAGGGACCAGTTGCAGCAGCTCCTCGCGGCTGGGCGCGGCATGCCGGCTCAGGCGCCCTGCCTGGCGCGTCACGAGGGACTCGAAGACCTTACGGGCGTAACGGGCGTTGCCGAAGGAACGGTCGCGCGGGACCGAGGCGAAGTGCTCGTGCAGCAGCGCCTCCAGCTCCGGAGCGCAGGTGTAACCCCCCGCCTTGGCCTGCCGGTTGATGATCACCACCAGTTCGTCGGCGTCGTAGTTCCCGAACTCGACCCGCTGCGAGAAGCGGGAGGTGAGCCCCGGGTTGGAGGCGAGGAAGGACCCCATCTCCTCCTCGTAGCCGGCGGCGATGACGACGACGTCGTCGCGGTGGTCCTCCATCAGCTTGACCAGGGTGTCCACCGCCTCCTGCCCGAAGTCGGAGCCGCCGCGTTCGGACGGCGTCAGGGTGTACGCCTCGTCGATGAACAGCACCCCGCCGCGCGCCTTGTCGAACGCCTCCGTGGTCATCTGCGCCGTGTGCCCCACGTACCGGCCGACCAGGTCCGCGCGGGCCACCTCCACCACCTGCCCGCCGGCCAGCACACCCAGCGCCTTGAGCAGCTTCGCGTAGAGCCGGGCGACGGTCGTCTTGCCCGTACCGGGAGGGCCGACGAACACCAGGTGCCGGCTCAGGGAGGGGGACGGCAGTCCGGCGGCCTCCCTCTGCCGCGCGTTGGCCAGCAGGTGCACCAGGTCGGAGACCGAGCGCTTGGCCTCGGCGAGACCGACCATCTGCTCCAACTCGCCCAGCAGTACCTCCAGTTGGCCTTCATCACCGCCCGCCGCGTGCGCCCCGACGCCGGGCCCCGCCACCTCGCCCAGGTCCTGCGCCAGCAGGCGGACCATGTCGGCGGGGGAGGCGTCGGGCTCGTTCGCCAGACGGAACGCCTGCCGGTCCACCATCTCCTCGAACACACCGCGGGCGGCCCGCGCGTTGCCGAAGGTCTCGTCCCGCGTCATCTGCCGGAAGAGCGCCGACAGACCGTCCTTGGCGGCCGGGTCGAGGGCGTACTGGTGCCGGGCGCAGATGGTCTCGACGATGGTCACCAGCTCCTCCACCGTGTAATTGGGGAACTCCACGGTCCGGTTGAACCGCGAGGCCATGCCCGGGTTCGACGACAGGAAGCTGCGCATCTGCGAGGAGTAGCCGGCGGCGATGACGACGACGTCGTCGCGGTGGTCCTCCATCAGCTTGACCAGGGTGTCCACCGCCTCCTGCCCGAAGTCGGGGCCGCCGGAGCCGGACTGGGCGGTGAGGGTGTACGCCTCGTCGATGAACAGCACCCCGCCCAGCGCCTTGGTGAACGCCTCCGTCGTCTTGATCGCCGTACCGCCGACGACCTGCGCCACCAGGTCCTGGCGCGCCACCTCCACCAAATGCCCGTACCGCAGGACCTCCAGCTCGGCCAGGATCGTGCCGTACAGGCGGGCCACGGTGGTCTTGCCGGTGCCCGGCGGTCCCGCGAACACCAGGTGCCTGCTCATCGGCGGCACCGTCATGCCCATCTCCTCGCGGCGCCTGGCCATGCGGTTGAGGCTGACCAGCGTGGTCACCTCGTGCTTGACGGACGCCAGGCCGACCAGCTCCGCCAGCTCGTCCAGAGGGGAGGGCGGCGCCTCCTTGCCACCCGCGCCCTTCGTGTCCTGCGCGTCCTTCGCGTCCTGACCGGTCGCCGCGGGCCGCTGTTCGTCCGCACTCCCCGTGGCCCTCGTCGCCTCGTCCCAGGCGGCGCTGCCCGCGCCGGGCACGTCCGCCCCGGCGTTGTCGTCGTCCCCGCGCCCGGCGCGCGGCGCCTCGTCCCGGGTGTCGTCCCGGTCCGTGCCGTGCGCCGCCGCGAGCCCGGCGTCGCCGTGGATGTCCGGCACGCCGTTGCCGCGCGACATGACCTGCTCCAGCACGGCGTTCTCGCTCACCACCGTGCGGTGCACACCGGCCCGGCCGTTCTCCCACGTCGACACGTCCCGCAGCGCGAACTGCTCGCCCGTGTGCGTCAGGACGCCGTCCCCGCGGTTGCCGAAGACCTCGCAGCCGGTGAACGTGCCCGAGCCGCCGGCCGCCACCAGGATGCCGTTGCGGTCCCCGTCGTGGAAGCGCGAGCGGGCCACCACGACGTGCGCGCCGGAGCCGACCGACAGGCCGTCGCCGCCGGTCCCGGCGACATCGCAGTCCCGCAGCCGCACCGACGCCTTCCCCGTGACGGCGATCCCGGCCGCCCCGCTCTGCCGTACGACGATGAGGTTCAGGCGGGCGCGGGCCTCGCCCGACACCTGCACGCCGCCCCGCCGGGTACCGGTGATCTCCACATCGTCGAACCGCCCCTCGCTGGTGTCGCACGCCTCAAGGCCGTGTGCGCCGCCGCCCGTCAGCACCGCGCGGCGCAGCGTCGGCCGGGCGTCCTCGGCCACCCGCAGCCCGACGCCCAGGGGCTCGGTCACCGTCAGCCGGTCCAGCTCCGGTGTGCAGTCCTGGGTCAGCTCCACGCCGGTTCCGCGGACATCGGCGACCCGCAGGTCCACGAAGACCGGCCGGGCCGCGCCGCCCACCCACAGGCCGGTGTCCTCGCTGGCGTCGACCTGGCAGTCCTCGAACCTGCCGCGCGCCGAGTCGGTGACCTTCAGGCCGCGCCCCGCGGTGCGCGCCACCCGCAGCCGCCGCACGAGCGGGTCGGCGTGCTCGGTGACCGTCACACCCTCCTTGCCGGTCTCCTCGACGTGGCAGTCCTCGATCAGCACCTGGTTGCGGCTGGCTATGTGCAGGCCGACGGCCTTCGTGCGGTGGATGCGGCAGCGCAGCAGGCGGGTCGAGCTGTCGTCCTCCAGGGCGACGGCCGGCTGAGCGGTGCCGGAGAAGTCGCAGTCCTCGATGGTGCCCTGGCCGTGGCCGCTGACGAACAGGCCGTTGCCGCGGGCGTCGCGCACGGTGCACCGGCGCACCAGCGGATCGCCGTGCTCCCCGATGACGATGCCGGACGCGCCCAGGTCGGCCAGCCGGCAGTCCTCGACGACGCTCTCGGCCTCGCTCGTGATGACGATGCCGGCGCCCTTCGGGTTGGTCACGTCGCAGTCGCGCATGGCGAGCGTGCCCGCGTCCCTGGCCAGGACGGTGGACCAGGCCGTGCCGCTGATCTCGCAGCCGTCCAGCTCCAGTTGGCCGTCGGCCACGTCCACGGCCGGGCGTTCCTCGTCGCTGCCGTGCACGACGAGACCGGTCAGCTTCACGGCCTCGGCGGCCACGGTGACCGCCGACCCGGTCCGCGGAGTGATCCGCACCGTGCCGCGGCCCTGTGCGGCGATGACGGTCACCACACCGGTGAAGACCAGCGCCTCGGCGTACCGGCCCGGAGCGACGGTGATCAGCGCGCCGTTCGGCGCCGCCTGCACCGCCTCCGCGATGGTCGTGAAATCCCCGGACCCGTCTGGCCCCACGGCCAGCACCTGACGGCTCATCGCCGCTAACTCCCTCCAGGGCCCGGCGCCGTGGCGGCGCCGGGCCCGAACGTGCTCACTCTGCGCGGCATTCGGCCTTCACCTGGGAGGCGGCGACGTGTGCCTGCGTCGGCCCGTCATCGTCCCAGTCCTGCCCGGCGTTGGTCAGGCGGAGGGTGAACCGGCCGCCCTCCACGTGGACCGTGGTGCCGGGCACCCAGGTTCCCTTGTTGTGCGGCTGGTCGATGTGGAAGCCGGCGAGGTCGCCGCCGTACGCCTTGGTGCCCTTGTGCACCGAGTATCGCGCGGAAGAGCCCCCCACCTCCAGCGGGCTCTTGCCCTGGGGTATGTAGACCGAGATGCGGCAACTGGCAGATTTCATCCCGGAATTGAACTGCCAGTACGCGGTCACGTCCGAGTCCGGCTTGTCCGCGTCACCGGACATCGGCAGCGCCCGCACCCCGCCCTGGCAGCTCCCGGCCGACGAACCCCCGGTCCGCGTCAGCCAGCCGTCCTTGCCGTCGCCGTACGCGCCGATCTCGTGGTACGAACTGCTGCCGCTCGCGCCGCAGGTCGGCCCCGCGTACGCGGTGAACGTGTGGGCCGCCGTGGTCTGCGAGCGGGTCTCGGCGTGGGTGCCCTTGTCGTCCGGCGCGTCCGCCTTCTTCCCGTGGCCGTCCCCGCCGGTGGCCGCGTGGGCGCCCGCGTTGCCATCGGTGTGCGGGCCGCTCCCGCTCCCGCCGCCGCTGGTGCCGCCGGTGCCGCCGCTGCCGTCCCCGGCGCCGTTCCCTGAGGTGTGGTCGCCCGCCCGGGGTGCCCTGCCGCTGTCGTTCTGGGCGGCGCCGGGGACCGGCACGAAGCCCCTGCCGCCGTCGCCGCCGTTGTCGGGCATCGGCAGGGCCGCGTTGCCGCCGGCGCCCGCGTGCGAGGAGGCGAAGGCGTTGCTCAGCGCGGAGATGGCGAACGGGGAGGCCAGCAGGACCACACCGGCCAGCGCCGCGCCCGCCACCACGCCGGGGGAGACCCGGCTGCCGTCGGCCTTGGCGTCCGCCCCCGCCGCGGCATCGGTACGGCGGAACAGCCCGAGGCCGCGCCGCCCGCCCGCGGCTGCCGCGCCGCCCTGCTTGCCCGCCCCTTTCCCGGCCCGCTGCGGAGACGCGTCGGATGCCGCCGCCGCGGAATCGTCGGACGCGGCAGGCACGGCCGACGCCTGGGCGGCATCGCCCCCGGCGTCCCGCGCGGCTGCCGGAGCCTCCAACTCCGCTGCCGATTCTGCTGTTTCCGCTGTTTCCGCTGACTCCGTCTCCTCCGCCGCGCCGGGCAGGGGCGCGTCGGGGCGCAGCACGGTGGTATCGGAGCCGGAACGGGAACCGGTGGCCGTCGGCCCGCCCTCCGGGCCGTCCGCGGGCGCGTCGGGGCCCGTGCCCGCAGGCGCCTCCGTCTCCGGCTGCTGTTCCGGGCGCAGGGTCAGGCCGTCGGCCGACCCCTTCACGGTGTCCGCGGACGCGGACGACGTGCGCGCGCCCGTGGCGGCGGTGTGCCGGTCCTGTTCCTGCCGCGGCGCGGCGGATGCGGACGCGTCGGTCACGGGCGCGGACGCCTCGCCGGTGGCACCGGCGCCACCGGCTTCTTTCGCGCCTCGGGAGTTCGCCGTCTCGTCGGTCATGGTGAGTTCCGCTTCACTCGTCGGGTGTTGGGGGGTAGGTCGCCGCTCAGGAGTACTTCTGGAGCACCTGGTCCAGGTCCACGTTGAGTGCGTCGGCCCATTTCTTGAGGCCGTCCGACTCCTGGCCGGCGTCCGGCTGGCCGGTCTGCTGACCGGTTTGGCCGGCCTGCTGTCCGGTGGCGTCGTGGGGGACGTCATCGGGGTGCTGCGGACGCGGCCCGTGCCGGCCGATCGCGTCCGTCGGCACGTCGAGGTGGAGGAGCAGCGCAGCGCCCGCCCCGCCGCCCTCCCAGTGGACCAACTCGCCCATCGCGTCGGCCTGTTCGGGGGAGAGCTGCGGTCTGACGTAGCGGTCGGCGAACTCCTGCCGGGACAGGCGCTCGCCGTGCACCAGGACGCCGTCGTCGTCGGTGGCGGTCAGGTGCCAGGTCTGCCGGCCGTCCGTCACCTCCGTCTCCTGGGCCGTCAGCAGGGCGTCGAGCATGGTGTCGAGCTGGGCCGGGTCCGCCTCCTCGGGGCGGTGCGGCGGGAAGTACCAGCCGGAGTCGACGCGGACCGCGCCCTCCCGCACGCCGCCGGTGCCGCGCAGCACCGCCTCCGGGGAGAAGCGCAGTTGCAGGGCGTACGTGAGGGTGAAGGTCTCCTCGAAGACATCCTTGCCGGAGATCTTCGGCAGCCCGAACGTGTCGAAGGTGTCGTAGGTGGCCAGCTTCACGACCAGGTCGACGGAGGCCGGCTCGTGCCGCAGCCAGTGCACGGTGCGGTCGACGGAGTTCTTCTGCAGCGCGAGCTGGCCGCCGGAGTCGTGCTCCAGGGAGCGGGTCAGCGCCGAGGAGAACGACAGGCCCTGGGTGACGGGACCGCCGAAGTTGCCGGTGGCGCCGCCGCTCACCTTCGTGCCGCGGCTGTCGACGGACGCGTCGATGTCGTTCTGGAAGTCGTAGTCGGCCCGCTCGCCGGTTCCCTTGTGCCAGCCGTCCGCGTAGCCCTGGTACCTGGGGACGAACGAGACGCTGAGCTGCCCGTGCGTGAACGTGGCCACGCCGCCCTCGGCCGACAGGCGCACCCGGAACGTCGAGGTCTGCGTCGTCGGGGTGCCGAGGCCCGCCCTGGCCACGTGACGGGCCATCTCGCGGGCGCCCATCAGGTACTTGAGCTGTGTGTGACCGCCGTGCGCGGGGTCGGCGAAGAGCCCGGGGCCGCCCCGGTGCCGGGCGAGCCGTGCCATCAGCTCGGTGAACAGCGCGGGCGCGGCCGTCTCGTCCATGTCCACCAGCACGTCGTGGCGCTGGAACTCCCGTGTGCCGATGGGGGACAGCGGCGCGCGCTCCTCGACCAGCGGGTCCGGCAGCTCGGACCGCGGTACGAGGACGTCCTCCCGCACCGGCAGGGTGATCTCGTGCGGGGCGTCCTTGCCGGGCGAGAGCCAGTCGGCGGCCTTGGCGATGCCCGCCTTGACGACGTGCGCCTTGCCCAGCAGCAGGGCGTTGACCAACTGCGAGGCGTGCGAGGAGGTTTCCACGGACAGCGTGAGTGTCCCGTCGGCCTGGTACAGGCACAGGTCCTCTTCGGATGTCGTGTACCCGTCGTGCCTGCGGATCATGACGCTGCTGTTGTTGGAGCTGCTCGTGGACTTGCTGAACGTCAGGGCGGCCGAACCGGATCCGCCCAGCGACTTCGTGCCCGACCCGCCGAGCGAGACGCCCTTGGCGCTGGTGCTGCCGTGCGTGAACTGTTCCTCGACCCGGGTGTTCGACTGGAGGTAGCGGGAGAGGACGCCGGGCGCGGTCCGGTCCGCGAAGCGGGCGTCCGCCGGGTCGCGGTCCATCCGGATGGAGACGTCGACGTAGGTGTGGCGGCCGACGCCGTCGGTGCGCACCCGCACGGTCAGCCCGGTGTCCAGCAGCAGGCTGGACAGCGTCCGCAGCGATCCGCCGTCCAGGATGCTGTCCCCCATGGACGAGAGCGCGCTGCCCGGCTCGTTGAGGGAGTGGACGGGGCCGAGCGTTCCCGGGGCGGCCTCGGTCAGCAGCGTGACGAGATTGCTGATCACCTGGTGGGTGAGGGTCGGTGGCAGCGCGGTGTGCCGCTCGTCCTGGGACAGTTCGGTGCCGGAGAGGTCCTGCGTGCTCTCCTCCTGCCCGCCCCGGTCCCGGTCGGTGACGGGGGCGAGTCCCGTCGTCATCGACATGACCGGCAGGCGCCGCAACGTCGGTGGCACGCCGGCCTCTTCGGCCGTCCGCACCGTCATCTCGGGGCGCTGGAACGTCGCACCGCCCGGCAGGTGCAGCGTGCTGCTGAGCCCCTTCGCCTGCCAGGTGCCCAGCATGTTGTGCTGCGTGACGGCGACGTTCAGCTGCCAGACGACGTCCATGGCGTAGTGCTTGTTCGGCAGCGTCATCTCGAAGAACTGGCCGGGGTGGGTGTCGTCCACCTCGATGCCGGCCCGCCCGGTGGAGCGGCTGCGCGACGCCGTGAAGCCCAGCGACCCGTCGCCCGTGGTGTCGCCGTTCTTCCCCTCGTACGCCAAGCTCGTGCCCGCGCTCTGGCCGTTGACGGTGGTCACCTGCGTCTTCTGGGTGTAGCGGAGCATGTACTCGTTCAGGCCGAAGGTGGACAGCTCCTGCGTCCCGTCGGCGAGCTGCTTCCGGTTGCCGGTGACGGCCTGCGCCACCAGGTACACGTGGGTGTCGGCGAACTCGTGGCCCACGACGAAGCGGCCGGGCAGCGCGTTCGACTCGCTGTGGAGCGCCCCCTTGAGCTGGTCCGTCGTCACCAGGTGCTGGAGGTACGAGGCGACGTACGGGGGCACGTTCAGCTCGGCCATGAGCTGGGCGGCGGATTCGCGCAGGGCGCGTGCGTGGTACGCGTGGTCGACGCGGTCGCTCGGCCGGAGGCGCTCCTGCACGAAGTGCGCGGGCAGTTCGACCGGGGCGAAGGTCAGCGTCCTGCCGTTCCACGTCGGCGCCGGCGCCCGCTGCGGGACCGGCGGCGGTGTGCCCGCGTCGTCCTGGCCCCGCCCGTCCTGCGCGGGCGGCAGCTCGGACAGCGACTTCGGCACCAGGTACTGCACGCCGCCGTGCCGGGTGTCGAGGAGCGGCGCGCCCTTCGACGAGCCGGATCCGGTGACCTTTTCGGCGTACACCGAGATGTCGTAGCTCGCCGGGTAGGAGTCGTGCCACATCGGCCCGGACGCGTTGGTGCCGTTGTGCGCGAACGCGTACGTCGTGATGCTGTTCATCAGCGAGACGTCCCGCCCGCGGGAGAGGGACAGGTCGGCAGGTGTGAACGTCAGCCCGCCACCGGACTCGGACAGCCCGAAGCCCACCGAGAGGGACTGTCCGTTGCCCATGGACGAGGCCATGGCCAGCCAGTTCCAGTGGGTCGGCCAGTTCTGCACGGTGGCGTTGCCGACCGGCAGGCGCCAGGCGGAGTGGTCGCCGTCCCCGCCGGGGTGGCGCGTCCCCTTCACCTCGAAGTGCAGCAGCAGCTGCGTGCCGTCGTCGCCGCGCGGGCCGAGGAAGGTGAGGTGGATGCCGTCGTCGAACAGCTCCGTGGTGTTGCGGGACAGCTCGTTCACATGGAAGTTGACCTCCAGGAAGCGGTTGAGCTGTTCCAGGTGCTGCGTCCGGTGCCGGTGGGACCTGTGGGTGAAGCCGACGTTCTTCTCGGCCGTGACCGCGCTGTGCCGGAAGTGGTCCACGAGGTGCGTGAGGCCGGAAACCCCGAATCCCTCGTACAGACCGAACGCCGGCGGGCTCGGCGGCGGCGTCGTCAGCTCCCGGGGCGGCTGCGCGCCGTCGTGCCCCATGGCGTGCGCCAGGCGGTACTCGAAGAGGCTCGCCAGGTGCTCGGGGACGTGGACGACCACCCGCACCGGGACGGACTGCGACGGCATCGCCGGTGCACCGACCGGGGTCAGACCGGCCTCCATGGTGACCCTCACCTCGTACGGGACGCTCTTCCCGTTGAAGCAGACGGTGCTCAGCGTGCCACCGGTGTTGCCCTCCGTCAGCGACATGGAGTCGTTGCTGCTCAGCCCGAAGGAGAACGGGAACGAGAGCGCCGGGCTCTCGTCCGACAGGTCGGGGCCGACGCTGAGGTCCAGCTCGAACGCCTTGCCGCCGCCCTTCGACGTGCTGTGGAACACCGACTTCCACATCCGGACGTTGTTCGCCAGACCCACGTCGACCGGATCGCCGCTCCGTTTGACGGACAGCACGTCGACCCGGACCTCCGACGCGTAGTGGTGCCCCTGGCTGTAGACGGCGGGCAGCTTGGTCGAGCTGAGCATGCGGGAGAAGTTGGCGATCGTGGCCATCTCGCCGAACCAGCTGTCCAGGAAGACGCGCGCCCGCGTGCCGGGCCCCATCCCTGGATACGGGCCGGTCAACTGCGGTACCAGGGCGTCCTGTCCGCTGCTCTCCCGGGGGAGGAAGAAGAGGTCCTGGAGCGCGCGGTTCACCTTGCGCCGCTCGGCCGCGTTCCTGGGGGTGACCTCCCATGCGTGGTCGGTGTGGTTGGCCTCGTGCCCGGTCAGCTCGCGCGGGAAGGACACCTCCACCGGTACGGTCTGCTCGCTCCTGCCCGGCCGCTCGGCCTTCGGGACGCCGTGCAACTCCAGCTTCAGGGCGGCGTCCTGGAACGCGAAGTGCTCGTGGTCGCCGCCGAGCACCACTTCCGGGCGGTCGTAGGAGTTGGTGAGGAAACTCTGCCCCTGGGACGCGCTCGACGAGCCCGTGATCTTCAGCGCCAGCTTCACCGCGGCGGACAGGGCGGGCGGGGCGACCGTCGTGCTGCTGGTCAGGGAGCGCGCCTCGCCGGTCGTATGGGTGCCGCCCGCCTGGCGGTTGAGGATCGCCTCGCGGTGCCCCTTGATCTTCGCGCCGTACGGCAGCGGTTGGCCGGCCCCCGTGCCGTTGCCCGGGGCCCGGCGGGGCAGAGGGGAGACGTGCTCCCGGGACAGTCCGCCGAGCCGCAGCGTCGCCCGGTACTTCGTCTGCCGGTCGTCGCCCAGGTCGAGCTTCAGCCCCTCCTTCGACAGGAGCTTGCGGGCCAGCAGCGGGCCGTCCGTACCGGATATCTGCCGCCACACGTCGTCGGCCAGCTTGTTGGCCAACGCCTCCTGGCTGCCGTCCTTCAGCGTCGTACCCGACCGCACGACCGCGGACTTGACCAGGGCCTTGAGCGCGTCGGGACGCCGGCCGGGGGAACCGAAGGGAATCTCCCCGACCCGCAGCACCCGGCCGAACTGCCCCAACGGGTAGTGCCCTTCGTGCCCGAAACCGGAGGGTACCTGCGGGGTGTGGGGGGTGAGGGAGGAGTTCTGGTCGGGGGTGGAGCGGGGGTTGGGGTCAGGGTCCGGATCGGGGGTGGGGTCGGGGTCGGGGTCGGAGTGGGGGCTCTCCTGTTGCTGGTCCTGGCCCTGGTCGTCCTGGTCCTGGCCCCGCTCTTGGTCCTGGTCTTGATCCTGCTCCCGCTCCTCGTGACCGGCGTGCTCATCGTGCTCGTCGCGGCCGTCGCGGCCGTCGCGGTCGTCGTGGCCGTCGCGGCCGTCGACATGGAACCGGAGCGGTGAGCCGTCGGTGTCCGCGCCCTCCCACCGGGACAGTTCGCCCAGATGCGCGTACTGCTCCGGCGTCAGGTGCGGGCGTACGTACCGGTCGATGAAGTCCTGCCGGCTGAGAAGCTGATCGCGTACCCGGACGTTGCCTTCGCCCGCGCCGGTGACGTGCCAGGTGCTGCCGCTCTCCGTGGCCGACGTCTCCTGGGCGGTATGGAGGGCTTCGAGCATGGTGGCGTTGTGCTGCTCGTTCGCGTGGTGCGGTGCGAGGTACCAGCCCGAGTCGACCCGGATCGCCGCCTCGGTGATGCCGCCGACCTCGCGCAGCACCGCCTCGGGCGAGTACCGCAGTTGGAGCATGTCGTCGAGGACGAAGCTGTCCTGGTAGACGTCGTTGTGGGTGAAGGATCCCAGGTCGAAGCGGTCGAGGTTGCTGTCGGCCGACAGGTGCACGTCCACCTTGACCGCGGTGGGGCTGTGCCGCAGCCAGTGCACGGTGCGGTCGACGGACATGGTGGGGCGCGAGGTGAAGCCGCCGCTGTCGTGGGACTCGGTGCGGCCCTGGCGGAACTTCCCCGACAGGCCCTGGGTCATCTTTCCCGTGGCGGCGGTGAAGTTGGAGGTGACGCCGCCGCCGATGCCGGCGTCCTTCCCGGTCGCGTACGACTGGGTGTTGTACTGGTACCGGTAGTCGGAACGTTCGGCGGTGCCCTTGATCCAGCCGTCCGACGAACCGAGCCCGAGCTGGGTGAAGGTGACCCGCAGCTTCCCGTAGGTGAGCGTCGTGACACCGCCTTCGGTGGTCAGGCGCGGGGCGAGGGTGCTGTCCTCGTTGGTGGCGCCGCCGAGACCGGAGCGGTGCAGGTGCCAGGCGAGTTCGCGGGAGTTGAGGAGCTGGCGGAGCTGTTCGCGGCCGGCCTGCCCCTTCTCCGCGAACTTCTGCGGCGCGCCGTCGTGCTCGCTCAGCTTCTTCATCAGGTCGTCGAAGAGCTTCCGCGACGCGGACTCGTTCATGTCCACCAGCACGCCGTGGTGGCGGAATTCGTCCTTGCCGATGGACATCGGGGTCTGGGGCTGCGGCTGTGGCTGGGGCTGCTGCTCGGCTTGCTTGAGGAGGGCCGGGGGCAGTTCGGAGCGGGCGACCACGACTTCTTCCCGTACGGGGAGGGAGAGGGTGTGCGCCCCGTCGTCGTGCGCCGTCACGTACTGCCACAGCGAATCGGCGCCGCTCTTGAGCGAGGCGGCCTGGCCGAGGAGGAGAGTGTTGACCAACTGGGAGGCGTGGTGGGCGCTTTCGACGGTGAGGTCGATCGTGCCGTCGACCTCGTAGACGTACAGCTCTTCCTCGCCGGTCGAGTAGGCGTCGTGGCGACGGATCATGATGGCGTCGCTGTTCGAGAGGCTGGTGCTCGTGGACTTGCCGAAGGAGAGGGAAGGCGAAGCGCCGTCGCTGCCGAGACCGCCGGAGCCGCTGCCGCCCGCCGTGCCGGAGTTCTTGACGGAGTGGACGGTCGCTTCCTCGCTGCGCGTATGGGACTGCGTATAGCGGGAGATCATGCCCTTCGACGTCTTGCCGGTGAAGCGCGCGCCGCTGTCGTCCCGGGTCAGCTGGGCGATGACGTTGGTGTAGGTGTGGTGGCCGAAGCCGTCCGTCCGCATGCGGACGTGCACTCCCGTACCGCGCAGCACGCTGCTGAGGCTTTGCAGGGTGCGGGAGTCGAAGAGGGTGTCGCCCATGCTCGTCAGCGTGGTGCCGGGCGAATCCAGGTGGTGCGCGGGGCCGAGGGCGCTGGGTGAGTTCTTCTGGAGGAGCTGCCCCAGGTTGTGCAGGATGGTGCCGGTCAGGGGCCGGGGGAGTACGTCGTCCTGCCGGGGGCGCGGTTCCCGGCCCTCGTGCTCACTCCCGTCCTCCCGTTCCTCCAGGTCCTCCCGGCTCTCGTGGCCGTCGCCGTCGCCGTCGGTGGTGCGGGGGGCGAGATCCACGGTCATGGCCGTCAGCGGGAGGTGGGGCAGCCGCTCGGGGACCTTGGCCTGATCGGCCGTCAGGTGGGTGAACTCGGGGCGCAGATACGAGACGCCGCCCTCGACGTGCACGTCCTTGACCAGGGTCTGCGGCTCTCCCCACGAGCCGAGCATGTTGGTGTCGCGCTGGATGACGCTCAGCCGCCAGATGACGTCCGCCTCGTGCTGGCGGTGCGGCAGCGTCTGGTCGACGAACTGGCCGGGGTGGATGTCGGTCACCGTGACGGTGGCCTTGCCGTGCGAGACGGCCTTGCTTCCGGACGCGTCGCCCGAGCCGCCACCTGACTTGTCACCGTCCTCGCCCGTGCCGCTCAGTGAGATGCCGAGCCCGTGGGAGTTGGTGCGTACGGTCTTGTCGGTGCTGGTGAAGCGGCTCATGCCTTCGTCCAGCGTGAAGTTCGACAGTTCCTGGGTGGTGCCGAAGGTCCTGTCGTTGACGGTGATCGCTTGGACGACGAACTGCACGTTGTTGTCGGTGAACCGCTTCTCGCGCACCAGACGTCCGGACGACGCCTGCGCGTCGCGGTTGAGTATGCCCTTGAGCTGGTCGGGTGTGAGCAGCTTCTCCACGTAAGGGACCGCGTCCTGCCGGGGGATGCCCATCTTCCGGAACATCTCCGCCGCCTCGCGCTGGAGCCGGCGCGCACCGTGGACGTGGTCGATCCGGTCCTGGGGCCGGATGCGGTTCTCCGTCGCGTCCTGCGGCGGCTTGAGCGGCGGGTACTTCTTGTCCCTGCCGAACGCTTCGGGCGCCACGTCCACGGAGGTGACCCGGTGCTCGTCCGCCGTGGGGGAGGCATGGTCCTCCTCGACGGTGAGCGACTTCGGCACCAGGTAGTCGGCGCGGCCGTCCACCTGCTTCTTCAGCACCTGCTTCTCGTCCAGCACCGTGGTGCCCGACACGTGCTCGGCGTCCACGCTCAGTTCGAAGACCACCGGGTAGGAGTCGTGCCACATCTCCCCGGAGGTGTTGGCGCCCATGTGGGAGAAGCCGTAGGTGGTGATGCCGTCGGACTGGGTGTGCTCGCGGCCCCGGGAGAAGAACGCGTCGGCCGGGGTGAGGGTGATGCCGTCGGTGATGTCGCCGGACAGCGTCGTGCCGATCGTGAACGACTGGCTGCTGGTCCGGCTCTGCGAGTCGGACAGCCAGGCCCAGTTCGTCGGCCACTTCTGCACGGTGGCGTCCTTGACCGGCAGCCGCCAGGCGTGCGCGTGTGCCTCCTCGCCGGGCCCGGCGGGGCGTGCCGTGACGCCGAAGTGCAGCAGGAGTTGGCCCTTCTTGCCCTTCGGGCCGCGGAAGGTGCGCTGGACGCCGTCGTTGAGTACGTCGGGCGCCAGGTGGGAGACCTGGTCCGGGTGGAACTGGGTGTTCAGGAACTCCTTGAGTGCCTGCCGGGACTCGCGTTCCGTCCTGACGCTGCTGTGCTCGAACTTCAGGAGCGTCTCGGCGCGCCGGCCGGCGTGGAGGAAGGTCTGCGGCAGGTCGGCGAGCCCCTTGAGGCCGAAGACGCCGAAGAGCCCGCGGGACGGGGGTGTGGGCGGCGGGGTGTGCTGCTGCCCGTCGGTGGAGTGCTCGCCTCCGGCGTCGTGCTCCTGGGTGACCCGGCCGCCGCCCTCCTGCGCCACGGTCGCCAACTGCTGCTCGAAGTGGTCGGCGAGGTGCTCGGGGACACGGATGACGACGACGGCCTCCCGGGTGTGGGAGAAGTCCCCGCGGCCCACCGGGTTCAGGCCGGCCTGCACGTTCAAGGTCAGCTCGTACGGGACGCTGCGGCCGTTGAAGCGGGTCGTGTTGACCATGCCGCCGGTGTAACCCTCGGTCAGCGAGGCCGAGTTGCTGGTACCGAGGCTGAATCCTGCCGAGAACGACAGCGGCAGCATGTCGGGCCCGAGGACGACCGTGCCGTCGACCGACTTGCCGCCGCCCTTGGAGGTGGTGTGGAACACCGAGTTCCAGTCGCGGGTGTTGCCTGCCACCCCCACGTCGGTGGCATCGCCGAGGCGCCGTACGGACGTGACGCCGCTGCGCACTTCCGAGGTGTAGTGGGTGCCCTTGTGGGCGAAGGACGGCAGTGACGTGCCGCTGAGCATGCGGTGGACGTTCCACAGCGTCGACTGCTCGCTGAGCCAGTTGTCCAGCAGCCGCCGCGGCCCCGATTCCGGCCCCATCGACGCGTACGGCTTCGTCAGTTCGGCGGCCAACGGCGCCTGGCCGTAGCTGTCCTGGGCGATGAAGAAGGTGCTCTGCACGGCCTCCGCGAGCTTGCGCCGCGCCTCCTGGGTGCCGCCGCTCTCCACGCCCCAGGGGCGGTCGGTGCGGTTCGCCTCCGGGTCGGTCAGCTCGGTCGGGAACGACACCTCCAGGGTGCCTTCCGTGGTGCCCGTCCAGGTGGGGCCGCCTGCGGTGCGGCGGATGTCGACGGAGAGCGAAGCGCCGTCGAAGCCGAAGTGCTCGCGGGTGCCGGCGAAGTTCAGCTCCGGGCGCACATAGGTGTTGGTGAGGTTGCTGTGCCCCTTCGACGCGCTGGCGGAGCCGGTCAGGGTGACCTTCGGCTTCACCGCCACGGCGTCCGCGGGCGAGGCGTGCGTGGTGGTGACCGACACGCTGCGGCTGTTGCTCACCGTCGTGCTGTCGCCGGAGTTGTAGTTGACCGACGCCTCCCGCTGGCCCTTGTCGCGCTCGCCGTGCAGCAGCTGCTGGGTCGCCTTCGTGTGCGTGGCCGCGCCCGTCGCCGGGGTGGCCGACGCGGCGTGCTGCGGCGGCGCGTTGAGGTGCTCCGCCGTGTTGCGGTCCACGTCGGACAGCCGCAGGGTGACCGAGTACGGGTTGCTGAACCGGCCCACCGGCGCGGTCAGCGTCACCCCGCCCTCGTCGAAGAGCTGCCTGGCTAGCTCCTGCCCGTCGTCGCCGGACAGCTCCCGCCACAGCCGGTCGGACAGCTGGTTCGCCAGCCGCTCGCGGTTCTTGGCCGACAGACGCCCCGGCCGGCCGTCGATCGCCGACTTGACCAGCGAGTGGAGCCCGGCCGGACGCTCACCGCCCCCACCGAAGGCGATGTCCCCGAAGCGCAGCACGTGCCCGAACTGCCCCAGCGGATAACGCCCGTCACGCCCGAAGCCGTACGGGACCTCGAAGGACTTCGGGGCGGATTCCTGCTGCCCGCCACCGGGGGTGCCGTCGCCGTCCTCGTCGGTGGGGTGGGTGTGCTGGGAAGTCTGGTCGCCGTCCGTGGCGTCGTCGTGCTCGGTGTGCTGTTCGTCCTGCTGTACCTGCGGCACCTGCGCCTGCTGCTGCGGGCCTGGCAGCTCATGGGGTGTGTCATCCGACGGCGTATCGGACACGGTCCTGGTCATGGCCTGATAGTGCGAGCCGCCGCGCTCGAAGAACACGTACAGCGGGCCGTTCGTGGCGTCGGGGGCCGTCGCGTAGATCGGCTGCCCCTTCTCGACGACCGTGAGGTTGACGTCGAGCGCGTTGGCCACGAGCTGCGGGAGGTTGTCGGCGAACGGGGAGTTCCACAGCCTGGTTTCCGCGGCGGCCTCAACGATGAGCCGCCTGGTTCCCAGCCGCTGCGCCGCCTGCGGGGTCGGCGCCAGCTGCAGCAGGTGCGCGTAGTTGCTGCCGGAAAGCAGCTCCTGCCACGTCCGCCGCGCGGCAGGGCTTGCGCCGCCGCCGTGGTCCAGAAGCTGACGAGCCGCCTGCCGCTCCTGCCCCTGGTCCGGGAACAGGTCGTGCAGCACGACATCGACGGGATCCTCACCGAGGAACCCGGCCGCATCCGTCTCACCCTTCGTGTGCGTGGCCACGCGGTCGCGCAGATCCTGGACGGAGAGGTGCCGGATGTCGGGCAGCACGTTCTGCCGGTGCGCGCTCACCAGGACGGACGTGAACAGGCAGTCGCCGTTCCCCGGCACCCGCAGCACGTGGTACGCGTCGCCCGCCACCATGTGCTCGGTGACGACGCGGCGCTCCTCGGTGGCTACCGGGTGCGGCGGGAGCGGGTCCGGCGTGTGCGGGACGTTCGGGGAGTGCTGCTCCGTGGCAGCAACGGGCGGGTTCAGATCACTCCACTTGTTGCCGGGCGGTGGTGCCGTCTCCTGCTGCGGATGCGACTCCTGCTGCGGCTGCGGCTGCGGCTGTGGATGCGACTGCGGGTCTTGCGTTTGCTCATCGGAGGTCTTCTCGGACGTCGTCGATGCCGTTGACGTCGTTGACGTCGTTGATGCGGTCGACGTCGTCGAGGTCTGCTGTGGGGTCCGGCTGTCCTCGTGGTCCGTGGGCCGGTTGTTGTCGGATTCCGGGGACGAGGACGTCACGACCTTCTTCGGCTCACCGGTTTCGCTCGTGGCCGGTTCCGGACCGGTCGTGGACTCCGTCTTTGAACTGTCCTGATTCTGGGACGTGTTCGGGGTGTTCGCCGTGCTCGCCGTGCTTGCTGCGTTCGTCGTGCTCGCCGTGTTCGTCGTGCTCGTGTGGGTCGGCGTGGGGGCCGTCTGCTGTCCGGTCAGGGACGCGGCGTGAGCGGTGGCCGTGTGCTGGAGATTCGTGCTCTCCTCGCTGCTGCCGCCCTCGCTCTTCTCGCTCTCACTGCTGTGCGTGGACGCGCTGTCCTCGTCCTCGGCGTAGTGCCCGCGGCCCGGATCGTTCCCGCCGTTCCCGTTCCCGTTGCCGTCGCTGCCGCCACTGCTGCTGTTGTTGTTGCCGCTGCCGTTGTGCTGCGAGGAGTTGGACTGCGTGGGCGTGGTGTGGCTGTTCGTCCCGGAGGCGCCGGAGCCCGAGTGCGTGCCGGAGGTCTGCTGTTGCTCGTTGCCCGAGCCCGAGGGGTCCGGCGTGGTGTTCTGCTGCCCGTCGCCGGCGGTGTCCTGGGCGGGGTAGGTGTTCTGGTCGGTGGTCGTGGCCAGGTTGCGGGTGTCGGAGACGGCCTCTGCGGATGCGGTGGGAACCGGCGCCGGTATCGCCGTGCCGTTGACGGCGCCGGTCAGTTTGGACGCCGCGGCGATGCCGCCGATGGTCGCGCCGTGCGTGGCCCCCTCGGCGAAGGCGGCCGATGCGCCGGTCATCGGGGAGACCTTGAAGCTGTGCTCGTCGGAGAAGAGCAGGTTGTAGAAGCCCTCGGAGAGGTAGCCCTGGCCGGCCACCGCGGCGCTCATCCCGGCGAAGTGACTGCTCTTGGTGATGACGTTGTCGTGGTGCTGCTGAATGCTCTTGAGCGTGGTCTCGGGCAGCTTCGCGAGCGAGTGGTGCACCGCGGGGTCGATGTGCCCGCCGCCGTTGTTCTTGAGGGTGTCGCGCAGCGTCTGCCGGCTCTCGGTGCCCCAGCTCTTGGCGAACGCGTTCCCGTAAGCGTTGCCGAGACCGCGGGCGCTCTGCTCGCCCAGCGTGTCCTTGAACGCGTGGGCGAAGGCGTCCCCGAAGTCGTCGCTGAGCTTCTTCGTCGCCGCCGCGCCGAGATGCTTGCCCTGGCCTGAGCCGCCGAGGGGCCGGAGCAGGTCGTCGGCGTTCTTCGTGATGACGTCCTGGATGCCGTGTGTCAGCGACTTGACGGTGGCGTCCTTCGCCGTGTCGATGGTGTGGGACAGGTCCTTGGTGATCTGCTGGGCTACGTCCTTGGCCACCGTGCCGCCGAACAGGTCGGCCAGCTTGTTGCCGACCTTCCCGCCGAACATCGACAGCGGCCCCTCCAGAAGGCCGTCGAGCAGTCCGCCCAGCGCCGCGTCCTTGGTCAGGCTCTTGTCCCAGACGTGGCGGGTGCCCTTGCCCATCTGGATGCGCTGCGCCAGGCCGTCCAGGGCGACGCCGATGGTCTCGTTGATGACGACGTGCATGACCAGCTGCTGGAACAGGGTGCGCATCAGCTGTTGCAGACTGAAGCCGGCCTTCGCCTTGATCTCCGGGATCCGCTCGTACTGGAACGTGACGATCGCGACCAGGATCTCGATCAGCATCTCGGTGATCTGGAGAATCGCCATGATCTTCATGTACTCGACGTTGACCGCGGTGGTCTTCGCCATCTTCTCCAGGCCGCCGGTGATCTCCTGACCGGCCTTGACGTAATTCTGGCCGCCCGAGGTGAACTGCGCGACGGACTCCGCGTACGCGTTGGCGGTGTCCATCTCGAAGCTGTCGCGGACGGACTGGGTGACCCGCACCACGTCGTGCGGCAGCTGTTCCAGGAGCCGACGGGTGTGCCCGTAGATCTCGCCCATCGCGTTCAGGGCGTCCTCGTCCGCGTTGGGGAGCGGGGAGCCCGTCAGGACGAGGGCGATGCCACGGAACGCGTCGGACACATGGATGGTCATGGGGTCACCGCATCCGATGCTTCATGCGGTTGGCCTCGGCCAGGTTGAGGTCCTCGGCGTTGACGAGCGACTTCTGCGTGCCGAGGGTCTGTTCGGCGGTCTGCTGGAAGGCGATGGACAGGTTCGTCAGCAGTTCCTCGCACGCGTCGGCGGCCGGGACGAGCGTCTTCCTGAGCTGGTCCGCGGTGTCGTCGCCGTAGCCGCAGGCGGCGCCGGTCAGGCGGTTGGCCGCCTTCGCCTGGGTGAGGATGTCGCCGGTGATGCGGGACAACTCGTCCGTCTGGAAGGCGCCGTGCGCCATGCCGCCCAGATCGGCTGCCATGTAATCGGCCATGACCGTCTCCCTTCGTCCACATCACATCCACTCGTACGTCCGGCATCCGGATGCCGGTCCGCCGTGCCGCGCGGGTGCCGCCCGCGCGGCACGGCCGCTGTCTCTTCCGGGGCCGGGGCGCGGCCACCGGTGTGCTATCCCTGCTGGCCCGGCAGAGCCCCTCGGGTGAACGCCGCGATCACGTCGTCAAGCGTGGAACGCCCCTCGGCCGCCGCCCGCAGGTCGAGTCCCTCGGGCATGTGCGGCGCCATGGTCCGCTGCGCCGCTTCGGAGGCTTCCTCCTGCGCCCGCTGGACCGTCTCCAGCAGCGCCTTCGACAGCTCAGCGGCGGCCATCGACCGGTAGCGGGTGCTGTGCAGCTTGATGCCCGTCACCCGTCCCCTGGCGTCAGCCGTGACGCTGAGCAGATGATCCTTGGCCGTGGCCGTCACGCTGACCCGGCCGAGACTCTCCCGTGCCTCCTTCGCCTGCACGCGAGCCGCCTCCAGACGTTCCAGGGCGTCCTCCATACGGGCCTGGAGCGGATTGCCACTCATCGGTCTCTCCCAGGTACGAGGTGTCGGCATACAGTTCGGCGCCGGTGCCTGGCCGGCCCAGCACGGTGGGGGCGAGTTCCGGGTCGGTGCCCCACACGGAGGCGTCCTCGGCGAGCCAGGTCGTGCGCTCGCGCTCCTGGTTCTCCTGGCCCTTCCCGCCCATCCCGTTGGCCATCGGCGGGAACAGCGGGACGCCCGAGCCGCTCTTGCCGGTCGACGAGGTGGACATCGGCCCGCGGACGCCGTTGGAACCGTTCGTCCCGGAGCCGCTGTTGCCGCTGGAGGTGGTCGGCAGGGCACCGGATCCCGTTCCTGTCCCCGTACCGGCGCCGGTCCCGGTGCGGCCGGAGGAGAGCGGTGGCGGCGTGTAGTTCTTGATGTCGTGCGGCGTCCACCGCTTCAGGTCGGTCTGCCCGGGGCGTGGCGGCTTGTAGGTGATGGTCTTGTTGCCGTTGCCCGTGCCCCTGTTGGGGTTGGTGAGGCCGCTGTTGGGGTTCCGCCGGTTGATGTCGTTGTTGCCGGGGTTCAGGTTGCGCAGGTACGGCGGTACGTAGTGGTTCTGGTCGTTCTTGGTGTCGGTCTGGCCCGGGGGCAGGTCCTGCTTGTCGAGGTCGCCCGTGCCACCGGTGCCGTTGTCGCCGGAGCCGTGGTTCAACAGGTTCTTCAGCGCGTTGCCGTCGCCGTTGCCGGTCTGTCCCTCGCCGAGTCCGTTGCCGTCGCCAGTTTGGCCTTCGCCGAGTCCGTTGCCGTCCCCGGTCTGACCCTTGTCGAGGTCGCTCGAACCCGGCGGCTGGTCCTTGTCGAGGTCGCTCGAACCGGGCGGCTGGTCCTTGTCCAGGTCGCTCGATCCCGGCGGCAGGTCCTGGTCGTTCGAGCCCGGTGGCTGGTCCTTGTCGTCGGAGCCGGGCGGCAGGTCCTTGTCATCCGAGCCCGGTGGCAGGTCCTTGTCGCCCGAGCCCGGCGGCTGGTCGTTGCCGCCCGGCGGATTGCCGCCGTAGCCACCGCCGTTGATGGCGTTCTCGATGCTCGTCGGTACGGGCTTGAGCGAGAGCACCGCCCCGTTGTACGCCTGCGACAGCTTGACGTGGACGTCACCCACCATGCCGTCGAGGTACTGCTGGGCGGTCTTCAGCCACAGGTCCTTGGCCTTCTGCTCGATCAGGTCCCAGGTGCCCTGCTGGTCGACGTAGCCGATGTCCTGCCCGTCGAGGGTGAGCTTGGTGGTGCCCAGGCCGCCACCGGGATTGTCCTTGTGGTCCACGTTCAGGCCGGACAGTACTTGTTGCAGGGCCCCGGCGGGCGACCACGTCGGCTGGGATCCCCAGGTGCTGTAGATGTTCTGCATCTCGTTCACGGCGGCCCGCAGCCCGTCGCGCGCCTGGGCGATGCCGCCCAGGTAGCCGCCGGAACCGCCGGGGCCGCCGGTGAGGGTGTTGATCTCCTCGAAGGCCCGGGACAGGCGCAGCAGGACATCGGCGAACGCGGAGGACGCCGAGCCCTTCCAGCCGCTCTCGGGGGAGTCCAGCTTGGCCCGCCACTGGTCGATGCCGATGTGGAAGTTGTCGAAGTACTGGATGGCGGCCTTGAGTTGCTGCTCGGCGTTGGTGAAGCTGGGCTGCGAGGTCACGTCGGTCCCCGAGCCGGCCAGCGCCTGGAGGATGTGGTACGCGCCCATGTTGAACTTGGGCCAGGCCGCGTCCTTGCCGTCCGGCCCCTCGTCCCCGTCGAGCATGGCGATCCCCGCGGTGCGCGAGAGGCCGCGCCCGTCGTCGTACCGCGTGACCCACTGGCCCTTCCACGGGTCCTGCCCGAGGGCGTAGTTCCAGTAGGCATGGGTCCAGCGCGGCGCCGTCACGTCGGTCGCCTTCGGGATCTGTCCCGCGGTCGCGCCGGCCGACTGCCCGTCCTTGACGAACTTGTTCAGCAGGTCGGCCCAGTCCATGGGGTCAGCCAAGGGTCTGCTCCTGAGTGAGTTGCGGGCGGGAAGCGGAACGCGGACCAGGCACCGTTACCGGTCCTGCGGTCGTGACGGGCGGTCAGGGAGTGCTCTGGCCCTCGGGGTTCGTCTGACCGGAGTTGTTGCCCGAGGTGCCACCGGAGTTGGTGCCCGAACCCGAGCTTCCCTTGCCGCCCGTGGCCAGTGCGCTGCCGATGATGCTCTGCAGCTGCTGGGCCGTCAGCTCGGTGTTCTCGTCCTCGATGTTGCTCATGGCGGCGCTGGTGTTCATCAGCTGCACCATCATCTTGTCCGAGAGGGTGTAGGCGGTGTTCAGCTCGGTCAGCAGCGCGTTCGCCGCCTCGTTGAAACGCGTCTTCAGATCGACGGCCGGCTGGTAGTTGTCCCCGCCGGGCAGCAGCTTGTTGGCGCCCTGGAATGCCTTCAGGGTGACGCGTGCCTGGTCGGCCGCGTCGCGCAGGTTCGTCAGCTCGTTCGTCCGGAAACCCTCCAGGGTCTCCTTCGAGAACGTGATGGTGCCGTGGTCATCCGCCATTTTCGCTCCTGCGGGGTGAGAGCGCGCACGCGGCGCGGGCCGCGGTGATCAGCGCGGAGTACGAAGAGTAAGGGGACAGGGCCCGTAACGGAACGGGGGCCGGGTGCGGGCCGGCGTGCGGAACCGGGGTGGCCCGCACGCCGGTCGCGGGGGAGGTCAGACCGTGGTGTTCTGCCACTGCTTGTTCTGGTCGCCGTCCACCTGCTGGTAGTTCTGCGCCACGCGCGTCAGCGTCTTGTGGCCCATGCCCAGGGTCTCGCGCATGTCATCGACCTTGGCCATCCACTGTTGGTGCGCGTTGTTGTACGCCTCGATGGTCAGACCGTCCATCTCGCCCCGCACGGTCATGACCTGGCGGGACAGCTCCTCCAGGTAGTTCTCGATCTGAATGGTGTAGTTGACCAACTCCTGGCGCGTGTTGTCCATGACGCCGTGGTTGGCACTGAAATCCGCGAAGCTTCCGCCCATGGGGACATCCTCGATTCGATGGGGTGGTGGGGAGAGAGCAGCCGCCGGCCGGCGGCTCGGGGGCGGGCCGCCGGGTCAGACGCCCGGCCAGCCCTTGCCTTCCGCCGCGGCCTGCTCTTCGTTGGTCACGAAGTCCTTGTGCGTGGCGCCGAGTTGCAGCCCCATCTGCTCCAGGGAGTCCATCAGCGACTTGAGCTGCGTCTGCCAGGTCTCCAGCGCACCGCCGAACCCGTTCGACGCGTTGCCCGTCCAGCCCCCGGCCAGCGTCATCTTGCTGTTGGTGACGTTGGTCTGGATGTTGTCGCAGCTGTGATGCACGTTCTCGATGGCGCGGGCCGCGACCTGGAGGGCGTGCTCCGTACTCGTGAACTGGGCAACCATGCGATCACTCCTTGAGGTTGGTGCCGGACGCGGAACGGGGGTCCGTGCCTCGGCAGCGTGAATCGGTGAACGGTGCCGGGTCAGGGCCCGGCCGGTGGTGGCTGGTCATCCGGCCGCTCCCTTCCCTGGACCTGCGGTGGAGCTTCCGGAGGCGCGGCACTCGGGGTCCTGCGGCGCCTGCGGAGCCGTCAGCGCGGGCCGCGCGGCGGCCGACGGATCGAGCACGGGGCCCGTCGGAAGCAGTCGCAGCAGCGCTGACGGCAGTCGAACGGCCTCCTGCTCGGTGTACGACAGCTTCTTCAGCACCGAGTCGTCGGCCAGCGGATATTTGGTTCCGTCCCCGGTGACCAGGTACGGGGCACCGGCGCCCGCGCCGCTGCCGTCGCCGCCACGGCCGGGCACCGGCCGTGCCAGCACCGCCGTGCCCGGCTGCGCGGTCACCAGACCAGGCTGCGGGCAGCCGGGCGCGATGCTCTGCCGCGGCACGATCTGCCGCCCGCCGGCCAGCTTCCGGTCGGTCAGGGTGATCTGCTGCCGCGGGGAGCCGCCGTGCGGGGCCACGGTCAGACAGGGGACGGCGCCGCCCACCGTGACCGCGCGGGGCGGCGCGGCCGGCAGCCCGGCGGTCACGTCCGGCTGCTTGCCCTTCGCCAGCGCCGACTTGACCTGGTCGGGGGTCAGCTCGACCGCGGTGGGCGCGGCCCCGCCGTACGCCTTGCTGCGGGTGGCCGCGTCACCGCGCAGGAGCTGGGTGCCGGTGAGGGTGAAGGGGACGAGACCCGACTTGGTCAGCAGGTAGTACTGGTCGGCCGAGCTGGGCGTGTGCACCACGAAGAACTGGCCCACCAGCCGCTTGTGGCCGGCGATCACCGGACCCGCCGATCCGCGCCCTGGAACGTCGGGCGCGCTCAGGTCGGGGCCCGCGGGTACCGCGGCCAGGAAGGATTCGTCGACGGACACCGGGTCGGTGGTGCCGTAGCCGAGCGCCTGCACGGCGCCGCTCTTGCCGTCCAGGCGCAGCCGCTGGCCGTGCCACAGCAGGTAGGTGTTCTCCTTGGCGTCCTGGACGAGCACCGCCTTGCCGTCGGGCAGCGGCGGGCTGCCGGCGCTGACGCCGACGCCGACCGAAGTGGTCGCCAGATCGCCGCCGTCGTCGCCCGGCCTGCTGGTGGCGCACACCTGCCAGGTGCCCTGCGAGAGGGCGTCGCCCGCGGGCAGCGAGTCGGGTGCGTCGGGGATGCCGATGGGGGTGCCGCGCGGCACCCCGTCGAGCGAGTCCCGCGACACCTCCTGCACCAGGCCCTTCTCACCGGCGGCCAGCTTGGCGGACGCGTAGTTGAGCACCGGACGCAGCTCACCGTCGCCGTACAGGTACCTGGCGCCCGTCTCCTTCTCCACGATGATCGCGTTGGCCTGGCGCCAGGCGGTGGAGGCGCCGGGGAAGAGGAGCCCTGACAGGGCGAAGCCGACGCACAGCAACAGGCCGATGACCAGGCCGATCACGGTGCCGCGCTTGGTGCGGCCCAGGTGTGTGTCGACGGCGTCGGGGTCGGCGGAGAGCATGCTGGAGGTCAGGCGTCCCACCACGAAGGAGTACGCCTGGACCTGGTCCCGCCGTGACTGCATGTGCTCTCCTACTACCGTGCCGTGCCGTCGGTGACCGGTCGGCGTCGCCCGCGGGGCGCGGTGACGCGGGGGTGCGTGAGTCGCGCAGCGGGGCCGGTCGTCCGCCGCGCGCCGCGGACGTCAGCTCAGCCAGCTGCGCAGCGCACCGAGCGCGCCCAGGTCGACGAGGACGAGCGGCAGCAGCGCGATGGCGCAGGCCGAGTGGAGCAGGTCGGCGGCGCGCCCCCAGTACGGGACGAGACGGCGGCCTGGCAGCGACCACGAGGCGATGACCAGGCCGGTGCCGACGACGAGCAGGGCCAGCAGCACCAGGGCGCGGGCGCCCGGGGAGCCGTCCCAGGCGAAGCCGAAGGCGGGCAGCAGCAGCCCGAGGCAGCCGGGCAGCGCCACCGAAAGACGCTGCCGGGTGCCGGCCATCGCGCGGGCGTGCAGGATGAGCAGCACGCTCAACACGGCGCCGAGCGCGACCGGTTCCCAGCCGTGCCCGGTGGACAGCGCGATCAGGCACCCGGCGCAGATCAGGCCGCAGGCGGCGTAGAGCGCGGTCATGTAGCGGTCGGCGACGCGGGTCCGCTCCAGGACGTCGGACGAGGGGACGGGGTCGATCCCCTCCTGGAGTTCCTGGGCGTTGGTGGGGAGGGGCGGCAGCCGAAGTCCGGAGAGGCGGAAGGACAGCAGCGGGACGAAGGTGCCGAGCACCACGGTGACGGCGGCGACCGGACCTGCCGCATCCGACGGCGCGAGACCGGCCGTCAGGCCGAGGACGCCGCCCACCGCTCCGAGGAGGAACGCGAGCAGTACGGCGGTGAACAGCGGTGCCGCGGACGCCGCGGCGGCCAGGGCCAGGATCGCGCCGCCCGACCCGGCCGCGCAGCCGGCCAGCAGCCGCGCCCCCGACAGGGCGTCGCCCGGCGGTCCCGCGGGTATGAACCAGCCGGCCACGAAGAGGAACGGCACGGCCAGCAGGCCGAGCACGGTCCCCGCGACGGCGTCGCCCACCGCCCGGGAGGCGCAGACCGCGCCGAGGAGCAGCAGCAGGGCGACGACCGCGGTGCCGCCTGAGCGCAGCAGGGGCAGGTCGCCGGTGGCCAACGGGACGAGTCCGGCGAGGAGTACGGCGGAGCCGAAGCCGAGTGCCAGCCTGCGGGTGCCCTGGGGGCCCCACTGGTCGGCGCGCTCCCGGATGCCGGTGGCGACCCCGTCGACGAGGTCGTCGAAGTGCACGGGAGGCAACTGCTCGCGGCGCGGGCGCAGATGAAGCGTTTCGCCGTCGCGCAGCCCCAGGTCGGCGGGTGTCGCATCCTCGTCGAACGCCGGGTGGCCGAGCCGCTGGAGCACCCAACCGCCGTGCTCAAGACCGGTCTCGTCCAGGTCGCCGCCCGGCACCGAGCCGTGTTCCAGCAGGGAGGGCAGCAGCTCGGCAAGGGGCATGTCGGCCGGCAGACCGATGTCGAAGGAGCGCTCAGGTGCCTTGACGACGACCTTGCAGATGTCGGCAACGATGGTGCTGCTCACGTCAGTTCCCGCCTTCCGCCTCGACGTTGAGGGGCGTCGGTCGGGACGCCCTCCGTGCCGAGGCAACAGTTGCTTCGGACGCAACGATGCGGAAGGAGTGGACATTCGGAGGCTGTGCCGGTGCCCTCGTCGTCGAGCGGGAACCCCTGCACAGGCCGCGGAACGTCACGCTCTCGGCGCGACAGCATCGCTCTGCCTGCGGGGAGGGCGCCCGGGTGGAGAGGAAGTTAACACAAGTCGCACGGGTATTGGCCGGTTGCACGGAAAGTTGTGTGATCTTCGTGAGAGCGGGGCCACTGGGGCCCGTGAGGCGCCATGGCATCATCGGGGCCCACTAGCTCGACGCGCCACCCTCCGACCGTCTTGAGCGGCCGGCCCCTGCCCGTATGTCTCCCGTACGGCCGGCCGGTCACGGGGGCGGTCGCACCCCGTACGCACCGAGAGGACCTGTGTGAGCCTCATCCTCTTCCGCCGTCCCCCGCGCCGGCCAGGACCCGAAGTCCCCGGCGGCGAGCTGGAGTTGCAGGAGCCCCCCGTCCTGCCCGAGCGGGTCAGCAGCATGTCCGCGCTGTTCACGTATCTGCCGATGGCCATCGCCTCCACCGGCATGGTGCTGATCTTCCTGCGTCCCGGGGGCGGCAGCGGCGTCTTCACGTACATGGTCGGCGGCATGATGCTGATCAGCACGCTCGCCATGCTCATCGGCCAACTCGTGCGCACGGCGGGGGAACGCAAGCAGCGCCTCAGCGGTGACCGCCGCGACTACCTGCGCTACCTGTCGCAGAACCGGCGGCGCGTCCGGGAGGCCGTCGTCGGCCAGCGCGACGCCCACTCCTGGCGCAACCCCGACCCGGACGCCCTGCGTTCGCTCGTGCGAACATCCCGGCTGTGGGAACGGCGCACCAGCCACGAGGACTTCGCCGAGGTCAGGCTCGCCGTCGGCGACCAGCGGCTCGGCATGCGCGTCGCCCCCATGGAGACCAAGCCGGTCGAGGACCTGGAACCGCTGGCGGCCCACGCCCTGCGCCGCTTCATCCGCGCCTACACCTCGGTCGCCGACCAGCCCATCGCCCTCTACCTGCGCGGCTACGCACGCGTCCAGATCCGCGGGGACGACGAGGCGGCACGCGCCATGATCCGGGCGGTGCTGGGCCAACTCGCCGTCTTCCACGCCCCCGAGGAACTCCGCATCGCGGTCTGCGCGGACGAAGGCGGCATCGAGCACTGGGAATGGCTCAAGTGGCTGCCGCACGCCCTCCACCCCACCGAACACGACGGCGCCGGCCAGCGCCGTCTGGTGACCGACGACACCACCGAGTTCACCGAACTGCTCGGCAGCGTCCTCGGCGACCGCCCGCGCTTCGACCCCCAGGCCACACCGGGCAAGGAAGACCCGTTCACCGTCATCGTCCTCGACGGCGCGCACGTACCGGCCGACGACCGGCTGGCCGGCGGCGGCTACCGCAACAGCGTCGTCATCGACATCGCAGGCAGCATCGACAGCAACGGCGGCCCGCACACCCTCGGCCTCGAAGTCGAGCCGGGCCACCTGCGCGTCGTGGGCCGCGACCGCAACGGACGCGAGACCCTCTCCCGGCTCGGCAGCCCCGACAGCCTCAGCATCGTCAGGTCCCGCGCCCTCGCGCACCTGATCGCGCCGTACCGCATGAGCGTCACCACCGAGGTCGCCGAGCCGCTGGAGTCCAACTTCCAGCTCACCACCCTGCTGGGCATATCGGACCTGCACACCCACGAGCTGGAACGGCTCCACGAGCACCGCGGCCCCGGCGAACGCGACCGGCTGCGCGCCCCCATCGGCGTCGCCGCCGACGGCTCGCCCGTCGAACTCGACCTCAAGGAATCCGCGCACAACGGCATGGGCCCGCACGGCATGCTCATCGGCGCCACCGGCTCCGGAAAGAGCGAACTGCTGCGCACGCTGGTCACCTCGCTCGCCCTCACCCACTCGTCCGAGATCCTCAACCTCGTCCTCGTCGACTTCAAGGGCGGCGCCACCTTCCTCGGCCTGGAGGACCTGCCGCACACCTCCGCCGTCATCACCAACCTCGCCGACGAGGCGGCCCTGGTGACCCGTATGCACGACGCCGTGCACGGCGAACTGATCCGCCGCCAGGAACTGCTGCGCAGCGCGGGCAACTACACCAACAACCTGGAGTACGAGAAGGCCCGCCTGGCCGGCACCCCGCTCGCGCCCATGCCGTCCCTCGTCATCATCGTCGACGAGTTCAGCGAACTGCTCGCCGCCCACCCCTCGTTCATGGACCTCTTCGTCATGATCGGACGGCTCGGCCGGAGCCTGGGCGTGCACCTGCTCCTCGCCTCCCAGCGCCTCGACGAGGGCCGCGTCCACCAACTCGAATCGCACCTGTCCTACCGCGTCGGACTGCGCACCTTCTCCGCCATGGAGAGCCGCGGCGTCCTCGGCGTCCCCGACGCCCACCAACTGCCGCCCGCCCCCGGCAACGGCTACCTCAAGAGTGACACCGCCACCCTCACCCGCTTCAAGGCCGCGTACGTCTCCGGGCCCTACGAGGCCAGGCGCCGCAACGCCCCGAGCGCGCAGGGCGGCGGCGTGGCCGTGCCGTACCGCTCCGGCTACGTCCCGCCCACCCGGCCCGTCGTGCCCGTCGAACCCGAGACCGAGGGGGAACAGGAGAAGCTCACCCTCCTGGAGGCCGCCAACCGGCGCCTGCTGGGCAGCGGCCCGCACGCCCGCCGCATCTGGCTGCCCCCGCTGGACGTACCGCCCACCCTCGACGAGATGCTGCCCGCCCAGTCCGATGACGTGGCACGCCTCTACGACCCCGAGCGCAAGCAGGCAGGGCCCCTCAGCGTGCCCGTCGGCGTCATCGACCGGCCCTTCGACCAGCGCCGCGACCCGCTGATCGCCGACCTGTCGGGCACCGGCGGCCACCTCGGCGTGGCCGGCGGGCCGCAGACCGGCAAGAGCACCCTGCTGCGCACCGTCATCGCCGCCCTCGCCCTCACCCACACCCCCCGCGAAGTGCAGTTCCACGTCTTCGACTTCGGCGGCGGCAACTTCAACGTGCTGTCAGGGCTGCCGCACGTGGGCACCATCAGCAGCCGCGTCCACACCGAGCGCGTCAACCGCACCGTCGGCGAGCTGCACACGCTGCTGACCCGCAGGGAGGAACAGTTCGCCGAAGCGAACATCGACGGCATCGCCGACTACCGCAGGCGCCGCGCCGCCGGTGAGTTCGCCGACGACCCCTGGGGGGACGTCTTCCTCGTCGTCGACGGCTGGTCGACGCTCCGCAACGATTTCTTCGACCTCAGCCAGGACATCGCCCAACTCGGGGCGCGCGGACTGAACTACGGCATCCACCTGATGATCGCCTCGCCGCGCTGGGCCGACATCCAGTCCGCACTCCGCGACCAGATCGGCAGCCGCTTCGAGCTGCGCCTCGGCGACCCGGTGGACTCCGTCGTCAACATGCGCAAGGCCAAGGAGGTCCCGCGCATCCCCGGCCGTGGGCTGACCGAGGACACCTACCACTTCCTCACCGCGCTGCCCCGCGCCGACGGCGACGGCAACCCCGCCGGACTCACCGACGGCACCCAGGAACTCGTCAGGTCGGTGCGCGACGCCTGGGGCGAGAGGCCGGGCGCCCCCGCCGTGCGGATGCTGCCCCACCTGGTGCCGGCCGCCGAACTCCCCGAGCCCGATGGCCGCGCCGTGGCGCTCGGCCTGGAGGAGAACGAACTGGCCGTCTTCCGGCAGGACTTCGACACCAGCCCGCACCTGATCGTCATCGGCGACACCGAGAGCGGCAAGACCAACCTGCTCCGCCTCGTCGCGGACTCCATCGTCCGCACCCACACCAGCGCCCAGGCCAAGTTCGCCTTCGTCGACCTGCGGCGCGAGCTGTACGACGCGGTGCCCGACGACTACCGCCTCGACTACGCCGTCTCCCTCGACGCGGTCCGCGAAATGGTGCGCAACGCCGCCGCGTCGATGCGGCCCCGCGTCCCGGGACCTGACATCACCCCCGACCGGCTGCGCAAGCGCGACTGGTGGAACGGCCCGCAGGTCTTCCTCATCGCGGACGACTACGACCTCGTCGGCGGGGGCGGAATCGGCGCGCAGTCGCCGTTCGAGCCGCTGCTCGAACTCCTCAGCCAGGGCGCGGAGATCGGCTTCCACCTGATCATCGCGCGCTCCGCAGGCGGCATCAGCCGCGCCATGACCGACCCGCTGATGCGCCGCCTCGTCGAAGCGAACACCAACCGCATCCTGCTGTCCTGCCCGCCGTCGGAAGGCGTCCTCTTCGGCGACATCAAGCCCCGCACCCTCCCGCCGGGCCGCGCCCAGTGGATCTCCCGCCGCCGCAACGTCCAGGTGCAGACGGCGCTGTTGGGGGAGGGCGAGGGGCGGTAGCGCCGGGTGTCCTCTGTCGCCGCCGACGAGGACGAGGCGCGAGCCGGGCCCGCCTGCGAGGGAGGGCCCGGCTCGTTCGGCTCAGACGCTGGTCCGTCCCCGGTACGACACCCGGCTACGGCGCGCGCCAGCCCCGTGCCCGGCCCCGGGGGATCAGCACCGCCAGCATCGCCACCACGGCCGCCACCGCGGCGACACCGCCCACCAGCGCCCACACCGGCCCGGACGCGACCTTCTCGGGCGCCGGGTCCGCCCGGTAGGCGGCGGTCTCGTCCCGCCCGCCCGCGGACGTGCCGCCACCGGCCGCGTCACCGGCCCGCAACGCGCCCACGGCGCCCTCCGGATCGACCGTCCCGTAGCCCGTCACCGGGTCGGGTACCGCGCCTGCGCTGCGCACCGCGGTGGCCCGCAGCCGTTCCCGTACCGCGTCCGACGACAGGTGCGGGTCGCGCGCGCGGACCAGCGCAGCGGTGCCCGCGACGAACGCCGCCGCCACCGCATCCCCGCTCCCGGTGAAGTGCCCGCCGCCCGGCCCCACGCTCAGCACCCGGTCACCGGGCGCCGTCAGATCCACCCGCGCCACCGCACCGCCGTCCGCCGCGCTCCGGCCGGTGTTGCCGCCCGCGCCGAGCGGGGCACCCTCCACGTCGACGGCGGCCACGCTCACCACCTTCGGATACGCGGCGGGGTAGGCCACCTTGCGGTTGCCCGAGTCGGTCGCGCCGGCGACCACGACGACGTTCTTCTCCTGCGCGTACGCGACGGCCGACTTCAGGGCGCCGCTGGAGCGGACGGCGCTCGCGCCCACCAGGACCACCTGCGCCCCGCGGTCGATCGTCGAGCGGATGCCGGCGGCCACCGAGTCGGGGTCGGCGTCGCCGCCGTAGCCATCGGGTTTCGCCGTCGCCCCGATGACGCGGGCCCGCGGCGCGACGCCCTCGAAGCCGACGCCCGGGGTGTGGGCCGCAGCCACCACACCGGCCAGGAAGGTCCCGTGCCCGGAACAGTCCGTGTGCGCGCCCGACACCCGTCCCGACAGGGCCGGCACGTCGCCGTCGAGCCCGCCGTCCACCACGCCGACGGCCACGCCGCCGCCCTCGCTGAGCGGGTGCGCCCGCTCGATGCCGATGAGCTTCTGCGGCCACGGCGTCGCCTTGGCCGTGCGGGAACTGTGCTTGACGCACTGCGTCCCGTCGAGCGACGGGACGACCTGCGGCAGCACGGCGGAATCGGCGAGCGGGGCGGCACCGGCCGCCGTGGCCGGTCCCAGGCCGACGAGCAGTACGCAGCCCACCGTCGTGGCCCGCAGGGGAAGCTTCCGCCGTCGGTCGGACACGAAGGTGCCTCCTGGAGCAGTCGTCGAACAGCCGCCGTCACAGGACGGCCGGCCTCGGTATGCCGGGATCATACGCAGAACACACCGGCGCGAGAACGGCCAGGTGGATCACGGCGGTCACACCCTCCAGGCACCGTAGAGAGCCGCAGCGGGCGTGATCTACTGTGCGCAAGTGTGGGGCATTTAACGGAGGTTGACGAGGCCGGCGGGTACCGAGCGGGCCGGGCCGCGGAGAGCGGGTGCCGGGTCGTACGCCAGGCCGTCGTGCTGGCGGGCGGCTTCGGGCGGCGGATGTGGCCGCTCACCCGCAGTCGGCCCAAGCCGATGGTCGAGGTGCACGGGACGCCGATCCTGCGGCACCAGATCGACTGGTTCGCCGAGTGCGGTGTGGAGCAGATCGTCGTCTCGGCCGGCTACCGCGCGCAAGTGATCAAGGACTACCTCGCCTCCCGTCACCTGCCGCTGCGCACCGAAGTCGTGGCCGAGGAACGGCCGCTGGGCCGCGGCGGAGCACTCAAACGGGCCGCCGGGACGCTGCCGCACCCGGACGAACCGTGGCTCGCCGCGTACGGCGACATCTGGACGCGGTTCCCGCTCACCGACATGTACGCCCACCACCTGCGGTACGCACCGCTGGCCACCGTCGCCCTCGCCCGCCCCTGGCTGCCCCGGGGCAGCGTCGACTGCGACGAGCACGGCCGGGTGTCGGCCCTCGCCTCGACGGTGCCACCGCAGTTACGGGTCAACGCCGGCATCTACGTCTTCGAGCCCCAGGTCATCGAACTGCTCCCCGACGAGGGCGACCACGAGCACAGCGCACTCGCCCACCTGGTCCGCACCCGCCAGCTGATGGGCTACCCGTTCGACGGGCCCTGGCGGGCGCTCAACACCCCGCACGATCTGGCGGACATCGAGCGTGAACTCGCCGCACCGCAGTGAGGGCCATCGGCCCGCGGGAGACACCGCCACCAGAAATTCAGACGGCCAATGCAAAGGCCAGGTAAGGCACATCCGGACGGGGGAATTGGAGGTGAGGAACGGGAACTCCGAAGAGTGCGCGACGGCCCCGGAAATCGCTCCGTAAAGGCGGCGGCAATAAGCAGCCGAATCAGCGAACTACCCGGTCCTGCCCCTCGGAAACGGTCAGGATTTCGCGTCCCGGCCGTCCGATAAGGCCCTTCCCAAATTCCGGAAAGCGGTCCAGGATTGTCCCTTCGCGACTCGCGTCAGAGCGTCGTTGCGCACGGCTCGGCACGGCCTGATAAGGAAAGGTGTCCCGGGGATGTCATGCGTGCGACCGACGCGATCGACCGACGCGATGTCGCCGGGCGCGCGGGCGGCCGGTCCCTCCCGCGCGGCACCCGCCCGTACCCCGACCAAGGAGCGCAGCGTGGACTTCGGAGTTGTCCTACAGGCCGACCCGCCCGCATCGGCCGTCGTGAGCCTGATGCGCCGTGCCGAGCACAACGGCTTCCGCTACGGCTGGACCTTTGACTCATCCGTGCTGTGGCAGGAGCCGTTCGTCCTCTACAGCCGCATCCTGGAGCACACCGAACGGCTGATCGTCGGGCCGATGGTGACCAACCCCTCCACCCGCACCCCGGAGGTCACCGCGTCGACCTTCGCCACCCTCAACGACATGTACGGCAACCGCACCGTCTGCGGCATCGGCCGCGGCGACTCCGCGATGCGGGTGGCGGGACGGCCACCCAACACCCTTGCCAGGCTGGGCGAGGCGATCACCGCCATCCGGGACCTCGCCGAGGGCAGGGAGACCGACGTCGGCGGCCACATGCTGCGCATTCCCTGGGTCAAGGACGGCCGGCTGCCGGTCTGGATGGGCGCCTACGGCCCCAAGGCGCTGGCCATGACGGGCCGGCTGGCCGACGGTTTCATCCTCCAGCTCGCCGATCCGTTCCTGACGGAGTGGATGATCAAGGCGGTACGGGACGCGGCGGCCGAAGCCGGGCGCGACCCGGACGAGATCACCATCTGTGTCGCCGCGCCCGCCTACGTGGGCGATGACCTGGCGCACGCCCGTGAGCAGTGCCGCTGGTTCGGCGGGATGGTCGGCAACCACGTCGCCGATCTCGTCGGCCGCTACGGCGAGCACTCCGGAATGGTGCCGGAGGAGCTGACCGCGTACATCAAGGACCGCAGCGGCTACGACTACGCGCACCACGGCAGGGCGGACAACCCCGACACCGCGTTCGTGCCGGACGCGATCGTCGACCGCTTCTGCCTGCTCGGTCCCGCCGAGGCCCACATCGACAAGCTGCGACGGCTGCGGGATCTGGGTGTCGACCAGTTCGCGCTGTACGCCATGCACGACGCGAAGGAAGCCACCATCGACAGCTACGGGGAGCGGATCATCCCGGCGCTGGACGGCTGAGCCGGGGCGCCACCGGGAACGCCGCGGCGGTCACGGTGCGAGGCACCGTGACCGCCGCGGCGCGGGACGTACGCGTCCGGCCTCAGACGCCAGGAGGCACCCGGGACGGGCGCCCGCGGCCCCGGGTGAGGCGGTAGCCCGCGATGCCGCCGAGCGCGGCCAGCACGCCGCCGGCCGCGGTCCAGATCCAGCGGTCGGACCAGCGGCCCGACGACCAGCCGCCGTCCGGTTCACCGGCCGCCGCCTGCGGGCCGGGGGACGCGCTCGCCGTCGCGGAAGGCGAACCGTCGTCGTCCGCCGCGGGCGAGCTGTCGTCGTCCGCGGCGTCGGCGGTGCCCGCCCCCGGGACCAGCGGTGCGGCCAGCGCACCGTCCACGGCGTGCGCGCCGCCCGCGTCGGAGACGGTGGCCTCCACCTCGGCGTGCACCGGCTGGCCCAGGTCCTGCGGCGCCAGGTCGGTGGCCGTCAGGCGCAGGTAATACCGGCCGGGCAGCGGGTCGTTGGACCACGGCTCCGCCCAGGAGCGGACGGTGCGCAGGGTGCACGCCAGCTCCACCGAACCGGCGTCCGCCGCGACCTTGCGGGCCTGCATCCCGTAGCGGCACGACTGGCGGCGGCGCAGCCCGTCGTACACGTCGAGCTGCCAGGTGGCGGCGGAGTGCCCGGCGGTCTCCGGCAGCTTCACCTTCGCCCGTACCGTCGCGTCCTGCCCCTGGTCGAGCGGGACGGCCCAGTACAGGTAGTCGCCGGTGGAACCGTCGGCGGTGGCCCGCTGCCCGGCCGCGAGCAGGGTGGCGGTACGGAACGAGGTGCCCGCCTCGGTCGGCGCGGGCGGGGCGTCCGGGTCGGAACCGGAGCTCGGCGTGGCGCTGCCGGACGCCGGGGTCGGGTCGTCGGCGAGGGCGGGCCCCGCCGTGGCGAGCAGGCCGCCGGCGGCGAGCAGGGCGGCCGTCACGGTGCGCAGGGTCCGCATCAGTTGGTCCTCCAGACGGAGATGCGCCAGCGGGAGATCCAGCCCCACACCAGGCCGCCCACCAGACCGGCGAGTGCCAGGGTGATCAGCAGCCACCAGCCGCGGCCGAGACCGAAGGAGGCCGGGTCGGCGGCGTCGTGGGGCGCGTCGACGACGTCGACGGCCAGCTCGACGGGCAGGCCCGGATCCCGCTTCACCGACGCGGGAGCCGAGAAGGAGTTGCTGACCTGGAGGCAGATCATCTGGGCCGGCGGCTCACCGCCGCCGTCGGGCGCGTCCGCATCCGGCAGGGGATAGCGCAGACCGGTGGAGACGACATCGGTCCGCCCGTCGCCCGCCTCCGAACCGCGGACGATCTCCCGGCCGTGCGTGGACACCGCCCGCAGCAGCACGCCGTAGTCGTTGTCCACGGCGCGGTCGGCGCCGATGCTCACCGACGCCCGCAGCTCCTGGCCGGGACGGACGCCGACCCGGTACCAGCGGTGCTCGGCGAACTTCTCCCGGTCGTTGTACAGGCCCGGCTTGAGTTCGGGCGCCGTGCTGCACTCCTGCGCGCCCCGCGTCGCCACCGGCGTGACGACGGGATCAGCCGCCCGGTCCACCAACTGGTGCACCCGGTCCCGCAGCTGGTCGGTGTGCTGCACCGAGGTGTAGGTGCCGCCGGTCGCCTCGGCGATGCAGCTGAGCTGCTTGCGGGTCTTGTCGTCCGGCAGCAGGCCCAGCGTGTCGACGGTCAGGTGGATGCCCTTGGCGGCGATGTCCCTGGCCACCTCGCAGGGGTCGAGCGGCTGGCAGGTGTCCTCGCCGTCGGTGATGAGGACGATCCGCCGGGTCGCGTCGCCGCCCTTGAGGTCGTCGGCGGCGCCGAGCAGCGCCGGGCCGATCGGCGTCCAGCCCGTGGGGGCCAGCGTCCCGACCGCCGTCTTGGCCTCGGTACGGTCGAGGGGGCCGACGGGGTAGAGGAGCTTGGTGTCCTTGCAGCCCACCTTGCGGTCCTGCCCCGGGTAGTTCGCGCCGAGGGTGCGGATGCCGAGCTGTACCTCGTCCGGCACCGCGTCCAGCACCTCGTTGAACGCGGTCTTCGCGGCGGCCATCCGGCTGCGCCCGTCGAGGTCGCGGGCTCGCATGGAGCCGCTGACGTCGAGGACCAGTTCCACCTTCGGGGCGGGTTTCGCGTCCGGCTCACCGGCCGCTGCGGGTGTGGGGAGCAGGCCGATGGCCAAGGTGGCGAGCAGGCCGCACACCCCGGCCGCCAGCCGCTTTCTTATGATCATCGACGGATCGTATGGAGGATCGGCCCGCCAAGCCAAAACGGGGCGTCAGATGCCGGACACCGGCCCGCAGTTCCCGGCAGCCGCCGCCCTACGGCACCCGGCCGAGCCACTCCGGCGAGCTGAACTTGCCCGCCGCCAGTTCCTGGGCGCGGGCCAGCTCCGACGGGCTCACCGCGCCGTCCGTGCCGCCGTAACGCGACCGGAACGACGCGATCATCCGGTCGATGACCTCGGCACGCGGCAGCCCGGTCTGCCGGCGCAGCGGATCCACCCGCTTCTTCGCGCTGGTGGTGCCCTTGTCCGACAGCTTCTCCTGCCCGATCCGCAGCACCTCGACCATCTTGTCCGCGTCGATGTCGTACGACATCGTCACGTGGTGCAGCACCGCGCCGGACGCCACCCGCTTCTGCGCGGCGCCGGCGATCTTCCCGGCGTCGGTCGCGATGTCGTTGAGCGGCTTGTACCAGGCGTTGATGCCCATGTCGCCGAGCGCGGCCAGCACCCAGTCGTCCAGGTACGCGTAGCTCTCCGCGAACGAGAGTCCCTGCACCAGGGCGTCGGGTACGCACAGTGAGTACGTGATGGTGTTGCCCGGCTCGACGAACATCGCGCCGCCGCCGCTGATCCGCCGCACCACGCTCACGCCGTGCCGGGCGGCGCCCTCGGGGTCGACCTCGTTGCTCAGCGACTGGAAACTGCCGATGATCACGGCGGGACGGTCCCACTCCCACACCCGCAGCGTCGGCTGCCGGCGGCCCGCCGCGACCTCCTGGGTGAGCACCTCGTCGAGCGCCATGTGCAGCGCCGGGGGCTGCGGGGCCTCGTGGATGATCTGCCAGTCAAAGTCGGTCCAGTCGGCCGCGTCCGCCACGGCCCGCCGTACCGCGATGCCCACCGCCTCGCTGCTGAACCCGAACAGCACCGCGCCGGCCGGCAGCGCCGCGTCGATCCGGGCCGCGAGCCCCCGCGCGTCGGTGTCCGAAGGGGCGCCCTCCAAGGCGCCGTTGATGGCGTCCAGCGCCTCGTCCGGCTCCAGGAAGAAGTCCCCGGCGACCCGTACGCCGCGCAACGCGCCGCCCGCCACGTCCAGATCGACGACGACGAGCTTGCCGCCCGGCACCTTGTACTCACCGTGGTGCTTGCCCTGCACGGCACATCCTCCTGAAGTCGCACGTCGTCCCGCGGCCGGCCGGTGCCCCGCGGTCGTCACCAACGGTAATGCGGGACGGGACATTCCCGGCGTCCCCGCGCGGACCCGGGTGCATCCGCGGCCAGGGGCCCGCCCGTCGCCCCTGGCCAGCGGGAACCCGAAGCTCCTACGATGCCGTCATCACGGGGAGGGATGAACACGTGGCACAGCAAGTGGGACGTGTGGAGACCGGCGTGGCCTGGGTGATCAAGAACCTGGACGTGGTCATCGCCGTCGGGCTCGGTCTGACCATCGGCATGATGGACGTCTTCGGCGACGTCATCAGCGACGACGTCTCGTCCGGCGCGACCTTGCTGGTACTCGGCACCCTGGCGGTCGGCTCGATGACCGAGCGCCTGCGGCGCAAGTCCGACATCCAGGAGGCGAACGGCGAGACCCGCCGGGCCCTGGAGGACCTCGCCATGGTCCGCTCGCTCTCCGGCGACCAGGTCGGCGAGGCGCTGGAGAAGGCCAGACAGCAGACGAACCGGTGGTACTTCAAGGGCGGCACGGGCACCTACCTGCGGGCCGTGACGCTGCCCCGCTGCGTGGAGACCGCCACCCGCCAGCGCGCCCAGCTCAGCGTCAAGATCGACATCATCAACCCCGGTGACGAGCGGACCTGTTCGGCATACGCCCGCTTCCGCCAGACGTTCGCGCGCCAGCGCAACGTCGCCGCGGCCAACGCCTGGACGACGGACCGGACGCGCAAGGAGTCCTACGCCACCGTGCTGGCCGCCTGCTGGTTCCGGCAGCGCCTCGACACCCTGGAGATCAGCGTGCACCTCTCCTCGGGGGTGCCGACCCTCCGCTTCGACCTGTCCGAATCCTGCCTGATCATCACCCAGGACGACCCCAGCCGCGTCAACCTCCTGGTCGCCCGCGACCAGCCGCTCTACGACTACTACGTCACCGAGCTGCACCAGAGCAGGGAACAGGCCGTCAAGCTCGACCTGCGCGGCATCGCACCGCTCGGCGAGGAGCCGACCGTCGACGAGGTCCGCACGGTCTTCGACGACGTGGGCCTCCCGCTCCCGACGGTCTTCACCGACGCCGACGTCGGCGAGATCATCGAAAAGGCCCTGCACGCCGAGGACCCCTACCGGAGGTGAGACGCCTCGGGCGCGACCCATGGACTACGACACGCTCGATCACCTTCTCCGGCCCGGCGGTGAACGGGGCGCTCCACGCGAGCGCGTCACCGGCGTACTGGAGGACATCGCCGCAGGCAAACGGGAGTTGCGCGCCGTGCGGCACCCGCTCGGCTTCCTCTGCCTGCCGCTCCACCGCGACGGCGCCCGCGGCGTCTGCGTCCACCTCTTCGAGAGCGGCGCAGCCGACGCCCAACCCACCGCGGCACCCATGCACGCCCACAGCTGGGAGCTGCGCAGCTACGTGCTCTACGGCCGGGTCGGCAACCTCCCGGTGCGGGTGACCGACGGCGGCGAAGGCGCCACCCACCGGGTCTTCGAAGTCGTCAGCGCGCCGTCCGGCGTCGACGAACTGCGGCCCACGTCCCGCCTGGTGCGCTGCGAGCCAGGCCCCGCCCACTCCAGCGTCAGCGGTGAGACCTACGCGCTGCCGGCCGGCGAATTCCACGCCACCGTCGTCGCCGAGGGCGAACCCACCGCGACCCTGGTGCTCGGCAGGTCACTGCCGGGCCACACCGATCTCTCCCTCGGGCCCGTGCACGGCCGCAGGCACCGCACGGTGCGCCGGCTGTGCGCGGCGGAACACACCGAACGGACCGTGCGCACCGCACTCAGGAGGATCCATGCCGAGCAGCGAGAGTGACCCGGGCGGCGCGCCGTACGCCCGCGAACAGCGGGTGGCCGTCGCTGCCGCCGAGGAGGCGGGCGCGATGCTGCGCGCCCGCTTCACCGGAGCGCAGGCGGTGGGCGTGAAGGACGCCGCGGGCGACGTCGTCACCGACCTCGACCTGGCCGCCGAGAAAATCGTCCTGGCCCGGCTCCAGACGCACTTCCCGCACGACCGGATCCTGTCGGAGGAAGCCGGGCTCTTCGACGCGGTCGGCCGGCGGACCTGGCTGGTGGACCCGCTCGACGGCAGCAACAACGTCGCGATCGGGCTGCCCTCGTACGCCGTCGGCATCGGCCTGTGCGTCGACGGCGAGCCCGTGGTCGGGGTGGTGCACGAGCCCGTCACCGGCAGCACCTGGCGCGCGGTGGCCGGGCAGGGCGCGTACGGCGCGGGCGGCGGGCTGCCGGGGCCCGCCGGGCGGGTGCCGCAGGCAGGGCCTGTGGTGGCCTGGACCCAGGGGCACGCCGTCGGCCGGGACGACACCGTCGCCGCGGGCCTGCGCCGCCAACTGGAGCGCCGCTCCCGGCGGGTGCTCCAGCTGTGGGCACCGCTGCTGGGCTGGAGCATGCTGGCCCGCGGCACCATCGACGGCTTCGTCGGCTACTGCGCCGAGGGCATCGACTTCCCGCCCGGCGCGCTCCTGGCGTCCGAGTCGGGTGTCGCCTTCCGCACGCTGACGGGCGGCGACTTCCGTGTGGGATTCGCAGGGCCCGACGCGGACCGCAGTTTCGTCGCGGCGCGCGCGGACACCCTGGCGTACCTGCTGGACGTGGTCGCGGCGGCGGAGGTGTCCTGAGCGGCGGGCGGGCCCGGGTCAGGCGGTGACGGCCAGTGCCGCCGTGGCCGCCAGCGTCGCCGTCACGGCGAGGACGAAGCCGGTCCCCATGAAGCGCCGCAGCGGGATGGCGGTGCCGTGCCCCCGGCAGCGTTCGAACCAGAGCAGCGTCGCCAGCGAGGCCCAAGGGGTCACGAGCGGGCCGACGTTGGTGCCGATGAGCAGGGACAGCAGCTGGTCGTGGTTGCCGACCGGGACCGCCGCCTCGCCCGCCATGTAGACCGGCAGGTTGTTGAGGACGTTGGAGAGCCCGGCGCCGACCCCCGCCGAGCGCAGCATGCCGAGCAGACCGCCGTCCGGGCCCACCGCGGCCGTCAACAGCTCGTGCAGGCCGTGCGTGTTGACCGTCTCCACGACCAGGAACATCCCCGGCACCAGCACCAGCAGCCGCCAGGGGACCAGCGAGAGCCGCAGGTCGGCCCGGCGCCGGAACGCGAAGGCCAGCACGACGACCAGCATCGTGGTCAGCGAGGCCGACCACAGGGGCACGTCGGCGACGAGGATCGCCACCAGGAACCCCGCACAGGCCACGGCGCAGATCCGGAACAGCACCGGGTCGGCGGGCTTCAGCGGGGGCGGCGGCACGTACACCGCGGCTCCGCGGCGTCCGCGCCGCCAGTAGAAGCCCCACAGGCAGGCCATGGTCACGACGATGGCGGCCAGTTGCGGCAGCCCCATCCTGGCGGCCATCTCGGTGGGGGTCAGGCCGACGCGGTCCGACGCCAGCAGATTCGTCAGGTTCGACACCGGCAGCAGCAGGCTCGCGGTGTTCGCCAGCCACACCGTCGTCATCGCCAGCGGCACCGGCGCGATGCCGACCCGGGTGGCCAGCGCCAGCATCACCGGCGTCAGCAGGACCGCCGTGGTGTCGAGGTTCAGCGCGATGGTGGTGACCGAGGCGAACAGGACACAGAGCCCGAACAGGAGCAGATAGTTCCCCTTGGCGGCGCGGGACACCCAGGACGCCACCGCGTCGAACACCTGGGCCTTGCCGGTCAGTTCCGCCATGACGATGACCGTGGCCAGGAACACCAGCAGCGGCCCGATGCGCGTCATCGCGTCCCCGGCGGGGCCGGTCGGCAGCAGGCCCGTGGCGACGAAGACCAGGCCGCACGCGAGCAGCCCGGCGGCCAGCCAGTCCAGGGGATGCAGACGCTTGAGAAATCGCACGGCAGACAGGGTCGCACACCGGCCACAGGCGGCACGGTGGGAGGCAGCCGCCCGCCCCGCACCGCCCGTGCCACCGCCACCGCGCCGTCGCGATGTGCTGATGATCCGTAAAGGGCCTGCCCAGCCGCGGCCACAACTCCTACGATGGGGGCCATGGCGACAGACCGGGAACTGATGGACCACGCACGTGACTTGGACTTCTTCATCAGCTACTCGCCTGCGGACGAACAGTGGGCCTCCTGGATCGCCTGGACCCTGGAGGAAGCCGGATACCGCACGGTGATCCAGGCGTGGGACTTTGTCGCGGGCACCAACTTCATCGACTTCATGGACCGCGGCGTCAGCGAGTCCGTCGCCGTCATCGCCGTACTCTCCGGACACTACGGACGCTCCACCTACGGCCGCATGGAATGGCAGGCCGCGCTGCGCGCCGAGCCCGAGGAGCCGGAGCGCAAGCTGCTCACCGTCCGCGTCGAGGACATCCCGATCGAGGGGCTGCTCGCCACCATCACCTACGTCGACCTCGTCGGTGTCGCCGACCCGGAGACGGCGCGCGGCATGCTGCTCACCCGCGTCGGACAGGCCGTCGAAGGCCACGCCCGCCCGGGACAGCGCCCCGGCTACCCCGGCAGCCTCACCGCCACCGGACGCCCCAGGATTCCGGCGCCCAACGGGCACTCCGACGAACGCCAGCGCCCGCTCGGCCGCACCGGCTGGTCGGGGCGCCGCCGCCCGGCCAGGGCGCCCCAGTACCCGCAGGCGCCGGGCGCGGCGGGCCCGCCCGACGCCCTGACCGTGTTGCACCTCGCGGGCCCCGACTTCGGCCGCGGCCGGGAACCCGACGCCCTGCGCCGGGAGATCCGCAGCGACCTCGTCGAGCTGAAGGACGCCGGCGCACCGTCCCCCGACCTCCTCGTCGTCACCGGCGACCTGACGGCGTCCGGCAGCCCCCGCGAGTGCGACCAGGCCCTCAGCTTCCTCACCGGCCTGCGCTCCCAGCTCGACCTGCCGCCCCAGCGCGTCATCGTCGTGCCGGGCAACCAGGACGTCAGCCAGGCCGCCTGCCTCGGCTACTTCCACACCTGCGAGGCGGACGAGATCCCGCCGCAGCCCCCGTACTGGCCCAAGTGGCGCCACTACACCCGGCTCTTCCGCGGCCTCTACGAAGGTCTCGACACGGTCTTCGACAGCGACCAGCCCTGGACGCTGTTCCCGGTGCCCGAACTCCACACCGTCATCGCCGGGTTCAACTCCTCCATCGCCTACAGCCACCGCCCCGACGACCAGTACGGCTACCTCGGACGCGACCAGGCCACCTGGTTCGCCGAGGCACTGCGCGGCTACGAGGACGAGGGCTGGCTGCGCATCGGCGCGCTCCGGCACCCGCTCACCGGCCGCAGGCGACCGGGCGACGCACCCGGCGGCCCAGGACCGCTGCGCGACGTCGACACCTTCACCCGCCTCACCGCACCCCGGCTGCACTTCCTGCTGCACGGCCCCAGCGGCGGCCCCCGCACCAGCACCGCCGAGCCCGCGCACGACCTGCTGCCGCTCACCGGGGGCGAGCTGCCGCTGTTCGGCTCCGCGGCCCCCGCCAGGTTCGAGCTGCTGCGGGTCACCGCAGACAAGGTCACCCGCTGGACCGGCGAAGAACCCACCGCACCCGCCGAGTTCCCCGTCTCCTGGCGCAGCGCCCACCGCATCTTCACGCCGCCCGGCGAGCCCGCCGCCCCGCCGCCCGCCGCCGCGCCCGCCGACAACCGCTCGGTCGATGAGCCCGCCGACTCGCTCGCCGAACGCGTCAAGGAGGTCTGCCGGGCCCGGCAGGAGGGCGTACGCCTGCGGGACGTACCGCGCGGCGCCCCCGACGACCTGACCCAGATCATGGTCACCTGGAACGACGAGGGAGTCGTACGGCAGCAGCGGATCGCCGTCCACCCCGGCACCCCCACCGACGGCGAACTCGACCGTTTCCTCGCCCAGGCGCACGCCACCGACACCGGCTCCGACGCCGAACTGATCCACGCCGGGCCGCCACCGGAGCCCGCGCTCCGCGAACGGGCGGGCCGCCGCGGCATCCGGGTGCGCAGCTTTCTCGAATTCCAGGGCCTGCTCGACCTGCGGGCCTACGTCACGGCCCAGACCGCCAGGCTCGGCAACGACGACAGGTACGCACCCGACCTCTACCTCCCGCAGCGCTACCGCGACGCCGAACGCCCCGACGGCGAGGAACGCGAGGGTCTCGTCGAGGCCATGCTGCAACTCCTGGAGACCGACCACGGCCGCTTCATGCTGCTGCTCGGCGACTTCGGCCACGGCAAGACCTTCGCCCTGCGCGAGCTGGCCCGCCGCATCCCCGAACGGCTCCCGCACCTCACGCCCCTGCTCATCCCGCTCAACACCCTCGACCGCGCGCACAGCCTCGAAGGTCTGGTCGCCGCCCACCTCGCCGGGCACGACGTCGACACCATCGACCTGCGCGCGCTGCGCTACATGCTCGGACAGGGCCGCGTCGTGCTGCTCTTCGACGGTTTCGACGAACTCGTCAACCGCGTCAGCTACGACCGGGCCGCCGACCACCTCCAGGTGCTCCTGAACGCCGCCGTCGACAACGCCAAGATCGTGGTGAGCAGCCGCACCCAGCACTTCAAGTCACGCGACCAGATCCTCACCGCGCTCGGCGAACGCGTCGGCCTGCTCCCGCAGCGCCGCATCCTCTCCCTCGAAGGGTTCGTCCCGGCCCAGATCCGCGCCTACCTCGTCAACCGCTACGCCGACGAGGAGGCCGCCGACCGCCGCTTCCAGCTCCTCCAGAACATCCCCGACCTGCTCGCCCTGTGCGCCAACCCCCGGCTGCTCAGCTTCGTCGCCGACCTCGACCAGGACCAGCTGCGCGCGGTCGCCGGAGCCGGCCGCGCGCTGAGCCCCGCCCGGCTCTACGAGGACGTGTTCACCGCCTGGCTCGCCCACGAGGAACGCCGCGGCCAGGGCGGCCCCGGCGCCGCTCCCGGCCTGGGCATCGACCACCTCTGGACCGCGGTCACCGCACTCGCCAGGCGCCTGTGGGAGAGCGGGCGCAGCGGCCTGCGCCTCGACGAGCTGACCGACACCGTCTCCGCCGCGCTCAGCGAACTGTCGGCCGGCACGCTGTCCACCCAGGAACGCGCCCAGGCCGTCGGCGCGGGCAGCCTCCTGGTCCGCACCGACGACGGGCTCTTCCAGTTCATCCACGGCTCCGTCGTCGAATGGCTCGTCGCCCGCGAGGCCGCGGCTCAACTGGCCCACGGGGACGGCACCCTGCTGTCCGCCCGCCCCTTCAGCCCGCTCGCCGTCGAGTTCTTCTGCGACCTCGCCGACCACGGCCTGTGCACCGAGTGGGTCCGTACGGTCCTCAACGCCCCGGGCCCCGGCACCAGTGACGCGGCCCGCGCCAACGCCGTCCGGATCATCGACCGGCTGCGGGTGCCGGCCAACGCCGACCTGCGCGCCGCCCGGCTGTCCGGCGAGGACCTCTCCGGGCGGGACTTCTCCGGCGTCGACCTCACCGGCGCCGACCTCACCGACACCCGGCTGATCGGCGCCAACCTCTCCGGCGCCGTGCTCAAGGACGCCCGGCTGAACGGCGCCCGCCTCGACCACGCCGACCTCAGCGGCGCCGACTTCACCGGCGCCGACCTGCGCGGCGCCCGCCTCACCCGCGCCGACCTGCGCGGCGCCCGCCTCACCGGCAGCCGCTGGAACCGCGCCGCCCTCATCGACCCGGTACTCGACGCGCAGGTCCGCGCGGCCCCCGAACTGAGCACCGCGGCCCTCGCGCCCGGCATGCCGGTGGAGGCCGGTTTCCGCCCGGCGGCCGTCGGCGTCCCGTACGGCTTCGACATGCGCACCAGCCGGCTGCCCGAGCCCATCTCGTACAGCCCCGCAGGTGAACTCCTCGCGGTGGGCAGTGAGGACGGCGGGGTCCTGGTCTGCGCCGCGGACACCGGCCGCGCGCTGCGCACCCTGCACGGGCACGAAGGGCGGGTCTACGCCGTCAAGTTCCGCTCCCGGGTGCTCGCCACCGGCGGCGCCGACGGCACGGTACGCCTGTGGGATCCGGTGTCGGGCAGCTGCCTGCACCGCATCGACGTCCACCCCGGCGGCGTCTGGCCGGTCTCGCTCGACGAGGACGGCACCGTCGTCGCCACCGGTGACGCCGACGGCATGGTGACGCTCTGGGACACCGCGAGCGGCATGCCGCTGCACCACCTGCCCGGCCACACCGCGCCCGTCTACACCGCGGTGTTCAGCCCGGACGGCCGCACCCTGGTCACCGGCGACGCGGCGGCGGGACTGCGCATCTGGGACACCCGCACCGGAACGTGCACCGGCCGCCTGCCCGGCCACCAAGGGGCCGTCTACCGCGCCCGGTTCAGCCCCGACGGCACGTTGCTGGCCACCGGGGACCAGGGCGCCGAAGGGCAGGGCACGGTCCGCGTCTGGCGGCTCTCGGACGCGCGCCTGCTGCACGAGTTCACCGGACACACCGGACGCGTCTACACCCTCGACTTCCACCCCGACGGCAATCTGCTGGTCAGCGGCGACACCGACGGCCAGGTCCGGCTGTGGGATCCGGTGGTCGGCGCACCGGCCGGCACCCTGGAGTGCTGCACCGGCGCGGTCTACCAAGTGATGTTCGGCAACGAAGGCAGGCTGCTCGCCGCCTGTGACAGCGACGGCACGGTCCGGCTGTGGCGGGTCGCGTCGGGCGGCGGCCACCGCAACGTCACCCTGCTGCGCCAGCAGCCCGTCGAACACCGCGGCTCCGCCTGGGCCTGCCGCTTCCGCCCGCAGGACAGCCAGCTCGTCACCGTCGGCAACGACGGCGGCGCCCAGATCTGGGACGCCGACACGGGCCAGGGCAAGCGGATCCTGCGCGGCCACGGCCGCCGGGTGAACACCGTCGCCTTCAACTCCGACGGCAGCCGTCTCGCCAGCTGCGGCAACGACGGCATCGTCCGGCTCTGGGACGCGCGCACCGGCCGCCGGGCCGCCGAACTCTCCGGCCGCGGCGACCGGTTGATCTCCGCCGTCTTCAGCCCGGCGGGACCGGTCCTGGGCACGGCGAGCAACGACGGCGACGTCTACCTGTGGAACGCCGCGAACGGCGAGTACCTCCGCGAGATCGACGTGGAGACCGACCACACCTGGGCCGAGGCGTTCAGCGCGGACGGCGAACTGCTCGCCACCGCCAACGACGACGACTCGGTCCGCCTGTGGTGGCGCAGCACCGGCGCCCATGTCGCCACCCTGAACGAGCACCACGGCCGGGTGCGCTCCATCGCCTTCCGCGGCGACGGCGAACTCCTCGCCACCGGCTGCGACGACGGCCGCGTCCGCCTCTGGAACGTCGCGGGCAGCCTCCTGGTGACCGAACTCGAAGGCCACACCGACCGGGTGTACGCGGTCACCTTCGGCGCCGGCGGCGAGTGGGTCGGCAGCGCATCCTGGGACGGCACGGCCGCCATCTGGCAGGACGGCGTGCTCCGGCACGTCCTGCGCGGCCACCACGGCCGGCTGTGGGCGGCCGTCGCGCACCCGTACCGCCCGCTCCTGGCGACCGCGGGCGACGACCGCACCGTCTGCCTCTGGGACACCGTCACCGGCACCCGCATCGCCCGCCTCACCGGCCACACCGGGCGCATCTTCTCGCTCGCCTTCCACCCCGACGGCTCGCGCCTGGCCAGCTGCGGCGAGGACGGCACGATCCGCCTCTGGGACGTCCCCGCACCGGACGGCGCGGGCAGCGCGCCCGAACCGTCCCTGCGCGCCACGCTGATCGGCGTGCCGGACGGCTGGGCGGCGCTCACCCCCGAGGGCGGCTACAAGTACGAGGGCGATGTGGCGGGCGAGTTCTGGCACGTCGTCGGCATGGCCCGCTTCACCCCGGGAGAACTGGACGACTATCTCCCCGGCGTCCACCGGCTGTCCCTGGACGCGGAGTTGTAGCGGATTTGTAGGGGCGGGCGGCGGTTTCCACCGGGGGCGGGCCCGTCCCGCCTGCCGGGCACCCTTGCCCCCGGATGCGGCATGCGGTCTGCTGGGTTCCTTGATCGGTCCCGTCCGCACCGCCGCAGCGCACAAGGAGCCCGCCCGTGTTCACCACCCGCCCGACCCTGCACGGCACCTTCGGGATGGCATCCACCACGCACTGGCTGGCGTCCCAGTCCGCGATGGCGGTCCTGGAGGACGGCGGCAACGCCTACGACGCGGCCGTCGCCGCCGGCTTCGTGCTGCATGTCGTCGAGCCGCACCTGAACGGCCCGGCGGGCGAGGTCCCGATCATCCTGGCGCCCGCGGGCGGCCCCGTGCGCGTGCTGTGCGGGCAGGGTCCTGCGCCGGCCGGGGCGAGCGTGGCGCACTACACCGGGCTCGGCCTCGACCTGGTGCCGGGCACCGGACCGCTGGCCGCCGCCGTGCCCGGCGCCTTCGACGCCTGGATGCTGCTGCTGCGCGACCACGGCACCAAGACCCTCGCGGAGGTGCTGCGGTACGCGATCGGCTACGCGGAACACGGGCATCCGGCCGTCGAGCGGATCGGCGAGACCATCGAGACGGTCAGGGAACTCTTCACGACGGAGTGGACCTCGTCCGCCGAGGTGTACCTGCCGGGCGGCAGGTCCGTCGCCCCGGGCGGCCTGCTGCGCAACCGCCCGCTGGCCGCCACCTGGCGCCGCCTCACCACCGAGGCACAGGCCGCTTCGGCCTCCCGCGACGGACAGATCGACGCGGCCCGCAGGATCTGGCGCGAGGGCTTCATCGGCACCGCACTCGCCGAGGCCGCGGCCCGCCCCGCCATGGACACCTCGGGCGAACGGCACGCCGGCACCCTCACCGGCGACGACCTCGCCGGTTACGCGGCGTCCTACGAGGACCCCGTCACCTACGACCGGCACGGCTGGACCGTCGCCAAGGCCGGCGGCTGGTCCCAGGGCCCGGTCTTTCTCCAGCAACTCGCCCTGCTCCCCGACGAGTTGCCCGCCTACGGCAGCCCCGAGTACGTGCACACCCTCATCGAGGGCTGCAAACTCGCGATGGCCGACCGCGAGGCGTGGTACGGCGACGCGGCCGACGTCCCGCTCGGCACCCTGCTCGGCGACGCGTACAACGCCGAGCGCCGGCAGCTGATCGGCGAGCACGCCTCGTACGCGCTGCGGCCGGGCAGCCCGGACGGCCGCACCCCGCGGCTGAGCCGGCACGCGCTGGCCGTCGCCGCGGGGCGGGCGGGAGCAGCGGGCGGCGGCGGGCGGACCGGGGGCATCGGCGAGCCGACCGTCGCGCCCAGCGCCGCCGACGCGGACGACCTGCCCGCGCAGAGCGTCGCGCCCGAGGTCGACCGCAGCGGCGCCACCCGCGGGGACACCTGCCACATCGACATCGTCGACCGCTGGGGCAACCTCGTCTCCGCCACCCCGTCCGGCGGCTGGCTCCAGTCCAACCCCGTCGTGCCCGGCCTGGGCTTCCCGCTCGGCAGCCGGCTCCAGATGGCCTGGCTGGAGGAGGGGCTGCCCAACTCGCTGACCCCGGGCCGCCGGCCGCGCACCACCCTGACCCCGTCGCTGGCGCTGCGCGACGGCGTCCCGGTGATGGCCTTCGGCACCCCGGGCGGCGACCAGCAGGACCAGTGGCAGCTGCACTTCTTCCTCGCCGTCACCCTGCGCCCCGAGGTACGCGGCGGTCTCGACCTCCAGGGCGCGATCGACGCCCCGAACTGGCACAACGACGCGTTCCCCGGCTCCTTCTTCCCCCGGGCGATGCAGCCGGGCGCCGTGACCGTCGAATCACGGATCGGCACCGGGACCGTCGAGGAGCTGCGCCGCCGCGGGCACCGCGTCACCGTCGGCGGCCCCTGGTCGGAGGGGCGGCTGTGCGCGGTGGCCCGTGACCCGGAGACCGGAGTGCTGTCGTCGGCCGCGAACCCGCGCGGCATGCAGGGCTACGCGGTGGGCCGCTGACCTGCGGCGATACCGGGCGCGCAGGTGTGGAGGGCCGCCCCGCCGCACCTGCGATTGGCCCCCGGGGCATCCGGAATTCACCTCTGGTCCAGGCGCCGTGTCAGTGGGGCGTGGTTCGATGGATACATGATCGAAGCACTCAGTACGCATCAGGGAGACCTCACGCACAGCACCGAAGCCGCGCCGGACGCGAGCGCGGCCGACGCCGCGGCGGCCCCGGCGCCCGACCTGTCGGCGCTCGACCTCGCCGCCGTCGAGGAGGCCGTCCGCCGGGCGGCGGCCGAGGAGATCCTGCCGCGGTTCCGGCAGCTCGCGGCGGACGAGATCGTCGAGAAGAACGGCCCGCACGACCTCGTCACGGTCGCCGACCGCCGCGCCGAGGAGCACCTCACCGCCGCGCTCACCGCCCTGCTGCCCGGTTCCGTGGTGGTCGGCGAGGAAGCCGTGCACGCCGACCCCGCCATACTCGACGCCCTGCGCGGCGACGCCCCGGTCTGGATCGTCGACCCGGTCGACGGCACCCGCCAGTTCGTCCACGGCGACCCCGGCTTCGCGACGCTGGTCACCCTCGCCCACCGCGGCGAACTGCTGGCCTCCTGGACGTACGCGCCCGCGCTCGACCTGATGGCCGTCGCCCGCCGCGGCGCCGGCGCCACGCTCAACGGCGAACCGCTGATGCCGGGCCCCGCCGCGTCCACCGCGGGCATCGACGTCGCCATCTCGCACTACGACTTCACCACCGACGAGCAGAAGCGGGTGCTCGCCGCCCTGGACACCGGCGGCATCGCCCCGCGCCCCTGCGGCTCGGCGGGCCTGGAGTACCTGCACATAGCCAGGGGCCAGATCGACGCCGTGGCCTTCAGCTGGGAGAACGCCTGGGACCACGCGGCCGGGCTGCTCCTCGTGCAGGAGACCGGCGGCGCGAGCGGCACCGTCGCGGGCGAGCCGTTCCGTATCGCGGGCGGCAATGCGCTGCCCTTCACCGCGGCGCGGGACGCCGACACCGCGCGGCGTATCCTCGGACTACTGGCAGCCGCCAACTGATCCTCAACGACGAGGACCGGACACGAGGGGAGTGGCGCAGGTGCCGAGGATGCTCGATGCCGTGGTGATCGGGGCGGGGCCCAACGGCCTGACGGCGGCCGTCGAACTGGCCCGCCGCGGCATGTCCGTCGAGGTCTTCGAGGCCCGCGACACCATCGGCGGCGGCGCCCGCACCGAAGAGCTGACCCTCCCCGGCTTCCGGCACGACCCCTGCTCGGCCGTGCACCCCTTCGGCATCGGCTCACCCGCCTTCGCCACCATGCCGCTCGCACGGCACGGCCTGGAGTGGCTGCACCCCGAGATCCCGATGGCGCACCCCTTCCCGGACGGCACGGCCGCCGTGCTCGCCCATTCCGTCGGCGAGACCGCGATGTCCTTCGGCCCGCGCGACGCGGGGACGTACCGCAGGCTCGTCGCGCCGTTCCTCGGCAAGTGGGACAGCATGGCCCACGACTTCCTGCGCACCCAGTGGCTCGGCCTGCCGCAGGACCCGGTGACGTACGCCCGCTTCGGGCTCACCGCCATGCAGCCGGTCACCCTCCTCAACCGCCGCTTCCACGACGAGAAGGCCCCCGGCCTGCTGGCCGGGATCGCGGCGCACGCCATCGCCCCGCTCGGCGGCTTCGGCACCTCCGGGCTCGCCCTGATGTTCGCGCTGGCCGCGCACGCACGGGGCTGGCCGGTGCCCCGCGGCGGCTCGCAGGCGATCTGCGACGCGCTGGCGGGCCTGCTGCGTGCCCACGGCGGCGCCCTGCACACCGACTTCGAGGTCAAGCGGCTCGACGACCTGCCGCCCGCCCGCGCCTACGTCTTCGACACCTCGCCGACCGCGCTCGCCCGGATCGCGGGCCTCGGCAACGCCTACCGCAACGTCAAGTACGGCCCCAGCGTCTTCAAGATCGACTACGCGATGTCGGCCCCGGTGCCGTGGACGGCCCCCGAGGCGCGACAGGCCGGTACCGTCCACATCGGCCCCACCAGCGGCGAGATCTCCGCCGCGCTGAACGCCGCCGCGCAGGGCCAGGACCCCTCCGTACCCTTCCTGATCACCTCCCAGCCCAGCCTGATCGACCCCACCCGTGCCCCCGAAGGCCGGCACACGTTCTGGGTGTACGGCCACGTCCCCAACGGCTGGGATGGCGACGCGACGGAGGTCATCGAGCGGCAGATCGAACGCTTCGCCCCCGGCTTCCGCGATCTCGTCCTGGCCCGCGCGATCGCAGGACCGCCTCGGATCGCCGCCCGCAACGCCAACTACGTGGGCGGCGACACCGCCACCGGCTCCGCGGCCGGCCTGCGCCTGCTCATCCGCCCCAAGCTCACCCGCGTCCCCTACACCACCGCCCACCCCGCCGTCTTCCTCTGCTCCCAGGCCACCCCGCCCGGCCCCGGAGTGCACGGCATGTCGGGTCACTACGCCGCGAAGCAGGTCTGGCGCAGGCTGCGGGCCACCGCACGCTGACGTTCCTCGGCCGGGATGCGGACACAGGCTCTAAGCTCCGGCCCATGAGCCCCACACGCCCCACACCTGCCCCGTCCGGCCCGGCCCTGACGTTCGTCCGCGGCGACATCACCGAGCAGGACGTGGACGCCGTCGTCAACGCCGCCAACTCCTCGCTGCTCGGTGGCGGCGGCGTGGACGGCGCCATCCACCGCCGCGGCGGCCCGGAAATCCTGGCCGCCTGCCGCGAGTTGCGCGCCTCGCACCACGGCCGCGGACTGCCCACCGGCCAGGCCGTCGCGACCACGGCGGGCCGCCTGCCGGCCCGCTGGGTGATCCACACCGTCGGCCCGGTCTTCGCCTCGGGCGACGCGGCTCTCCTCGCCTCCTGCTACCGCGAGTCGCTGCGCGTCGCCGACGAACTCGGGGCCAGGACGGTCGCCTTCCCCGCCATCTCCACCGGCGCCTACGGCTGGCCCGTCGACGACGCCGCGCGGATCGCCGTCGAGACGGTGCGCGAGACCGGAACGGCGGTGGAGGAGGCCAGGTTCGTCCTCTTCGACGCGCGCACGTACGCGGCCTTCACGGCGCAGGCCGGGTAGCGAACGGGGGCGCCGGCGGCCGGCGTTCAGCCCACGGCCGGGCGGCGGGCCGCGTCGCGGCGGCCGACGAGGAACCAGACGAGGCTGCCGAGGAACGGCGCGACGCACGTGAACACCACCCAGGCCGCCTTCATGCCGCCGGTGAGACGGGACCTGACGATGCCGACCAGGGCCCCGATGACGAAGGCCACGTAGCACAGCAGCACCAGGACGAGGAGCGCCGCGCCGAGGCGGAGGGCGCCCGGGTCCGATGCTGCGGCGGCCACGGTGATCTGCTGGACGAGCGGAGCGTGCATGGTGCGGTCTTCCCTTCGTGCCGGGCGCTGCCGTTGAGCGGCGGTGCCCGGCCGCATGCGTGTGAACGGAGCGGTGCGTGGGGCGTGTTCGCCGGCCACGTGCTCCACCTTCGCCGCGCACCTCCGGCGACCGCATCACGCTTCCCGCTCGTCCCCGTTGCCCGAAAGTCGTATGCGGGGCTGCCCGGAATGGGGATGTGGGGGAGGGCCCGGGTGGCCGACCGTGGAGGGGCCGACGGGCGGTCATCCGCCGTCCCGCCGTCCCGACCCTGGAGGAGAGGCATGATCAGCGCAGCAGGGCTGAGGCACCCGGCCCGCAGCGCACACCACCACCTGCGCAGGGCGGCGGCCAAAGCGGGCAGGTCAGGGCAGCGGGTACGGCAGGTGGGGCCGGGGGCCGGGCCGGGCGGCCGGTACCGTCGTGCGGTGAGATTTTTGGACAACCGGCGGCACTGGCTGTCGTGGTGGAACGGGAAATTCCGCTCGCTGGGATGGGATCTGCTCGTCACCGCCCTCGCGGTGTGGACCGGTTCCAGCTCGGACACCGTCCCCACGGTCTGGGCATGCGTGCTGGTGGCACCGGCGTTCCTCGTGCGCAGACGGTTCCCGTGGGCGGCCGTCCTCGTGACCGTGCCGGTGGCCTTCCTGACCCAGCCGACGGGCCCCGCCATGATCGCCGCCTATACCGCGGGCATGAAGTGGGGCCCGCAGCAGCGGTCGTGGGTCGCGGGCGGCCTCACCTGCACGGTGGCCTTCTGCCACACCGCCCACACCCTCGGCCTGACCCACACCGCCAGCTACCTCGTCGGATTCGCGGTGGCCGCCGTCGCCGGAGCGATGCTGGCGGGGCAGTGGGTCTTCCAGCGCAGGGTGCTGCTGGCCACCCTGCACGGACGGGCCGAACAGGCGGAACGCGAACGGGACCTGCTCGCCGAACGGGCGGTGGCCGCCGAGCGCCGCCGTATCGCCCGGGAGATGCACGATGTCGTCGCGCACCGCGTCAGCATCATCACGATCCAGGCCGGCGGGCTGTCGGTGACCGCGCCCGACGCCCGTACCGGCGAGGTCGCCGAGGTGATCCGCAGGACCGGCGCGACGGCCCTGTCCGAACTGCGCGGCATGCTACGGGTGTTGCGCGACGACAAGGACGGCACGGCGGCGCAGGACGGTGACGACGCCGTCGGCGAGGTCACCGTCCGCGGCATCAAGACCCTCGTCGACGACGTGATCGCCTCCGGTGCCACCATCCGGCTGGAGATGCCCGACGACCTGCCGCAGCCCTCCGGAGCGGTGGACCGCGCGGCCTACCGCGTCGTCCAGGAAGCGCTGACGAACGCGGCCAAGCACGCCCCGCACGCCACGGTGGACGTCACGGTCACGGCCGAGGACAGCGACCTCATGATCAGCGTCGCCAACGAGCGCGGGGGCGGCCCGGACTCCGGCGGCGTGCCGGGGTCGGGCTACGGCCTGATCGGCATGCGGGAGCGCATCACGCTGGCCGGCGGCGCCCTGGGCACCGGCTGGGAGGACGACGGGAAGTACTGGGTGCGGGCGGTCTTCCCCCTGCACGCCCAGGAGGACTCCGCGTAGGGCGGACCGCTCAGGCGAGCCCGGCGTCGTGCGCCACGATGGCGACCTGGGTGCGGTTGGCGGCGCCGAGCTTGGTCATGATCCGCCCGATGTGGACCTTGACCGTGGACGCGCTCAGGAAGAGCCCGGCCGCGATCTCGGCGTTGCTCAGCCCGCGCGCCACCGCCGCGGCGACCTCGCTCTCCCTCGACGTCAGCACCTTCACCCGGGCCCTGGCCTCCTCCGCCGTACCGTCCGTGGCGAACGCCCGCAGCAGCCGCTTCGTGATCCGCGGCGACAGCATCGCCTCGCCCCGGGCGACGGTGCGCACCGCACCGGCCAGCTCACGCGGCGGGGTGTCCTTGAGGAGGAAGCCCGACGCGCCGTCCCGCAGCGCCGCGTGCACGTACTCGTCCAGGTCGAACGTGGTGAGGACGGCCACGGCCGGCGGCTCCGGCAGGGCCGTGAGGCGCTTGACGACCTCCAGGCCGCCGACACCCGGCATCTGAATGTCGGTCAGCACCACGTCCGGGCGGTGCGCGGCCACCAGCTCCATGGCCTGCGAGCCGTCGCGTCCTTCGGCGACGACCTCGATGTCCGGGTCGGCGTCCAGGATCAGCCGGATCCCGCTCCGCACCAGCTCTTCGTCCTCCAGCAGAACGACCCGAACGCTCACCCGTGTACCTCATCCATGTGCAAGGGACAGACAACCGTGACCACGGTATCGGCCGCCCGCAGACCGGGACATCGCCGACCACCACGCGGTCGCCGCCGCCGCCCCACCACCCCGCGGCCGTCCGCACTGTCTCCCGCCGGATGGCCGGAAGTCGACGGAACCTACCCGCCAACGGGCCTATGAGGAGGCCGGGTTGAGGTGTGATACTCGGCCCGCCGACGGGGCGGCGAGCAGCGTGAGCGGAGTCGAGGAGCGGGCATGAGCAGGCAGCAGGACGAGAAAGCCCTTCTCGACGCGGTGACCGCCCGGCTGGCCGCGCGCAGGGGACCGACGGACCTGCGGGCACCGGGCGCAGCGGACGTCACCTGGCGGTCGCTGCTCGACTGCCACGTCACCCGGTGCATCGAGACCCGCAGGGAAGCGGAAAGGGAACAGCACGGGCACATCGACCTCTCCAAGTACGCCACCTACCAGGACCTGTCGGCCCACCCGGTCCCCGAACCGTCCGACCCGGATACCCAGCAGGAGTGGACGCTGGTGCGCGAGGACTCGGTACGTGCGCACCACTGCGTCTGCGGCAACGGCCGGGTGCCCTGCGACCGGTGCACGGGGCACGGGGAGTTGGTCTGCGAGCCGCTGCGCGCCTGCACGGGCTGCGCCGGCGCCGGCTCCTGCGCCAGGTGCGGCGGCAGCGGACAGCGCGGCCACCACAGCGCCGCCGCCCCCGCGCGGGACGAGCGGGAAACCTGCGTCAAGTGCGGGGCGCCCGAAGCCGCCTGCCCCGCCTGCCGTGGCGCGGGACGCGTCCGGTGCACCGACTGCGACGGCAGCGGAAAGGTCGCCTGCCCGGGGTGCGAGGGCGAGGGCAGCGTCGGCCACAAGGCGTGCGGCGGCGCCGGCCGGACCACCACCTGGACCGAGGGCACCATCGAGCACCGCAGCGTGAAGAGCGAGGTGCCGATGCCGACCACGCAGCCGCCCGTCCTCGTCCGGCTGATCGCGTCGGGAGCCGGCCAGTGGCGCACCGCGGACTGCGGCTACGGCGACCGGCTGCCCGCCGACCTGTCCGACACCCATTGCGCCGCCGTCGAACGCGGCATCGTCAAGCGGCCGGGCGAACTGGCCAGGCGGGCCAGGCTCCGCCACCTGCCGATAGCGCGGGTGGCCGTCTCAGGGGAGCCGGGCCTGGTCTTCTACGCCTTCCCCGAGAGCGCGGGATGCCGGGTCCTGCCACTGCCTTCGGCCCGCCGCGTCGCGCTGCTGACCGCCGCGGCCATCGGTCTCGCGGCGGCGGTCAAGGCGGTCTTCATGCTGCTGGGCTGAGCGCCGGTTCCCGCACCCGGGCCGGTCCCGCGCCCGCCGGTACGAGAGGGTGGACGCAGTGCCCGTCCGCATCAGGAGTACGCCATGCCCCACATCCTCGTTTCCTACGACGCGTCCCTGCACGACGTCATCGACCGCCGCGGCTTCGCCCGCGAACTGCACGCGCTGGCCGCGAGGACGGTCGACGACATCACCGTCGAGAGCTGCAAGACCCGCTTCTGCCGCGTCGACGAGACCGTCATCGCCGACGACGAGCCGGGAGCGGCCCTGATCCACCTGGAGTTCGCGGTACTCCCCGGCCGCTCGACGCAGGTCAAGACCGAGCTGAGCCGCGCGGTCCTGGCACTGCTGCGACAGCACACCGCCGCCGCCCCCGACACGCTGGTGGTGCACACGTCCGTCGACGTGACCGATCTCGACGCGGCCTACACCAAGCACGTGGAACGGGGCGGCGGCACCGGACGCCCGTGAGGTGACGGACCCGCTGCCCGCTCCGCACCGACCCTAGGAGCCGACGATGACCGACAGGTACCCGCCGATCGAGCCGTACGACCAGGGGATGCTGGACGTGGGCGACGGCAACCTCGTGCACTGGGAGGTGTGCGGCAACCCGCGGGGCAAGCCCGCGGTGGTCGTGCACGGCGGCCCCGGGTCGGGGTGCGGCACCTGGGCGCGGCGCCACTTCGCCCCCGAGCGCTACCGCATCGTCCTGTTCGACCAGCGCGGATGCGGCCGGAGCACCCCGCACGCCGCCGACCCCGCGACCGACCTGCGGCACAACACCACCGCCCACCTGCTCGCCGACATGGAGCAGTTGCGCGAACACCTCGGCATCGACCGCTGGCTGCTGTTCGGCGGATCCTGGGGCTCGACGCTGATCCTGGCGTACGCCGAGCGCCATCCGCAGCGGGTCTCGGAGATCGTCATCCCGAGCGTCACCACGACCAGGCGCCGCGAGATCGACTGGCTCTACCGGGGCGTCGGCAGGTTCTTCCCCGAGCAGTGGGCGCGCTTCCGGGACGGTGCCCGCGCGGCGGAGGGGGACGGGAGCCTCATCGGGGCGTACGCGGAGCTGACCGGGCACCCGGATCCCGCGGTGCGGGAGCGGGCCACGGCGGACTGGTGCGCCTGGGAGGACACCGTGCTGTCCATGGAGCCGAACGGCGCGCCCGACCCGTACGCGGGACGGCCGTCCGCCGCCCGGCTCGCCCTCGTCCGCATCTGCACGCACTACTTCGCGCACGGCGCCTGGCTGGAGGAGGGCGCCCTGCTGCGCGACGCGGGCCGGCTGGCCGGGATCCCGGGGGTCCTCATCCACGGCAGGCTGGACCTCAGCTCCCCGCTGGAGACCGCCTGGGAACTGTCCCGCGCCTGGCCGGACGCCCGGCTCATCGTCATCGACGACGCCGGGCACAAGGGCAGCGAGGCGATGCGGGAGGCGGAGATCGGCGCCCTGGACCGGTTCGCGGCGGCCGGCGGGCGGAGCTGAGCCCGTCGCGTGGGGGACCTGCGCGGGGAGGGGAATCGCGGGTGCCCCGGCAGGCGCACGTTGATGTCGGATTTCCGCCAGCGGGGGAGCGGCGGCTGCGGAATCCTGGAGGCATGCACACCGACACCGAGCGCTGTCTGCGCGCCGTGCAGTCCAAGGATGCCCGCTTCGACGGCTGGTTCTACACCGCCGTCGTCACCACCCGCATCTACTGCCGCCCCAGCTGCCCCGTGGTGCCGCCCAAGCCGCAGAACATGCGGTTCTACCCCAGCGCCGCCGCCGCTCAGCAGGCCGGATTCCGCGCCTGCAAGCGCTGCCGGCCCGACGCCAGCCCGGGATCGCCGCAGTGGGACGCGCGGGCCGACCTCACCGCCCGCGCGATGCGGCTGATCGCCGACGGCGTCGTGGACCGCGACGGCGTCCCCGGACTCGCCGGAGCGCTCGGGTACAGCACCCGGCAGGTCGAACGCCAGCTGCTGGCCGAACTGGGCGCCGGGCCGCTCGCCCTGGCCCGAGCCCAACGCGCCCAGACCGCACGGCTGTTGATCGAGACGACCGCCCTGCCGATGGCCGAGGTCGCCTTCGCCGCCGGGTTCGCCAGCATCCGCACCTTCAACGAAACGGTGCGGGAGGTCTTCGCGCTGGTACCGGGCGAGCTGCGGCAGCGGGCCCGCCCCGGCCCGCGCGCCGCCCTGCCGGGCACCCTCACCCTGCGCCTCCCGTTCCGCCGCCCGCTGTGCCCCGACAACCTCTTCGGACACCTCGCGGCCACCGCGGTCCCCGGCGTCGAGGAGTGGCGCGACGGCGCCTACCGCCGCACCCTGCGCCTCCCCTACGGGCACGCCATCGTCGCGCTGTCACCCCGCCCCGAGCACATCGAGTGCCGGCTCGCGCTGACGGACCTGCGGGACCTCGCGGGCGCCATTGCACGGTGCCGCCGGATGCTCGACCTCGACGCCGACCCGGAGGCGGTGGACGCCCAGCTCCGCACCGATCCGCTGCTGGCCCCGCTGGTCGGCAAGGCGCCGGGCCGCCGCGTCCCGCGCACCGCCGACGCCGACGAGTTCGCCGTCCGCGCGGTACTCGGCCAGCAGGTCTCCACCGCCGCCGCCAGGACCCACGCCGGCCGCCTGGTCACCGCACACGGCGAGCCGGTCGACGACCCGGAGGGCGGCCTCACCCACCTCTTCCCCGACCCGCGGACGCTGGCCGGACTCGACCCCGGGACGCTGGCGATGCCCAGGACCCGGCGCGCCACCCTCACCGGCCTGATCGCCGCGCTCGCGTCCGGCGCGCTCCGGCTGGGTGTCGGCGACGACCGGGAGGAGGCCCGCGCCCGCCTCGCCGAGCTGCCCGGCATCGGCCCCTGGACCGTCGAATGCATCGCCATGCGCGCACTCGGCGACCCCGACGCCTTCACCCCCACCGACCTCGGCCTGCGCCGCGCCGCCACCCGGCTCGGCCTGCCCGGCACCCCGGCGGCCCTCATCCGGCACTCCGCCGCCTGGCGCCCCTGGCGCGCCTACGCCGTCCAGTACCTCTGGGCGACCGACGACCACCCCATCAACCTCCTCCCCACGAACTGAGCCCCCAGCCATGACCTCGCACGCATCCGCAGCCCCGGCCACCGGCCGCACGCACACCGTCATCGAGGGCACCCCGGTGGGCCCGCTCACCCTCGTCGCCACGGACGGCGCCCTGTCCGGCCTGTACATGACCGACCACCGCCACCGTCCGCCGCTGGACACCTTCGGCGACCTCGCAGGCCAGGACTCCGCGCCGTTCGCCACGGTCGTCGAGCAGCTGCACGCCTATTTCCGCGGCGAGTTGACCGTCTTCGACGTGCCGCTCGCCCTGAGCGGCACCTCCTTCCAACGCCGCGTCTGGGCGGCGCTGTGCACCATCCCGTACGGGCGGACCCTGAGCTACGGGCGGCTCGCCGAGCAGTTGGGTGTGCCGTCCGCCGCCCGTGCCGTCGGTCTCGCCAACGGCCGCAACCCGGTCAGCATCATCGTGCCCTGCCACCGCGTCGTCGGCGCCGACGGCAGCCTGACGGGCTACGGCGGCGGCCTCGACCGCAAGCGCAGGCTGCTCGCCTTCGAGAGCGCCGACGCGGCACTCTTCCCGGCGCCCGAGGCCGGCTGGCGGCGGGGGAGACCCCGAGCGGGCCGCCTACCCGCCGACCACAGCGCGCACGTCCGCGACGAGCCGCCCCGCCAGCTTCAGTGAATTCCCCAACTCCACGCCGGTGCGGCCGAGTTCACCCAGCAGGGCGGCGGCGTCCGCACCGAAACCCGGCGGCGTCTCCGGCAGGGCGGCGGCTGCCGCGAGCGCGCCCTTCTCGTTGAGGCACCAGACGCGGTGGTGCGCGTGCAGCGCCTGGACGAGATCCCCGACGGACCGGGACAGGCACAGCGAGGCGTGCAGCACATCGCCGGTGGACTGCGACTTCCCCGCCATCGCCGCCGAGAACTCCGCGTCCCAGACGGCCCGGCCGGTCAGCGCGGCCCGCAGCGCCTCCGGATAGTGGCGTGCCGCGTCCTTGAGGCGGCCCAACTCCCCTGCGGGGTCGGCGAGTACCTGCCCCAGCGCCACCTCGCCCGGGTAGGCGGGGGACCAGAAGCCGAGCGGATGGCCGGTCTGGGCGCCGATCTCGAAACGTCCCTCCCGGCACTCATCCCACACCCGACGCACCCGGTCGACGTCCCGCAGGATCCAGTCCACATGGCTGCCGTCCGGCAGCACCAGCCAGGCACCGCCGTTGACCCACTCGCCCCAGGCACCCGGCGCGAACACCTCGACCGGGCCGCCGGTGACCTCGCCCGCCAACCGCTCCAGCTCGCGCAGGTCAGGTGTGCCGCGGTAGTACACCCCCAGATCCCAGTCGGAGTCCGGCCGGTGCGTGCCGCGCGCCCGGCTCCCGCCGAGCATCACCCCGGTCACTCCCGGCACCCGGGCGATCCGTGCGGCGATCTCTTCCATGTCCTGTACTCCGTGCGGTAGTTGAGGGTCAGGGCGAACGGGTGCGTCCGCGGTCAGGGGCCTTCGGGCGCCAACTCCCGCTCGCCGACGGTCTGGTCCCCGCTCAGCTCGCCGGTGGGCCGGAACCCGAGCCGCAGGTAGAACCGCTCGGGGCCGTGCTCGCCCACGCCCCAGGAGACCGTGGCACGTGACCCGCCGCGCCGCCTGATCTCCGCGCACACCGACTCCACGGCGAACCGGCCGTAGCCGCGCCCCTGCCGCCCGGCGGCGATGTTCAGCCGCCACAGGCCGCTGCGCAGCCGGTCCTGCGGATCGTCGGGGTCGAAGCGCACGTCGAAGAAGGCCATCACGAAACCCACGAGCTGCGTACCGTCGAAGATCAGCCGCGGCCAGGCGACGCCGGGTTGCACATACGCCTCGGCGAGCGACCAGGCGACCGGCTTGACGAACTCCTGCTGCTCGGGCCTGACCGTCAGCCGGCACGCGGCCTCCACGGTGTCAGGCGTGATCTCTTCCAGACGGAGCGACGGCGGCATGGCGGCACCCTACAGGCGGAGTTCAGGGAACTCGACGGAATAAACCGGCGGCCCGGCACCGCACACCGGCGGGCTACAGCAGCCTCAACCCGGCCCGCCACCACCCCCGTTGGGCGGCAGCCCGTCCTCCAGCTCAGCCGGGCCCGCGCCCCGTGCGAGCGCGTCCAGCGCGGCCCGCAGCCGCAGCGCCATCCGTCCATCGACGAGCCGCTCGGCCTCGTCCCACGCCACCAGACGCCAGGACAGCAGCTCGTCCTCCGGCAACCGGACCGCGCCGAGCTGCGCCGCGTCCAGCACCCCGCCGTCGAAGAGGTACGACACCAGCGGGGGCCGACGCTCGCTGCGGACCCAGTCGACGGCGAGCAGCGCGCCCGGCGCGATGTCCAGGCCGATCTCCTCCGCGGTCTCACGGCGGGCGGCCTGCCGGGGCGACTCGCCGCGGTCCGACTCGACGGTGCCGCCGGGGATCAGCCAGGTGTCGCGGTAGTCGGGCTCCACGAGCAGGATCCGTCCGCTCCCGTCACGGAAGACGGTGCCGGCCGCGGCGAGCACCCGGGGGAGACCCGCGATGTACGTGGCGTAGTCCTTGGTCGTCATTGCGGGAGTGTAGAGGCGGCGCAGCCCCGCCCGGCCCGCGGACGCCCACGCCCGCTCCCCGGTGCTCTGTTCGCCCGGCCCCTCGCCGGATAGGGTCGCAGCGGCGCGACTGCCAGTTCGAAAGCAAGGGGAAACACGGTGGCGGACGCAGCAAGGACACGGTCGGCACGGGTGCTGATCGCCGCGGACAAATTCAAGGGTTCGCTCACGGCCGTCGAGGTCGCCGAGCACGTCACGGCCGGTCTGCACCGCGTCGTCCCGGAGCTGGACGTCGTGGCCCTCCCGGTCGCGGACGGCGGTGACGGCACGGTCGCCGCGGCGCTGGCCGCCGGATTCACCCGCCACGAGGCCCGCGTCAGCGGCCCCACCGGCACGCCCGTGACCGCCACCTTCGCCCTGCGCGGCGACGGCACCGCGGTGGTCGAGATGGCGGAGGCGTCGGGACTCCAGCACCTCCCGGACGGCGTCTTCGCGCCGTTGACGGCCAGTACCTACGGCACCGGCGAGCTGCTGCTGGCCGCGCTGGACGCGGGGGCGACCTCGATCGTCTTCGGCGTCGGCGGCAGCGCCACGACCGACGGCGGCGCCGGGATGCTCGCGGCGCTCGGCGCCCGCTTCCTCGACGCGGACGGCGCACCGGTGGCACCGGGCGGCGGCCCGCTGCGCGACCTCGCCACGGCCGACCTGTCGGGCCTCGACCCCCGGCTCGCGGACACCGCCATCGTGCTGGCCAGCGACGTCGACAACCCGCTGACAGGCCCGAAGGGCGCCCCGGCGGTCTACGGCCCGCAGAAGGGCGCGACCGAGGCGGACGTGGCCGCGCTGGACGCGGCGCTCGCGCACTACGCCGAGGTGCTGGAGCGGTCCGTCGGCGCGCGGGCCGCCGAGCACGCGTCGGCGCCCGGCGCGGGCGCGGCAGGCGGCATCGGCTATGGCGCGCTGGTCGGCCTGAACGCCGCCTTCCGGCCCGGCATCGACGTGATGCTGGACGTCCTGGGCTTCGCGCCCGCGCTGGCGAAGGCCACCTTCGTCATCACAGGCGAAGGCTCCCTCGACGGGCAGACGCTGCACGGCAAGGCGCCCGCCGGGGTCGCAGCCGCCGCCCGCGCGGCCGGCATCGACGTGGCCGCGGTCTGCGGCCGGCTCCAGCTCACCCCGGAGGCGCTCGGCGCGGCCGGCATCCGGCGGGCGTACGCGCTGACGGACCTGGAGAGCGATCCGGCGCGCTGTATGGCCGAGGCGGGTCCGCTGCTGGAGCGGGCGGCCGAGCGGCTGGCCCGCGACTTCCTGGTCTGAGCCGGATCCGGGCGGCCCGCACCCCGCGGGCCGCCCGGCAGCGGAATGCCGAGAGCCCCGGGTGCATCGTGCACCAGGGGCTCTCGGCGGGTCGTACGGGGTGTTACGGAAGCTGGGCGGCGCGGGCCTCGCGGCGGTTGTCGCGGAAGGTGTTGACCCTCCGGGCCGTCGCGAACAGCGGGATCATCGCGCCGAGGACCACCTGGAGGGCGCAGCCGGTCTGCAGCAGCAGCTGGCCTCCGGGGGCGTCCAGCGCCCAGGCGGCGAGCATGCCCATGCTGAGCACGATCCAGCTGAGCATTGCCACGGCCAGCCGGCCACGCGGCTTGGGGTACTCGACCCGGCTCACCATCAGCCAGGCCACGCCGATGATCGCCAGCAGCGTCGGCAGGAACGGCAGCTCGAGCAGCACGATGGCGACGACGGTCAGTGCGCCGAAGGGTCCTGGCATGCCCTGGAACATGCCGTCGCGCATCGGCACGCACGAGAACCGCGCGAGCCGCAGCACCACGGCCAGCAGCACCACGACCGCGGCCACCACCGACACCCGCTGGTTCGCGTCCTGGGCGACCATGCCCCAGGTGACGACGAAGTAGGCGGGGGCCAGGCCGAAGCTGATCAGGTCGGAGAGGTTGTCCAGCTCGGCGCCCATCGCGGAGGCCCGCAGCTTGCGCGCGACGAGTCCGTCGAAGAGGTCGAAGACCGAGGCGAGCAGCATCAGGATCACGGCCATCGCCGCGCTGTGCCGGGCCATCCCGCCGTCGTCCATGCCCGTCAGATGCGGGATGAGGACGCCGGTGGTGGTGAAGTACACGGCCATGAAGCCGCAGATGGCGTTACCGAGCGTGAGGGTGTCCGCTATCGACAGCCGCGTGGACAGCGGCATGTCGTCGACGTCCTCCTCGGTCTCGGGCGCCCAGCTCGCCTGGGTCTCGGGATCAATCACGGTCAAGACGAGTCACCCCCGCGGTGGTGGCCTGGCCGACCTCGACCGCTGCCTCGACGCCCTCCGGAAGGTAGACGTCGACGCGCGAGCCGAAGCGGATCAGACCGATACGTTCGCCCTGCTCGACCTTGGTGCCCTCGGGCACGTAGGGAACGATGCGGCGGGCCACCGCACCTGCGATCTGGATCATCTCGACGTCACCGATCTCGGTGTCGAAGTGCCAGACGACCCGCTCGTTGTTCTCGCTCTCCTTGTTGAACGCCGGGACGAAGCCGCCGGGGATGTGCTCCACGGACGTCACGGTGCCGGCCAGCGGCGCGCGGTTGACGTGGACGTTCAACGGGCTCATGAAGATCGCGACGCGGGTGCGCCCGTCCTTCCACGGCATGATGCTCTGCACCACACCGTCGGCCGGAGAGATGACGCGGCCCTGGGTGATGTCGCGCTCGGGGTCGCGGAAGAACCACAGCATGCCCGCCGCGAGTGCGGTGGTGGGCACGGCGACGGCAGCCCAGCGTCCCGAGCGACGGGAACGGGCCAGGCTGACCGCTGCCGTTGCCACGGTCGGGAGGAGCCACGGCGACGCTCCGCGCGCGAGGCGGACGCGACCGCGTGGTGCAGAGGATTGGCTGTGGGGCATGGATGACCTTCGTAGCGGAGGATGCCGCGTATGGATACGGGGGACGGCGGCTTTCCGGGGATGCTATCGGTTGCGAGCGGCAACTGGCCAAGAGCCAGAGCCAATCCATGGCCGAAGAACGATGACGCGGTGTGATCTTCGTCTAGATGAAATCGGCCTAAAGGGGATATTCACCCCTGGATTCGGTACTCCTCAAGTAGCCGCCGGCCGATGATCATTTTCTGGATCTCGGCGGTACCTTCACCGATCAGCAGCATCGGGGCCTCACGGTAGAGGCGCTCGATCTCGTACTCCTTGGAGAAGCCGTAGCCGCCGTGGATGCGGAACGCGTCCTCGACCACCTCCTTGCAGTATTCGGAGGCCAGGTACTTCGCCATGCCCGCCTCCAGGTCGTTTCGCTGACCCGAATCCTTTTTGCGAGCGGCGTTCACCATCATTGCATGGGCCGCTTCGACCTTTGTTGCCATTTCGGCCAATTTGAACTGGATGGCCTGGTGCTGCGCGATGGGCTTCCCGAAGGTGTGACGCTGCTGCGCGTAGTCCACTCCCAGCTCGAACGCGCGCTGGGCGACGCCGCAGCCGCGCGCGGCGACATTGACGCGGCCCACCTCGACGCCGTCCATCATGTGATAGAAGCCACGCCCGCTCTCGCCGCCGAGCACCCGGTCGGCCGGGATGCGCAGGCCGTCCATGATCAGCTCGGTGGTGTCCACCCCCTTGTAGCCCATCTTGTCGATCTTGCCGGGGATGGTGAGCCCTGGCCTGACCTCGCCGAAGCCGGCTTCCTTCTCCACCAGGAAGGTCGTCATCGACTTGTGCGGCGCGGTGCCGTCGGGGTGGCCCTCGTCGGTCCGGCACAACACCGCGACCAGCGTGGACGAGCCGCCGTTGGTGAGCCACATCTTCTGGCCGTTGAGGACGTAGCTGTCGCCGTCCCGCACGCCCTTGGAGGAGATGGCCGACACGTCCGAGCCCAGTGCGGGCTCCGACATCGAGAAGGCGCCGCGGATCTCACCGGCCGCCATCTTCGGCAGGAAATAGTCCTTTTGTTCCTGCGTGCCGTGCTGCTTGAGCATGTACGCCACGATGAAGTGGGTGTTGATGATGCCCGACACGCTCATCCAGCCGCGGGCGATCTCCTCGACGGTCAGCGCGTAGGTGAGAAGGGACTCGCCGAGACCGCCGTACTCCTCGGGAATCATCAGTCCGAAGACGCCGAGTTCCTTCAGTCCCTCGACGATCTGCGTGGGGTATTCGTCCTTGTGTTCCAGCTCGGTGGCGACCGGGAGGATCTCCTTGTCGACGAATCCGCGGACGGTGGAGAGGATTTCCCGCTGGATGTCGGTCAGGCCGTCGGTCTGCGCAAGACGGGGCATGGGCTACTTCTCCTTCTTGGCCGCGGGGGCCTTCAGCTCGGGGCGGCCCGGCTGCTCGCCGCCGCGCTCCTGGATGTACGTTGCGGTGGGCACCATGACCTTGCGCCGGAAGATGCAGACGAGGTTGCCGTCCTGGTTGTAGCCCTTGGTCTCGACGTACACGACGCCGCGGTCCGTCTTGGACCGGGACGGCGTCTTGTCGAGCACCGTCGTCTCGCCGTAGAGCGTGTCGCCGTGGAAGGTCGGCGCCACGTGCTTGAGGGATTCCACCTCCAGATTGGCGATGGCCTTTCCTGAGACGTCCGGCACCGACATGCCGAGCAGCAGCGAGTAGATGTAATTGCCGACGACGACGTTCTTTCCGAAGTCGGTGGTCCGCTCCGCGTAGTTGCTGTCCATGTGCAGCGGGTGATGATTCATGGTGAGCAGGCAGAAGAGGTGGTCGTCGTATTCGGTGACGGTCTTTCCCGGCCAGTGCTTGTACACGTCGCCGACGGTGAACTCTTCGTAGGTACGGCCGAACTGCATGGTGCTCACGCCTCCGGGGCTTCGAACGTGGACGTACGGGTCAGACCGGCTGCCCGTCCCTTGCCTGCGACGACCAGCGCCATCTTGCGGCTGGCCTCGTCGATCATCTCGTCGCCGAGCATCGCCGAGCCCTTCGTGCCGCCGGCTTCCGACGTGCACCACTCGTAGGCGTCGAGGATCAGCTCGGCGTGGTCGTAGTCGTCCTGCGACGGCGAGAAGGCCTCGTTGGCGGCCTCCACCTGGCCGGGGTGCAGCACCCACTTGCCGTCGAAGCCGAGGGCCGCGGCCCGCCCGGCGACCTCGCGGTAGCCGTCGACGTTCTTGATCTGGAGGTAGGGGCCGTCGATCGCCTGGAGGCCGTGGGTACGGGCCGCCATCAGGATGCGCATCAGGATGTAGTGGTAGGCGTCCGCGCCGTAGCCGGGCGGCTGCTCGCCGACCACCAGGGTCTTCATGTTGATCGACGCCATGAAGTCGGCCGGGCCGAAGATGAGGGTCTCCAGGCGGGGCGAGGCGCCGGCGATGGCGTCGATGTTCACCAGGCCCTTGGCGTTCTCGATCTGCGCCTCGATGCCGATCCGGCCCACGTCGAGGCCCATGGTCTTCTCGATCTGCGTCAGCAGCAGGTCGAGCGCGATGACCTGGTGGGCGTCCTGGACCTTCGGCAGCATGAGGCAGTCGAGGTGGTGGCCCGCGCCCTCGACGACCGTGACGACGTCGCGGTAGGTCCACTGCGTGGTCCAGTCGTTGACCCGGACGACGCGGGTCTTGCCCGTCCAGTCGCCCTTGTTGAGCGCGTCCACGATGGTGTGCCGTGCGCCCTCCTTGGCGAGCGGAGCGCAGGCGTCCTCCAGGTCGAGGAAGACCTGGTCCGCCGGCAGGCCCTGGGCCTTCTCCAGGAAGCGCGGGTTGCTGCCGGGGACCGCGAGACAGGAGCGGCGCGGTCGCAACCGGCCGACAGCGGCAGTCATGCGGTGACCTCCAGGGGATCGAGCTTGTTCGCTGCGCGGATCTCGTCGACGATCCGGCCGATGATCTCCGTGATGCCGAAGTCCTTCGGGGTGAACACGGCGGCGACCCCGGCTTCCCGGAGCGCGGCTGCGTCGGCGGAGGGGATGATGCCGCCGACGATGACCGGCAGGTCGTCGACGCCGGTGCGGCGCAGCCGGTCCAGCACGTCGGGGACGAGTTCGGCGTGCGAACCGGACAGGATCGACAGGCCCACGCAGTGCACGTCCTCGGCGACGGCGGCCGAGACGATCTGCTCGGGGGTGAGCCTGATGCCCTGGTAGACCACCTCGAACCCGGCGTCCCTGGCCCGTACGGCGATCTGCTCGGCGCCGTTGCTGTGACCGTCGAGTCCCGGCTTGCCGACCAGCAGCCGCAGTTTGCCGCTGCCGAGGTCGGCGGCGGTCTTGGCGACCTTGTCGCGGACCCGGGCGAGCGGAGTGCCGGCCTCGGCGGTGACGGCGAGCGGCGCGCCGGATACCCCCGTCGGCGCCCGGAACTCGCCGAACACGTCGCGCAGCGCCCAGGCCCACTCGCCGGTCGTCACGCCGGCGCGGGCGCACTCCAGGGTGGCGGCGAAGAGGTTGCCGTCACCCGCAGCGGTCTTCTTCAGGGCGGACAGCGACTCCTGGGCGCGGGTCTCGTCGCGGTTGTCGCGCCACTCGTGCAACGCCCGCACCACGCGCGCCTCGTTGGCCGGGTCGACCGTCATGATCGCGGTGTCGAGGTCGGCGGTCAGCGGGTTCGGTTCGGTGCCCTCGAAGCAGTTGACGCCGACGATCTTCTCCTCGCCCGCCTCGATCCTGGCCCGCCGCTCGGCGTGCGAGGACACCAGCTGCGACTTGAGGTAGCCGGACTCGACGGCCGCCATCGCGCCGCCCATCTCCTGGATGCGGTCGATCTCGGCCAGGCACTCGTCGACCAGCGCGTCCACCTTGGCCTCGATGACGTGCGAGCCGGCGAAGATGTCCTCGTACTCCAGCAGGTCCGACTCGTGGGCCAGCACCTGCTGGATGCGCAGCGACCACTGCTGGTCCCAGGGCCTGGGCAGGCCCAGCGCCTCGTTCCAGGCGGGCAGTTGCACGGCACGCGCGCGGGCGTCCTTGGAGAGCGTCACGGCCAGCATCTCCAGCACGATGCGCTGGACGTTGTTCTCGGGCTGTGCCTCGGTCAGGCCGAGCGAGTTGACCTGGACGCCGTAGCGGAAGCGGCGCTGCTTGGCGTTCTCGATGCCGTAGCGCTCGCGGGTGACCTGGTCCCAGATGCGGGAGAACGCCCGCATCTTGCACATCTCCTCGACGAACCTGACGCCCGCGTTCACGAAGAACGAGATGCGGGCCACCACGTCGCCCTTGCGGTCGTCGGGGACCTGTCCTGACGCGAACACCGCGTCGAGCACGGCGATCGCGGTGGACATCGCGTACGAGATCTCCTGGACCGGAGTGGCCCCCGCCTCCTGGAGGTGGTAGCTGCAGATGTTGATCGGGTTCCACTTCGGGATGTGGTTGACCGTGTACGTGATCATGTCGGTGGTCAGCCGCAGCGAGGGTCCGGGCGGGAAGACGTGCGTCCCGCGCGAGAGGTATTCCTTGACGATGTCGTTCTGCGTCGTCCCCGACAGCTTGGTGATGTCGGCGCCCTGCTCCTCGGCCACCACCTGGTACATCGCCAGCAGCCACATGGCCGTCGCGTTGATGGTCATCGAGGTGTTCATCCGGTCCAGCGGGATGTCCTGGAACAGCCGCCGCATGTCACCGAGATGGGAGACCGGCACCCCGACCCGGCCGACCTCGCCGCGGGCGAGGACGTGATCGGGGTCGTAGCCGGTCTGCGTCGGCAGGTCGAACGCGACCGACAGGCCGGTCTGGCCCTTGGCGAGGTTGCGCCGGTACAGCTCGTTGGACGCCTCGGCCGTGGAGTGCCCGGCGTATGTCCGCATCAGCCACGGACGGTCCTTCTGACGCTCAGTCATATCTGACCCGTATCCTCGTGGTTCAGGTTCCCGGCGGGCTCAGGCGTCCCGGAACCGGTTGATGGCGTCGAGGTGCCGCTCACGCATCTCCTGGTCGCGCACGCCCATGCCCTCCTCGGGCGCCAGCGCCAGCACGCCGACCTTGCCCTGGTGGAGGTTGCGGTGCACGTCGTACGCCGCCTGCCCGGTCTCCTCCAGGGAGTACGTCTTCGACAGCGTCGGGTGGATCTTGCCCTTGGCGATCAGGCGGTTGGCCTCCCACGCCTCCCGGTAGTTGGCGAAGTGCGAGCCGACGATCCGCTTCAGCGACATCCACAGGTAGCGGTTGTCGTACTCGTGGGTGTAGCCGGAGGTCGAGGCGCAGGTGACGATGGTGCCGCCCTTGCGCGTGACGTACACGGAGGCGCCGAAGGTCTCGCGGCCCGGGTGCTCGAAGACGATGTCCACGTCCTCGCCGCCGGTCAGTTCGCGGATCCGCTTGCCGAAGCGCTTCCACTCGCGCGGGTCCTGGTTCTGCTCGTCCTTCCAGAACCGGTAGCCCTCGGCGTTGCGGTCGATGATCGCCTGGGCGCCCATCTTCCGGCAGATCTCCGCCTTCTGGTCGCTGGAGACCACACAGATCGGGTTGGCGCCGCCGGCCAGCGCGAACTGGGTGGCGTAGCTGCCGAGTCCGCCGCTCGCGCCCCAGATCAGCACGTTGTCGCCCTGCTTCATGCCGGCGCCGTTGCGGGAGACGAGCTGGCGGTAGGCGGTCGAGTTGACCAGTCCTGGCGCCGCCGCCTCCTCCCAGCTCAGGTGCTTCGGCTTGGGCATCAGCTGGTTGGACTTGACCAGGGCGATCTCGGCGAGTCCGCCGAAGTTGGTCTCGAAGCCCCAGATCCGCTGCTCGGGGTCGAGCATCGTGTCGTTGTGCCCGTCGGACGACTCCAGCTCGACGGAGAGGCAGTGCGCGACGACCTCGTCGCCAGGCCCCCAGGAGTTGACGCCGGGGCCGGTGCGCAGCACCACGCCGGCGAGGTCGGAGCCGATGACGTGGTACGGCAGGTCGTGCCGCTTGGTGAGCGGGGAGAGCTTGCCGTAGCGCTCCAGGAAGCCGAAGGTCGACATCGGCTCGAAGATCGACGTCCACACGGAGTTGTAGTTGACCGAGGAGGCCATGACGGCGACCAGCGCCTCGCCCGGCCCCAGTTCGGGCACCGCCACGTCGTCGACGTGCAGGGACTTGCGGGGGTCCTTGTCCTTGGTGGCGAGCCCGGCGAACATCTCGGCCTCGTCCTTGTGCACGGTGACCGCGCGGTAGGACTCGGGGAGCGGCAGGGCGGCGAAGTCGTCGCTGGTGCTGTCGGGCGCGAGGATCGCGTCCAGGATTTCGTTCATGGTGTGCCTCCGGCGAAGCTCGTCTTCGGGGAACGGCTTGAGGGAACGTCGGGGGTGGATCGGGGCGTGGTGCCGTCGGTTCGGCCGGGGTGGCTCCGTTTCCGTTGCCGCTGCGGGGTCGCGGCGGCGCGGGGCGCGGGGCCTGGCAGCGCGGGTGGGCGCGGGGGTTGCCTGTGACGCAGGCGTCCGGGCGGGCAGCCGCGCAGGGCTGCTGGGACAGCCGGCCCGCGAAAGGTGCCGCGCGCCGGTCGCCCGGACGGCTTCACGCTATGACACCGCGTGCCAGGCGACAAGACACTGAGTGCCATGACTTTCTCTCAATTGAAAGAAAGTCGTCACATCTGAGCGATGATCGTTCAAAGGAGGGTCCGGAGCGATGGATGATCGTTCATATCGCCCTGCCGGGGCGGGAGATGGGGTCGCCGGCGGGGCGGCGCGCACCGGAAAGACGGCGCCCCCGGGGCCGCGGTCGCGCGGCCTCCGGGGGCGTGGGTCGTCACGGGCGTCCTGGCGCCCGTCGTTCAGCGCTTCTTCAGCGCCCGCTCGATGGTGCGCATGATCTCGTCCAGCGGGGCGTCCGTACGGGCCACCGTCACCAGCACCTCGCCCTCGCGCGAGACGGTCGCGGGCGCCGCCTCCCCGGACGCCGCACGGCCCGCGCCGATCCCGGTGCCGAAGGTCTCCCTGACGATCTCGAAGGCGTGGTCGAGCTGGGTCTCGACGTCCCCCCGGGCACCGGCCCGCAGCCAGCGCCGCAGCACGTGGTTGTGCGCGGTGACCACCGCCGACGCGGCGACCTCGGCGAGCAGCGGATCGTCGTCGCCCTCGTGGTGCGCGCCCTCGTCGAAGTGGCCCAGGAGGTAGCGGGTGAACAGCCGCTCGTAACGGGCCACCGAGGCGATCTCGGCCTCCCGGAGCGTGGGCACCTCACGGGTGAGGTGGTACCGGGCCACGGACACGGCGGGTGACGCCGCGTACATCCGCATGACTTCCTTGATGCCGCGGCAGACCGTGTCGAGCGGGTTCTCGTGCGGCGGGGCGGCGTCCAGGACGGCCTCGGCGCGGACCAGGGTGTCGTCGTGGTCGGGGAAGATCGCCTCTTCCTTGGAGCGGAAGTGGCGGAAGAACGTGCGCCGGGCGACGCCGGCGGTGGCCGCGATCTCGTCGACCGTGGTCGCTTCGTAGCCCTTGGTCGCGAACAACTCCATAGCCGCAGCCGAGAGTTCGCGGCGCATTTTGAGCCGCTGGGCGGCTGCGCGGCGGGTACCGGGAGTGGCGGATTCCGGTGCGTCGGATGACTGCGGGCGAGCGGGCTGGGACATGTGGGGACGGTACTGCATATTCATCCGGCCTGTGGCATTCGGTGCCGCCCGCGGCCCCATGGCCTGGGGCGGGCTGCCGGAAGGCTCCAGCAGCCCGCCCCATCCGCCCCACCGGTCAGCGCCGGGCGTACTCACGGAAGCCGCGGCCGGTCTTGCGGCCGAGGCAGCCCGCCGCGACGAGGTGCTCCAGCAGCGGCGCGGGGGCGAGCCCCGGGTCGCGGAACTCGGCGTGCAGCACCTTCTCGATGGCCAGCGAGACGTCCAGGCCGACCACGTCGAGGAGTTCGAAGGGCCCCATCGGGTAGCCGCCGCCGAGCTTCATGGCGGCGTCGATGTCGTCCAGCGTCGCGTAGTGCTCCTGGACCATCTTGATCGCGTTGTTCAGGTACGGGAACAGCAGCGCGTTCACGATGAACCCGGCCCGGTCGCCGCAGTCCACCGGGTGCTTGCGGACCGCGGCGCAGACCTCCCGCACGGTGGCGTGCACGTCGTCGGCGGTCAGCACCGTCCGCACCACCTCCACCAGCTTCATGGCGGGCGCGGGGTTGAAGAAGTGCATCCCGATGACGTCCTGCGGCCGGGAGGTGGCGCGGGCACAGGCGACGACCGGCAGCGACGAGGTGGTGGTGGCCAGCACGGCGCCGGGCTTGCAGACCTTGTCCAGGGCCGCGAACAGCTCCTGCTTGACCGCCAGGTCCTCGGCCACCGCCTCGACGGCCAGATCGACGTCGGCGAACGCGTCCAGGGAACCGGCCGTGGTGATCGTGGCCAGCGCGGCGTCGCGCGCTTCGGCGGTCAGCCTGCCCTTGTCCACCGAGCGGCCCAGCGACTTCGCGATCCCGGCCTTCGCCCGCTCCGCCTTCTCGGCGCTGCGGCCGGCCAGCACCACCTCGTAGCCCGCCTTCGCGAAGACCTCGGCGATGCCGCCCGCCATCGTCCCCGAACCGGCGACACCGACGCGGCGCACCGGACGGCCCGCGCCGCCCGCGCCCGACCCGTCGGGGCTCTGCGGGTCCGGCACGACCGTGGCGCTGCCCGGCGCCTCGTACGTGTAGAAGCCGCGGCCCGCCTTGCGGCCGGTCAGCCCGGCCTCGGCGAGTTGGCCGAGTACCGGCGCCGGGGCGTGCAGCCGGTCGTGGGACTGCGCGTACATCGCCTCCAGGACCGTGCGCGCGGTGTCCACGCCGATCAGGTCGAGCAGCGCCAGCGGCCCCATCGGCAGCCCGCAGCCGAGCCGCATCGCCGCGTCGATGTCCTCACGGGTGGCGTACTTGGACTCGTACATCGCCGCGGCCTGGTTGAGGTAGCCGAAGAGCAGGCCGTCGGCGACGAAGCCGGGGCGGTCGCCGACCGCGATCGGGTCCTTGCCCAGGTCGCGGGCGAGCGCGGTGACCGCAGTGACGGCGGTCGGCGCGGTCAGCACCGACGAGACCACCTCGACCAGTTTCATGGCGGGCGCCGGGTTGAAGAAGTGCACGCCGAGCACCCGCTCGGGGCGCAGCGAATCGGCCGCGAGCCGGGTCACCGACAGGGCGTTGGTGCCGGTCGCCAGGATCGTGTCGGGGCGCACGATGCCGTCCAGCGCCGTGAAGACCCGCCGCTTCAGCTCGTAGTCCTCGGGCACCACCTCGATGACGAGGTCGGCGTCCGCCGCCGCCTCAAGGCCGGAGAAGGTACGGAAACGGGACAGGACGGCCTGCCGCTCCCGCTCGGTGATCCGCTCGCGCCGCACGGCGCGGGCGGTGGCGGCGCCGAGGGCTTCGACGGCGGCACGGGCCGCCGCGTCATCGGTGTCGATGCCGATGACCTCGCGCCCCGCGCGGGTGAGCACTTCGGCGATCTGGGTGCCCATGGTGCCGAGGCCGACGACGGCCACGGTGGCGAGGGACGGGGATGCGGCGTCGGAAGAGTGGTCTGAGGTGGACTGACGGTCCATCGCGAGACTCCAGAGGGTGTTCCCCTGCGACAGGGGAGAGGTGACGACTGGGGTGTGTCCGCGCGGCGGCGCACGGCGGCCGGTCCGCGGCGGGCGCCACGGGAGGCCGGAGCACTGCGGGCAGCGCTGCGCGGGGAAGGAGAGGCGGCGGGCCCTGTCCCGGGGCCGTGCCGTGTTCTCCGTACAGGTGTCGTGCTGGGTGTACCGAACCGACTTCACGCTGTGGCGGCTGCGTCACCAGGCCGCCCGGAGCAGGGGTGCTGCTCGTTCCAGCAGGTTAACCGGTGGGTAACCGAAGGTCCAGGGGTAGTGCGGGGCATGAAGGCGTGGTGCGGGCCACATCACGCGAACCGGGGGGCAGGCGGGAGGGTATGCGTCATATGGAAGAGGAATTCCACGAGTTGACCGACCGGGTGCGGACCGAACTCCGCTCCCCACAGGATCTGTTGGCGTACGAACGGCTGCTCGGGCTGGCCCGTAAGGGAAGCCCGGCGGGGCGCGAGGAACTGGCCGGACTGCTGGTCGCCGTCGAACGCCCGCTGTGGACCCGCGAGATCGCCGCCTTCGTCCTCGGCTGCGCCGGGGACAAGCGGGCCTTCGAGACGCTGGTGCTGCTGCTGAACTACCGCGATCCGGTGCGCTGCGCCACCGCCGCCTACGCCCTGGCCAGGCTCGGCGACCCGCGCACCGCCCGCGCCGCCGCCGCGCTCGCCACCAACCCGCTGCGCACCGCCTACGCGCTGCACCCCGTACGGCTGCTCGCCGAGCTGCGCGCCCCGCAGTCGGTCCCGGCGCTGATCGCCACCCTGGAGCGGCTGCTGACCCCGTACAACCCGTACTGGCGGGTCGCGCTCGCCTGCGTCGAAGGGCTCGGCGCCCTGGGCGACCGCCGCGCGGTGCCCGCCCTGAGCGCCGCCGCGGCCCATCCCCGGCTGGCCGCGGCAGCCGCCGCCTCGCTGGCCCGGCTCGGGGTCCACGAGGGGGGCGGCTGACGGCGCGGCGGCGGGTGGCCGCGGAACCCACGGGCCCGCCCTACGGCGCCGCCACCACCGGCCTGCGGTACCGCAGTTCGGGGACGCGCACGCCGCCCGCATCGGACGCCTCCTCGGCGCCGTCCGGTGTGAATCCGGCCCGTTCGTAGAACCGGCGGGCACGTGCGTTGCCGCGCACCACCCACAGGCAGAGCAGGCCGAAGCCGGCGGCCCGCGCCCGTTCCTCCGCCGCCGCCAGGAGTGTGCGCCCGGCACCCGTGCCGATCAGGGCGGGCGCGACGTAGAGGGCCAGCAGCTCACCGGCGTCGGGCGCCCCGCCGCCGGGCGCGGCCAGATCGGGATCGCGCGCGGGTCCGACGGCGGCCCAGCCGATGACCTGCCCGGCGCGTTCCGCGACCAGTTCGGACACCCCGGGCGGCCGGCGCCGGAAGCGCGCCCGGTGCCGCTCGGCGTCCTCCGCCGCGCTCATCGAGTCCAGATACGTCTGCGGCATCAGACCGGCGTACGCCGCCCGCCACCCGCACACCCGCAGGACGGCGACCGCGTCGATATCGGCTTCGGCCAACTCGCGTACGCACTGCGGCGCCCGCTCCCGTGCTGCGTCCATGTGCGGCAGGCTAGGGGGCGGGCGGAGATACGGCACGTGGTTTGTCGACGGGGCGGGGCGGAGCGGCTGCCGGACACACTCCACGTGGCCCGCGTGCCCGCCGTACGGACCGGACAGGGCGCAGGCCGGGGAAGAGTCCCGCCGGTTCCGGTGGGGTTTGCCGAGATGAAGGTGGATACATGGCGGCGTCGTTGAAGCGGTCGGTTCCCGACGTCTGGCTGCTGGTGCGCAGCCGTCCGGCCGTGCCGTTGGCATCGACACGTGTGCTGGCCGACGCGCTCGCGGCGGCGTACGGCTCCCGCTTCGCCGTCCGGCACACGGACGAGCTGCTCATCGGCGTCCAGGACGGGCGGCTGATCCTGCGCACACCGGCCGGCGATGACCTGCCCGCCCCGAAGGTCATCTGCGTACGACAGGTACCCGGCTCGACGCGCCACGACCACGAAGTGACGCTCCTGCGCCACCTGGAACGCATGGGCAGCACGCTCATCAACTCGCAGGAATCGCATGCCACTTGCCGGAACAAGTTCTGGCAGCTGCAAGAACTGGCCGTGGCCGGCTTACCGGTCCCCGCGTCGCTCTCCTACGCCACCACGCCGTTGGACCGTGTCGTCCGCACCCCCGGTCTCGACGTGCCCTGCGTGGTCAAGTCCGTCAACGGTTTCGGGGGCACGGACGTGTTCCTCGCGCCGGACCTCCCCACGCTGCGGGGGACGGCTGACGGTGCCGCCCACGACGTGCCCCTGCTCTTCCAGCAGTACGTGGCCTCCTCCCACGGGCGCGACCTGCGCGTCGTCATCGTGGACGGTGAACCCGTCGCCGCCGCGGTACGCACTTCTCGCGACGGCGCCCTCGCCTCGAACGTCACCAGAGGCGGCTCCGCCGGCCTCTGCGCCGGCCGCTACCCGGAGGCCGAAGCCCTCGCGGTCCTGGCCGCGCGGGCGCTGGGCCTCACCATCGCCGGCGTCGACCTCCTCTTCACCGCCACCGGCGCCCACACCATCTGCGAGGTCAACGCGGTCCCGGGCTGGCGCCCGCAGATGACGGCGGTCGTCCCCGCCATCATCGACTGCATCGACCGCCGGCTGCACGACGGCCCGGACGACGGGAGCCCGGACCTGTCTCCCTGAGCTTCGCGGGCCCGCCCTGCCCGCTCAAGGTCCGCCGGTCGCCGAAGATGTCGGAGACCGAGCATTCCTGCCGGCTTCACCGTGCTCGTGCATCGCCATCACCGGCCGGACATCGGCGCCGAGTACTTCGAGTTCGCCAACCAGGGCAACGCCTCTATCGACACCGTGCTGTTCGGCCGGGCGGGGTACGCGCACATGGCCGCGTTCCGGCAACGTCCTGCTGACCTACCGCCCGGCCTGCATCACACCGGACACCCGAGGAGCGAGATCACCGACCAGCCGGGCGTGCAGCTCCACGTCGTGGCGCACGCCGTCATGGACGAGTTTCCGGTGGTGCTCCCAGGTGTCGTGGTGGGTCAGGTTCGGGACGGTGGGCCGGCTGCTGGAACCTTGTGTCACCCGGTCTGCGTCGAAGCGGGTGTCGAGGCGGGGTAGGGCGGTGTTTTCGCGCCGTAGATCCAGCTCTTGATGTAGGCGCTGAAGTCTCGTCCGGAGACTTCGTTGGCGACGTTGATGTAGTCCTGGGTCGAGGCGGTCTTGTTGCGGAAACGCTCGAAGAAGGTCTTCTCGATCTTCTGGAACGTCGCGTCGCCGACCTGGAGGTCGAGGCCGTGGAGCATGAGGACGCCAGGCGCGTTGGTAGCGCCAAGGACCTCACCGGGGTCCTTGAGCCGACCGGGCGGCCCGGCCACCGGGCGCTTCTCCTGGTCGAACTCGTAGGTGCGGTCCATGCTCTCCTTCAGCGGGGTGTCCTTCGTTTCGTCCATGTAGCGCAACGTGTAGTAGGAGGCGTGACCTTCGCTGATCCACATGTCGTCCCAACTCTTGAGCGAGACGGCGTTGCCGAAGTACTGGTGGACCAGCTCATGGACCATGGTCGGCGCATCGTTCGGTCCGCCCAGCGCCATGGTCGGCCGTGTCGCTGTTTCCAGGGCTGCTCCCGGGTAGTCCCCCTCGGGAACCAGGACACCGTAGGTCTCGTAGGGGTAGGCACTGCCGATCTTTTTCTGTACCCAGGCGATCTGCTTGCCGATCTGGTCCACGTACGGCCTGGCCTTGTCGATCTTTTCCGCGGGCACGTAGCTGCGCAGCGGGAGACCGCCGGGGCCGGTTGCGGAGATCTTCTTGTAATGGCCGACCGCCACTTGGACGACCTCGGTGGGGATCGGGTCGCGCGTGCCGTACACGTACGTGGTGCGGTCCCCCTTCGTGGTGGTCCGGCGCAGCGTGCCGTTCGCCACCGCCGTCAGGTTCTTGGGAACGGTGATACGGAAGGTGACACGTGCTTTGTCGCTGGGATGGTCGTTCATCGGGAAGAACAGGTGGGCCCGGTCGGGCTGGCCCAGCACCGCGAACCCCTTGCCCTTGTCCGAGGAGTCCCACCAGCCGGAGAGGGGGTGGTGCGACGGCTGCGGTTCGGACGAGGGCGGGGTGGCCGGGGACAGGAGCGTGGAGCGTGTCCGGTCCGAGGTGGCCGGGGACGGGGTGGCCGGGGACGGGGGCTGAGCTGAACGGTCGGCGGTGTAAGCGACCTCGACGCGGAACGTCTGCCCGTTCGGCAGGGCGTGTGCGGGGGTGATGATGAGTTTCTCGCCCTTGCTGCGGAAGGCGGCCGCCTTGCCGTCGACCGTGACCGAGGTGAACGTCATCCCGGCCGCGTCCAGGCTGAACTCGGAAAGATCCTGCGTGGCCACCGCGTCCACCCGCACGGACGACGCCATCTTCGTGGTGTCCGGCCGGTAGTCGTATGCCACGTCGTAGGACCGCACGTGGTAGCCGCCATTGCCGACATAGGAGAACAGCCGGTCGCCTATGCTCCGCGCACCGGGCTTCGCCGTGTCCTCCGTGGCCGCGGCGCTCCCCGCGCCGGTTACCGTCACCACGACGGCCAAAGCCGCTGCGGCAGCGGTGAACGAGCAGAGGCCGACCCGGCACACTCCCGTGCGAGGGGTTGTACGTTTACGTGTTCCGACGTGCATGAGCGTCTTCCTTCGTGGTGAGAGTGATCGCGAAATGCGACTGGACTGTGGTCGCCCGTGGCACCGAGCGCCTCGTCGGAGACGGGTGAAGCGGGCGGGATGAAGGGGCGTGGACGGGCGCCGCGGCGGTCGGGCGTACGGCGCCGACGGCCGCGCGCTCGGTCTCGTTCCCGTTCCCGTTGACGGGGATCAGGAGTTGATGACGGACTTGATCCAGTCGGCCCTGATGGTCACGTTGGTGTAGACGGTGGGGTCGACGGGCTCGACGTTGGGGTCGGCTCCGCTGCCGGAGGTGACGCCGACCAGGGTCCAGGCGCCCTTGGTCTTGATGAGGGCGGGGCCACCGGAGTCCATGGTGGCCGCGCCGCGGCCGTTGACGGCGGCGATGCATATCTCCTTGCCGTGGACGATCCCCGAGTCGTCACACTTCCCGTCGGGCAGCCGCTCGGTGTCGAGTTGACGCAGATCCTTGGGCCAGTTGGCGGGAATCATCTTCGGTCCGGTCAGCCCCCAGCCGAGGATGCGCACCGGGGCATGGTGTCCGGGAACATCGGTGGCGATGGGCGCCGGCGTGGCCGCGGCGGGCCTCTTGAGCTTGATCAGAGCGATGTCGTCGCCGTGGATGCCGCCGGAAGGCCAGACGGCCTTCTCGACACCGATCACTTCACCACCCCGGTCCACACGCGGAGAACCGATCCGCACCTTCATGGTGTCGAACCCGCCGCGCCCGTCCACACAGTGGCGGGCGGTGACCATCCATTCCTTGTCCACGAGGGTCGCGCCGCAGGCATGTCCGTCGGGGCGGGGTGATTGGGGGTTCTGCAGCGACCCCATGAAGGGGTAGCTCTCCGTGGCCTTTTCGCCATTGATGATGGCCTGGGCCGGAGGGGCCGCCACGAGTAATGCCGTCGCGGAGGCCAGAAAGGCGCACAGGGCGCCGCGCTTGAGCCGTGTCATGTGCGCAAGCGTGGGCAAGGGATGTGATGGCCGGACTCGCGCGATGTGAGCGGTTCGTAACGGGGGACTCCAGCAGCACCCGCGTCAGAGATCTCCGCCGTCCCCGCCACCGCACGCGGGGACGGCCTCGCGTGCACGAGTGCCCGTCAACGCCACGCGTATCCCCCATCCGGGATCAGCGTCGAACCCGTCATGTACGTGTTGAGGAAGAGGAAGACCGCCGCCTCGGCGACCTCCTTCTCGGTGCCGACGCGGCGCAGCAGGGTGTCCCGGCTGCTTTCCGGCCGGTCAGGCCCGCAGGGCGGCCCCGTTGATCACGCCGTGGAGGACCGCGGCGAACACACCGGCGGGAAGGGCGAGGCGAACTCCCCTTCAGCATCCGTCAGTTGCGCTCGCGTCACACCACGTTCCTACCGGGTTCCCGGCCCGGACGGGCCGGGAACCCGAGGATCACAACTCCGGACAGGACCTAGTCCGCCGGCAGCTCGAAGGTGACCGCCGGGCTCTTCGAGCCGTCGTAGAGGTTCACCTTGCCGCCCGCTCCCGGGATGTCCAGGACGACATCGCCCGTGACGCTCTGGCCCGGCCGGTACGTCGCGTCGAGGTTGTCGCCGGTGCCGGACTTCTGCCGGGTGGAGACGTCCTGCTCGGCTGCCTGGCCGTCCGACCACTTCAGCACGCCCTGCGGATGGAAACCGCCGTCCTTGCTCCCGACGTTCTTCACGGTGAGTGTGAGGACGACGTACTGGCCCTTGGGCTGCTTCGTGGCGTGGATCTCCGACGGTGTCACGGCCCGCAGGTCCTTGAACGTGACGGACATCTTCTTCTCCGTCCCCGTGGCGCTGTCGACGGCCGTGTAGGTGCCGGATTCGCCGACGGTGACATCGGGTGTCTTCGCGGGCTTGTCCGCCGCCTTCCCCGAGGCCGGGTGGGCGGCGTCAGGGGTGTCGTCCGATGACGAACAACCCGTTGCGAGCACGGCGGTTACCAGCGCGCCTGCGGCGAGTGCGGCGACGCGAGCGGATGGGCGCATGGGCGTTCCCGAGGTTCATGGCGGGCTCACCTGCCCACGAGTGAGCGCCAGGTTACGGCATGCCGGAGGCGGGTCTTCCGCGCGGGCCCGCGACCGCAAGCCGGGTGTCACGCCCCCAATTTGGGCGCGCAGCCCAGTGGTGGTTGGCTTGGCGTCGCATCGCAGGACCGGCGCCGAATACTGGAGGAAGACACACATGGGTCAGGTCGAGGCCACCACGCAGCGCGAGATCGCGGCGGACCCGGAGGACGTGTTCGACGCGCTCGCCGACTACAGCGGCACGCGCCGACAGCTGCTGCCCGGACAGTTCAGCGAGTTCGAGGTCCGCGAGGGCGGCGACGGCAAGGGCACGCTCGTCCACTGGAAGCTCCAGGCCACCAGCAAGCGGGTGCGGGACTGCCTGCTGGAGGTCGACGAGCCGACCGACGGCCAGCTCGTCGAGAAGGACCGCAACTCCTCCATGGTCACGACCTGGGTGGTCACCCCGGCGGGCGAGAAGCGTGCCCAGGTCGCCGTCACCACGGTCTGGCAGGGCGCCGGCGGCATCGGCGGCTTCTTCGAGCGGACCTTCGCGCCCAAGGGCCTTGGCCGGATCTATGACGAGATTCTCGCCAACCTCGCCGCCCACATGGAGAAGTGACCGCCGGGCGACAGCGGAAACGCAGCGCAGCACGGAGCCCCGCTCCGGCCGGTGGATCCGGCCGGAGCGGGGCTCCGTTGCGGGCTGTCGGCCGGGTGTCAGGCCAGGACCGCGAGCGCGGCGTCGTAGTTCGGCTCCTCCGAGATCTCGCCGACCAGCTGCGAGTGGAGCACCTTGTCGTTCTCGTCGAGCACGATCACGGCACGCGCGGTCAGGCCGGCCAGCGGGCCGTCCGCGATGGCCACGCCGTACGTCTCGTGGAACTCGCGGCCTCGCAGCGTGGACAGGGTCTTGACCTGCTCCAGACCCTCGGCACCGCAGAACCGGCCCTGGGCGAACGGCAGGTCGGCGGAGATGCACAGCACCACGGTGTTGTCCAGCTCGCCGGCCTTCGCGTTGAACGCGCGGACGGAATTCGCGCAGGTCGGGGTGTCGACGCTCGGGAAGATGTTCAAGACCTTGCGCAGACCGGCGAAGTCCTTCAGCGACTTGTCCGCCAGCCCCTCGCCGACCAGGCTGAACGCCGGTGCCTCGGCACCGGCCTCGGGCAGCTGCCCGTCGACCTGAACCGGGTTTCCCTTCAACGTGACCTGAGCCATCAAGAGCCTCCTACCAGCGATGTTCATCGTCAGAGCAACGCCGTCGATCCTACTGCGGAAGCGGCGGCCCGGGGCTCCGGACCCTCACCGGTACCGCCCGCAGCGCCCCGGGCGCTTCCGCCCGGTCAGCGGCGCCGCGGGGCGGCGGCCTCGTCCGTCTTCAGGACGAAGTCGAACGTGGCCTCCTTCCCCGGGCCCGCCTGGCGCACGTTCATCAGCAGGTCGGGATCGAAGATCGGGTCGGTCTCGTTGCGCGGCTCGCCGGGGAAGTACAGCTGGGTGGTGAGGATCGGGTTGCCCGGAGCCTGGACCTTCACGTGCAGGTGCCGGGTGCGTCCCGGGTACAGGCCGGGCACGATCGTGGTGAGGGTGAAGGCGCCGCGCTCGTCGGTGAACTGGTGGCCGCGGAAGCCGAATCCCTCGTTGTCGTATGCGCCGCTGTCGTCCGCCTGCCACCAGTCGAGGAGCACGTCGGGCAGCGGGCGGCAGGTCAGTCCGAAGACGAAGCCGCTCACCGTGAGCGGCGTCCCGACGGTGCCGGGCTCGACGAGCGAGGACCGCAGTGGCGAGTCCGGCTTGAAGTACGGGCCCTCGATCTGCGGCGGCGTCGGGTCGTCGCCGTCGTCGCAGTACGGCGTGGGGGTGAGCGGGCGGCCGGCGGGCCGGTTGTCGCGGGCCAGCGCGACCCCGCCGAGCAGCATCGGCAGCGGCACGGCCGCGACGGCGGCCCTGAGCACGTTCTTGCGGCTGATCAGGCTCTTGGGGCGGTCCGCCCCGGCGTCCTGACTGCGGCGGCTTTCGTCGTCCATCACACGCTCCTGTGGGGCGAGGGGAGGGGGCAGGGCCGGCCCATGGGGGCAGGACACCGGGGACACCGGACGTCCGGCCGTCCCTGCCGATGACGCTTGCTGACGAGGTCACACGCTAGGGCGGCGCCGCGGGCCGGGCCATGGACTTCCCTCGGGGGTCATGGTGAATTCCGCGGCGGCCGTTCCGGAGGCCGCGCGAAGTGCCCGTACGGAAGTGCCCGTACGGCAGCCCGTACGGCAGTGCCCGTTCCGCCGGGAGCCGGACGGGTCACGCCGGGCACATCGCGCCGCCCCCGCCCGCCGCTTCGTCAGGTCCGTCCCCGCCCGCCGTGCGGCGGAAGTCGCCGGGGCTCACGCCGGTTTCGCGGCGGAAGAAGCGGCAGAAGTAGGCGGGGTCGGCGAAGCCCACCCGGCGGGCCACCTGGGCCACGCTCAGGCGGGTGCTGGAGAGCAGCCGCTTGGCCTCCACCGTCTGTGCGTGCCGGATGATCCGGCCCGGCGTGCGGCCGGTGCTGCGCTTGACCACATCCGCCAAGTGCCCCACCGATACGCCCAGTTCATCGGCGTACGACTGCACGGTCCTGCCCGCGGAGCCGGGTCGGGCGAGCAGCCGGGTGAACTCCCTGGCCACCGGCGCCTGACGGCCCGTGGCGGGCTCGGGGCGGGACGCGCCCGGCAGCCGCAGGGCCCGTGCCGCCAGGATGTGCACCTGCGCCTGGAGCACCGAGGTGAACGCGTCGGCCCGCTCGGCGCACTCCTGGACCATCTCCCGCACCAGCCCGGTCAGCCGCAGCGCCGCGGCGGGATCGACCTGGAGCGGGGGCCGTTCGCCGAGCTTCGCCAGCGTGTACCGGTCGCCGGGGTGCGCCAGCAGGAAGTCCTCGGTGAACAGGATCACCCAGCCGCGCAGGTCACGGACCCGGTCCCAGTGGTGGACCTGCCCCGGCACGATGAAGCTCAACTGCGGCGGGCGTAACGGCCACCGGGCCAGGTCGATGACGTGGTGACCCGAGCCGCCGGTGACGTACGCGATCTCGTAGAACGTGTGCCGGTGCGGGAAGTCGGCGCGGGAGAGCGGGCCGATGGTGTCGAACGAGCCGACGGCGAACGGGAGGAGATGCGGGGCCGGCACGTCGAGCCGGTGCAGCGGTACCGGGTCGTCCGCCGGTCCTTCGTCGTTGGAACAGCCGCGCGGCACGAAGACGTCCGGTGCGGGGCCCGCTACGCGTCCGCCGCGCGGGGGCCTGGTCTGTTCGCTCCGTCTGGGCACGGGCTCACCCTACGAGCGGGCGCAAGGCCGTCTTCTCGGCCACGGAGGCGGCCACGGAGGCGGCCACGGAGGCGGCAGCGGTGGCGCGTGGCGGCCGGGCCGGCCGGTGGGCCGGCCCGGCGCGCGGACGGTCAGGCCGGTCCGTTCCACTTCTGCGCGGGGTTCCCCGAGCAGTTGGCGATCTGGACCCGGGTGCCGTCCGACGTGTTGGCGGCACGGATGTCCAGGCACTTGTCGGCCTGCCTGTTCACCAGGTCGTTGGCCGGGGAGAACACCCACTGCTGCGAGGGGCTGCCGTTGCAGTCCCACAGGTGGATGAGCGAACCGTCGGACGTGGCACCGTTCACGACGTCCATGCACTTGCCGACGGCGCGCACGGTGCCGTCCGACGCCATGGTGAACTTCTGGGCGGGCGCGCCGTTGCAGCCGTGCACCTGGACCTGGGTGCCGTTGGCCGACCTGCCGTAGGCCACGTCCAGGCAGGTGCCGTTCATGCCGGTGATGGCGCCGGACGGGCCACTGATCTTGGCGGGGTGCGGCGGGTTCCCCTTGGCGCCGCCCTTGGGCGCGGAGTCGTTGTGCGTGCTCTTCGGGGGCGGGGCGGGGTCCTTGTGCTTCGGCTGCGCGGGCGGCGCGGCCGGCTGTTCGGCCGGCTCCTGGGTGGCCTTCTTCTCCGGCTTCGGGGACGCCTTGGTGTGCTCGGGCGAGGCGGACGGGGAGGCGCCCGCCGACTTCGACGCGACGGGCTCGGGCGACGGGCTCTGCACATCGGCCGCGGCGACCCGGGTGTCGTCGGCGCTCATCTTCAGGCCCTGCTGGGCCAGCGGGGCGAGCAGCGCGACGGCGGCGACAAGACCGGCGGCCGAGCCGAGGGCGACCCACACCCGCCGCTCGGGGAGCAGGCCGATGCGCGCCCTGCCGGGGTCGCGGGCGAAGGTGCGGGAGAAGCCGTCCGGTGATTTCCCGGGTGGCTGGGGGGAGTTGGGGGTGTCCGGTGGCACGGGGTCCTCCGACGGTCGGGACGGATGGCGGGCGGGGAAGTGGTGAACGGATCGGGGCGGTCGGGGTGGCGACCGCGGGTCAGGGGGCGGGGGCCCGGTCCGGCATGTCGTGTTCGGACAGCCGCATCAGGGCGTCGGCGTCCGGCGAGGTCAGTTCGGACACCCGCATCGCCTGGCGTTCGGTCATCTCCTGGAACACCTGGCGCGCGGTACGGCCGTTGCCGAACCTGACGTTGCGCGGAATCGAGGCGAAGTGCCCGGACAGTGCCTGCCTGGCGTCCTCACTGAGCCGGTAGGCGTGGCGCTCGGCGTGGTGCTCCACGATGTGCACCAGCTCGTCGGACGTGTAGTCCTCGAACAGCAGCGTGCGCGAGAAGCGGGAGGACAGGCCGGGGTTGGAGCCGATGAAGCGGTCCATGTCGTCCGGGTAGCCGGCCGCGATGACCACCACCTCGTCGCGCTGGTCCTCCATCAGCTTGACCAGCGTCGCGATGGCCTCGGTACCGAAGTCGTTGCCCGCCACCGCGGGCGCCAGCGAGTACGCCTCGTCGATGAACAGCACGCCGCCGCGGGCCCGGTTGAACGCCTCGATGGTCTTCGGACCGGTGTGCCCGACGTACTCGCCGACCAGGGCGCTGCGGTCCACCTCCACCAGATGCCCGACGGCCAGCAGCCCGAGCGCCTTGAGGAGCCTGCCGTACAGCCGGGCGACGGTGGTCTTGCCGGTGCCAGGGTTGCCCGCGAACACCAGGTGGCGGCTGAGCGGCGGCGCGGGCAGCCCGGCCTCGCGCCGCCTGCGGACCGTCTGCATCAGCTTGACCATGCCGCCGACATCGCTCTTGACCCGTTCCAGGCCGACCAGTTCGCCCAGCTCGGTCAGCAGGTCGTCCAGGGTCTCGGGCTCCTCCTCGGGGGCGCCCTCATCGGCGAGCTCCGCCTCGTCGGACGCCTCGCCGCCGTCCCCGCCGCCCGTCGCGGCCACCGGGGCTCCGGCGGCACCGGGCCTGCCGGGCGCCCCGGCTCCGGCGTTGGCCACGGACGGCAGCACCGCCGTCTCCACACGGTGGGCCGCACAGTCCTCGAAGACCGCCGCCGCTCCCTCCGCGGTGCCCACGTCCTGCGCGCAGTCGAAGATCCGGCAGCCGCGGAAGAGCGGATCGGCCCGCTCGCCGATGTGCAGGGCGGGGAAGGTGCTGCCGCGGACGTCGCAGTACTCGAAGGTGCCGCCCGCGTCCTCGCCGACGAGGATGCCGTTCTTGCCCGTGGTGTCGATCCGTACGCCGCTGACCTGGCAGTCGGTGTCCTTCCACAGAACCAGCGCGGTGCCGCCCGCCCGGAACACGCCGCCGCCGTCCATCCGCAGCCGGGCGCCGGTGGCGACCGTCACCCCGGCGCTGCCCACGTCCGCGACGCGGGTGCCGGTCAGCCGGGCGCGGGCGCCGGGGCCCAGCTCGACGCCGGTCCTGCGCTGCCCGGTGACGGTGGTCTCGGACAGCTCCGACTCCTCGGCCGACAGCAGGCGCACGCCACTGTCACCGCCGTCCACGCGGCAGCCCTTGAGCACCGCCGCGCCGCCCATCGCCACCTGGACACCGCACATCGCGGCGCCGCCCAGCGTGGTGTCGGCGGCGTGCGCGCGGGCCTCGTCCACCACGGCCAGCGCGTGCTCGTCGGTGCCCGACACCCGGCAACCGGTGAAGGTGCCGTGCGCCCGCTCGCCGAGGTGCAGGGCGCTGAACCCGGACCCCGACACCGAGCAGTCGGCCATCCGCAGCGCGCTGTCGCCCAGCGCCAGCGCGCCGTTGGCCGCGGGCGACACGACGCGGCAGTCGTGCGCGGTCAGCCGGGCCGCGCCGCCCGACGCCAGCGCGCTGCCGCCCGCGGCCACCACCCGGCACCCGGTGAGATCGACCCGCGCCTCGTGCTCGGCCTGCACGCCGGTGGCCGCCGCGCCCTCGATCCGGCAGTCGTCCAGGACGACCTGGGAGTGGTCCTGGGCCAGCAGCCCGTTGCGTCCCGGCCTGATCAGCCGCGCGTCGCGCACCGCCAGCCGGGAGGCGCCGCGGGACCGCAGCGCCGACCCCGAACTCGCGGTGATCCGCAGCCCGTCGGCCACCACCCGGGCGGTCCCTGACAGCACCACGCCGATGCCGTCGACGGCGTCGATCACGCCGTCCTCGATGCGGGCCCTGGCGTCGCCGCTGACGTGCAGCGCCGCGTGCCGCGCACCGTGCAGCCGGGTACGCCGCCACACCAGCACGCCGCCCGTGGTGGGATCCCGCAGGTCCTCCACCAGGTCGGCGGCGAGGTCGCCGCGCAGCGCGTCGAGCGCCCCGGCGTCCGCGTCCGGGGTGTCGCCGCCCGCGGCCTGGTCCGCGCCGTCCGGCCGGCCCAGCACCTCGACCCGGCCGTGGGTCAGCGCGCAGTCCTCCAGGACCAGGCCCGCCGCGTCCTCGACGCGCACCAGCGCCTGGGCGGGATCGGCGCCGTGCAGCGTCAGTTGCCGCACCGCGCAGTCGGGCGCCGCGACGCTCAGCGCGGGCCCCTGCGACGGCCGGATGACGACGGTCCCAGGCCCCTGCTCGGGCACCAGCACCACCCGGCGCTCCAGGCGTACGTGCTCCGGGTACTCGCCCGGTGCGACGGTGACGGCGGCGCCCGCGGGGACGGCGGCGACCGCGTCGGAGATCGTCCGGTAGGTCCCCCGCCCCCGGGCGGCGACGCGGTACACGGCGGGGTTCGTCATCCTGTGCTCTCCTGCGGGTGGTGCGGGTCCTCGGTGGGCGCGGGGTCCGGGTGCTGCCAGTCCGGCGGGTCGTCGGCGCGCAGCGTGGGCGTGATGATCAGGCCGCCGAGCATCTTGTCGGCGAACTTGCTGACGCCGCCCACCAGGAAGATGTCGGCGAAGCCCTGCCGGTGGTAGAACCGGCCCGCCATACTGTGCTGGAGCACGGTCTTCGCCGCGCCCATGCTGATGCCGCCCACCAGCCCCGACGCCATGCCGATGCCGCCCTCGGTGAGCGCGTCCGTGCCGGAGAGGTGGACGACATTGCCGTTGGCGTCGTACACGCCGAAGATGGCGGATCCCGCGGCCCCGACGATGAGGCCGGAGACCAGACCCGAGGTGATGCCCACACTGAAATCGTACGTGCCGGCCCGCCAGCGGGTGACCTTCTCGTTGCCCGCCCACTCCGACGACCAGGTGTCGTCGCTCTGCGGCGGCCGGGCGAAGGGACGGCCCGAATCGACGTTGCCCGCACCGGTCTTGAGGGCGCCGCCACGGCCCGCCATGTCGTGCATCCCGGTCACCCCGATCTTGACGGTGGAGCCGATGGCGGCGCCGAACGCGGCCTTGGCGACGTCGGTCCAGGTGAACTCGCGGCCGGAGATCTCCGCCGCGATCGCGTTGACGATCAGGCCGACGACGAAGTCCAGGGTGAACTCCTGGGCGAACTCCACCAGCATCTGGGTGCCGGCCTTCTGCACGAACGGCGTGTACAGCGACTCGCCCGCCGCGTGCCCCGACCACTGGGAACGGTTCGGCTCGCGCAGCATCCTGCTGTTGCCGCGGAACTCCGTGAACCAGCCGCGGAAGTCGTTCTCCCGGCCGACCAGCGTCATCCTGCCGAAGCTGTCGCGCTCCCACACGTACCCGGACATGGTCCGCTCGGAGAGCAGCGTGTGCCCGTCGGAGCCGCCGAAGCGCCGCCACTGCTTGTTCCACTCGTCGGACTCCAGGAACGTGCCGTCATCGAGCCGCGTCCTGGTGCGGACGGCGCCGCCGGCCTCGAACTCCTTCCACTCACCTGAGGTGTGCGTCCCGGTGGGCGTCTCCTGGTACTCGCGCACCCGTACCGGGGTGTCACCGAGCAGGTCCTGGAAGGCGGAGCCCGACCTCGGGGCGGCGGGGATCTCCTGGACCACCCGGCCTTCGGCGCCGCCGACGTGGTCGCTCCAGCGCGCCCCCGCCCGCCAGTCGTCGAGGCGGTTGCCCGCCGCGTCGCTCCAGGTGCGCACCCGGTCGCCGGGCCCGCCGCCGAACTCCATGACGTGGCCGTCCTTGTCGACCTTGTTCCAGTGCCAGGTGGGCGGCGCGCCGTCCTCGCCCGCCACCCGCCAGGCGTCCACGTGCGTACCGTCGCCCAACAGGCGGTGGTCGCGGACCAGTTGGCCCGCCGCGTCGAAGTCCTGGTAGGACGCCGCGTCCCAGTAGCGCCCGGTGCCGCCGCCCGCCGACTGCACGCGGACACCCTCATCCCCGGTGACGTCGTCCACCCAGGTGACCTTCGCCGAACCGGCGGGCCCTTCCGCGGTGACGGTCCTGTCGAACGTGCCGTCGGCGCCGCTCGGCCAGCTGTCCTTGCGGCCGACGATCGCGCCCTGGTGGTCGAAGCGGGTCCAGTCGCCGCCGGTCCTGATGTCGGCCCGGCCGAGCGCCGCACCGGCGTCGTCCGCGGCCACGGCAGGGCGCGGCGGGTTGCGGTACTCGACGACCGTGCCGTCCGCGAACCCCTCCCGGATGACGTGCCATTCCTGCCCGCCGCCGGTGCCCGCCGGGTGCGGCGTGTACCAGTCGCCGCCGGGCGGGTCGACGGTGTGCCGGTCCTGCCAGCGCAGCTCCCCGTGCCCGGTGCCCGCGGGGGTTTCCTGGAAGTCACCGGAGTGGAACGTACGGTGCCCCTGGAGCCCGTCCTCCCCTTCCGACCAGGGCAGATAGCCGTCCTGTGCCCGTACGTTCGTGGGCAGCGGCACATCGCCCACGGTCAGCGTCGCGCCGTTGGACAGCGGGTGGGTGCCGCGGACGACGCTGCCGTCCATGGCGATGTCCAGGGTGGAGGAGTCCCGTCCGACGAGCCGCAGTCCGCTGCTGGTCGGCGCGGTGCCGCCGGCCGGGGTGTGCTTCCAGGTGTGCAGCTGGAAGCCGCTGTCGGACTTCAGCCAGGCGGTGTGGTCGAAGGTGTGCCCGTCGACGCTGGACAGCAGTCGCCGGGTCCAGACGGGCGGTCGCTGCTCGGTGACGCGGTGCGTCTCCAGGAATCCGCCGTCCTCGATGACCTTGCCCGAGCCGTTCTCCTTGCCGTGCGCGGAGTGCGACACCCAGTCCCGCTTGAGCGTCCCGTCGGCGTCCATCCCGAACTGGAGGTAGCGGCGGTTGTCGTCGGGCAGGTGGAAGCGGCCGAACTTCTCGTGGACCAGGTCGCTCGCGCCGGTACGGGGGTTGGTCATGGTGTCGGTCCAGCCGCGGCCGGGGCTCCAGCTGCGCGAGCCCTGGGCGAGGTGCTGGTAGTCCGCGTCGTAGCGGTGCCAGGTGGTGGCGTCCCCGCCGAGGCCCTGGGCGAGCGGGCTGCGGTCCAGGTCGGCCAGCACATGGCCGCCGTCGGGGTTCTCCCGCCAGTGCCGCACCCGGACACCGTCGGCCGTGTCGAACCAGCTCCGGCCGCTCTCGCCGAAGTGCCGGCTGCCGTGGCGGCCTGCGGTGCCGTCGGGCAGCACCTCGTTCCAGTCGGTGCGCTGGTGCGTGAAGCGCCCGAACGTGGCCTTTCCGGTGGGGCGTTGGGCGTCGAGGAAGCCGCCGCCCGGCAGTGGCCTGCGCTCGAAGACCTCGGCGCCGCTGTGGCTCAGCAGCTGGATCCGGCCGTTGCCCAGGCCCTTGTCGCCGACGGTGCCGGAGTCGAACCAGGGGGTGGTGGCACCGGACGTGCTGGCCGTCGCGTCGCCGCGCGGCGGGGTGATCCGGCGCCAGGTCGCCCCGGCGGCGTCGTCGGCAGCCGCGGCGGGGAAGTCCACATCGAAGGTGTGCCCCGGCTTCACCGCGCCGTTCTCGATGACGTTGATCCGCATCGAGTGCAGGCTGCCGTCGGCCCGGTACGTGGTGAACTCGCCCTGGCGCAGCGGCCCGGAGCCGTCGACGCGGAAGCCGCCGTCGGCCTGCCGGGTGACGACGGTGCCGGTCCCCGACAGGTTCGCGTCCACCAACTGCGCGGAGTTGTCCGGCAGGAAGCGGGTGCCCACCGCGTCGGAGAGCTGCACGGCGTCGTACAGGTGACTGCCGTCGCCCGCGGACACATGGAAGGTGGTGCCGTCGACGGTGACGCCGTGGGTCACCGCGCCGTTCTCGTCGAAGAGCCGGAAGCCGCCGTCGGCGTCCTCGACCCGGAAGCCGCCGCCGGGCCGGGTGGCCGTCTTGAGGCCGTCGACCCGCTGGAGACCGGAGTCCAGGACGTCCAGCGCGCCGTGCTCGTACACCCGCAGGGACCGGCCGGCGGCGCCCGGCGCGTCCTGGAGGCGCAGCGCCCGGAAGTCGAGGGCGCCGGAGCCGTCGAAGACCCGCACCGAGCCGTTGTCCGTCACGCGGAACCCGTCGCCGTGCACGGCCACTTCGGTACCCGCGACGACGTGCCCGTCCGGGCCGTGCAGGGTGCCGGTGGGGGCGGCGGGGGCGCCGCCGTGGCCGGCCGGGGGCGAGTGCAGGAAGCCGACGGTCTCCTGGCCGTCGGCCAGCCGGAAGGCGTCGGCCGTGTGACGCCCGGTGGCGTCGAAGACCTGGTGCCCGCCGGCCGTCTCGACGCGGAAGCCGTCGCCGTACGGGGAGACGGACGCGCCCGGCACCGGGGAACCGTCGGTCGAGACGACCCGCGCCCCGTCACCGAAGGTGCCGTCGGGCGCCGTGTGCACGAACCGGAACTGCGTCATGCCGTCCGGCCCGGTCAGCCGCAGGCCGTTGCCTGCGTGCCCGGCGGCGGGGGCGGTCTCCTGGGGCGGGTGCGGGGTGACGGCCGGGTCGAGTGTGGTGCCGTGCGGCAGGCCGGGCGTCTCGTGGGGGGCGGGGACACCCGCCTGATCCAGCGGCTGCATCTCGTACGACGGGCCGCCGGCAGGCCGGGGCCGGTGGTGCGATGCGCCACCGAGGAGTCGGGGCCGTTCCTTGAGGGAGGTGTTGAGGAGGTCGTCGAGTTTGGTGCCGACCTCGTCGGGGTCCATGCCGTGGGCGCGGAAGGCGTCCTTGGCGTCGTCGAGGTTGGTTTGGGCGTTGGTGAGGTCGGTGCGTGTCTGTTCGCCGACGCTGGGCCCGCGGGAGGAGCCGTCGATGCGGGCGCCTTCGGTGTCGAATCGCAGCTGGGCGTCGTCGAGTTGGGACTGTGCGCGCTGGACGTCGTTCCAGGCGTCCATGCGGGCGTCGACGATCGCGTCGGTGTCGCCGGGGTTGCGGAACACGTCTGCTCTGGCTGCGGATTCCCTGGCCCAGATGGCGTCCAGCTCCGCGCCGGTGGGGCGGGAGCCGTGGCCGCCGCCGGGGGCGGGTGCGTCGGGCTGTCCCTTCCAGCTTGCCGGTGTGGGGAGGTTCGCGAACTCCTCCGCGTTGTGCAGGACGTTGCCGCGCAGGTCGGCGGCGATGTGGGTGAATCCGGTGCCGCTCCAGCTCTTGTCGAGCAGTTTCGTGCCGGCCGGATCGGTGAAGGCCAGGCCGACGGTGTTGTGGTCGGGCTGGTGGGTGACGGTGATGGTGAGGTCGTCCGCGTATCCCGGCTTGTTGACCGTGACCGTGTGGACCAGCCCGTCCTCACTGAACGCCGAGCGCGCCGTGACATCGTCGAAGCCGCTCCAGCGGACCAGTGAATCCGCTTCGAAGGCCCGGCCGAAGTCGTCGAAGGCGGTGCCCGACGGCAGTCCAGGCCACTCCTCCTTCAGCACGGCGGCGAAGTCGTCCGGCGAGATGGCCTCGGCACGCACCGGGACGACCGTCAGGCCGCTCTCGACCCTGGCGGGCCCGGTGCGGACCAGGGTGGTGGGGGAGAGCGTGATCTCCCACTGGTCGGGGCTGCGCGGCACCGGATCGTGCGGGCTGATCTCGTAGTGCGGCGGGTAGGCCATGGCCAGCTTGCCGTGGTCGGCGGGCACGTCGATCTCGAAGACGACGCGGTTGCTCAGCACGCCGTTCTTCGCCCACTCGGGCTGGAAGTCGAAGGTGTTGGACGTCGAGATCGGCAGCCGTTCGATGAAGCGGTCGGCCTGCTGGCTCGCCGGGTCCATGGAGACCCCGCGGTAGACGGTGAGCTGCTTGTTGGGGCCCCCGAACTGGAGGTCCTGGGTGATGCGGTGGAACTCCTGGACCTTCCCGAGGAGAGTGCCGCCCTCCAGCGCACTCGGGTTGACGAACCCGCCGAAGCCGCGCTTGGAGGTGAAGGCGCCCCCGATGACATCCCGCATCAGGGCGGCGACCTCGGGCTCGGCGACCGCGTGCCCCAGATGGATGCGGGCCACGTCGATGAGCGACCCCCAGTTCTCGGCGGCCCTTCCGGTGAGCCCGGCAGCGGGGGGCGGCGGTGTGGTGTGCGGGGCGGGAGCCGACGGCGCGTCGCCGAAGGCGCCGGACCAGTGGTAGCGCTGCGGCCCTCCGGGCGAGGCGATGGTGATGCTGTCGCCGTCGATCTTGACGGGCCAGCTGTGGCCGGCCGAGTCGAGGGGACCGGCGGTGTACCGGCCGAGCTTGGCCTGCGCGCCGATCGTCGATCCGTCGAAGGGTCCGCCGTGCAGGACGATGTCCTGTCCGGTGAGATTGAGTCCGAGGCCGCGGGAGTAATGCCAGCTTCGGACGGGGTTGCCGCCGGGCACATCCAGTTGCTGGATGGTGAATTGGCGGTCGGTGGGTCCGCCGTGGACCACGAGGTGGTCGGTGTCGGCGGCGTCCAGGATCTGAGGGGCTTCGCCGCGCGGTGCGTGCACGATCGCGCCGTTGAGGTCCGGGATTTCCTTGTCGAAGCGGCCGAGGCTGCGGCCTGCGCCGGAGGCTCCGCCCAGCAGGCGGGGTCGTTCCTTGAGTGAGGTGGTGAGGAGGTCGTCGAGTTTGGTGCCGATGTCGTCGGGGTCCATGCCGTGGGCGCGGAAGGCGTCCTTGGCGTCGTCGAGGTTGGCCTGGGCGTTGGTGAGGTCGGTGTGTGCCTGGTCGCCGACGGCAGGTCCGCGGGAGGAGCCGTCGATCCGGGTGCCTTCGGTGTCGAAGCGGAGCTGGGCGTCGTCGAGTTGGGACTGCGCGTGTTGGACGTCGTTCCAGGCGTTCATGCGGGCGTCGACGATGTCGTCGGTGTCGCCGGGGTTGCGGAAGACGTCGGCTCTGGCTGCGGATTCCCTGGCCCAGATCGCGTCCAGCTCCGCGCCGGTGGGGCGGGAGCCGTGGCCGCCGCCGGGGGTGGGTGCGTCGGGCTGTCCCTTCCAGCTCGCCGGTGTGGGGAGCTTCGCGAACTCCTCCGCGTTGTGCAGGACGTTGCCCTGGAGGTCGGCGGCGATGTAGCGGAATCCGTCGCCGCTCCAGCTCTTGTTGAGCAGCTTGGTGCCGCCCGTGTCGGTGAAGGTGACCGAGACGGTGTTCTTCTCCGGCTGGTGGGTGACGGTGATGGTGAGGTCGTCCGCGTAGCCGGGCTTGCTGACCGTGGTCGTGTGGACCAGTCCGTCCTCGCTGAACGTGGCATGCGCGGTGACGTTCTCGAAGTCGCTGCCCCAGCGGCCCAGCGACTCCGGTGCGAAGGCCCGGCCGAAGTCGTCGAAGGCGGTGCCCGACGGCAGCCCTGGCCACTTCTCGCCGATCACCGAGGCGAAGCGGTCGGGCGTGATCTGTTCGGCGCGGACCGGAACGACCGTCAGGCCGCCCTCGACGCGGGGTTCGCCGGTGCGGACCAGAGTGGTCGGGGGGAGGGTGACCTCCCACTGGTCGGGGCTCATGATGGGCGGTTCGCCCGCGCCCGGCTTGTAGTGCGGCGGGTAGGACATGGACAGCTTGCCGTGCTCGGCCGGTACGTCGATCTCGAAGACGACGCGGTTGCTCAGCACGCCGTTCTTCGCCCACTCGGGCTGGAACTCGAAGGTGTTGGACGTCGAGATCGGCAGCCGCTCGACGAAGACGTCGGCCTGCTGGCTCGCCGGGTCCATGGACACCCCGCGGTAGACGGTGATCCGCTCGTTGGGGCCCGTGAACAGCAGGTCCTGGGTGACTTGGTGGAACTTCTGCGTCTTGCCCACCAGGTCGCCCCGCTCCAGCGCCATCGGGTCGACGAATCCGCCGAAGCCGCGCTTGGAGGTGAAGGCGCCCCCGATGACGTCCCGCATCGTGGCGGCGATCTCGCTGTTCTTGACGGCCTGGTCCAGGTGGATACGGGCCAGGTCGACGTGTTTGCCCCAGTTCGCGGCGGCCTCGCCGCTGAGTCCGGCGGCGGCCGGCGGCGGGTCGGTGTGCGGGGCGGGGGCCGGGGGAGCCTCGTCGAAGGCGCCGGACCAGTGGTAGCGCTGCGGGCCTCCGGGCGAGGCGACGATGACGTGGTCGCCGTCGATCCTGGCCGGCCAGCTGCGGCCCGCCGAGTCGAGCAGGGAGCCGCCAGACTTGCTCGTCTTGAGCAGCGAGCCGTCGAAGAGGCCGCCCTGGAGGACGAAGTCCTCGCCGGCCGGCCGCAGCCCGCCGAGCCGGACGTAGTGCCAGCTGCGGACCGTGTTGCCGTCCGGCGCGTCCAGCTTCTCCACCGTGAACTTCGAGCCCTGCGGGGTGCCGTGCACCTTGAAGAGGCTCTCGTCGGCGGCGTTCATGACCTTCGGGGGATCGGTCCTCGACACCGTCAGCAGCACACCGCCCTGGCCCGGCAGTTCCGTGGTGACGGGGGGCCTGCCTCCGGTGCCGCCCGGCAGCCTCGGGCGGGCCTTCAGCGAGGCGTCGTCCAGCGCCGCCAGCTTCTTGCCGATGTCGTCGGGGTCCATGCCGTGGGCGCGGAAGGCGTCCTTGGCGTCGGCCAGGTTCTGCTCGGCGGCCTTGAAGTCGTTCAGGGCCTGTTCGCCGACGGAAGGACCGGTGGACGGGCCGTCCACACGGGCGCCCGCCAGGTCCAGTTGGTCCTGCGCCAGGCGGTGGTCGATCCGGGCCTGCTGCACCCGCGTCCAGGCATCCCTGCGCGCCTCGAACGCCGTGGGGGTGTCGCCCGGCTTGCGGAACACGTCGGCCTTGGCGAGCGCGTCCTCGCGCCACTGCGCGAAGGTGTCCAGGGTGCGGACCGGGGCCTTGCCCTTGACGTCCCCGCCCGAGCCGACACCGGGGCCGTGGCCGCCCGCGCCGCCCGGTTGCGGAGTGTGCGGGGCGGGTGTGTGCGGGGCGACGGCCCTGGCGACGGGTGCCTCCACCCCGCCGACGGCGTGCGGTACGGCCGGGGCCGTCGCGCCGTCGAGCGCGGGGGTGCCGTGTCCGGGCGCGCCGGTTCCGGGCAGGTCAGGCAGCTTCGGCGGTTCCAGGACGGAGGCCCCTGCGCCGGTGGCAGGGGTGTCAACGGGGTGGCCGGGAGCGCCTGTTGGAGCGTCGAGCGCGTGGTGGGCGTTGTGGGCGGGGGCAGGTGTGGGCACCGGCCGTTCGCTGAGCCCGGCCAGGTCGGTGCCGCCCGCCGCGGGCTGCGGGACGTGCGGTGTGGTCCCGGCCCCTGGCACCTCCACCTGGCTGCCCGTCCTGCCCACGGCGGGCGGCGGCGCGAGCCGGTCGCCGGTGGCGGGCGGGGTGATGCCGTGGGTGGCGGGCGGCGGGGTGACGCCGTGCTGGACGGCGGGCGGCGTGATGCCGTGGGTGGCGACGGCCGGGGGTGTGATGCCTTCGGTGGCGGCGGGCGGTGTGATGCCGTGGCCGCCGGTGGCCGGCGGGGTGATGCCCTGCGTGGCCGGGGGCGTGACGCCGTGGGTGTCCAGACCCGCGCCGAACTGCCGGCCCGTGTTCACGTCGACGACCCGGCCGGCGCCCGCGCCCGCGCCGAGGTCGACGGTGCCGATGCCGTGCACCGGGCCCGGTGTCACCGAACCGTGGGAGGGCAGGTGCAGTTGGCCGGGTGCGGTCAGGTCGGATGCGACCGTCCCGGTGGTGGGCATCTCGATGCGGCCGACGGCCGGCGGCGTGATGGACGCCTGGCCGCCGGTGGCCGGCAGGTCGATGCGGCTCACCGCGGGCGGCGGGGCGAGCGACCCGGCGTGCAGGTCGAGCGAGCCGGGGGTGCCGATGCCGTGGGCCGGCGCCTCGACGTGACCGAGGTCGACCAGGCCCGCGGCCGGTGCGTGCGGGACCGCGGACGTCGGCGCTGCGACGTCCATCCGCATCGCCGGCACGTCCGCGATCCGCGCGCCGGAACCGATGTTGCCCAGGTCGCCGAGGCCGCTCGGGACGCCGAAGTGGCCGGCCGACACCGAGCCGAGGCCGTGGGTGCCGAGGTCGGTCACACCGCCGGGTGCCACGGGCGCGGACACGCCGGACGGCAGCGATCCGGTCAGCGAGCCGTGCAGGCCGGCCGGCGGCGAGAGGTGGGTGACCGGACCCATGGTCGGCAACTGGCCGAGCCCGCCGGGGTGGCCGAGTGACGGCAGTCCGCCGAGGGCGCCGTCCAGGCCGCCGATGTGCACCGCGGGCAGGTCGAGCCCGCCGGGGAGCCCGCCGCCGAGACCGTTCAGGGACAGGTTGGTGGAGCCGAGGCCCGAGATCGAGCCGTCGAAGTGCATCGCGGGCGGCGTCATCGTGCCGTGCGTCGAGAGCGACGGCGTGAACGTGCCGGGCCCGGCGAAACCGCCGGAGCGCACCATCGCCAGGTCGTTCATCGGGTCGATGTGCACCGAGGGCGGGCCGCCGCCGATGCCGGCGAGATGGTGGATCGGCCCGGCGCCGCCCAGCAGCCGCCCGCTCGCGTCGAGCGCGCCGTAGCGGAACTTGCCGAACACACCACGGTCGATGAAGCCGATCTTCAGGGCCTTGCCGATGCCGAGCGCCTGGATCTCGGCGGCGTCCACGGGCAGCACCAGCCGCAGGGCCTTGAACCCGGACAGCCCGTTCCACACCCCCCGGCCGGCCGCGGCCAGGCCCGAGCCGATCCACTTGGCGCCGTTGCCGATGCCCTTCACCGCTCCGTACGCCAGCGCGCCCGCGAAGTGCAGGCCGGTCAGGCCCTGGGGGAGCATCATCGGGAGCGCCTTGAACGGCGCGACGATGTGGATGCCGCCGTTCAGCCCGCCGGTGAAGACCCGGCCGCCGAATCCCGGGATGTGTGAGAACGGGGTGTGCGTGAAGAGGCCGTTGAGGCCGCGGCTCCAGCTCGCCGCGCCGCGCGCGAAGTCCGCCGTGCCGAAGAACAGCCGGATCGACAGGTTGAGGAAGTTGCGCCCGGTGAAGACGTTCTTGAACGAGTCGAACGCCGTCTTGATGCCGGTGATGCCCTTGGCGCCGAGGCCGCGCAGCCCCTGGAAGACCTTGGTGAGCTGGATGCCGCGGGTGCTGGGGGCGATCATGCCGAGCCCGGACAGCAGCAGATCGAGCGCGCTGGCGTCGCCGTTGGCGAAGTCCACCGCGGTCTTGATGAAGATGGCGACGTTCAGGGCGATGGCGAACAGCGCGATCGGGCCGCCGAAGATGATGGCGGGGATGATCAGGATGATGGCCAGCCAGCTGAGCGCCTTCATGATCTCGTCGCAGGCGTCGATCGGCGAGGCGATCTTCTGGCCGGCCGCCCGGACCGTACTGGCCGCCGTCTTCGACGCGCTGCGCTGGGTGTCCCCGGCGTCCTTGGCCGTCGACTTCAGCGACTCGCGTCCCTCGTCGTCGTCATCGGCCAGCGCCTTGGCCTGCTGGAGCGCGGTGTCCGCGCGGCCCTGCTGCTCCTCCATGACCGCCTTGTAGGTGCGCAGCGCGCCCTGCACGTCCTCCTGCGCCTCGCGGAACGACGAGACGAACTTGCGCAGATGGCCGTCGATGACCTCGCGCAGCGCGTCGCCGGTCTTGCCGACGAAGGCGCCGCCCGAGGTGTTCTTGACCTCCGTGAGCCCGGAGTCGATGGTGTCGGCCAGCCGCACCAGTTCGTCCTGGGCCGAGATGACCTCCCGGATCCGGGCAGGGTCACCCGGGGTGGGGTCGGCGTCGAGGCCCAGAGCGCTCCAGTCCGTTTCGCGAGGCAACGCCGGCACCGGCCTTCCTTGGTCGACTGCCGGCGCGGGGCGGCGCGGCAGGGGTGTGTGGGGCGGGGGTGATGTGCGGGGGAGGGGTGAACAGGGGCCGTGGCCGGATCGTGCGGTGGTGGGTGCGTGCGGGGTCGGTACAGCGGGCTGTACTGGAATACACGCGCCACAGGGCAGTGGGGTTCAAAAAGATCGACAAGAATTCCGAAACGGTGTGAACCATCCGGCCCGGCCGTGCGTGGACACAGTGCAAGGATTTGCCGCTACGCCGCCCGGCCGCAGGCCCGAGAGGTGCCCATGCCCGACTTCTCCATCGACTACGAGTTGCTGAACCAGGTGCAGACGCGGATGCGCGAACTCGCCGACACCGCCGACTCCGGAGGCGCCAAGGGCGCGCTGAAGGAACTGTCGTCCTCCACCGACGACGCGAAGAGCGTGATGGGGTTCAGCGACCTCGGCACCGCCATGTGGGGCTTCTCGCAGCGGTCCAGCAGCCGGGCCAAGGACGCGAAGGACGGCCTCAACAAGCTCGCCGACATCTTCAAGTCGGTCTCCGACAACTACTTCCAGGTCGATGCCGGGATGGCGGACAGCGCCGGTGTGATGGGCACCAGCCTCGGCCTGGACGAGTGGAAGAACAACAAGGCCAAGTGGGACGCCTGGGACCAGGACACCAAGGACTGGAACGCCTACCTGGACAAGATCGGCGCGTCCGGCTACTTCAAGGAGCACCCGGACGCCGACATCAACGACGTCTGCTCGGCGGACGGCGCGCCCGGCTGGTGCGAGACGTACAACAACGCCAAGGACGTGCCATCGCCGCCCGGCCCCCACCCGGAGGGCGAACGGCCCGGCGACACCCCGCCCACGGAGAAGACGATCACCTCGGACTCCGGGAGCACCCACGTCAAGGTGACCCTCGACGACGACAACAACGTCATGACCGAGGAGAGCACCGTCACCATCGGCAAGGGCGCGGACGAGCAGAAGTACACCAGCAAGACGACGTACGACACCGCGCCGCGGCCCATCACCCCGGAAGGCGGCAAGACGTTCGACGCCCGGGACTACACGACGGTGACGACAGGACCCGACGGTTCGAAGACCACCAGCCGCTACGTCATCGAGGACGACGGCACGGGAACGCAGACCGTCACGGACAGCGACGGCAAGGAGACGAAGTACACGCGCTCCGGCCCCGACAAGCCATGGGACAAGGAGGGCGGCGACGACGACTGAGCCGCGTCCCCGCCCACCCGCGCGCCGCGGCGTCCGGCCGCCGTCCCGCCCCTGACCCGCAACATCCCCCCGCACACCCGAAGGAGACCCCTTGCCCGCCAACATCAGCCTGGACTTCGCGGAGATCGACCGTGTGTCGAACGTCCTCAACAACAGTGCCGACAACACCCTCGTGCCCCGGATGACGGAGGCCAAGAACGAGGTCGACACGATGCTGAACTCGACGCTGAAGTTCAACAACTCCAGCCCGGCGCTCCAGCAGTCCTACGAGAAGCTGACGAAGTCCCTGACCGATGCCACGCAGAGCATCAAGGACTTCGCGGACCAGTTCCAGAAGATCGTCCAGTCCATGAAGGAAATGGACGACGAGATGGCGAACAAGATCCGCTCCAGCGGCTGATACCCGCGCCGCCACCGGCGGCCCCCGCACGCACCGACGCACGCACACCCCGGAGGAACGATGGCGCAGGACGTACTTCTCGACTACGACGACATCAAGCGCGTCGCCACCACGATGGAAAACAAGTTCACCGACATCGCCAGCGAGCTGAGCCAGCTGGAGACCACGGTGAGCACGCTGCTCAAGGACGGCCTGGTCTTCGAGCAGTCGAGCCCCGCCCTGGAGCAGGCGTACCAGGCGTTCAGCAAGCAGATGAAGGAGTCGTCGGCGAACATCAAGGTGTTCGCCCACTCCTTCACCGACATCGTCAAGACGATGACCGACTCGGACGGCAAGATCGCGGCGGGTGTCCGCAACTCCGGCCAGCACTGAGCACCCCGCTGTACGGGTTCGGGCCCGGCACCCTTCGTGGGTGCCGGGCCCGAACCCGTAGCGGCTCCTGGAACCTCAGCTCTCCAGGACCGTCAGCGGTACCTGTACCGGCACCGCCGTCCCCGCGGGGCCCGCCGTCCAGGCGCGGCCGACGGTCAGCCGGGTGCGGATGTGCTCGGCGTTGATGCGCGCGCCGATGACGTCGCCGTCGCCGATCGCGCGGGCGCCGAGCAGCAGACCGCGCCGCGCCCTGCGGACCATACCGATCCACCCGATGGCGCTCATCCCCTCGGAAGGACCGCCGATCAGGATGCCCTGGTTGCGGTCACGGCCCGACGAGGCGATCTGCCGCAGCACCTGGTCCGCGCCGCAGTTGGCGACCAGGTCGCTGTCGTCGACCACCACGACCACCGGCCGGTCGCCGACCGCGCGGAGCGCTTCGGTGAGTGTGTCGGCCGACGGGTCGGTGTCGGTGATGACCTGGGCCAGACCGTGGTCGGCGAGCCTGCGCAGCGGCGACTCGCGCGGCGCGAGCACCACCAGGGCGGTACCGCCCGTGATCAGCGAGACGGACATCGCGGCGAGCGTGGTGCTGCGGCCCGACCCGGGCGGGCCGACGACCGCGAAGCTGCCGCCCCCGGAGAGGAAGTCGAAGCCCAGCGGCCGTACTTCGTCCCCGCCGATGCCGAGCAGCGCCCACATCGGCCGCCTTGACTCCTCGGGCACCTGGTCCATGGCCTCCTGGAAGCCGATCACCTTCGGCATCTCCGCGACCCGGAACGGCCTGCGCTGCACCGGGAGATGGGCGTCGCGTTCGGTGGCCATCCGGCCGATCTCCCGCAGCGCGTCGGCCTGGTCGACGCTGCCCTGGCCGCCGTTGCCGTCCGCCGCCCCGGTGGGCAGCAGCGCGATCTGCGTCTCGACGGATGCCGGGGTGTGCCAGCCACGGCCCGGCGGGATGTGGCTCGGCACCCGGTTCGGGGACATTCCCGCCAGGTAGTAGTCGCCCTTGTCGGACTGGCGCAGCAGCAGCCGGAAGTCGTTGTGCGCGGAGAGCCGGCCGCCGAGCAGCCCGCGTTCGGACGAGGCCACGAGGTGGATGCCCGCCGCTGCGCCCTCCCGCAGCAGCCGGGTGATCTCGTCGAACAGCCGCCCGCCGTCGTACTCGTCGAGCATCGACGCGATGCCGTCCCAGCCGTCGATCAGCAGCAGCACGTGGGCCGGGCGTTCGGCCGCGGGCAGCGCGGCCCGCAGCTCCGTCAGTCCCGCGCAGTCGTGCGCGGACATCTTCTCCTGACGCTCAGTCAACTCCCGGGTGATGTGGCCGATGAGGCGCGCCAGCCGCTCGATGTCGAAGCGGGAGACCACCGCGCCGCAGTGCGGCAGCGCCTCCAGGGACGACAGGCCGCCGCCCGCCGCGTCGATCGCGTACAGGTGCAGTTCGCTGCTGGGCAGGGTGCGGGCGGCCGAGCCCGCGAGGGTGCGCAGCACCTGGGTGCGTCCGGAGCGCGGGGCGCCGATGACGTACAGGTGGCCGAAGGTGGCGAAGTCGATGCTGCACACCCGGCGTTCCTGGAGGCTGGGCAGGTCGAGCAGCGCGTACGGGACGGCGGCCGGACGGCCGGGAGGGGTGGGGACGGTGGCCGGCAGGTCGTCGAGGGTGACGGTGTCGGGCAGCGCGGGCAGCCAGGGGCTGGGCTGTTCGCTGTGGTCCTCCAGCGCGGCGGTGGCCTCCTTGACCGTCTCGACCAGCGCGAGCAGGTCGGTGACGGCCTCCTCGCCGGACGGCTCCGGCTCGCCGTCCTCCTCGTCGAACAGGTCCACCGGCCGTCCCAGGCGGTTCCAGGACAGTTCCACACCGCGCACCGGACGCGGCGCCGCGGCCACACCGGGCTCCGCCGGGGCGGCGTCCTCGCCCGTACGGTCCTGGGAGGCGCGGGCGGCGCCCACCCAGGCGGTCTGGAACGGTGTCGGCGCGTGCTCGCCGCGGCGCACCAGGGCGCGTCCGGGGGTCGCGGAGGAAATGCTCACCGCGTCACCGGAGTTGATGATGTCCTGGCTCTCGGTCTTGTCGGTGACCCGCAGCGCGATCCGCAGGTTGGTGTTGGCCTTGATGTCGGTGCTGACCGAACCGCCGGGCCGCTGGGTGGCGAGGATCAGGTGCAGGCCGAGCGAACGGCCCCGCTGCGCCAGGCTGATCAGCCCCGGCACAAAGTCGGGGACCTCGCGCACCAGGGTGGCGAACTCGTCGATGACGATCAGCAGCCGGGGCAGTGCGGGCAGTTCGCCGTTCCTGGCCCGCTTGGCGCGGTAGTCGGCGTGGTCCTTGGCTTCGGTGTCGGCGAGCAGCTGCTCGCGGCGCCGCAGTTCCGCGTCGAGCGAGGCCAGCGCCCGCTGCACGAGGTGGCCGTCGAGGTCGGTGACCATGCCCAGGGTGTGCGGGAGTTCGGCGCATTCGCGGAACGCGCTGCCGCCCTTGTAGTCGATCAGGACGAACGTCAGCTCGTCGGGCCGGTTGACGGCGGCGAGCGAGGCGATCATCGTCTGGAGCAGTTCGGACTTGCCCGCTCCTGTGGTGCCGGCCACCAGACCGTGCGGCCCGTCGCGCACCAGGTCGAGCCGGAGCGGCCCGTCGTATCCGGCGCCCAGGACGAACGTCGTCGACGCCGGGCGCTTGGCCCAGGACCGCAGCAGCGCCTCGGCGCTGGGCGGCTCCTGACCGATCAGGCCGAGCAGCTTGACGCCGTCCGGCAGGCCCGAGTCGCCGTCCAGCGTGACGTCGCGCACCGGTGCCAGCGCCCGCGCCACCTCCTCGCACCAGGCGGGCTCGACGAGGTCCGCGCGCACGCCGCTGACCTTGGGGGAGCCGGTGGTGTGCACCGCGAGCCGGTTGCCCGTCGCGGTGATGACGGAGGTGCACTCCTCGGGCAGCAGCCGCTCCTTCTCGTCGACGCAGAGGCTGTAGATGTGCACGGCGGGCCCCGCCTTGAGCACCTGCACCATGCCGGGCACGTCGCGCAGCCGGCGGGCGCCGTCCGCGATGACCAGCACGTCGGGCTCGTCCAGCAGGGTCCGGCCCAGCGCGGACGCGGCGGCTGCGGTGCGGGCCTGGATGTCGGAGACGAGTTCGTTGACGCGGTGCGCGGTGCTCTCCGGGTCGTTGCCGAGCGCCACGACACTGGTCGCCCGGCCGGTGTTCAGATGCGGCAGCCAGCGCACCCACGCCCAGGACTCGGCGTTCTCGTCGCTGGTCAGGACCACGATGCGCAGGTCACGCGGGCTGTGCAGCACCGCGCTCTGGGCCACCGTCCAGGCCGCGACGGAACGGGTGGTGGCGCCGGGCCCGACCAGGCCGACGACGCCGAGGTCGGCCATCTCCAGGCCGTAGGGCACGTCGGCGAGCCGCCAGTGGACGGTGCGGTGGTTGCTCTCCCGCGCCTGGTCCTCGATGCGCCGCAGCGAGGGGCGGGTCAGGGTGCCGAGGCGGACCGTCAGCCGGTCGGGGTCGCGCCTGCGCCGCTCCCAGAGGGTGCCGGACGGGCCGGTGGCGGTCAGCAGCACCGTCGCCGGGTCGGGGAACGTCGTGTTCCGCAACTCCCGCTCGTCGACGGCCGCTTCGCGCAGTTCGAGTTCGAGCGCGGCCCTGCGCAGCCGGTAGAGCCGCAGGGACTCCTCGTACTGCTTGCGTCCGGTGCGGCGCCCGATGATCCAGTTGCTGACCGCCATCATCGGGCTGAAGAAGATAAAGATCATGAAGTAGAAGGACCGGAACAGGCCCATCATGACCAGGCCCATCATCAGCGGCGCCAGCACGAAGAGCAGCGGGAAGGCGCGCGGGCCCGGCCGGGCGGGCGGGCCCTGCATCCGCATCGTCTCGGCGTCCAGATGCGGGGCGATCCGCGGCGGCCTGTTGTACTCGACGGCCATCCCGTCGGCCGACGGGTTGACCGCGGCGTCCGGCTGGAACGGCGGGGTACGGCGCAGCAGATGCTCGCCCAGGGAGAGGTCGGCGAAGTCGGGCCACTCCTGGGAACCGTCGTCGGGCGGCGGCCGGTGACCCGGGGGCCGCTCGGGCTCCGCCGGCGGCAGGCCGTCGGGTCCTGGCGCCACGGAATGCCCGCCGGTGCCGCCGTCCCGCAGCCCCGCGGGTTCCTCGGCGGTGAGCGGCGTGCCGGTCTCCGGGTCCACCGGCGGCGGGGGAGTCAGGCTGCGCAGCCCGCAGCTGTCCTCGTCCGCGTCGTCGGGCAGCAGGTACGAAACCGATCCTTCCGGGCCCACGGTGATCCACACGCCGCGCTCCGGCGCGCCGCCGCCGGTCAGCCGCAGGGCGCAGCCGCGCTCCGTCCCGATCTCGTGGCTGCCCGCGCCGAGCCGCCAGACCCGGCCGGCCCCGGGGCCGCCGACATGCCTGATCTCCACCAGGACGGGGTCGCCGGGCGCCGGATCCCAGGCCCGCGCCCGGCGTTCGGCGGTACAGGGCGCTCCCAGGCCGATGACCGCGCCGTCGCGGATGCCCGAACTGCGCAGCGGCAGCCCGCCGTCCAGGGCACGGTCGCCGAGGAAGACCTGCGGGGGCGGGGCGGGGGAGTCGGCCGCGTCGGGCGGTGGCGGGGTGAGGGAGGCGGCGAGGTCGGCGACGGTCGCCTGCTCGGGCACATCGAGCAGATGGTCCGTCAGGCGTCCGGCGTCGGAGGTGGTGAGGGTCAGTTTCACGGGGGATCCAACTGATCGGTGCCGTCAGGGGCGGGGGAGCGGGGCGAGGGGCCGGCCGGTGCGGCGGGCCCCTCGCGGCGCGTCGGGCGCTTCAGGAGCGTGGCGCGGACAGCGGTCCCCCTGCGGGGTCCGCCGCGTCACCACGGGCCGGGGGCGCGGCGCTCCCGGGGGTGTCGTCCCCGGGGGCGGCCGACTTCCCGGGGACGCCGTCGGGGGGCGCCTGCGCGCCGCCGTCACCGGGTGCGGCGGAACCGTCCGCGGCACCCGAAGCGGCCGAAGCGGCGGGACCGGCCGCGGTGCCGCCGGCGCGGGCCGATGCCACCGGGACCGACGGCTCGTCGGACGCGGCGGCCCGGCTCTGCCGCGGCAGGCCCGGCGCCGTGCGGGCCGGGGCCGGGGCCGGCTCCGCGGCGCCGGTCGCGGCCCTGCCGCTCACCGCGGCCGGACCCGCGTACGCCTCCTCGTCGAACTCGTCGAAGAGGGAAGCGGCGCCCGGGTCGGACGTCTGCCCGGCGGGCGGCGGCGGCAGTACCGGCGGGATGTGCGGCAGCGCCTTGGCCACCGCGCGGCCCAGCGCGTTCGCCGCGGTCAGCAGGCCGGAGCCGGCGAGCAGCACCTGGCCGTGCCGGTCGGTCACCAGGCGCCTGGTGTGCCCGCGGGCGCGGCCTGGCACCAGGATCCGCGGCCGGGGCGGCCCTGACGGGCTGGTCGCGAAGTCCTCGGGCAGCGGGTCGGGCAGCTCGGCCGCGACCAGCACCGGGGCGATGCCGTGCCGCGGTTCGGTGTCCCGCGCGGCCCGGAACGCCTCGCGCACCGGAGCGCCGGGGTGCCGCGGGTGCACCCCTTCGGCGACGGTCACCAGACCGTCGGGCAGCCTGGTGTCGAGCTGTGCCGCGATGACCCGCACCAGCGCCTGCGCGGTCCTGGTGTCGCCCTCCACCGCCGTGGTGGCGGGGCCGCAGGCCAGGTCGACGAAGACGCAGCTGCCGTCGGCCGAGCCGGTCGCGACGAGCACCGGCGGGCCGTCGTCCGGATACGGCGTGACCGCGGGCAGGTCCTGGCGGCGCACCGTCCAGCGGGACGGGTCGTCGAGGTCCTCGGTCCAGGGCGCGTCCGGCGCGTCGGCCGCGGTGCCGGCGAGCAGCACGGTGACCGATTCGTCGTCGACCAGCGCCGCGTACGGCCGGGGGGCACGGTCGGCGGGCGCCCGGTGGGCGGCGGCCAGGCGGGCGGCGGTCACGGCGCGTTCGGCGTCCCGCCAGCTGTGCGGGGAGCGCAGGTGACGGAGCAGCAGGCGCAGCGCCCTGCGGTGTGCGCGCAGCGCGGCCAGGGGCGCGACGAAGGCGTGGGCGGTGGCCGCGGCCTCCCGGCGTACGGCGGCCCAGGACGCCTTCCAGCCGCCGGCCCGCCGCACCGGAATCCGGATGAGCAGGAACAGCAGCAGGAGCATCCCCAGCACGCCGAGGATGGTGAAGATGAGGTTCTGGTGGGCGGTGATGAAGGCGAACGGATCGCTGTTGCGGTTCATGCGGCGGCGCTTTCGGCGGCGGGGTGAGGGGGCGTCGCGTTCGTGGCTGTCCTCGTGGTCGGTCCCGGGGCACCGGGGGGCGGAACGGGTTGCCTCGGGGGCTTGGCGAGTTCACGTCGCATCGCGAGCAGAGCGTAGTGCGTCCTGGACTTGACCGTGCCACGCGGTATCCCCATGGCCTGCGCCGCTTCGGCGCCGGAGCGGCCCATCAGGTGGACGTGGACGAGCACATCGCGGTGTTCGGGGGAGAGCCGGTGCAGTGCCTGGGTCAGGACGCAGCGGTCGATGACGGCGTCGGCCATGTCCGCGCCGGCCGGGCGCAGCAGCACCTCGGTGGGTGTCGGGCCCACCGGTACGGCCCGCTCGCGGCGGTGCGCGTCCACGGCGAGATTGTGCGCCACCGTGAACAGCCAGGACCCGAGCCGGGGTTCGCCGCCGTCCTGGCCCGCGCCCTCGCTGAGGTCGAGCCGGTCGGCGGCGAGCCAGGCGCGCAGGAACGTCTCCTGGACGATGTCCTCGGCGCGGTACGGGTCGCCGGACGTGAGACGGCCCGCGTAGCGCAGCAGGGACGGGCGGTAGCGCTCGACGACGCGGCGGAGCAGCGTTTCGGTGTCGGCCGGCGGGCGCGCCCTGGTGTCCTGCGGGTTCGCGCCCGCCCTCCTGGCGGGGGTGTCGGCACCGCGCTGCCCGTCGGGTCGTGGGGCGGCGAGGGACGGGGGCCTGGCGGCGCCGGGGCGCCCGCAGACTGCGCGAGGTGTGGACGGGCGAGCCGTTGGCAAAACGGGCACTCCTCCTCGGACATGGACGAATCGGTGAAGGGTCTTCTCCGCGCCGTCAGTTCGTGTCGTTCGCCGCAGCAGGAGGGAAGCCCCTCGGCCTCGGTCGGCTTTCGGACACTCCGTCATGCGCGCGGGTCACCCGGGGCGAGCGCGGGCCTCTGCGCGAGCTTGACGCACAGACCGCCCCGGCAACCTCAAGAGACCCTCTGAACTTCTCAGAGAATACGTGAAATGGGTAATCGTGTTCTGCCCACTTCCGGCCTTGTGACGTGCCTCGGAACGCCGCAGCCTGCCGCTCCCCGGCCCGTGCGCGACGTGAACGTCACGAGGTTAACGAGAAGTTCACCCCTGCGACCCGGAGGCAGCCACCGTGTACGGCGCCGTACGGCCTGGCCGGAATCCTTCCCTTCGCCGCCCGTTGACGCCACTGGCACCAACTGGCCACAACGGGGCGGGCCGCTCGGGTACAACGTTTCCCGCGGAACCGGGGAAGCACGGAACCGCGGGAGCGCCGACGCCTGCCCCGGAAGCGGGACAGTAGCCGCGGCTCCCGCATCCCGCCGACCCGCCGCCTCAGTTCGTCTCGGGAGGAGCCGGCATGGCCCACGGTAGGAAGTCCGCCCTCGTCGTCGGTGCCGTGCTGTGCGCCGTCGCCGCCGCCCCGGCACCGGTGGTCGCCGCGGCCACTCCCGCCACCACGGCGGCGGGGTCGCTGCCGAGCGAGAGCCGGTGGCTCGACGACGTGGCGCCGGTCGCCGCCTCGCTGCGCAGCTATCTGGAACAGCGCCTCGGCGACGCGGGCGCCACCGAACGGCCCGCCGTCGTCCTGGACATCGACAACACCTCGCTGGCCACCCACTACGACAAGGGGCAGCCGATCGAGGCGGTCCTGGAGGCCACGCGGTACGCCCACGACCACGGTGCGGCGGTCCTCTTCGCCTCCTACCGCAGCGCCAGCTCGCAGGACTCCACCACCGAGCGGCTCACCTCGGCGGGGTACACCGTGGACGGCCTCTGCCTCAAGCCGCACGGTGACAGCCCCGGAAAGGCCGCGGTCAAGCTCGGGTGCCGGAAGACCTTCGAGGGCCAGGGCTACACGCTCGTCGCCAACGTGGGTAACCGCAGCACCGACTTCGAAGGCGGCCACTACGAGAAGGGCTTCAAGCTCCCCGACTACGACGGGGGTTTGAGCTGACGGCGCGCACGCGCCGCTGAGCGGGGGTGTCCGGGAACCCCCACCACCGAGTGCCACCGCAGCTCGCGGCCACCGGTGTCCCGGCGCCCCGCGACCCGGCGGCGTCCCCGGCCCCGCGCACTCGCGTCGGGCCGGGGCCGCCGCCGCGTCGGCCTTCCGGAACGCCGTGGGCGGCGGGCCGGTTCCCCGCCGACGGAACCTTTGCCCGATGGCGTGCCCATGGCAACATGTGTCCCCTCCGCGACAGCCGGCCGGTCCGGCGTCGCGTTCCTGCCCGCCCGCAGCCGCGGGCCGCACCGGGAGCTGGGGACCTCTGTGGCTGCATCGGACATGACGGCATCGCTGCGGCGTCTCGGACTGACACCCACCGAGGCCGAGGTGTGGCTGCGGCTGCTCGAAGACGGCCACCGCACCGTCGAGGAACTGGCCCACCGGACGGACCGGACCCCCGACGAGGTGAAACGGGCCGCCGAGCGCCTCATCGAACGCGGCCTCGCCGCCACCGGCTGCCCCGACCACGCCTGCCTCGCCCCGGTGGAGCCGACCCTCGCGCTCGACCAGCTCTCCCACGCGCGGGCCGCGGAACTCCAGCAGGCCCGCCTGGCCGCCGCCAACGCCTACCGCGACCACCGGCGCGCGGTGCACCGGCAGGCCACGGGCGACCTCGTCGAGGTCGTCAGCGGGCCCCGGATCGCCGACCGCATCCGCCAGTTCGAGGGCGCGGCCGAGCACGAGATCGTCCGCTTCGACTCCCCGCCGTACCACATCAGGGGCAGCGCCAACCCGCTGGAGATCCGCAACCTCGAACGCGGCGTCGGCTACCGCGTGGTGTACTCCGCCGCCGCGGTGCAGAACGCCGCCTACTACGCCGCCAACATCCAGCCGTGCATCGCGGCGGGCGAGCAGGCGCGGGTGCTGACCACCGTCCCGGTCAAACTCACCGTCTTCGACAAGCGCCTGGCCATCGTCTCGATGTCATCGGTCGAGACCGAGGCCAACGACTCGCTGCTGCTGGTGCACCCCTCCAGCCTGCTCTCCGCCCTCCTGGGATTCTTCGAGTCCTCCTGGCGCTCCGCCTACCCCATGCACCTCGGCGACCAGATCCCGCCCACCCTGCGCCCCACGCACCGCCGCATCCTGGAACTGCTGGGCACCGGCGTCACCGACGACACCATCGCGCAACTGCTCGGCATCAGCCGCCGCACCCTGTCACGCCACCTGGCCCAGCTCTACCAGCGCACCGGCGCCACCAACCGCTTCCAACTCGCCCTGCACGCCGCGCACAAGGGATGGATCTGACCGGCGGCCACCACCCGGCGCGTCCCGCAGCGTGCCCGGACTCCCGCGGGAACCCGCTGGTGGAGGGCGGATGGGCGAGCCGGTCCACCCCTTCGGTGGAGTAGACCTCTGGACTTATCCACAGGTCTGTCCGGCACGCTGCCGAGCGCGTACCGTGCCGGGCATGAAGATCCTTATCAGCGCGGACATGGAGGGCGCCACCGGCGTGACCTGGCCCGCCGATGTGCTGCCCGGCACTCCCCAGTGGGAACGCTGCCGCCACATGTTCACCTCCGACGTCAACGCGGCGATCGCCGGATTCTTCGACGGCGGCGCCGACGAGGTCCTCGTCAACGAGGCGCACTGGACGATGCGCAACCTCCTGCTGGAAAAGCTCGACGAACGCGCACAGCTGCTCACCGGCCGGCACAAGTCGCTGAGCATGGTCGAAGGCGTCCAGCACGGCGACGTCGACGGCATCGCCTTCGTCGGCTACCACACCGGAGCCGGCACCGAAGGCGTCCTCGCGCACACCTACCTCGCCAACACCCTGACCGGCGTGTGGGTCAACGGCGCCCGCGCCAGCGAGGGGCACCTCAACTCCCTCGTCGTGGCCGAGTACGGCGTCCCCGTGGTGCTGGTCACCGGCGACGACCGCACCTGCCAGGACGCCCTGACCTACGCGCCGCAGGCCCTCGGGGTGGCCGTCAAGGACTACGTGTCGCGCTACGCCGCCGTCTGCCGCCCGCCGGCCCGCACCGCTGCGGCCATCCGCGCCGCGGCCCGCGAGGCGGCACCCCTGGCCGTCCGCAAGGAAGCGGCCCGCGGCGGCCCGTTCCGGGTGGAGATGGAGTTCGACGCCGAGCATCTGGTCGGCGCCGCCACCTGCGTGCCGGGAGTGGAGCGCTGCGGAGAGCGCCGCGTCGCCTATACGACCGACGACATGTACGAAGGGATCCGCTGCTTCAAGGCGGTCACCACCCTCGTCTCGTCCGCCGTGGAGGAGCAGTATGGCTGAGGGGAAAGGCCCGGTCGACGCGCAGGCACTCGACGAGGTCGTGCAGTTCACCTCCGACCTCATCCGCATCGACACCACCAACCGCGGCGACGGCGAGTGCCAGGAGCGCCCGGCCGCCGAGTACGTCGCCGAGCGGCTGGCCGGCGCCGGACTCGAACCGGCCCTGCTGGAGCGCAGCAAGGGCCGTACGAACGTCGTCGCCAGGATCGAGGGCAGCGACCCCGGAGCCGACGCCCTGCTCGTGCACGGCCACCTGGACGTGGTGCCCGCCGAACCGGCGGACTGGACCGTGCACCCCTTCTCCGGCGAGGTACGCGACGGCGTCGTCTGGGGCCGCGGCGCCATCGACATGAAGAACATGGACGCGATGGTGCTCGCCACCGTCCGCAGGTGGGCGCGGGCCGGTGTGCGGCCCCGCAGGGACATCGTGCTGGCCTTCACCGCCGACGAAGAGGCCAGCGCCGATGACGGCTCCGGCTTCCTCGCCGACCGGCACGCCGCGCTGTTCGACGGCTGCACGGAAGGCATCAGCGAATCCGGCGCCTTCTCCTTCCACACCGACAGCGGACTCCAGCTGTACCCGGTCGCCGCGGGCGAACGCGGCACGGCCTGGCTGGAATTGACCGCCCACGGCCGGGCCGGGCACGGCTCGAAGGTCAACCGCGCCAACGCCGTCAGCCGCCTCGCCGCCGCCGTCGCCCGGATCGGCGCGCACGAGTGGCCCCTCCGGCTCACCCCGACCGTGGTCGCCGCCCTGCGCGAACTGGCCGCGCTGCACGGCGAATCCGTCGACCCCGAAGCGCCCGGCTTCGACGTCGACGCCCTGCTGGCCCGGCTCGGCACCGCCGCTCACCTGGTCGAGCCGACGGTCCGCAACAGCGCCAACCCGACGATGCTGGCCGCCGGTTACAAGGTCAACGTGATCCCGGGCAGCGCCGTCGCCCACGTGGACGGCAGGGTCGTGCCCGGCGGCGAGGCGGAGTTCCACGCCACCATGGACCGGCTCACCGGACCCGACGTGACCTGGAAGTTCCAGCACAGCGAGGTCGCCCTGCAAGCCCCGGTCGACTCCCCGGTGTTCGCCGGGATGCGGGCCGCGCTCGAACGCTTCGATCCCGACGGCCACGTCGTGCCGTACTGCATGTCGGGCGGCACCGACGCCAAGCAGTTCTCCCGTCTCGGCATCACCGGATACGGTTTCTCCCCGCTCAAGCTCCCCCCGGGCTTCGACTACCAGGCGCTCTTCCACGGCGTGGACGAACGCGTGCCCGTCGACGCCCTGCACTTCGGCGTCCGCGTGCTCGACCACTTCCTGCGACAGGCGTAGGGAGCGACCGTGACCGCCCCCGCGCAGCACCCCAAGGACCCGGCCCCGCCCGGTGAAGGAGGAACACCCCGCATGGTGACGACGGCTCCCTACGGCGCCTGGCGCTCCCCGATAGACGCACGGACCGTCGCCGCCCACGACGGTCGCCCGGCCTTCGTCGGCGTGGTCGGCGACGAGGTCTGGTGGACCGCGCCGCGGCCCGCCGAGGGCGGCCGGCGGGCCCTCATCCGCAGGCGCCCCGACGGCACCGAGGAATCCGTGCTGCCCGCGCCGTGGAACGTCCGCAGCCGGGTCCTGGAATACGGCGGCCAGCCCTGGGCCGGCACGGTCACCGACCGCGGCCCGCTGGTCGTCTTCAGCGACTTCGCCGACCAGCGGCTCTACGCCTGCGAACCGGACGGCGGCGCGTCCCCCCGCCCTCTCACCCCGCTGTCCGAGGTCGGCGAGGGGCTTCGCTGGGTGGACCCGGTGCTGTGCCCCGAGCGGGGCGAGGTGTGGTGCGTCCTGGAGGAGTTCACCGGCGAGCGGCCCACCGACGTGCGGCGGGTGATCGCCGCCGTACCGCTCGACGGCTCCGCGGCCCAGAACCGTGGCGCCGTAAGGGAGTTGAGCGACGACCGGCACCGCTTCGTCACCGGCCCGCGGATCTCGCCGGACGGCACCCGCGCGGCCTGGATCGCCTGGGACCACCCCCAGATGCCGTGGGACCACACCCTCGTGATGACCGCGGGGATCACGGCCGACGGCGCCTTCACCGGCATCCGGCCGCTTCTCGGCGGCTCCGGCGACCCCGACGACCCCGGTACCACCGCGCCCCGCGACGGCACCGGCGAATCGGTCGCCCAGATCGAATGGGCCCCGGACGGCTCGCTGTTGTACGCATCCGACCTCAGCGGCTGGTGGCAGCTGCACAGCATCGACCCGGACGCGGCGGCCGGCGGCGCGGCGCGCGGCCGGGCCCTGTGCACCGCCCGGCAGGAGGAGTTCGGCGGCCCGCTGTGGAACGTCGGCCAGCGCTGGTTCCTGCCCCTGGAAAGCGGCACGATCGCCGTGATCCACGGCCGCGGCGCCACCGCCCTGGGCATCCTCGACCCGGTCACCGGCGAACTGGTCGACGCGGTGGGCCCGTGGACGGAGTGGGCACCCACCCTCGCCGTGCACGGCAGCCGGGTCGTCGGCGTCGCCGCCGGCCCGCACAGCGGATACGAAATCGCCGAACTGGACACCTGCACGGGCCGCACCCGCGTCATCGCCTCCCGGCACGTCGACGTCCTGGACCCGGCCTACTACCCCAGGCCCCTGGCCCGTACGTTCACCGGGCCGGACGGCCGGGACATCCACGCGCACCTCTACCCGCCGCACAACCCCGACCACGCCGCCCCCGAAGGCGAACTGCCGCCCTACGTCATCTGGGCGCACGGCGGCCCCACCGGCCACGCCCCGCTCGTACTCGACCTGGAGATCGCCTACTTCACCTCCCGCGGCATCGGCGTCGCCGAGGTCAACTACGGCGGCTCGACCGGCTACGGCCGCGCGTACCGCGAGCGGCTGCGCGGCCAGTGGGGCGTGGTGGACGTCGAGGACTGCGCGGCCGTCGCCGGTGCGCTCGCCGACGAAGGCACCGCCGACCGCGCCCGGCTGGCCATCCGCGGCGGCAGCGCGGGCGGCTGGACCACCGCCGCCTCGCTGACCTCCACCGACCTCTACGCCTGCGGCACGATCAGCTACCCGATCCTGGACCTCGCCGGGTGGGCGACCGGCGAGACCCACGACTTCGAGTCGCAGTATCTGGAGTCGCTCGTCGGCCCGCTCGCGGAGGTGCCCGAGCGCTACCGCGACCGTTCGCCGCTGCACCGCGCCGACCGGATCACCGCGCCGTTCCTGCTGCTCCAGGGCCTGGACGACGTGATCTGCCCGCCCGCGCAGTGCGAGCGTTTCCTCGCCGAGGTCGCCGGGCGCGGCGTGCCGCACGCCTACCTCTCGTTCGCGGGCGAGGGCCACGGCTTCCGCCAGGAGGCGACCCTGGTGCGCACGATGGAGGCCGAACTCGCCCTCTACGCCCACACCTTCGGCATCAGCCGCCCCGACGTCGTCCCCCTGGAGCTGCGCTCGTGACCGTGACCGGCCTCGCCCGGCCGCCCCGGCTGCGGCCGGGCGACCGGGTCGCGGTGATCGCCCCCAGCGGCCCGATCGCCCCCGAACGCCTGGACGGCGGCCTCGACATCCTGCGCGGCTGGGGTCTCGACCCGGTCGCCGGGCCGCACGCCGCCGGGAGGCACGCCACCCTGCACCACCTCGCGGCGGACGACACCCGGCGGGCCGCCGACCTCCAGCGCGCCTGGTGCGATCCGGGCGTCGCCGCGGTGTTCGCCGCCCGCGGCGGTTACGGCGCCCAGCGGATGGTCGACCTGCTCGACTGGGACGCCATCCGGGCCGCCGCCCCCAAGCCCCTCATCGGCTTCAGCGATGTGACGGTCCTTCAGGAGGCGTTCGCGGTCCGCGCGGGAGTGGTCTCCTTCTACGGCCCGGCCGTCGCGGGCGAGGTGTTCCTCAAGGACGAGCCGACCCGCGAGCAGTTGCGGCGCACGCTCTTCGCGCCGGAGACGGTACGCACCCTGGCGCCCGGGTCCACCACCGCGCTGGTGCCGGGGCGGGCCCGTGGCGTCACCCTCGGCGGCTGCCTGGCGATGCTCGCCTCCGAACTGGGCACCCCGCAGGCCCGCCCCGGCGCGGCGGGCGGGCTGCTGCTCCTGGAGGACGTGGCGGAGCCGCCGTACCGCATCGACCGGGCGCTGACCCAACTGCTGCGCGCGGGCTGGCTGGACGGCGTCGCGGGCATCGTCCTCGGCTCCTGGGCCCGCTGCGGCCCGTACCCCAAGGTGCGTGAGGTGCTGGCGGACCGTCTTGGCGGTCTGGGGGTGCCGGTCGTCGAGGAGTTCGGCTTCGGGCACGGCGACCGTGCGCTGACCGTCCCGCTGGGCGTCGCCGCCACGCTGGACGCCGACGCGGGAACGCTGACCCTGGACGGGCCGGCGCTGAGCTGAGCCGGGAGCGCGGCGGACGCTCCCGGGGCGCCTCCCGTGTGTGTCCGCTGCACCCCGCCCAATCGGCGTAACAACTCGTGTCCGCGTCGTTGACACGACTGTTGACCAGGACACACCATGAGCCCGCCCGTTACCGACTGGTCGGTACGACATGTCCTTGTGGAGGTCTTCGTGCCCAGCGTGTCCCGCGCAGTGTCCCGCGTCGTATCCCGCTCCGCTCTCCGCACGTCCCTGACCCTGCTGGCCACCACAGCCCTCGCCGCGCCGCTCCTGACGGCCACTCCGGCAGCCGCCGAGGCCGGGCAGTTCACCGTCACCGCGCTGAAAGTGACGGTGCGGGCAGGCGACCGCGACTGCACCGTCGACGCGGACCTCTACCGCCCCGCAGGCGTCGACGCCGCCCACCCGGCGCCCGCCGTGCTGACCACCAACGGCTTCGGCGGCAGCAAGGACGACGGCTCCACCGCGGCCACCGCCGGCGCGTTCGCCGCCCGCGGCTATGTCGCCCTGTCCTACTCCGGGCTCGGCTTCGGCAAGAGCGGCTGCCCGATCTCCCTGGACGACCCGCAGATCGACGGCAAGGCGGCGAGCGGGCTCATCGACTTCCTCGCCGGAACCCGCACCGCCGACGACGGCACCCGCGTCGACTTCGTCACCAAGGACGCCCCGCGCGACCCCCGCGTCGGCATGATCGGCGGCTCCTACGGCGGCGCGATCCAGATGGCCACCGCCGCCGTCGACCACCGCGTCGACGCGCTGGTCCCGCTCATCACCTGGAACGACCTCTCCTACTCCCTCGACCCCAACAACGCGGGCCGCACGCACGGGGTGAGCGGACCGCTGCCCGGCGCGTACAAGAAGGAGTGGACGGGCGGGTTCTTCCTGATAGGCGAGGCGCAGGGGCTGCTCAACCCGAGCCTTGACCCCTCCAGGATCGGCGGCGCCGGCTGTCTGCACTTCGTCGCCGACGCCTGCCGGACCAAGCGGCTGCTGGACTCCGGGCGCTACCCCGCGGACCGCACCGCGAAGATGCAGCGCTACGCGCGCAGCGTCTCGCCGGTCTCGTACCTGAAGTCGGTGAAGGCGCCGACCCTGCTCGTCCAGGGGCAGGCCGACACCCTCTTCAACCTCAACGAGGCAGCCGCCACCTACCGCACGCTCACCGCCCAGGGCACCGAGGCCAAGATGATCTGGCAGTCCTGGGGCCACAGCGGCGGCATGGCCGACCCGGCACCCGGCGAACTCGACCTGGGCAAGGGCAACTTGGACACCAGCTACGTCGGACAGCGGATCCTCGCCTGGTTCGACCGCTACCTGCACCACAAGACCGGCACCGACACCGGGCCCGCCTTCGCCTACTACCGCGACTGGGCGAGCGACGGCCCGGCGTACGGCACCGCGCCCGCCTTCCCCGCGGGCGGCAGCCGCAAGCTGTACCTCTCCGGCGACGGCAAGCTCGTCGACAACCGCAAGAAGGTCGCCCGCGGCAGCCGCGAATACCGCAACTGGCTGGTGCCCACCAGCCATTCGGAGAGTTCGCTGGCCGGCCTGCTCAAACTGCCCGACCCGGCGCCCTACGACATCAAGGGCACGTACCTGGACTGGACGTCCGAGCCGGTGACCGGCAAGCCGCTGGACGTGGTGGGCACCCCCAAGGCGACCCTGAAGGTCGTCTCGCCGAAGACCGAGCAGGTGCAGAACTCCCCGGACGCGGCCAACCGGCTGGTGCTGTTCGCCAAGCTCTACGACATCGCGCCGGACGGCAGCAAGACGCTGGTGCACCGGCTGGTGGCCCCGGCAAGGGTGCCCGACGTGACCCGGAAGTTCACCGTGCAGCTCCCGGGTCTCGTGCACCGCTACCTGCCGGGGCACCGGCTGCGCTTCGTCATCGCCGCGAGCGACGCCGCCTACACCGGCAACCGCGGCATCAAGCCGGTGACGGTCACCAGCGCGCCCGACGACACCGGCGTCATCGAACTCCCCGTCACTCAGGGGACGGTGGGGTAGGGCGCCGGAGCGCAGGGCCCGTCAGCCCTCGGCGACCTCGATCGCCTGCACCGGGCAGGCGCGGGCGGCCTCCCGCAGCAGCGGGTCGCCCGCGCCGTCCTCGCGCCCCGGCAGCAGCGCGCTGAAGCCGTCGTCGTCCTGGGTGAACACGCCGGGCGCCGTCAGGGCGCACTGCCCGGCGCCGATACAGACGTCCTTGTCGATGGTGATCCGCATCCCGGACCCCTTTCTTTCGGTCGGTCTCCCGGTGAACCACCGGGTCTCGTCAACAGGTTCCGCCGCGCTCACCAGGCCAGCGGAAGCTCCACCATGCCCTGGAGGGTGTCGCCCGGCTTGAACGGGATCTCCGCCGCGGGTACCGCGAGCCGCAGCTCCGGTATCCGGCGGAAGAGCGAGCGGAGCGCGATCTCCATCTCCGCGCGGGCGAGGTTCTGGCCCAGGCACTGGTGGATGCCGAACCCGAAGGCCACGTGGTGCCGGGCCGAACGGTTCAGGTCCAGTGCGTCCGGGTCCGCGTAGGCCGCCTCGTCGCGGTTGATCAGGGAGGTGGCCAGCATCACGCCGTCACCTGCCCGGATGGTCCGCCCGGCAATCTCGACGTCATCGGTCGCCACCCGCAGCAGCCCGTCGACGATGGACAGGAAGCGCAGCAACTCCTCGACCGCGGTCGGCATCAGACTGTCGTCGGACCTCAACTGCGCCAGCTGGTCCGGGTGTTCGAGCAGCGCGAAGGTGCCGAGCGAGATCATGTTCGCGGTCGTCTCGTGCCCGGCGATCAGCAGGATCATCGCCATCCTGACGAGTTCCTCGCGCTCCAGATCGCCGTTCTGCAGCCGCTCGGTGACCAGGTCGTCCAGCAGCCCCTCGCCCCGGTCCTTCTCCTTGCGGGCGAGCAGCTCGTCGAAGTACGCCTCCAACCGCAGCCGGGCGTCCGTCACTTCCTCCGCCGTACGGCCGCGCAGCATCCGGCGGGACTCCTCCTCGAAGAACTCGTGATCGCCGTAGGGCACACCGAGCAGCGCGCAGATCACCATGGAGGGAACGGGCAGCGCGAAGGCGGAGACCAGTTCGGCCGGCGGCCCCTGCGCGAGCATCCGGTCGATCAGCTCGTCGACGATCCGCTGGATCTCCGGCCGCATCGCGGCGATCCGCTTGACGCTGAAGCTCGGTATCAGCATCCGCCGCTGGGTGTTGTGCTCGGGGTCGTCCACCCCGACCAGCGGCGACCTGACCCGGCGGATCGCGGCGAACCGCTCGATCGGGACGGGGAACGCCGGGTTCTGCCGGTCCGACGACAGACGCGGGTCGACGAGCAGCGTCCGCGCTTCGGCGTGGCCGGTTACCGCCCATACCGCACGTCCGTCGTAAAAGGTGACCTTGGCCAGCGGGCCCTGCTCGCGCAGCGGCTGGTAGGAGGCCGGCGGGTGATAGGGGCAGGTCCGGTCCTGCGGGAAGGAAACGGCTTCGGACAAGAGGTGCCTCCCTGGTGAAGGGCCCGGTGTGCTCGGTGGTGGGGGGAGTCCGGGCGTGCTGCGGGTGGGGGGATCCGGTGGCGGGCCGCTGCGGCGTGGCCCCGCCGTGCCGATCTCCACTCCATGCCGCGCGCACCTCGATCGTCTACCCGCAGTTCGGCCATCTTCGGCCACCGTGCGGCATGTCCGGCCATGTACCGCCCTGTTGGGGCGGACGCGTCCACGAAAAGGGGTACGGATCCGGCCGCGCGGCATCCGCCCCGGCGCGACGGCGGCCGAACGGCCAGGCCCGCCCCGGTGGCCCCTGCTACCCACCGCCCGGCACCCGGTGCCACACTGCGCACATGGCGCAACGACACGGCAACGGGGGAACGGATCAGGTCTGGGCGGCGCTCGGCGGCGCACCGGAGCTGACGGAGCGGATCGTGTACGGCGGGCCGCCAGGACTGCTCCCGGCCCGGCTGCCGGTGCGGGCGCTGGCCCGCGCCACCGTCGCCGGCTGCGCGCTGGCCGCCGCCGAACTGGCCGCCCTGCGCACCGGCCGGCCGCTGCCCACGGTGCGGGTCGACGAGGGCGCGGTCGCCACCGCCTTCGTCAGCGAACGCCACCTGCGGATCGACGGCCGCGCCCCGTCCAGCTTCGCTCCCCTCTCCCGCTTCTGGCGCACCGCCGACGGCTGGGTGCGCACCCACGCCAACTACCCGCACCACCGCGACCGGCTGCTGCACGCGCTCGGCCTGCCACCCACCGTCCAACCCGCCGACGTCGAGGCCGAGTTCGCGGGGCGCAGGGCCGAGGAGATCCAGGAGACCGTGTACGCGGCGGGCGGGCTCGCGGTCGCCGCCCGCAGCCCGGAGGAGTGGGCCGCACACGGACAGGGCGCCACGGTGGCAACCCACCCGCTGCTCACCCGCCAGCACATCGGCCCGAGCGCCCCGCCGCGCCCGCTGCCCGCCCTGGCAGGCGATCCGCTGCTGCCCGCACAGGGCCTGCGGGTGCTCGACCTGACCCGGGTGATCGCGGGTCCTGTCGCCACCCGCACGCTCGCGCTGCTCGGCGCCGATGTGCTGCGCATCGACGCGCCGCAGCTGCCGGAGAGCCAGGACGCGCACAACGACACGGGTTTCGGGAAGCGCTCGACCACTCTCGACCTCGCCGCCCGCTCCGGCCGCGCCACCTTCGACGACCTGCTGGCCGACGCGGACGTGGTCGTGACCGGCTACCGTCCCGGCTGCCTCGACCGGTTCGGCCTGGCGCCCGAAGCGCTCGCCGAACGCCGCCCGGGGCTCGTCATCGCGCGGCTCTCCGCCTGGGGCGACGACGGCCCGTGGGGCGGACGCCGCGGCTTCGACAGCCTGGTGCAGGTGGCCTGCGGAATCGCCGCCGTCGAAGCGCACGAGGACGGCACCCCCGGCGCGCTGCCCGCCCAAGCACTCGACCACGGCACGGGCTACCTGCTGGCCGCCGCGGTCCTGCGCTCCCTCACCGAACAGGCCGGGCACGGCGGTTCGACGCTCACCACCCTCGCCCTGGCCCGCACCGCACACTGGCTCCTGCACGGCATCGCCGACCACGAGCCCGGCGGCACGGACCACGAACAGGGCCACGCGCCGGACGACCGCGCCACCGCGGCGCCCTACGACGCCGACCGCCACCTGAGCACCGTCGGCAGCCCGGCCGGCCGGCTGCGCCACGCCCTGTCACCGGTCGCGTTCGACGGCGGGCCCGCCACCTGGGCCACACCGCCGGGACGCTGCGGCTCGGACACTCCTGTGTGGCGCTGACCGCCCGCGCCGCACGGCCGTGCGGACCGGCGGCGCGACCCGGCCGGACCGCACCAGGACCTGGTCAGCGGCGTACGGATCTCCGTACGATCGGCCGATGATCACCGATCGCTACCTCGCGCAGGGCCCCCGGGCGGGCATCAGGCCGTTCACCCCGGAGGACCGGGAAGAGTTCACCCGGCGGGCACAGGAGAGCGCCGCCCTGCACCGGCCGTGGCTGTTCCCGCCGTCCGACACCGCCGGGTACGACGCCTACCTGGCGAAACTCCAGGAGCCGGTGCGCGAGGGCTACCTGATCTGCGCGTGCGACGACGGCGCGCTGGCCGGCTACCTCACGATCAACAACATCGTGCACGGCGGCTTCCGGTGCGGCGCGATCGGCTACGGCGCCTTCGCGCACGCCGCCGGGCGCGGTCTGATGACCGAGGGCCTGCACCTCGTCCTGCGGCACGCCTTCGACGTGCTCGGGCTGCACCGCCTGGAGGCCAACATCCAGCCGGGCAACGAGCGTTCCCTCGCTCTGGTCCGGCGCGCCGGCTTCCGCCTTGAGGGCTTCTCGCCCGACTTCCTCTTCATCGACGGGACCTGGCGCGATCACGAGCGCTGGGCGCTCACCAGCGAAATGCTCTGACGCCGGGGCTGGTTCAGGGCTGCGCCAGGTAGCCGGCGAGGGCGCTGCGGCTGCGCCGGAGGCCGTCGATCCGCTCGTCCGCGGCCCGCAACTCCCGCTCCAGGGTGGCCCGCAGGTCGGGGCACCACTCGAACCACGGCCCCTCGCCCCGGACGCAGGGCAGCACCGAACGGATCACCGCGGTGGGCAGCCCCGCCTCCAGCAGGGCACGCACCTGCCGCACCCTGACCAGCGAGTCCTCGTCGTAGGTGCGGTAGCCGTTCGGGCCGCGCCGGGTGTCGAGCAGCCCCTGTTCCTCGTAGTACCGCAGCAGCCGCGGACTGACTCCGCTGCGCCGGGACAACTCACCGATCAGCATCCGACCGCCCCCATCCGAGCTTGACCTTCCCACCGATGTGAACCTTTAACGTCGCGTCATGACCGAAACATTCCAGGTCGACGGCGCGCCGCCGGCCGACACCCGCTCGTTCCTCTTCGTCCTCGGCAGCTCACGCGCCGACGGCAACACCGAGACCCTCGCACGGGCCGCCGCCGGGCAACTGCCCACCGGGATACCGCAGCGCTGGGTGGACCTGGCCGGGCTGCCGCTGCCCGACTTCCAGGACGGACGGCACGAGAGGGACGCCACGCCGGGCGGGGAGAACGAGGAGGTGCTGCGGCAGGCCACCCGCGAGGCCACCGACATCGTCATCGCCTCGCCCCTGTACTGGTACACGCTCTCCGCGCAGACCAAGCGCTACCTCGACTACTGGTCGGGCTGGCTGACGGTGCCGGGCTCGGACTTCAAGGAGCGGATGGCGGGCCGGACCCTGTGGGGGGTGACGGTCATGGCGGACCACGACGAGGCCGTCGCCGACGGGCTGGTGACCACCCTCCGCCACACGGCCGCGTACCTGGGGATGCGCTTCGGCGGGGTGCTGTTCGGCAACGGCTCCCGGCCGGGACAGGTGCGGGACGACCAGCGCGCGGAGCTGCGCGCCAAGACCTTCTTCCAGCAGGAGGCGCCGTTCGCCCGGTTCCCGCACGAGGCGGGGGAGGGTGCGCGGTAGCCGACCGGCCGGGGGCGGTGCGCGCCGGTGCAGCACAGTGGACGCATGGCAATCGTCTTTCACCGCACCGTGCCCGTCCTGCGCATCTTCGACGTGGCCACGGCGCACGAGTTCTACGTCGGCTACCTGGGCTGCGCCGTCGACTGGGAACACCGCTTCGAGCCCGGCATGCCGCTGTACACCCAGGTCTCGCGCGGCGGCCTCGTGCTGCATCTGTCCGAGCACCACGGGGACGCCACGCCGGGCTCCGGGCTGTACCTGGAGCTGACCGGCGTCCGCGAACTCCACGCCGAACTGGCGGCCAAGAACTACCCGTACCTCAGGCCGGGGCTGGACCACGACGAGACCGGGACCACGCTGACCCTGACTGACCCGTTCGGCAACCGGCTGCGCTTCACCGAACCCGACGGCGGCGCATGACGGCCGGGCGGGCCCGCGGCCTTCCGCGCCGGTCCGCCGGGGCGGAAGGCCGGACGCCCGTCAGCCCAGCGGCTTGTCGAGCACCGCCTTGGTGTGGCTGAAGGTGTCGAGCGAGTACTCGCCGTGGTACCGCCCCATGCCGCTCTCGCCGACGCCGCCGAACGGCAGGCCGGGCGCCGCGAGATGGGCGACCGGCAGGCCGAAGCCGAGCGCGCCGGACGAGGTCTCGGCCAGCAGCCGGCGCTTGGTCTCGTCGGATCCGGTGAAGGCGTACAGCGCCAGCGGCTTGTCGCGTGCGTTGATGAAGGCGATCGCCGCGTCCAGGTCGGGTACGGACACGATCGGCAGGATCGGGCCGAAGATCTCCTCCTGCATCACGGGGGCATCGGCGGTGACATCGGCGAGCACGGTGGGCGCCAGGTAGCGGGCGGCGCGGTCGTGGCCGCCGCCGATGACCGTACGGCCGCTGCCGAGGAGGCCGGTGAGCCGGTCGAAGTGCCGTTCGTTGACGATCCGTCCGTACTCCGCGGTGGCCGCCGGATCGGTGCCGTAGGCGTCGGTCACCGCCGCGGCGAGATGCGGTTCGATGGCGCCGGCGGTGTCGCCGACGGCCAGGACGTAGTCGGGGGCGACGCAGGTCTGGCCGGCGTTCTGGAACTTGCCGGCGACGATCCGCCGGGCCACCGTCGCCAGGTCGGTGCCCTCGTCCACGACAGCGGGGCTCTTGCCGCCCAACTCCAGGGTGACCGGCGTCAGATGGCGGGCCGCCGCGGTCATCACGATCCGTCCCACGGTGCCGTTGCCGGTGTAGAAGATGTGGTCGAAGCGCTGCTCCAGGAGGGCGGTGGTCTCCGGGACCGCGCCCTCGACGACGGCCACCGCCGCGTCGTCCAGATGGCGCGGCAGCAGCCTGGCGAGCGCCGCCGAGGTGGCGGGCGCCAGCTCGCTGGGCTTGACGACGGCGCAGTTGCCCGCGGCCAGCGCGCCGACCAGCGGGGCCAGGGCGAGGTGCAGCGGATAGTTCCAGGGGGCGATCACCAGGACCACGCCGAGCGGCTCGCGGACCACCTGGCCGACCGCGGGCAGCAGCCGGTCGGGGAGCGCGGCGGGGCGGGGCGCCAGCCAGGCGTCGAGGTGGGCGAGGGTGTGGTCGATCTCGTTGACGGTGGAGGCGATCTCGGTGCGGTACGCCTCCTGGGGGCCCTTGCCGAGGTCGTCGGCGAGGGCCGCGAGCAGCACGTCGCTGTTCTCGGTGAGCAGTTCGCGCAGGGCGGTGAGCTGGCCGCGGCGCCAGGCGGTGGAGGCGGTGCGGCGGGCGGCGAAGGTCGTACGGAGGCGGTCGACGAGGGCGGCGGCGCCGGAGACGGGGGTGAGGGTGTCGGTGGTCATGGCTTCGACCCTACTTGAAACGAAACGCTTTCGTTTCGTATGTTTCGCGGCTAGAATCCGGATGTGGCAGAACACACCGACAGCGCCTCGACCCCTCGGAGCGCATCCGTCGCCCGCGGCCGTCCCCGGGACGCGGGCCGCGACCGCGCGCTCCTGGAGGCCACCGTCGAGGTGCTCCAGGAGTGCGGCTACGGACGGCTGACCACCGCGGCGGTCGCCAAGCGCGCCGGGGTCTCCACGGCCACCCTCTACCGCCGCTGGCGCTCCAAGGAGGATCTCGTCGTCGGCACCGCCGTGCGCTGGGCCGCCGACCTCGGCCCGCAGCCCGACACCGGCACCCTGGAGGGCGACCTCGCCTCGCTGCTGCGCGACAAGGCCGGGACGCTGGAAGGCCCCGGCGGGCGGCTGCTGCACGTCCTGATCGGCGAATCCGCGCACAATGCCGTCCTGGCGCGGGTCCTGGACACCGCCATCGTCCAGCCGGTGCGCGACCGCGCGGCGACCGTCGTGCGCCGGGCCGTCGGCCGCGGCGACATCCCGCCGCTCGACGACGCGCACGTACTCGCCGACCTGGTCGTCGGCTCGATGGTCAGCCGGCTCTTCCTCACCCCGGCGCCTGACCCGGCGTCCGGTGCGGCGGACGGGCCCGCGGCGGGCCCGCCGCGGGCGCCGACCTCGGGCGAGGCGATGACCCGGGAACTGCTGCCGTTCCTGTTGCGGGCGCTGGGCGCCCGCACCGCCTGAGCGCAGCCGCCCGACGGCGGCGCAGGACCGCCGGGGCGGCCCCGGTCAGACGTCCTGTTGGCGGTCGATGTACTCGAAGATCGAACCGTCCGGGTGCCGGGCGACCAGATTGCGGCCGATGGGGGTCGCCAGCGGGCCCGCGATGATGTCCGCGCCCACCGCCCGGAGATCCGCCACGGCCTCGTCCACGTCCTTGACCGCTATCGTCGCGGTGACCTTCCGCAGCACCGAGAGTTCCGCCTCGGGGCCGCTCATCAGGAAGAAGCAGCCGACGGCCGCCACCGCGACGCCGCCGCGCTGGAAGCGCAGGGCTTCCGCGCCGGTCAGGCGTTCGTAGACGCCGATGGCCGAGTCGAGATCGCCGACGCACACGCGCAATGAGGTCCCCAGAATATCCATATGGGGAAGGGTAGTTGAGGGGGTGGCAGGTGTGCGATCAGTTGGTGGTGATCATCCCTGCGGGGGAACGGAAGGCGCCGGCCGCCGCCCTCACACCCGGCAGAGGATCTCGCCGTGCAGCACGGAGAACCAGCCGTCCTCATCGGCGCCCCACGCGCGCCAGGCCCGTGCGGCGGCCGTCAGTTCCTCCGGTGTGGCGTGGCCGCCGTCCACCGCGAGCCGCGCGTAGTCCGACGAGACCGTGCGGTCCGCCCACAGTCCGCTCCACCAACTGCGCTCCTGCGGCGTGTGGTAGCACCAGGTGCCCGTCGTCACGGTGACGGATTCCGCGGCGAAGCCGGCCTGCCTGGCCCAGGCGTGCAGCCGGCGCCCGGCGTCCGGCTCGCCGCCGTTGGCGCGGGTCACCCGCAGGTACAGCCGCAGCCAGTCGTCCATCCCGTCGACCTCGGGGTACCAGGTCATGGCCGAGTAGTCCGCGTCGCGTACGGCCACGATGCCGCCCGGCTTGGTGACCCGGCGCATCTCGCGCAGGGCCTGGACCGGGTCGCCCACGTGCTGGAGCACCTGGTGGGCGTGGGTCACGCAGAAGGTGTCGTCGGGGTAGTCCAGGGAGTGGACGTCGCCGGCCTCGAAACGGACGTTGGTCAGCCCCCGGCCGTGGGCCGTGGCGCGGGCCTGCTCCAGGATGTCGGGCGCGTACTCCAGACCCGTGACGTGGCCGTCGGGCACCAGCTCCGCCAGGTCTGCGGTGATGGTGCCGGGGCCGCAGCCGATGTCCAGCACCTTCATGTGCGGACGGAGCGAACTCAGCAGGTATCCCGCCGAGTTGGCGGCGGTGCGCCAGGTGTGCGAGCGCAGTACGGACTCGTGGTGGCCGTGCGTGTAGACGGCGGTTTCCTGCGGCATGGCCGGCTCCTTCGTGTCTGGCGGCGTACCGGCGCCGCTGCGGACGGCGCCGGTACGCCGGGGCCCGCACCGTCCGCGTGCGGGAGCCCTCGGCGTGATCGGTTCACGGTACGCCGCAATCTCGGATCATGAGAGTTGCATCTCAGGATTCGGGCAGCAGGCGGTAGACCGTCAGCGCCTCGTTCTCCTTCTCCAGGGTCAACCCGCCGGGCGATGTGGTCACTTCACCGTCGAACGCGAGATCCGTACCGTCCGGCAGGCCGTCGATCCGCAGCCTGCGCAGCCGCGCCTCGCCGAGCACGGGAGAGGAGCGCGGGGTGCCCGTCAGCGCCGCCGCCAGCAGCCTGGTGCGGGCCAGCCGGCCGCCCCGCACCACCCGCACATCGAGCACGCCGTCGGCCAGGTCGTGCCGCCGTACCGGGGTCAGACCGAGGCCGCGGTAGGCGCAGTTGCCGACGAACAGCATCCACAACTCCCGCTTGCGGCCGTTCACTTCGGCCTCCACCGGCTGCGCCGTCCGCAGCACCTGCCAGGCGGCGAGCACCCCGGCGGGCCAGGCGCCGATCCGGCCCGCCCACTGCTCCCTGATCCGCACCAGCTCCGGATAGGCCCCGATGGAGAAGGTGTTGAGGAAGTACTGGCCCTCCCGGTGCGGCCCGGCCCGGAAACGCGCCAGGTCCACCGCCACCGCCTCGCCACGCTCCACCGCCCGCGCCGCGTCGGCGACGCTCTCGATGCCCAGGTCGTAGGCGAAGTGGTTGTGCGTGCCGCCGGGCAGCACCACCAGCGGCAGGCCGTGCCTGACCGCGACGGCCGCCGCCGCGTTGACCGTGCCGTCGCCGCCCAGCACCCCCAGGGCGCCGCCCTGCCGCGCGGCGCTCTCCGCCGCCTCCTCCAGCGCCTTGTCCAGCGTCGTGGCGTCCGGCCCGCCGCAGGTCACCACGTCGGCGTGCGGCAGCGCACCGTGCACCTCCTGGGACCGGTCGGGACGGGTCTCGCCGCGCTGCCCCGACCCCTGGTTGGCGACCACGGTCAGGCCGCGCCCGCCGGGCAGCGCCGGGGCGTCGGCGCGCGGCCTGGCGGGCGGCGCCAACTGGGCCCTGGTCGGCGCCAGACCGCGCACCGCGAACGCCGCCCCGGCGCCCAGCGCGGCGCCCGCCAGCACATCGCCCGGATAGTGCACGCCCGTGTAGACGCGGGAGAACGCCACCGAAGCGGCGAGCGGCGCCAGCGCAAGACCCCACCACTTGTTCTCGAAGGCGACGCCGGTGGCGAAGGCGACCGCCGACGCCGCGTGCCCCGACGGGAAGGACGAGGTGACGGGCTGACGGCGCACCTGCCGTATGACGGGCACCGCGTCCAGCAGGGGGCGCGCCCGCCGCACCGAGCGCTTGCCGAGCGTGTTCACCGTCGCCGACGCCACCGCGAGGGAGGCGGCGCCGCGCAGCGCGGCCCGGCGGGCGGGGCGGCCACCGAGCGCGGCGGCACCCGCCGCGATGCCGAACCACAGCAGCCCGTGGTCGGCGCCGCGGGTCAGACGGGGCAGCACCTGCTGGGCACCGGGCCACTCGCGGGAGGCGATGGTGCGGAAGAGCCGCAGGTCGAGTCGGTTCAGGAGCGTGTGCATGCGCCCTCTTGTACCCCAACCCGGCGGCAACAGGCAGGAACCGGACACGGTGCGTGCCGACGTCCCGCGCAACCGGAAGCGGCCGTACCTCGGGCCACCGGAAAACCGGTTGCCGCCGTGTCCTGCTGTGCTTGCATGCCCGGGTGATCAGGAAACGGAACGACACCGACCTCGACGCCTGCGCCGCGGTCCTGGCCGACGTGCACACGCACAGCGGCTATCCGCACCACTGGCCCGCCGACCCGGTGCGCTGGCTCACCCCTGAGGGGCTCACCGACGCCTGGGTCGCCGATGACGGCGGCACCGTCGTCGGCCACACCGCCCTGTGCGGCCACGAGGTCAGCCGCCTCTACGTCGGCCCCGCCGCCCGCGGCCAGGGCATCGGCGGTCGCCTGCTGCGCGCCGCCCAGGAAGCGGCCGGGGCCCGCGGACTGCGGCTGGTCCTGGAGGTGAAGAGCACCGACCGCGCGGCCGTCGCCCTCTACGAGCGGCACGGCTGGCTCCGCACCGGCACCGAGCGGCAGGAGTGGGGACCGGGCGAGCAGGTCACGGTGCACCGGTACGAGGCGCCCGCCCCGTAGCGCGGGACGCCGCCTCCGCCCCGCCCCGGCCGTCGTACGCACGAGCGACCCCCATGCCCCATACGGCCCCGCCGCACCGGGCCGGTACGCCGCCGGGCGCGCTCCGCTGACGTGTCGAACCGCCGCCACCCCCGCGATCTGCCAAGGTGGGCGAGGCGTGATTCATGTGATGGGCCCACGAACACCGGCCGGGGCCCCGCCCGCCGCACCGGGCCGCGGCCGGCCGCCGCAGGCCCCGGCCGGCCGTCGTGCAATGTGGAGGTACGGATGCAGCGGACCGCCCCGGAGCCGGACGTGCCGGCCGGCTTCCCGGTGCTGCCCGAACTCGCCGCCCACCTCGCCGCGGCGGCCGACCGCGCAGGACCCGAACCCGCGGGCGGCTCCTGCACACTGCGCGCGGCGGCGGCCGGCTACTGGGAACGCCGCGGCCTGGCCACCGACCCCGGCCACCTCCTCGCCGCCCCCGGCGCGCCCGCCCTGCTGCTGGCGCTGTACGCGGCGGCCGACGGCGCCGTGGTGCTGCCGCGGCCCTGCGCCGAGTGGTACGCGCCGCCCGCCCGGCTGCTGGGGCGGCCGGTGCACCTCGCGCCGGTGCCCGCCGAATCGGGCGGCGCGCCCGATCCGTTCGCGTTCCTGGAGACCGTGCGCAGGGCCCGCATGCAGGGCGAGACGCCCCGGGTCCTGGTGCTCTCCGTCGCCGACGACCCGACCGGCAGCTGCCCGCCGCCCGAGCAGCTGCACGAGGTCTGTGAGGCGGCGGCGGGCGAGGGGATGTGGGTGATCAGCGACGAGTCGCGCCGCGACCTGCTGCACGACCCGCACGACACCGTGCTGCTCAGCCCCGCCGAGATGCTGCCGGACGAGGTCGTGGTCCTGACCGACCTGCGGCCCGCCCTCGTCCCCGCCTCCTGGCCCGCGGCGGTGGCCCGCTTCCCCGCCACCGCCCGCGGCACCGCGCTGCGCGCCGCCGCTCACGACGCGCTGGCCGCCGTGGGCACCCCGCTCCCGGCGCCGCTGGCCGGAGCAGTCGGCCACGCCCTGGCCGAACCCGACGCCGTACGCGCCCGCACCATGACGGTCGCCCGGGTGTACGGCGCCCTCGCCGCCGCGCTCCACCGCGTCCTCGCGGCGGCCGGTGCGCTCTGCCGCCCGCCGCGCTCGGGCAGCCACCTCTACGCCGACCTCGATCCGCTGCGCCGCCCGCTCGCCGCCGCGGGAATCGGCGAACCGGCGGATCTGGAGCGGGAGTTGCGGGCCTGGTCGGCGCGGGCCGGGCGGCGTTTCGGGGACGACCCGGGCGCGCTGCGGGTGCGGCTGGGCGCCGAGGCGCTGCTCGGCGCCGACCCGGAGCTGCGCCGGCGCGTCCTGGACGTGCCCGACCCGCTCGAACTGCCGCAGATCGCCGAGGCGTTGACCGGCCTCTCGGACGCCCTGGCCGCCCTCACCGCGCGCGGCGGCTGACCGCCCCGGCCGCCCGCCGCCATCCCCTGGCCCGACTCCCCGGCTCAGTCCCCTGGTTCAGTCCACCGAATGGAGCCCCTCGATGACCGAACAGACCGAGCGCTCCGTCGCCGAGCACGCGCTCACCGCGGTGCCCGACGGGACCGTCCCCGTCGAGCGGGCACCGGGCGAGAGGGCCCCGGCAGCCGGCGAGGCAGGTCAGGCCCCCGGGTTCGCCGCCGCGCCGTCCACCGCCCCGCCGCCGCTCACCGAACCCCGTCCCCTGGGAGAACCGCGCACCTGGCCCAGGGACTTCACCGACCGGCTGACCGCGCCGCTGCCCGGTGTCCGCGCGCTGGCCAGGATCGCCAGGGAAGGCAAGCTGCGTCCGGCCGAGGAAGCCATGGGGCAGATCCAGGACCTCCCGTTCGCCCCGGGACCGCTGCCACCGGCAGGACCCGGCACCGTCGCCCTCACCTGGGCGGGGCACGCCAGTTGGGTCGTACGGATCGGCGGACTCACCGTGCTGACCGACCCCGTGTGGTCCCGCAAGATCCTCGGCACACCGCCCCGGGTCACCCCGGTGGGAGTCCGCTGGGAGGACCTGCCGCCGGTCGACGCGGTGGTCATCAGCCACAACCACTACGACCACCTCGACGCCCCCACCCTCAAGCGCCTGCCCCGCACCACCCCGCTCCTGCTCCCCGCCGGCCTGGCGCCCTGGGCACGCCGCCGCGGCTTCACCCAGGTCACCGAGCTGGACTGGTGGGAGGCGGTCGAACTCCCCGCGCCCGAAGGGCCCGTGCGCTTCGACTTCGTGCCCGCGCACCACTGGAGCAAGCGGACTCTCGTCGACACCTGCCGCACCCTGTGGGGCGGCTGGCTGCTGACCGCGCCCGACGGCCGGCGGGTGCACTTCGCGGGCGACACCGGATACGGCCACTGGTTCGAGGAGATCGGCCGCCGCTACCCCGGCATCGACCTGGCGCTGCTGCCCATCGGCGCCTACGACCCGCGCTGGATGCTGCGCCCGGTGCACACCGACCCCGAAGAGGCGGTACGGGCCTGCCAGGACGTCGGCGCACGGGTGCTGGCACCGATGCACTGGTCGACGTTCCTGCTCTCCGGCGAGCCGCCGATGGAACCCCTGCACCGCGTCCGCGCCGCCTGGGCCGCCACCGGCCGCCCCCGCGACGACCTCTGGGACCTGCCGGTCGGCGCCTCCCGGGTCCTGCCCGTCCCCTGAACCCTCAGACCTCGCCGCGCCGTGGCCGCAGCCGCCGCCACAGTGCGGGCGCCGCGCCGATCAGGACGGTCAGGGCCACCGCGGCCACCACGCCCTCCCACGGCCTGCCGAACAGCGAACCGCCGGCCAGCCCGATGAGCTGGTACGTCGCCGCCCACGCCAGGCACGCGGGAACGTCGCCGCGGGCGAACGTGCGCAGCGGCATCGCCGACAGCAGGCACGCCAGCATGATCGGGATCCGGCCGGCCGGCACCAGCCGCGACAGGACCAGCACCAGCACGCCGTGCGCCCGCAGTTTCCGCTGCGCCTGCGCAAGACGCTCCGGCGCCGCACGGGCGCGCAGCCGCTCCAGCCAGCGCGATCCGCCCCGGGAGTGCGTGCCGCGGCTGCCCAGCCAGTACAGCCCCAGGTCACCCAGGAACGCCGCGAACGACGCCACGGCGAAGACGATCAGCAGCGCGAACGGCGACGACTGGTGGAAGGCCACCACGGCCGCCGAGCTGACCACCGCCCCCGTCGGCACCACCGGCACCAAGGACCCCAGCACCACCAGCAGAAAGAGCGACGGATACGCCACCGCCTGCTGCGTCGACTCCGGTGGGGCGTCCGCGAGCAGCGTCACGGCCAACGGCGTCATCGTGCGACCACCGGCCGTACCGACTCGCCGTGCCCGATCCTGTGCACCGTCACATCCGGTGCCAGCAGAGCGACCTGACGTGCGAACTCCTCGCCGGGGGCGTGGAATTCGTGCGGTCGCACCGCGTCGAGGCCGATCGGCCAGTACGTGCCGTAGTGCACCGGGACGGCACTGGCCGGCGCCAGCAGCGCCACCGCCTCGGCCGCCCGCCGCGGGTTGAGATGCCCGCTGCCCAGGAACGGCCCCCAGCCGCCCACCGGCAACAGCGCCACCTCGCACGGCCCGACGGCCTCGGCCATCCCGTCGAACAGGCCGGTGTCGCCCGCGAAGTACGTCCGTACCGTGCCGTGCACGACGTAGCCGAGCGCGGGCGAGAGATGCGGCCCGTACGGCAGCCGCCGCCCGTCGTGCGCCGCGTGCACCGCCCGTACGGTCACCGTGCCCGCGCCGTCGGCCGCCCCGGCCTCCAGGACGTCCCCCGGCACGACCTCGGTGATCCGCAGCCCGCGCGCCGCGGCCACCCGCCGCAGTCCCGGCACCGCGGCGCGGGCGCCGTACGGCACCACGAGCCGCGTGCCGGGCGCGAGGCCGGCGAGCGAGGCGGGGTGCAGATGATCGGCGTGCAGATGGGACACCAGGACCAGGTCGGCGCGGGCGGCGGCGGGCGGCGGCAGCGCGCCGCGGCGGCGCCGCAGATGGGCCAGCCGGCGGGTGAACAGCGGATCGGTCAGCACCCGCACCCCGGAGTCCTCGATCGTCGCGGTGGCATGCCCCCACCAGGTGACCTCCGGCACCGCTGACCTCCCGACTCGTGGCACTGCCTTCCGATCCTGCCTCATCCCGCAGGGAGCGCGGCACGGGGGATCGGAATGCCGGGCGGGGGCGGGCCGGACGGCCACGCCGCGGATAGGGGATTCCTATGCATCTGCGGCATTTCATGCATACCGGGGCACAGGTCATCGAGCGGTCTGTTTATGACACGCTTGGCGGGATGTCCGTGCGGTCGGCGCGGGCCGGAGCGTGAGGTGGTAGGGCGTGCGGACGCCGCGATGGGGGACTCTCGGTGGCGCCCTGTGGCGGGTACTCGCCGTGTGGGCGGTGTCCAGTCTCACCCTGCTGCTGCTCGCCGCGGTGCTGCCCGACTTCCGCCTCCAGTCGCAGAACGGCGACAGCTTCACCCGCACCGCACTCACCGCCGCCCTCGGCGCCGGCGCCTTCGGCCTGCTCAGCGCCCTGGTCTGGCCGCTGCTCGTGCGGGCCCTGCTGCTGGTGCCCGCCCTCGTGCTCGGCCTGCTGGTCTTCTTCCTCAACGGCTCGCTGCTGCTGCTCGCCCTCGGCCTGATCCCCGAGGGCCGGGGCCAGGCCGCCCCCGAGACCGCCGTGATCGTCGCCGCCGTGATGTCCGCGACCTCGTCGGCCACCTCCGCCTTCCTCGCCGTACGCAACGACGAGGCGTACCGCCGCCGGCTGGTGCGGCTCGCGGGCCGGCGTGCCCGCCGGGCCGGTGCCGCCACCGGCCCCCGCGCACCCGGCACCCTCTTCCTCCAGCTCGACGGGGTGGGGCACGACCTGCTGCGGGAGGCCACCGAGGGCGAGCGACCGCTGATGGAGACCGTCGCCCGCTGGCGGGCCACCAGCCACCGCCTCACCCCCTGGCGCACGGACTGGTCCAGCCAGACCGGCGCCAGCCAGCTCGGCATCCTGCACGGCAGCAACGAGGACCTGCCCGCCTTCCGCTGGTACGAGAAGGAGACCGGCGAACTCGTCGTCAGCAACCGGCCGACCAGCGCCGCCGAACTCCAGCGCCGGGCCGTCGAGCGCACCGGCGACGGCGGTCTGCTCGCCCACGACGGCGCCAGCCGCGGCAACCTCTTCAGCGGCGGCGCCGACCAGGTCGCGCTGGTCATGTCGGTCGCCGCCCGCCGCGGCCGGTACAACCGCTCCCGGGCCGGCTACTTCGCGTACTTCTCCGACCCGGGCAACGCCACCCGCACCGCCGTCTCCTTCCTCGCCGAGATCTGCCGCGAGATCGCCCAGTCGCTGCGCACCCGCTTCCGCCGGGAGCAGCCGCGGGTCAAGCGCGGCGGCCTCTATCCCGTCATCCGCGCCTTCGCGACCGTCGTCGAACGCGACGTGGTGGTCGCCGCCGTCGTCGGCGACATGCTGGCAGGACGCGCCGCCGTCTACGCCGACCTGGTCGCCTACGACGAGGTCGCGCACCACTCGGGGCCGAGCCACCGCGACACCCACCAGGTGCTGCGCAGCCTGGACCGGGCCGTCGCGCTGCTCGCCAAGGCGTCCCGGCACGCCCCGCGCCCCTACCGCATCGTGCTGCTCTCGGACCACGGCCAGAGCCCCGGCGTGACGTTCCTGGAGCGCTACGGGCTGCGCCTGGGCGACCTGGTGCGGGCCGGCTGCGGGCTGCCGGTGCCGCGGCGGGCCGGGCGTACCCGCAGTGGTGCCGAGGCCAGGCAGGCGGCGCGGGCCGCGCTGGGCCGCCCGGAGGAGCGGGAAGGACACAGCAGGTCCCAGCCGGTCGTGCTGGCATCAGGCAACCTCGGCCTGGTGTCGTTCCCCGACATACCGGGCCGGGTCACCCGCGAGGAACTGGACCGCAGGAACCCCGCGCTGCTCGGCACCCTCGCCAACCACCCCGGCATCGGCTTCCTGCTGGTCCGCTCGGCGGAACACGGCGCCGTGGTGCTCGGCCCGTCCGGCGCCGAGCACCACCTGGACACCGGCCGCGTCATCGGCACCGATCCGCTGGCCGCGTTCGGCGAGGGCGCCGCCGACGCGGTACGCCGCACCGACCGCTTCCCGCACGTCGCCGACATCATGGTCAACTCCGCCTACGACCCGGCGACGGGCGAGGTGCACGCCTTTGAGGAGCAGATCGGCTCGCACGGCGGTCTCGGCGGCGCGCAGAGCCATCCCTTCCTGCTGTGGCCGGATGAGCTGTCGCCGCCGGTGGCGGACGGCGGTGAACTGGTCGGCGCCGAGCAGGTGCACCGCGTCCTGCGCCGCTGGCTGCGCGAGGAGGACGGGCCGCAGCTGCCCCTCACCACCGGGGCCGGACGGTTGTGCACGCAGGTGTCACCCGCTCCGGCCGCCGCGTCGCGCTCCGCGGACGATGCGAACGAACTACGGTCCGAAACGGTCAAGCCCGAAGGTTTTCCGTCGTACGACTATCCGGCGCAGGACAAAACCCGCTGATTTTGGGGCGGGTGTCCGTTCGTCGACGATAGGGAGTCGCTCGGCAATCCCGGGTGCACAGCGCACGACGAGAGGCCCACCACGCCATGCACGACCGGCACACCCGCCGCTTCGGTCTCGGAACCGCCACCTGCCTGGTGATGGGCAACATCATCGGCGGTGGCATCTTCCTGCTGCCGGCGTCCGTGGCCCCCTTCGGCACCGTCAGCCTCGTTGCCTTCGGCGTCCTGACCCTCGGCGCCCTCGCCCTCGCCCTGGTCTTCGGCCGGCTGGCCAGGCGCCACCCCGACACCGGCGGCCCCTACGTCTACGCCCGCGAGGCGTTCGGCGACTTCGCGGGATTCCTGTCCGCCTGGTCGTACTGGACCATGACCTGGGTCAGCAACGCGGCCCTCGCGGTCGCCGCCGTCGGCTACGTCCACGTCCTCTTCCCCGGGCACGCCTCGCGCGGCACCGACCTCGCGGTGGCCCTGGGCGCGCTGTGGCTGCCGGCCCTCGCCAACTTCGCCGGCACCCGCTACGTCGGCGCCGTCCAACTGGTCTCCACCGTCCTGAAGTTCGTCCCGCTGCTGTTCATCGCCGTCGTCGGCATGTTCTTCTTCGACCCGGACAACCTCGGCTCCTTCAACGCGAGCGGCCACAGCACACTCGGCGGCATGTCGGCAGCCGCGGCGATCCTGCTCTACAGCTACGTCGGCGTGGAGTCCGCCGCGATGAGCGCGGGCGAGGTCCGCGACCCGGAGCGCAACGTCGGGCGGGCCACCGTACTCGGCACCATCGGCGCCGCCGTCGTCTACCTCCTGGGCACCCTCGCGGTCTTCGGCACCGTCGCCCACGACAAGCTCGTCGCCTCCAAGGCGCCCTTCTCGGACGCGGTCAACGCGATGTTCGGCGGCCAGTGGGGCGGCACGGTCATCGCGGCAGCCGCCGTCATCTCGATCATCGGCGCGCTCAACGGCTGGACGCTGATGAGCGCCCAGTCCCCGTACGCGGCGGCCAAGGACGGTCTCTTCCCCGCCGCCTTCCTCACCAAGCGGCGCGGCGTACCGACCTTCGGCGTCCTCGCCGCCGTGGTGCTGGCGAGCGCCCTGACGGTGATCAACTACCTGACGGGGACCAGCGGCGTCTTCGAGATCCTGGTGCTGATCACCACCTTCTCGGCGACCGTCCCCTACCTCCTCGCGGCCGGCGCCCAGATCTACTTCCTGCTCTCCGGGCAGCGCGACAAGGTCCGCCCGGCCCGCTTCGCCCGCGACCTGACCCTCGCGCTCGCCGCCTTCGGCTTCACCTTCTGGCTCGTCGCCGGCGCCGGCTACGCCGCGATCTACCAGGGCGTGCTGTTCCTCTTCGCCGGGATCCTCGTCTACGCCTTCATGTCGGCCCGCCGCAAGGGCCGCGCCGGGGCGGCGCCGGAGCCCGCCGCCGTCGACAGTCCGTAACACCGCCAGGCAGCCGCGGACCGGGCGGGCCTCAGCCCTCCCGGTGCCCGTCGGCCCGCTCGTGCCAGCGCGCGAGGAGCCGCTCCAGCGCCGCGGTCGACGCCTGGAGGGCGGCCACCGAACAGGTCTCGTCCGTGACGTGCGCCTGCTCCGGCTCGCCCGGCCCGTACAGCAGCACGGCAGGAGTGCCCAGCTTCCCGGCGAGCACCGAGGCGTCGGTGAAGTACGTGGCGCAGCACGGCTCCTGGCCATCCGCGTCGGCGGCGGGCGCCGTCCCCGGCACCAGCACGCCGGTCAGCTCGCGGGCCAGCGCGTCACCGGGGTCGGTGGCCACGCTCGGCAGGTCGAGGATCCGCTCGACGGTGACGTCGGCCCCGGCGTCCGCCGCCAGCCGGCGGACCGCGGCCACCGCGTCGGCCGAGGTGAAGCCCGGCACGGTGCGCACGTCGAGGGTGAGTTCGGCACGGTCGGGGACGAGGTTGGGCTGGATTCCGGCGTGGAACGTGCCGACGTTGACGGTGGCCGCGCCATGCGTGGCGCTGTGCGGCCAGTCGCCGTGCCGGTGGATGCGCTGCGCGGCGGCGGCCAGCTTGACCAGGGCGTTGTCGCCAAGCTCCGGCCGGGAACCGTGCGCGCTGCGGCCGTGCGCGGTCAGCCGCAGCCACAGTGCGCCCTTGTGCCCCAGGACGACGCGGTTGGCGGTCGGCTCGGCCACCAGCAGCACGGGGCTCGGCGCGAGCCCGTCCAGCGTCGCGGCGCCCTCACAGCCGGTCTCCTCGCCGAAGGTGAAGACCAGCTGCACGGCGGTGCCGGGGGAGTGCGCCGCGTGCCGGGTGGCGGCGGACACGATGCCGGCGACACCCGCCTTCATGTCACTGCTGCCGCGACCGCGCAGCCGGTCACCGTGGATCTCACCGCTCAGCGGATCGATCGACCAGCCGGAGGCGTCGGCAGGCACCGTGTCCAGGTGTCCGGTCAGGGTGACCGGGGTGCCGGCACCCCGGACGGCGACGAGGTTGGCGCGCCCCGCTTCCGGCTCCTCGACCCGGACGGCGAACCCCGCGTCCTCCAGGAGCGTGGCCAGGAACGCCGCGGCCGGCTCTTCGTCACCGCCCCGTGTGTCCATCCTGACGAGCTGCTGTGCGAGCGTCACGGCGTCGTCGTACACGGGATCTCCTGCCGGTGGGAGGGCGGCTGCGCAGAGCCGGGGGCGATCCCATACGACCAGATGTTGCGCATGTTGCGCAAGGGATTCCGTCCGTTCAGGCGTGGAATGGAGAGGGTGTGGAGGGATCGCATCGAGGGTCGCGCACCCGCCGCTTGCTGGACTTTGCGCAAAAAATTGTGAGGCGTTGGGCGGATGCGGTGACGTGCGGGCGTGCCAGGCTGGAAGGCGCGAGCCCGCAGGTGCGGGGCGGCGGCGGAGTGAGGGAGATGAGTGCCATGGCCAAGGTGGAACCGCTCGGTGACGAGGAGATCGGCGACCGCCTCGCGGAGCTGCCCGGATGGTCGGTGTCCGACGGCATGCTGCGGCGCGGCTATCGCTTCGCCGGGCACCTCCCGGCCGCCGTGATGGTCGTCCATATCGCCCAGATCCAGGAGGAGTTGGACCACCACGCGGATCTCACCCTCGGCTACCACGACCTGGCCGTGGCGGTGAACACGCACAGCATCGGCGGCCGGATCACCGCCCTCGACTTCGGCCTGGCCCGGCGCATCGAGGCCATCGCACCCGGCCACGGCGCGAGCTGAGAGCCGCGTCCCCTACTCCTGGTGCCCTGTCGCGCCGGGGCCGGAAGCCGGCGGCGGACCGGCCTCGGCGTCCGGCCGCGGCGCCTGCCGGGTCCGGCGCTTCCGGCCCGGTGCCACCCAGCCCGCGCGGGCCAGTTCGACGTTGAACTGGGCGCCGGACAGCAGCGAGAGGTGCGAGAACCACAGCCAGATGAGGAAGACCAGCGGCCCGGCGAGCGAACCGTAGAGGCGGTTGAAGGTGCCGACGTAGGACGCGTAGAACGTGAAGGCCGCGGACGACACCAGCCACAGCAGGACCGAGACCACCCCGCCGGGGACCACCCGGCGCACCCCGCGGGAACTCGGCGGCCCCGACCGGAACAGCACCATCACCAGGACCACCGCCAACACCAGCAGCAACGGCCACTGGAGGATGCTCCAGGTGTCCTCGCCGAACGCGCCGAGCCCCAGCGACCGGCTGACCGCCGAGGCGATCGGCCCGCTGATCAGCAGGGCCACCGCGCTGCTGATCAGCAACGCCATCAGCAGCAGCGCGGTGGCGAGGATGCGCGGCGCCTTGCGCCACGGCGGCCGGTCGTCCCGTACCCGGTTCATCGCGTGCAACGCCCGCCGGAACACCGCCAGATAGCTGCACGACGACCACAGCGCGCTGACCAGCGCGCCGCTCACCAGCAGCCAGGCGGCGGTCCGCTGGTGCGCCATGCCGACCAGCGCGCGCCGCAGCGGCGGGCCCGACTGGGCGGGGGCGATCGACGTGAGGTGGTTGATCAGCTGCTCGGTCGCCGCGGGGTCGGCGAGCCCGATCAGCGACACCGTCACGATCAGCGAGGGCAGCAGCGCCAGGACGGAGTAGTACGTCAGGCTCGCCGCCCAGTCCGTCACGTCGTCGTTCCAGACCGACACCGGCGTACGGCGCAGCGCGGTGCGGCACTGCGCCCAGCTCGGCAGCGGCGTCGTACGGGGCTGCGTCGGCGCACCGTCCCGTACGGTGTCCGCCGGCGTGGTGTCAGGGACGTGCCGGGGGCTCACGGGGTGCGGGGCCGGTAGCCGACCGGGGCGATCCGGATCACCAGGCGGGGCGGGCGGAGGAGGCCCAGCCGGTCGCGGCGGGCGGCGAGTTCGGCGGTGAGCGCATCGAGGACCTCGGTGGGGTCGCCGAAGGCCAGTACCGCCCGCACCACGGCCCGCCGGCCACGCACCCGCACCCGGGCGCCCGTTATGCCCGGCACGCGCAGGGCCGTATCGCGCAGCAGGGCGCCGACACCCCGGCGGTCGAGCGAGGCCCGCACGCCGGGCAGCAGCGGTTCCGTCGCCAACTCCCGGCGCGCGCCCGGCGTGAGCGCCAGCGCCACCATCGCCACCCCGGCCAGCGCGAGGGCCGAAGCGCCGCCGATCACCCACCGGTCGGTGGTGTGCACGGCGGCCGGTAGGTGGCTCAACAAGTGGGACCAGGAAGGGAGTTGGCCCCCGAAGGAAGCCACGAAGCGCGGCGCAAGCAGGGCGCCGCAGCCGATCAGGCCCATCAGGGCGGGCAGCGCCACGGCCCCGCGCCGCGCCGCCCCGGCCCGCCGCCTGGCACGCGTCCGCCCGCCGCCCCGCCCGGCCGCACCGGCGCTCCCCGCCGCGTACGGCCGCTGCGCGGCAGCCCCCGCCGTCACCTCACGACGATCCATCGCCGTCCTCCTCACGCCGCCCACCGGCCTCTCCGGATTCCGCGGCCGCTCCGGGCACTCCGCCCCGCCTGCCCGCCGCCCTGATGCAGTCAACCTCATGGCTCCGGCCCGTCAGACCCGGCCCGGCGCCATGCCCGCCGGCGGGCCGGTCCCTGATGCGTTCATCGGTATGTGCCCCCACTGGCTCGGCGTGTCCCCGTAAGGGCACGGTACGTGCACCGTGCCGCCCGGCGCGTCCTCCCAGGGGCTGGAGATGAGCGGTCCGTCCCCGGGGGTCCGGCAGCCCGGGACGCGCCCGCCTGGGCGGCGCCCGGAGCGGTGGAGTTCGTGGTCACCGTAGCGGGCATCGCGACCGGCTCCTCGTCGTGTCCGTGGGACGGACGCCGCTGCCGCGTTCGCGCCGCGGGGACCGCCGTGCACCGGCTCCGACCCCGGCGACCGGTGGGTGTCACGCACGACAGGCGGGAAATATTCGGCCGGAATGCCCGCCCATCCACGGTCCGATCGGTTACGAATCTCCTGCGTGAGGATTTTTGCCCCGCGCTGTCCCAAGGGCGGCAGGGGCCACGACCGCGCACGGAGGAGAGGAGCCGATGAGTGCCAGGACCCAGCGATGCCCTACTGGCCGTACGTGCCGGTGAGGGGGACGAAGGGGCCTTCGAAGTGCTGGTACGCCGCCACAGCGGGTTGCTCCTGAGCCTCGCCACCCGGCTGCTCGGCAGCCGCGCCGACGCGGAGGACGCCGTGCAGGAGGCGTTCGTCAGCGCCTGGCGGCGGATGCCGGAATTCCGGGGCGATGCCGCGTTCTCCACCTGGATGTACCGGATCGTGACCAACCGGTGCCTGAACGTGCTGCGGAGCCGGCGCCCCACCCAGGACCTCGGCTCGGTCCCCGAACCGACCGCTCCCGAGCACGCGTCGTCACCGGTGCGCGCCGCGGAGTCCACCGCGGCCGTCGAGGCCCTGTCCGATGCCCTCACCGGCCTCACCCCCGAGCAGCGCGCCTGCTGGGTGCTGCGGGAGTTGCACGGCCTGTCGTACGAGGAGATCGCCGAGGTCGTGGGCACCAGCCACCAGGCGGTGCGTGGGAGGGTGTTCCGAGCACGCCGTTATCTGACGGAGGTGATGGGCGCATGGCGCTGACCGATGACGACGACCCGATCCTGCCGTGCGGCCGAACGCTGTCGTCGGTGTGGAGCCAGGCGGAGGAGACCGAAGGGGCGGACGATCCGCACCTCGCCGGGTGCCCGTACTGCCGGGAGGCGCTGAGCCGCCTCGGCGTGCTGCACCGGTACGTCAGCGAGACGCGGCAGGCGGACGCGGCCGAGAGCGCGGGGGCGCACGCACAGCGGATCGCCGACCGCTTCACCGCGCGGGTGATGGACCTGGTCAGGACCGAAATCCGGCCCGGCCGCACACTGCCGCTCGGCGAGCCGGGCGACGACGCCTGGATCACCGAGGCGGCGGCGGCCAAGGCGTTCAGGGCCGCGGCGGAACGGGTGCCTGGCGTGCACGCGGGCAGCTGCCGGGTCACCCCGACCACCCCCGGCGGACCGGTCAAGGTGGTCGTGGAACTGGCGGCCGGCTTCACCTGGCCCGTGCCCGAACTGGCCGAGCGGGTCCGCCGCCAGATCAGGTCCGTGGCCGGGGACGGCGTCGGCATGGACGTCGAAGAGATCGACGTCCGCGTCGTGGACCTGCTGGACGACACCGGGGACGACGGGGACGGCACCGCCGGACCGGACGGCGCGCCCCGGGCCGCGACCGCAGCCCCCGACCGCCGTGCCGAACCCGACGAGGAGGAGGGCCCCGCATGAGCCGGCCGCAACGGCACGCGCTGGTGCTGCACGCCGCCGCCGACGCGGCCCGGGAGACGCCCGGCGTGGCCTTCCTCCGGCCCGGCCTCGGCGATCTGCTGCGCGGCGCGGTGCCGCGCGGGCCGGGCGGCGGCCCGGTGGCCGACACCCGCATGGCCGGAGTACGGGCCGAGCGCCGGGACCACCCCGAACGCTGGCACCTGCGCATCCACCTCGCGGTCCGCACCGGCCACCGGGCCGTCGACGTCACCCGCGCGGTCCGGGCCCGTACCGAAACCGCCGTACGGGAAGCGCTCGCGGACGGCGGCCAGGGCCCCGAGGTGAGCGTCACCGTGACGGTCACCGACATCACCTGAGGAGCTGCTCCGCCCGCCGCGGGTCAGCAGTGCCGGTGGACGTGACCGCTCTCGCCCTTCGGGCGGACGTCGCGGTCGCGCAGGACGAGGGCGAGGGAGGAACCCCAGGTCCGGCAGGCCGCGGCGAAGTCCGCTGCCCGGTACTCGATGTCGAAGACCCGGTCGTCGTAGGCCCTGGCGAACTCCTCGCACTCCCCGTAGCGACCGCACTCCTCGGTCACGGCGAAGTCGAAGCCGATACGGGTGTGCGCGCCGAGCAGGTCCGTGGTGTTCTTCTGGGCGATGGCCAGGCCCTTGCGGTGGGCGCGTTCGGCGAGCAGGCGGGCGAAGGCCGTCGCGTCGTCGGCGTCGAGCAGGCCCTGGGAGCGCTGGTAGGAGTCGAGGTTGTCGGGCTCCACCGCGTCGAATCCCGCGTCGGCGCACCCGTCGATCCAGCGGCCCACCACATCGGCCAGCGCGGCACGCCGCGCGCCGGTCGAGATGTCCAGCAGCGGCTCGTCCCAGTCCTCGTCGATGACCAGGTCGCCGTCGGGCCCGCCCTCGCGCAGGAGCAGATCGGGGTGTTTCCGCTGCCACCAGCGCAGGGCCTGCTCGCCCGGCTGGGTCTGGAACGCGTTGACGTAGCAGATGTTGTAGCGGCCGTCCGCGGGTTTCGCGGTGCGGTCGCGGGAGACCACCCGCACATCGGACGCGGGCCGGTACGGGCCGCCCAGTTGGTAGTCGAACGCGGCGTGGGCACGCGGCTGCCGTACGTCCTTCGCCTCGGCCCCGGTCGGGGCGGCCGAACCGGAGTGCGGCTCTCCGGAACCGGTGGTGGGGGTGCACCCCGCGAGGCAGGCCAGTACGAGCAGGAGCGCGGGCACGCCGCGGCGGAGTTGACGGGACACGGCGGCATTCGGCTTTCGGTCGGGGCAGTGAGGCGGGGCGGGACGACGGGAGGAAGATTACGGGCCGCCCGCCGATTCCCGCCCACCGGCCGTCAGTCCAGCCCGCGCGCCCGGCGGAAGCGGGCCGGCCCGTCCGCCGGATCCACCAGCGGCTCCGGGTAGTCGTACGCCGCCCGCTCCCGCGCTTCCAGCGTCCACGGACGGTGCACCGCAGCGCCCTCCAGCCGCGCCAACTCCGGTACCCAGCGCCGCACATACGCGCCGCGCGGATCGAACCGCCTGCCCTGGACGACCGGGTTGAGCACCCGGTTGGGGCGGGTGTCGGTGCCGGTGCCCGCCATCCACTGCCAGTTCAGCTGGTTGTTGGCGAGGTCGCCGTCCACCAGCAGGTCCAGGAAGTGCCGCGCGCCCACCCGCCAGTCCACGTACAGCGTCTTCGTCAGGAACCCGGCGACCAGCATCCGCGCGCGGTTGTGCATCCAGCCCTCGTGCAGCAGCTGCCGCATCGCCGCGTCCACGACCGGGTAGCCGGTGCGGCCCTCCTGCCACGCCGTCACCTCGGCGGTGTCCCGCCGCCAGCGGTCGCCCCTGGCGCGGTAGTCGCAGGACGCCGCGTCCGGGCGCGCGGCCAGCACCTGATGGTGGAAGTCCCGCCAGGCGAGCTGCCGTACGAAGGCCCGCGCGCCCGGATCGTCCCGGCTGGCCGCCTTGCGGACCAGCTCCACCGGCGAGAGGCAGCCGAAGTGCAGATACGGCGACAGGCGCGAGGTGGCGTCGCCCGGCAGGTCGTCGTGCCGGTCCTCGTAGGCGGCCAGACCGGACCGCTGCCAGGCCGCGAAGCGGCGGCGGCCCGCCGTCTCGCCGCCTTCGGGCAGCGCCGGGGACGGGCTCCCGCCGGGGCACAGGTCACCGGCGGCCGGGAGCGGATCGGAGCGCACCCCGTCCGGTACCGCGACGGTGCGCGGCGCGGGCCGCACCGTGCGCAGCCCCTTGGCCCGCCAGCGCCTGAAGTACGGCGTGAAGACGGCGAAATGGCCGCTGCCGCCGCCCGTGCGCCGCGCTCCCGTCGGCAGTACGGCGCCCGGCGGCACCGCCGTGATCACTCCGTCGTGCACCACCAGCGCCCGCCGCGCCGCGGCCAGCTCCGCGCCCAGCCGGCGCTCCCTGCGCACCGCGTACGCCGAGACCCCGGCCGCGACGTGCACCTCACCGGCCCCGGTCTCCTCGGCCACCCGGCAGGTCTCGGCGACCACCTCACCCGTACGGATGATCAGCCGCCCGCCGCGGTCACGGAGCCCGGCCGCGAGATCGGCCAGCGCGTCTGCCAGGAACGCCGCGCGGTTGGGCACCACGAACCCCGCGTCCGCGACACCGGAGTCGACGACGAACAGCGGCACCACCCGGGTACCGGAGCGCAGCGCGGCATCCAGGACGGGCTGATCGTGCAACCGCAGATCAGAACTGAACAGACAAACCGTCACATCCATGACACAGCCTTACCGCACCCCGGCCCCGGCCTCGCACGCACGGGGCCGGTACGGCGGCGGCCCGGCCGGTCAGGCGAAGGCGAGCCCCCGCCACGGCGACGCGGGATCCTGCGTGAGGACCCGGTGGACGTGCAGCGCCTCGGCGTACGGGGCGCCGAACCAGCCGTTGTCGAACGCGAGCATCCGGCCCAGCGCATACCCGGCGGCGAACTCGTCCCAGGAGCCGTACACCTCCCTGGCCTGCGCGCCGACCCGCAGCACCGCCTGCTCGGCCTGCGGCGGCGCGCACAGCCTGGCGCCCAGGCCCCAGCGGACGAGGTTCACGGCGTGGGCGAGGTCCAACGCGACGAGCGAGACGACCTCGCCGCCCGCGGGCAGCAACCCGTCCGCGCGGAACCGCTCTTCGTAACGGGTCACCAGCTCGGGCACATCGGTGTCCCCGGCCTCCCCGTCGTCCTCCTTGCGGGCCGCCGCGGGCTCCGCGTCGTCCCCCTCGCGGACGGCGTCCTTCGGGGCGTCCTGTGTACCGGCGGCGCGGGCACGCAGCGCCTCCTCCGTGCCGGCCGGGACGAACTGCCCGCCGAGCAGCTGGTCAAGCCGCTGCTGCCAGGTCGCCGGATCGGTCACCGACCACTGGTCCCGCAGCGTCTGCGCGTCCGACGCGTGGTCGAGGAAGACGGTGCCCAGCTCGTTCCACGGGACGCTGTGGTGCACGGCGATCGGCGCCCCGCAGGCCAGTCCCTGGGCGAGCGGGCCGTGCAGCGGCCCCGCCGCATGCGTGCTGAGCAGGCCGCCGGGCCGCACGCCGAACTGCCCGCGGGCCTGTAGCCAGACGGCGCGGTGCGCGGCCGTCGCGGCCAGATACGCGGCACACGGCGTGCCCGGGTTGACCGCGAGGTGCCACTTGCCGTTCGGCCAGTCCTGCGCCAGTTCCTCCACCGAGACCCGGTCGAAGAACTGCTGCGGCTGCCAGGGCGGCAGCATCCCGCGGGTCAGGACGGGAATGCACTTCCCGCCCGCCACGGGGTCGTCGTAGACCGGCAGCGGATCCTGGCCCTGCTGCGGCACCGCCAAATACATGTCCTCGCCCGCGACGGCCGCTATCTGCCCGTCCCGGTCACCACGCGCCGTCGCTTCACACAGCCGCCGCTCGATATCCGTCGGCGGCATCCATCCCGGAGTACCCACGGGAGTGACACTACGGCGCCCGGCGGTACGGGCGGCGCCCGGGTGGTTGCCGGACCGGCAAGGAACTTTGCTCCCCGGCGCTCCGATACCGCAGGCTCGGCGCCATGACTCACGACGACCACCGTCACGGCTCCCGGCCCGCCCCCGCGCACACCGCCGCCCACCACCACACCCACGACATGGACTGGGCGGTGCTCGGCCCGCTGCTGGAGAGCGGCGCCGAACTGCACACCCCGGTCTTCGAACAGGCCGCCGCCTGGCTCCGCGAACTGCTCGCCCCGCCCGCGGCGGACGACCGCGGCCCGGTACGCCGCATCCTCGACGTCGGCAGCGGGCCTGGTGTCACCACCTGTCTCCTCGCCCGCGCCTTCCCCGAGGCCGAGGTCGTCGCGGTGGACTCCAGCGAACCCCTGCTGGCCCGCGCCCGCGCCCGCGCCGACCGCCTCGGGCTCGCCGACCGCGTCCGCACCCACATCGCCGAACTCCCGGACGGCCTGGACGCGCCGACGGTCTCCGGTGACGGCTCCGGATCCGCCGACCGCCCCGTGTCCGGACCGGTCGGCGACGCCGATCTGATCTGGACGAGCAAGGCCCTGCACCACGTGGGCGACCAGCAGCGCGCCGTCGCCGCCCTCGCCCGCCACCTGCGGCCCGGCGGGCTGCTCGCCGTATCGGAAGGCGGGCTGGCCCCGCGGTCGCTGCCGCGCGACATCGGCATCGGCCGCCCCGGTCTCCAGGCCAGACTCGAAGCGACGACCGAGGAGTGGTTCGCGCAGATGAGGGCCGAGCTGCCGGGCGCCGCCGCCGTCGTCGAGGACTGGCCCGCGATGCTGACCGAAGCCGGCCTGCACACCCCGCGCACCCGCAGCTTCCTGCTGGACCTGCCGGCCCCGCTGTCCGCCGAAGGCCGCGCCTACGTCCTGGAGGGTCTGTCCCGCAGCGCCGAGATGCACGGCGACCTGTTCGCCCCCGACGACCTGGCCACCATCGGCCGCCTCACCGACCCGGACGACCCGGCCGGCGTCGCCCGCCGCCCCGACGTCTTCCTGCTCACCGCCCAGACCGTGCACACCGCCCGCGCACACTGACGAGCCGCCGGTGCGTCCCGCCCTCAGCCCGGAGGGCGGGCCGCGCGGTGCCCGGTCCGGCCGGCCGTCTCCCGGCGGCGTGGCAGCCCCGGAGCCCGCTGGCTAAGCTCGGTGAGGGGGCCGACGACCCGATCGATGGAGGCTCCGATGAAGCTGGTGCCCGATCCGCGCGACGTGGCCCCGCGCCTCGCCACAGGCGCGTTCATCCTCAACTCCGGCCTCGGCAAACTCCACGCCGACCAGGCGACGGCCGAGGGCGTGCACGGCATGGCCTGCACGGCGTACCCCTTCCTGGAGAAGATCGAGGCCCAGAAGTTCACCAAGCTCCTGGCCTGCGCGGAACTCGCCGTCGGCGGCGCCCTGCTCGCCCCCTTCGTGCCCAGCCGGATCGCCGGTGTCGGCCTCACCGGGTTCTCCGCCGGCCTCGTCGGTCTCTACCTGCGCCTTCCCGGAATGCGTGAATCCGGCAGCCTGCGTCCCACCCCGGACGGCATCCCGCTGGCCAAGGACACCTGGATGCTGGGGATCGGCCTCGGCCTGCTCAGCTCCGGGGCGCGCTGGTGCTGCCCGTCAGGATCCCGGCGCGGCAGGCGGTGCCGCCGCCGCTGACGGACACGACGGCGCCGCCGCTCCGCGGTGACGGGGCGGCGGCGCCGTTGCGACGGGACGGCCGGGTCAGGCCACGTCGAAGGTGTCCGGGTCCGGGCCAAGCCGGGTGCCGTTGTCCAGCTCGGCGATGGCCGCGAGGTCGGCGTCGTCCAGCTCAAAGCCGAAGACGTCGATGTTCGCCGCGATGCGCGAGGGGGTCACCGACTTCGGGATGACGACGTTGCCGAGCTGGAGGTGCCAGCGCAGCACGACCTGGGCGGGGGTCTTGCCGTGCTTGTCCGCGATGCGGGCGAGCGACGGGTCCTCCAGGAGTCCCTTGCCCTGGCCCAGCGGCGACCAGGCTTCGGTCGCGATGTGGTGGCGGGCGTGCACGGCGCGGGCCTGTGCCTGGGCGAACTGCGGGTGCAGCTCGATCTGGTTGACCGCGGGCACGACGGACGTCTCGCCCAGCAGCCGCTCCAGGTGGGCGGGCTGGAAGTTGGAGACGCCGATGGCCTTGGCGCGGCCGTCCGCGTAGATCTTCTCGAAGGCGCGGTAGGTGTCGATGTACGTGTCCTTGGCCGGCAGCGGCCAGTGGATGAGGTACAGGTCGACGTGGTCGAGGCCCAGCTTGGCGAGCGAGGTGTCGAAGGCGCGCAGAGTGGAGTCGTAGCCCTGCTCGGAGTTCCAGAGCTTCGTCGTGACGAACAGGTCGTCACGGGCGATGCCGGAAGCGGCGATGGCCCTGCCCGTGCCCTCTTCGTTGCCGTAGATGGCAGCGGTGTCGATGCTGCGGTAGCCCGCCTCAAGGGCGTGGCCGACGGCGGTGGCCGCCTCGTCGTCCGGCACCTGCCAGACGCCGAATCCGAGCTGCGGCATCGAGACGCCGTTGTTGAGCGTGATGGTGGGGACCTGGCTCACGGGGAATGCGATCCTTACGTCGGCTTGCGTGTTCGCGAATGACAACGATCATCCGCGCTCCCGCATTCCCGCACCGGCCCACGACATGCGGAGAATCACCCGATCCGTCGGCTCCGCCCGGCCGGTCAGCCCCGGTACAGCGCGTCCACCTCGACCAGGTAGGCCGCCTCGATCGCCCTGCGCTTCAGCTTCAGGGACGGCGTCAGCAGCCCGTGCTCCTCGCTGAACTGGTTGGCGAGTATCCGGAAGGTACGGATCGACTCGGCCTGCGAGACAAGGGTGTTGGCGGCGACCACCGCGCGCCGGATCTCGGTCTCCAGGTCGGGGTCGCGCACCAGGTCGGTCGGCGGCATCTCCGGCTTGCCCCGCATCGTCAGCCAGTGCGTGACGGCCTCCGGGTCGAGGGTCACCAGCGCCGCGATGAACGGCCTGTTGTTGCCGACGACGATGCACTGCGCCACCAGCGGGTGCGCCCGCACCCGCTCCTCCAGGACCACCGGTGACACCGTCTTGCCGCCGGAGGTGATCAGCACCTCCTTCTTGCGGCCGGTGATCGTCAGATAGCCGTCCTCGTCCAGCGCGCCCAGATCGCCGGTGGCGAACCAGCCGTCGTGCAGTACGGCGTCGGTCGCCTTCTTGTCGTTGAGGTAGCCGTGGAAGATCTGGCCGCCGTGCAGCCAGATCTCGCCGTCGTCGGCGATGTGCACGGTCGTGCCGGGGATCGGGGTGCCGACGGTGCCGAAGCGGGTGCGCTCGGGCGGGTTGGCGGTGGCGGCGGCGGTGCTCTCCGTCAGGCCGTAGCCCTCGAAGATCCGCACTCCGGCGCCGGCGAAGAACAGGCCGAGGCGGCGTTCCATCGCCGAGCCGCCGGACATCGCGTGCCGGACCCGGCCGCCCATCGCCTCCCTGACCTTGCTGTAGACGACCTTGTCGAAGAACTGGTGCTGCATCCGCAGCGAGGCGCCGGGGCCGCCGCCGGTGCCGAACGCCTTGTGTTCCATGGCCTCGGCGTAGCGGACCGAGACGTCGACGGCCTTGTCGAACGGCCCGAGCTTCCCCTCGGACTCCGCCTTGCGCCGGGCCGCGGCGAAGACCTTCTCGAAGATGTACGGCACCGCGAGGATGAAGCTGGGCCGGAAGGACTGGAGGTCGGGCAGCAGCGCGCGGGCGCTCAGCTCGGGCTGGTGCCCCAGCTTGACCCGGCCGCGGACGGCCGCGACCTGGACCATCCGCCCGAAGACGTGCGCCAGCGGCAGGAAGAGCAGTGTGGACGCCTCGTCGCCCGGCTTGGAGTGGAACACCGACTCGTAGCGCTCGACGATGTTGTCGGCCTCGGCCATGAAGTTGGCGTGCGAGACGATGCAGCCCTTGGGGCGGCCGGTGGTGCCCGAGGTGTATATGAGCGTGGCCGTGGCGTCGGGGGTGACCGCCATCCGGTGGCGGTGCACGACGTCGTCGTCGATGTGCGCCCCGGCAGCGGTCAGTTCCGCCACCGGGTCCGCGTCGAGCTGCCACAGTTTGCGCAGTTGGGGCAGCCGGTCGATGACCGAGCCGACGGTCATCGCGTGGTCCTCGTGCTCGACCAGGCACGCCGAGACGTCCGCGTTGTGCAGCATCCAGAAGACCTGCTCGGCGGACGAGGTGGGGTAGAGCGGGACGGTCTGGGCGCCGATGGACCACAGGGCGAAGTCGAAAACGGTCCACTCGTAGCGGGTGCGGGACATGATGCCGACCCGGTCGCCGAAGCGGACGCCCTGGGCGAGCAGGCCCTTGGCGAGGGCGAGCACCTCATCCCTGAACTGCCCCGCGGTGACGTCCTTCCAGTGCCCTTCGTCGTCCTTACGCGCGAGGGCGATCCGTCCGGGATCGGTGTCGGCGTGGTCGAAGACGGCGTCCGCCAGCCCGCCGACCCGGGGCGCGGTCGCCAAAGGCGGGACGGTGAACTCGCGCAATGACCCAGCTCCTCGTGGTACTCCTCACAGGGCCGCGACCGTACCCCACAGGAACGTCACGCGGGAGGTCCGTACCATGCCCCGCGCCCGGTTGCACAGTCCTTGGTCATCCGGCGAAACCGGGTCACTCCGGAGAAGACAGGACATGATCCGGTCGATTCGGTGCGGAACGATCACCACGCCGGGGCTTTATCTGCACCAAATCTCTGCACTGTTTTCGGCTCTGCGGCGCGGGTTCCGACCGCTGTGGCGGGCCGGTACGGGCGGTGAGCGGCCCCGGGGGAGCGGGAGTCGCGACGGCCCGGGGCGCGCGGGGCACAACAGTTCGGGACGGCTGGAAATCGACGGTAGGAGCAGGGGAGTTCGGGGGTTTTGCGGCGATGTGTCCGTGCGCCCGTCCGCCTAAGGGAGGTGCAGTCGGTCGCCGCCGGCCAGGATCGCGTCGGCCAGCGCCTCGGCGGGTCCGCGCTCCGCGCCGGAGCGCCGGCCGTACAGCAGGACGAAGTCCACGTCGCCCAGTTCGGGCAGCCCGGTCCGGGACGGGAGGCGTACCAGGCCGGGCGGGATCATGCCGAGGGTGTGGGCCATCACGCCGAGGCCCGCGCGGGTCGCGGCGATCAGCCCGTTCAGGCTGCCGCTGGTGCACGCGATGCGCCAGGCGCGGCCCTGGCGCTCCAGGGCGTCCAGCGCGCGGGCGCGGGTGACGGCGGGCGGCGGGAAGGCGACCAGCGGTACCGGACGGTGCGGATCCAGCCGCAGCCGGTCGGTGCCCACCCACACCAGGCGGTCCCGCCACACCAGTTGCCCGCGGGCCTCGTCGGAGTTCCGCTTCGCCAGCACCAGGTCGAGCCGGCCGGCCGCCAGCAGCTTGTGGAGTGTGCCCGACAGTTCGACGGTCAGCTCCAGGTCGACCTCGGGGTGCTCGCGGCGGAACCCCTCCAGGACCTCCGGCATCCGCGTCAGCACGAAGTCCTCGGACGCGCCGAACCGCAGCCGGCCGCGCAGCCGCGTCCCCGCGAAGAAGCCGGCGGCCCGCTCGTTCGCCTCCAGGATGGTGCGGGCGAAGCCGAGCATGGCCTCGCCGTCCTCGGTCAGTTCGACGCCGTGCGTATCCCGGGCGAACAGCCGCCGCCCGGCCGCCTCCTCCAGCTTGCGTACGTGCTGGCTCACGGTCGACTGCCGCAGCCCCATGCGCTGTGCGGCCTGGGTGAAGCTCAGTGTCTGCGCGACGGTCAGAAAAGTACGTAGTTGTACGGGGTCGAACATCGGCCACCTCCATGGCGTAGAAGTGCGGCGCGCCTCTTGAAGCCGCAGGCCGGATGGGCATCATTATTCGCGATGACAGTGACCACGGTAAACGGGGTTCCCGATTGCCGGAGCAACCGGCAATCTGGCGAGGGCACCGTCCATGCCACCCGTGACCGCCGAACGACCTGAAGTGAGATCCATGCGCCGCCCTTCGTTTTCCCTGCCCTCCTGGCTGCCCGTGGACGGCTACATCCTGGCGCTCCTCGGGACGGTCGGGCTCGCCGCCCTGCTGCCCGCGTCCGGTCCGGCCGCCACCGTCGCGGACGGCGCCTCCACCGGCGCCGTCTCGCTGCTCTTCTTCCTCTACGGATCCCGCCTCTCCACCCGCGAGGCGATGACGGGACTGCGCCACTGGCGGCTCCATCTGACCGCCCTGGCCTGCACGTTCGTGCTCTTCCCCGTGCTCGGCCTGGCGGCCCGCGTGCTGGTGCCGCACGTCCTGCCCGCCAACCTCTACACCGGGCTGCTGTTCCTGTGCCTGGTGCCGTCCACCATCCAGTCCTCCATCGCCTTCACCTCCATCGCGCGGGGCAACGTCGCGGCGGCGATCTGCGCCGGATCGTTCTCCAGCCTCATCGGCATCGTCGTCACCCCGCTGCTCGCCGCGCTGGTACTGGACGGCGAGGGCGCCGGCTTCTCGGCCGACTCGCTGGTCTCGATCGTCTGCCAGCTGCTGCTGCCGTTCCTGGCGGGCCAGTTGCTGCGCCGCTGGATCGGCGGCTTCATCACCCGGCACAAGAAGCTGCTCGGCTTCGTGGACCGCGGCTCGATCCTGCTCGTCGTCTACAGCGCCTTCAGCGCCGGCATGGTCGGGGGCATCTGGAGCCAGGTGTCGCCGCTGCGGCTGCTGTGCCTGGTGGGGGTGCTGGCCGTGCTGCTCGCGGCGATGCTGACCGCGACGTCGTACGGCTCGAAGAAGCTGGGCTTCAGCCGCGAGGACCGGATCGCGATCACTTTCGCCGGGTCGAAGAAGAGCCTGGCGGCGGGGCTGCCGATGGCCAGCGTGCTGTTCGGCGCGCAGGCCGGCCTCGCGGTGCTGCCGCTGATGGTCTTCCACCAGATGCAGCTGATGGTCTGCGCGGTGCTGGCGAAGCGGTACGCGGCGCAGGCGGCGGAGGAAGCGGTCGCCCCGGACGCACCGGACGTACCGGCGGTGAGCGGGCGGCCGGCCGCCGACGAGGCCGCGGTGGGCGCCGGGAGTTCCCGGGGATAGCGGCGGATCGCAGGTACCGGGCCCGGCGGACCGCCGGGCCCGGTCGCGGTCAGCGGCCCCGTACCCGGTCGAGCGGGAGCCGCAGCACCGTCGGCCCTGACGGTGCGGCGCCCGTGGTGCGCAGGCCGGTCAGCTCCTGGTCGGTCAGCGCCCCGCGGTAGACGCCGACCTCGTCGAGTGCGCCGGTGAACTGCGCCCGGCCGTCGAGCCGTTGGCCGAGGTGCACGCCGAAGACGGAGCCGCGGCTGACCGATCCCGGCACGTCGTGCGCCGTCGTGGTCGCCGTGCCGTCCACGGTCAGCCACAGCCGTCCGCCGCCGCGGCGCAGGGCGAGATGGTGCCAGCGCCCGTCGTTGTAGGAACCCGCGGTGGAGACCGTGGCGGTGGCCGGACGCGCCGCGCCTTCCACGGCGGTCAGCCGGCCGGTGATCCTGCCGTGCGCCGGGTCGCCGACCAGCGTGACCTGCGGTGCCGCGGCGCCGGACCCGCCCATCCACAGCAGTGGCTGCTCGCCGCCGGTCGCGTCGTAACGGAACCAGAGGCTGCATGTGAAGGCGTCGGTGCCCAGCGGGAGGGAAGCGCGGAACGGGAGGCGGACCGCGTCGTCGCTGCCGTCGAAGGCCAGGGCGCGGCCGAAGACGCCGTCGGTGGTCCTGGCCCCGCCCAGGACCAGGGCGCCGGGAGCGCCCGGGGCGGTGTCCCGGGTCGTCGGGTCGGGGGCACGGCGCGGGCCGAGCCACTGCTGGGTGAAGCGGGCGAAGCGCAGTTCGTCGCGGGCGTCGGCGGCGCCGCCTTCGTAGAACAGGCCGGTGACGTCGGGGGAGATGGCGACCAGGTCCGAGTAGCCGGACCAGTCCGTGGTGACGCGGGCGCCCCGCTCGACCCCCTCCCAGGTGCGGCCCTCGTCCCAGGAGGAGCGGATGGTCATGGTGCGCCGCCGTTCGGGGTCGGCGGGCGCCGCGAGCAGGGTCCGGCCGTGGCCGCCGGTGGCGCGGGACGGCGGAAGGCGGAGCGCCGATGCCTGCACCATCGGGGTGTAGAGGTCGGGGAGCGCGCGGAACGGGGTGCTGAAGGAGTCGCCGCCGTCCCGGCTGACCGCGACGGTGCGGTGGCCGAGGTCCGTGCCGTCCTGCTCGCGCCCGTTGACGTAGACCGAGCCGTCGGAGCGTTCCAGGAGGGCCATTTCGGAGGGTTTTTGGCGGAAGGCGCCCGCCCATTGCGGGCTTCCGTCGTTCATTTCCGGTACCCGGGGAGCGGCGCCCGCGGCGATCGGCCAGCTGTCGACGGCGCCGACCCGCCAGGTGTCACCGCCGTCGTCGCTGTGGACGAGGGCCGCGTGGTTGGCGGTGACCCGGCCGTCCGCGTAGCTCTCGGCATTGACGCCGACGATCAGCCGCCCCGCGTGCCGCCCGCGCGTGAGCTGGATGCCGTGCACCGGGCCCGTCGTGTACCAGGAGTTCCACTGCGGGGGCCGGACGGCGGGGGTGAGGTCGCGGGGCGCCGACCAGGTGGCGCCGTCGTCGTCGCTGTACTGGAGGTGGGGGGTGCGGTCGCAGGGGATGGCGCAGTTGAGGCCGTCGGTGCGGCCGGTGTTGTAGGTCTCGGCGAGGACGATGCGGCCGGTGCGGCGGTCGACGACGGGCACCGGATTGCCGTGGGTGTCGCCGCCGCCCTCGTTGACGACCTGGAGCGGGCCCCAGGTGCGGCCCCCGTCGGCCGAGCGCTTGAGGACGAGGTCGATGTCGCCGGCGTCGCCGCAGTCGTGCACCCGCCCCTCGGCGAAGGCGAGCAGGGTGCCGTGTGCCGACTCGACGACGGCCGGTATACGGAAGCAGGCGTAGCCCTCTTCGCTGTCCGCCCTGAAGAGGACCTGCTGGTCGAACCCGCCCGCCGGGCCGGTGCTCCGCGCCCCGGCCGGGAGCGTGGCGGCGCGGCCGGGTGCGGCGCCGGCCTGAGCGGTGGGGAGCAGGGTGAGCGCCGCGGTGGCCAGCGCGGCGAAGGCGGCGATGGCGCGCCGCCGGGTTCTGCTGCGGGGAGTGGAGTGTGCGCGGAGAACTGACGTCATGGTCCGGCCTGCCCTTCGAGGCGTCGGGCGTCGGTCATCAGGACAGGACATCCCACGTCCCATGTCCTGTGACGGAACGTACTGCCGCCGCTACAGCGCGACAAGGAGTGTGCGCCGGTTGGCCCGTCCCGGACCGGAATTCACCCGCCCGGACCGTGGCGGGCGCGCCGTCGGCGCCGCGTACGCCGGGCGCGTACCGCTGCCGTGCGCCCGGCGCCCGACGGGTGTCACGGCCGGAGCACGACCTTGCCCAGATTGCTGCGGGCCTCGATGATCGCGTGCGCCTTCGCCGCGTCGGCCAGCGGCAGTTCGGTGTGCACGGCCGCCCGCAGCCGACCGGAGCCGGCCAGCTCCCACAGCTGGGTGTGGTGCCGGTCGTACAGCTCACGGTGCGCGGTGGAGAAGTGCCGCATCGTCAGTCCGGTGAGGGTCTTGGACCCGGCGAGCAGCTCGTATGCCGGGACCGTGCCGCCGCCGGAGTTGAAGAAGATCAGACGGCCGCCGGTGGCCAGCGCGCCGAGTGCGCGCGGCAGCAGCTCGCCGCCCACGCCGTCCAGGACGATGTCAGCCGGCTCGCCCCAGGATGCCTGGTCGTACGTGACGACCTCGTCGGCGCCCAGTGCGCGGACGAAGTCCGCCTTGGCGTCGGAGCCGACGGCCGCCACCACGCGCGGCACGCCCCGGAGCTTGGCCAGCTGGACCGCGAGGTGTCCGGTGCCGCTGGCCGCGCCGGTGATCAGGACGGACTCGGTGCCGGTCGGCGCCGCGGTGTCGAGTGCGGCGAGCGCGACGTGCCCGCCGCGGACCAGGGCGACGGCCTGCACCGCGCTCGCGCCGTCGGGGATGTGGCTGGCCAGGAACGCCGGGGCGAGGGCGAGTTCGGCGTACGAGCCGGTGAGGGTGAGCGAGGTGACGCGGTCGCCGACGGCGAAGCCGGTGGTCTCCGGGCCGAGTGCGACGACCTCGCCGGCGATCTCGCCCCCGATGGTGCCGGGCAGCGGGTCGCCGCCGCCGTTGCCATCACCGCGCACCCGGCGCACGCACGGCAGCGTGACGCCGATCGCCGCCGTCCGCACGAGGAGTTCGCCGGGGCCGGGGACGGGCGGCTCGGCCTCTTCGATGCGCAGGACTTCGGGGCCGCCGTAGGTGTAATGCCGAATGCGCCGCATGGGCGGATACCTCCGGAAGGTTCGTTGGGGGCCCCAACGGTAATCGCTGTCCATGGGGACCGCCAACGGTTTTCCGTTGGGAGCCCCCATGGATTCTCGATAGCCTGGCGCCATGGCCGACACCCCGTACGCCCCCAGCCGTATCCGTGTGCTCCCCAGTTGGCTGCTGGGCCGTGCCGCCGCCCGCGGGCACCGGCTCGTCGCCGATGCGCTGGCCGCCGAAGGGATGCGGATGATGCATCACGCGGTGCTGTCGGCCGTCGCCGAGAGCGGCCCGGTCTCGCAGGCCGACCTGGGCCGCACGCTGGGCATCGACCCCAAGGACATGGTCGCCGTCGTCAACGACCTTCAGAAGGACGGTCTTGTCACCCGCAGCCCCGACGCCAGGGACCGGCGGAAGAACGCCGTCGAGATCTCCACCGAGGGGCGGCGCAGGCTGCGCCGTACGCAGAAGCTCGGCGATGAGGCCAACGCGGAACTGACCGCGGCCCTGACGCCGGACGAGCGCGCCCAGTTGGTCGCCCTGCTCACCCGGATCGTGCGGCCCGGGGAGGGCTGAAGATCACCCGGGGGGTGACCCCGGGGAGCGGGCCGTATGCGGGCCGGCGGCGCAGGGGGCGCGCGTTTCGCCGGCCGGCCCGCCGGTCCGTGTCGCGGGGGGCCTCAGGCCCGCCCTGCCGGGGCCGGCAGGGCGATCCGGTGCTCGCCCGCGTACACGTTCATGGAGGCGCCGCGCAGGAAGCCGACCAGCGTCAGGCCGGTTTCGGCGGCGAGATCGACGGCGAGCGAGGACGGGGCGGAGACGGCCGCGAGGACGGGGATGCCGGCCATCACCGCCTTCTGCGCCAGCTCGAAGGAGGCCCGCCCCGACACCATCAGCACGCTCGACGACAGCGGCAGCAGGCCCTGTTGCAGCGCCCGGCCGACGATCTTGTCGACGGCGTTGTGCCGCCCGACGTCCTCCCGTATGTCGAGCAGTTCACCGTCCGCGCTGAACAGCGCCGCCGCGTGCAGGCCCCCGGTCCGGTCGAAGACGCGCTGGGCGGCCCGGAGCCGGTCGGGGAGGACGCTCAGGGTCGCCGGGTCGATCCGGACCGGGGTGTCGTCGGAGGTGTCGAGCGCCCAGCGCGCCGTGGTGCGCACCGCGTCCAGGCTCGCCTTGCCGCACAGGCCGCAGGACGACGTGGTGTAGACGTTGCGCTCCAGGGTGATGTCGGGAACCGGCACGCCCGGCGCCAGGCGCACGTCGACGACGTTGTAGGTGTTCGCGCCGCCATCGGCCACGGCCAGCGGCGTTCCCTCGCTGCCGACGGCGCCCGCGCAGTAGACGATGTGCGCCAGCTCGTCGGCGGACGCCAGGACTCCCTCGCTGACGAGGAAGCCGGCGGCCAGCGCGAAGTCGTCACCCGGTGTGCGCATGGTGATGGCCAGGGGCTTGCCGCCCAGCCGTATCTCCATCGGCTCCTCGGCGACGAGCGTGTCCGGGCGGGTGGCGGTCTGCACCCCGTCGCGGATGCGGATGACGCGGCGTCGCTCGGTGACCCGTCCCATGTCTGATCAGTCCCGTCCTCACCGGTGCAGCTCGTCCGGTGCGCTCTGTGCGGCCGGCCGAAGCGGTTCCCGTGCGGGGGGCCGCCGGGGGCCACCGGACCGTGCTGCGGCCCTGTGGTCTCGGCCCTTGACGCTCTCATTGTCCTGTACGCGCCGGACGGGGCGGCGGGCGGCGCCATGAGCGGCGTGCGCCGGCGCTCCGGGCGGCCGACAAGGTGAGCAGGCATTGTCTACAGTATTCGCCCGCGACCGGCAAGGGGGTGGCGACGAGGGGTGCGGTGAAGGGCGGGTTTCGGTCAACTCCCGTGCTCAGGAACGGAGTTCATCAACGGAGTTCGTTCCCGCCGAAGGTCCCCGAGGCGTCGGAAGCGGCCCACTGCCGGGCCAGCGCTTCCCGGTCCAGCGCCGGCCAGTCCGGCGTCTCCAGGACCAGCCACCGGCCGAGCCGCCGGCCGAGCTCCACCATCGACCGGCCGGTCGCGCCGCGCCCGCTGCCGTACGCCGCCAGGGAACCGGGCCGCTCGCGGACGGTGTGCAGCACCCGCTCCAGCGCGGCGGCGTCCTGGAGCGCCTTGACCGCGCCGGCCCCCGTGTGCGGTCGTGCGACGGTGGCCGCGTCCCCGGCCAGCAGCAGCCTTCCGGAGACGTAGTCGGGCGCGGTGAAGTCGTAGAGCGGTTGGACGAAGCGTTCGGCGGCGGGTGTCAGGCGGATCAGTCCGCCCCAGTACGGGGGCAGCAACTCGTCGGCGACATGGCGCAGATGGGTGTGCAGCGCGTCGGAGAGAGTGCCGGGCGGCAGGCTGGTGGGGGTGTCCAGGCGGAGGTCGAGGCCAGGGGGCGGGGTGGTGTAGAGGACCCAGTTGGCGCGGTGGCCGCCCCGGCCGTCGGGAATGCGGTAGATGATGACGTGGCCGCCGGGGAAGACGGCATAGACACAGTCTTCCTCGGCCCAGCCGGAGGGCGGCATGCCGGGCTGGTCGAGGGTGGCGAGCAGTTCGCAGGGGACCGCGCCGCGCCAGGCCAGATAGCCGGCGTAGGCGGGCCGGACGCCGGGGAACGCCGCCTGCCGCACCGCCGAGCGGTAGCCGTCGGCGCCGATGACCAGGTCGTAGCGGTGGGTGTCGTCCGCGCCTTCGCCTTCGCAGCGCAGCGTGGCGCCATCGGCCGTCGCCGCGACCTCGCGCACCGTCGCCCCGGCGCGGAACGTGACGTCCGCCGGCAGCCGTCGTCGTAACTCCCGCCAGAGCGGCCCCCAGCAGGAGGAGCGGAACGGGAACGGCAGGGCGGCGATCTCGCGGCCGAACGGGGTGCGGCCGTCCCTGACGTACCAGCGACGGGTGGTCAGCCGGACCCACGGCATTGAGGCGTCGAGGTAGCCTGCGGCGGCCAGTTCGGCGTAGCGGTCGTTGTGCACCGCGACGCCGGCGCCGCGGTCGGCCAGTTGTCCGGCGGCCCGCTCGAAGACGGTGATCCGGCCGGCGCCCGCGCGGTGTGCGGCGAGCGCGGTCGCGCAGCCTGCGACGCTGCCGCCGACGATCGCGATATCGGCCCCCGCCGTCGTGAACCCGCTGTTGCGCATGGTTGTCGCCCTCTGCCGGGCGCCGGGGATCCGGCGCTTCCTGCCGACGGTGCCGCCGGCCCCAATGAGGTTCATTCTCCCCGCAGTTGGCGAGGGCGCGAGAGGGCCGGGGCGGCAGATCGGCGGTCGTCCTGCGCGGGGGAGGGGGAGTCGGTAGACTGTAGACGATAACCAATTGCCCATTGCGACAGCCCACGCGTGAGAGCCGTGAGCGATAGCCCATCGCACCGTGTTGTGCCGTTCCGTCGTCGCGCGGGCCGATGCCGTCGGTCCGCGGTCCTGTAGGTGCGTACGCTCCTGCAGACGTCCACAGAGGGGGATCTCGATGCTGTCCACCGGACTACCGCAGGGTGCCGTCCCGAAGCTCGAACGGCCGGGGCCGCTGCGTGAGCGGGTCTACGAAGCGCTGCTGGAGCTGATCACCACCCGCGCGCTGCGCCCGGGGCAGCATCTGGTCGAGAGTGAACTCGCCGGTCACCTGGGCGTGTCCCGGCAGCCGGTGCGCGAGGCGTTGCAGCGGCTGAACACCGACGGCTGGATCGATCTGCGGCCCGCGCAGGGCGCGTTCGTGCACGAGCCGACCGAGGAGGAGGCCGATCAGCTGCTGACGGTCCGTACGCTCCTGGAGGCCGAGGCGGCCGGTCTTGCCGCGGCGGCCAGCGGGTCCGCGGGCATCGCGGAACTGGAGGCGCTGTGCGCCACCGGCGAGCGCGCGGTGCACGACGACGACGTGGACGGCGCGGTCGCGGCCAACGCCGCCTTCCACGACAAGGTGATGGAACTCGCCGGCAACACCGTGCTCGCCGAACTGTCCGCGCAGGTCGGGAGACGGGTGCGGTGGTACTACACACCGGTGGCCAGACAGCGCGGCAAGCAGTCCTGGATCGAGCACCGGGAGCTGATCGACGCGATCGCCGACCGTGACGCGGCCCGCGCCGCGGCCGTCATGCGGACGCACACCGAACACACCCGCCGCACCTACCACGAACGCGCGCAGACCTGAGAACCGCGCCGCCCGGCTCCAGGCGGTCCGGTCCGCTCCCCGAGACGCACATCGGCGGCGTCCCGGTCGGCGGGTAATGTGCACCCGTTCACGCACCACCGATGACGAATGGCGAGAGGTACATGAGCGAAGGGACAGCAGCGGCGGCCGGCGACGCGGCCCGCGTCGCCGACGAAGCGGCCCGGGAGCGGCTGCTCCACCTGCGCAGCAGCATCGACAACCTCGACGCCGCGCTGGTGCATCTGCTCGCCGAGCGCTTCAAGTGCACCCAGCAGGTAGGCGAGTTGAAGGCCAGACACAGCCTGCCGCCCGCCGACCCGGCCCGTGAGGCGGCCCAGATCGAGCGGCTGCGCACCCTGGCGGCCGACGCCCGGCTCGACCCGGCCTTCGCCGAGAAGTTCCTGAACTTCATCATCAGCGAGGTCGTACGGCACCACCGGGCGATCGCCGACCGCACGCTGGAGGAGAACGGCACCCCGGAAGGCTGACGCGTACGGCAGGCCCTGCACAGCAGGCGAGGCGGGCGGCGCCGATGAGGCACCGTCCGCCTTCGTCATCCTGCCGGCCGCTGCCCGCCGCGGCCCGGCCGGCTCAGATCAGCTCACGGCTGATCGGCCGCGGATTGGGAAGCACCTTGCGCACCCGCGGCTTGCCCGGCTGCCGCAGCAGCAGCGCGCAGCCGGCCGCCAGCATGGAGATACCGCCGGCCAGCGCGTAGGCGCCGTCGTAGCCCCAGGCGTGCACCACCATCGACCCCAGGCCGCCGCCGAACAGCCCGCTGATCAGCTTGCCGCTGTAGACCAGGCCGTAGTTGCTGGCGTTGTAGTTCTCGCCGAAGTAGTCGGGGGTCAGCGCCGCGAACAGCGGGTAGAACGCGCCGCCGCCGAACCCCGAGAGGAAGGCGAAGACCAGGAACAGCCACTGGCTGTGGAGGGTGCCGGCCCAGATCACGCCGAACTGCGCGAGGCCCAGCACGACGATGACGAACACCAGCGTCGCCTTGCGGCCCCACAGGTCGGAGAGCCAGCCGACCACCCCGCGTCCGACGCCGTTGACGACGGACATCACACCCATCGACGAGGCGGCGACCAGCGGGCCGAAGCCGACCTCCTTCGCGAAGTCCACCTGGTAGGAGATCCCGAATATCGAGACACCCGCGGTCATCACGACCGTGACCCACATCAGCGGAAGCATGCCGCTGCGGAAGGCTTCCTTGGGCGTGTACTGCTTCGCCGCGGGAGGATTCTTCGCCAGGCTCGCCGCGCTCTTCTTGTTTCCGGCGAAATTCAGCGGGTCGATGTCGGCCGGCCACCAGTTCTTCGGCGGGTCCTTGAAGAACCAGGCGCAGATCGACACGACGATCAGTACGTATACGCCGATCAGATCCAGCACTTCGGTGAAATTGCTGGTGTCGAACGCGTAGTTGAAGATGAAGATGAACGGCAGCGCGCCGTAGGCGAATCCACCGTTGACGAATCCGGTCTTCGCGCCCCGCCGTTCCGGGAACCATTTGCCGACCATGTTGATGCAGGTGGCGTAGACCAGACCGGAACCCAGACCGCCGACCACACCGAACCCGCAGATCGCCAGGAAGACGTTGTCCAGGTGTGCGAGGGCGACGAAGCCGATGAGGCAGAGCGCCGCCCCGAGGTAGGTGGCCCGGCGGGCGGTGAGCAGGCCCCGCTCACGCAGCCAGCCGGCCGGGAAGGCGATGCCCGCCTGGAAGAAGATCCAGACGCTCAGGATCCAGAAGGTGTTGCTCTGCGACCAGCCGTGCGCGTGCGACAGGGTGTCCTCGGCTGAGCCGTACGCGTACTCGAAGACGCTGATCGCGATCATCGCGATCCACGGCAGGTACACCATGATTTTTCGGGAATGCCCGAGCAGATCCCGGTCGGTTTCCCCGATCCGGTAGACGCGCCCTTTGCTGTCCGTGACTTCCCGGAATGCGGCACCGCCGGCCGCATTCCGGTCGTTCGTTGTGCTCATGTGGTCCCCTTGGAATCGAAAGAACTCGGTCAGCGCCCCCTGTCCGAACCTTTTTCGCGCTCCAGGAGAGCGGGGTCAGGTCAGCAGCCCCGCAGCCCGTGCCCAGCGGTACTTCGCCCCGAGCGCCGCCACCGGCTTTTCGGTCGTGTACGGATACGCGACCACTCCGCGTTCGAAGAGATACGCGGCGGCCTCCTCCACCTCGGTGTCGCCGGCCAGCGACGCCACCACCGGCTTCTCGATGCCGCGCGCCCGGAACTCCTCGACCACCCGCGCCGTCAGCTTCGCGAAGGCCATCGGCGGCGTGACGATGGTGTGCCAGTAGCCGAGCACCAGCGCATGGATCCGCGGATCCTCCATGCCCAGCCGGATCGTCGCCTCGTACGTCGAGGGCGGCTCGCCGCCGGTGATGTCCACCGGGTTGCCCGCCGCGCCGAACGGCGGGATGAACTGCCGGAACGCGGCGTCCAGATCGTCGGGTATCTCCATCAGCCGCAGACCGTTGTCGACGATCGCGTCCGACAGCAGCACGCCGGAGCCCCCGGCGCCGGTGATCACCACGACGTTGTCGCCCTGCGGCGTGGGCAGCACCGGCAGCGCCCGCGCGTACTCCAGCATGTCGTTCAGCCCCGGTGCCCGGATGACACCCGCCTGCCGCAGGACGTCGTCGTACACCGCGTCGTCCCCGGCCAGCGCGCCGGTGTGCGAGCCCGCCGCCTTCGCGCCCGCGCTCGTGCGCCCCGCCTTCAGCACCACCACCGGCTTCTTGCGCACCGTCTCGCGGGCCGCCTCGACGAACGCCCGGCCGTCCTTGAGGTCTTCCAGGTGCATGGCGATGCACGTGGTGTGGTCGTCCTCGCCGAAGTAGGTGAGGAGGTCGTCCTCGTCCACGTCGGACTTGTTGCCGAGCCCCACGATCGCCGATACGCCGGTCCTGGTGGTCCTGGCGAAGCCCAGGATGGCCATCCCGATCCCGCCGGACTGCGAGGTCAGCGCCACCCCACCCTTGACGTCGTACGGCGTGCAGAACGTCGCGCACAGGTCGTGCCAGGTCGAGTAGTAGCCGTAGATGTTCGGCCCCAGCAGGCGTATGCCGTACTCCTCGCCGACCGCCACGATCCGTTCCTGGAGCGCGTGTTCGCCGGTCTCGGCGAAGCCGGACGGGATCAGCACCGCGTTCGGGACGCCCTTGCGGCCGGCCTCCTCCAGGGCTGCGGGGACGAACGCCGCGGGAATCGCGAACACCGCCACATCGACCTCGCCCGGCACATCCGCCACCGACTTGTACGCCTTGCGGCCGAGGATGTCGTCGGCCTTGGGGTTCACCGGATGGATCTCTCCGCCGAACCCGCCGTCGATGAGATTGCGCATCACCGAATTGCCGATCTTCCCCGGCTCGTTGGACGCGCCGATGACCGCCACCGACCGCGGACGCATCAGCCGCCGCATCGCGGTGAGGATCTCCTCCTTCCCGTAGCGCCGTCGCGCCACCGGTGCCTCCTGCGCCAGCAGGATCCGTACGTCGGCCGCCATCGCGCCGTCGTCGGCGGCGAACACCGGATTGAGGTCGACCTCCGCGATCTCCGGGAAGTCCGCGGCCAGTTGGGAGGTGCGCACGATGAGGTCGGTCAGCGCCGCACGGTCCACCGGAGGTGCGCCCCGTACCCCGCGCAGCACCTCGGCCGCCCGGATGCCGTCCAGCATCGACGCGGCGTCGTCCGCCGACGCGGGCGCCAGCCGGAAGGTGACGTCCTTGAGCACCTCCACCAGCACCCCGCCGAGACCGAAGGCCACGATCTTGCCGAACGTCGGGTCGGTCACCGCCCCGACGATCACCTCCTGCCCCTCGGGCACCATCTGCTGCACCTGCACCCCGCTGATCCGCGCCTGCGGGTCGTACACCTTGGCGTTCTGCACGATGGCGCAGAACGCGCCCCGGACCTCCGCGGCCGAGGCCAGCGCGACGCGCACCCCGCCCGCGTCCGTCTTGTGCAGGATGTCCGGCGACACGATCTTCAGCGCCACCGGGAAGCCGATCCGGTCGGCCAGCGCCACCGCCTCGTCCGCGGTCTCCGCCAGGCCCTCCGCCGGCGTCGGGATGCCGTACGCGTCCGCGACCAGCTTGCCCTCCGGTGCGGTCAGCGCCGCCCGGCCCTCGGCCCGCGCGGCTTCCAGCACCGCCTGCACGGCCTCTTTCCGATCAGCCATCAGATCACTCCGTTCGCCTTGAGCAGCCGCAGTTCCTCGCCGTCGAGCCCCAGCTCACCGGCGTACACCTCTTCGTTGTGCTCACCGAGCAGCGGAGAACGGTCGACGTCGACGGGCGAGTCGGACAGCTTCAGCGGCGAGCCGACGGTGGTGAATCTGCCGCGCTCGGGATGCTCGACCTGCACCACCATCTCGTTGGCGGCCAGCGAGGCGTCCTCGACGATCTCCTTCGTCGAGAGGATCGGGCCGCACGGTATGTTGTGCGCGTTCAGCTGCTCCAGCACCTCCCACTTGGGCAGTGTGCTGCTCCACTCCTCGATCAGCTGGAACATCTTGGAGAGCTTGGGCAGCCGGGCCTCGGGCGTCGCCCACTCCGGGTCGGCGGCCAGCTCGGGACGCCCGATCAGCGCGGTCAGCGGCTGCCAGCCCACCGGCTGCACGATCACATAGACGTAGTCGTTGGGGCCGCCCGGTGCGCAGCGGACCGCCCAGCCGGGCTGCCCGCCGCCGCTCGCGTTGCCACTGCGCGGCACCTCGTCCCCGAAGTCGTCGTTCGGGTACTCCGCCAACGGGCCGTGCGCGAGCCTCTGTTGGTCGCGCAGCTTGACCCGGCACAGGTTCAGCACGGCGTGCTGCATCGCGACGTTCACCCGCTGGCCGCGCCCGGTGTGCTCCCGCTGGTAGAGCGCCGCGAGGATGCCGGCCACGCAGTGCACACCGGTCCCCGAGTCGCCGATCTGCGCGCCGGTGGCCAGCGGCGGCCCCTCCTCGAAGCCGGTCGTCGCCATCGACCCGCCCATCGCCTGGGCCACCACCTCGTACGCCTTGAACTTGGTGTACGGGCCTTCGCCGAAGCCCTTGATGGAGGCGTAGACGATCCGCGGGTTGATCTCCTGGATGCGCTCCCAGGAGAACCCCATCCGGTCCACCGCACCGGGGCCGAAGTTCTCCACCAGGACGTCGCTGCGCCGGATCAGCTCGGTGAGGATCTCCTTGCCGCGCTCGCTCTTGGTGTTGAGGGTGATGCTGCGCTTGTTGCAGTTGAGCATCGTGAAGTAGAGGGAGTCGACGTCCGGGATGTCGCGCAGTTGCTTGCGCGTGATGTCACCGGTGGTCGCCTCCAGCTTGATGACGTCCGCACCGAGCCAGGCCAGCAGCTGGGTGGCCGACGGTCCTGACTGCACGTGCGTCATGTCGAGGACACGGACCCCGCTCAGGGCCTTGTCCCCCTCCGGGGCCTTGCTCATCTCCCGCTCCTTCCGGGTCACTTGTACATGGTCTGGTTCATGGTTCCGGGGGCGTACGCATCCGGATCCACCCAGACGTTGATCAGAGAGGGCTTGCCGGACTGCCGGGCCCGCTCCAGCGCCGGACGGATCTGCGCGGGGTCACGGACCTCCTCGCCGTACCCGCCGAGCATCCGCGCGAACTGGTCGTAGGGGACGTCCCCGAGGGTGTTGCCGATCCGCTCCCGCGCGTCGCCGTACTTGGCCTTCTGGCCGTAACGGATCTGGTTCATCGAGGAGTTGTTGCCGACGATCCCGACGAACGGCAGGTCGAAGCGGACCAGCGTCTCGAAGTCCCAGCCGGTGAGCGAGAACGCGCCGTCCCCGAAGAGCGCCACGACCTCCTTGTCGGGCCTGGCCTGCTTGGCTGCCATGACGAACGGCACGCCGACGCCGAGGGTGCCGAGCGGCCCCGGGTCCATCCAGTGTCCCGGCGACTTGGGCTGCACGACCTGCCCGGAGAAGGTGACGATGTCGCCGCCGTCACCGATGTAGATCGAGTCCTCGGTCAGGAAGTCGTTGATCTCGCTGACCAGGCGGTAGGGGTGGATCGGGTCGGCGTCCGAGCGCAGCTGCGGCAGCCGCTTCTCGATCGCCATCTGCTCGGCGGCCCGCAGTTCCTCGATCCACTCCTTGCGCGGGGTGGAAACGCCGGGCAGCTGCCCGGAAGCGGCCTGCGTCACCGCGGTGAGCACCAGGCTCGCGTCGCCCACGATCCCCAGGTCGACGTCGCGGTTCTTGCCGACCGTGCGGTAGTCCAGATCGATCTGGACGACGGTGGCCGAGGGGGACAGCCGCTTGCCGTACCCCATCCGGAAGTCGAAGGGCGTGCCGACGATCACGATGAGGTCGGCGTTCGAGAAGGCGTACCGGCGGGAGAGCTGGAAGTGGTGCGGGTCGCCGGGCGGCAGCGTGCCACGTCCTGCGCCGTTCATGTACGCGGGGACGTTCAGCGTCCGTACGAGTTCCGTGGCCGCGTCCGTCGCCCGGGTCGTCCACACCTGGCTGCCCAGCAGGATCGCCGGCCGCTCCGCGCGCACCAGCAGGTCGGCGAGCTGCTGGACGGCTTCCGGGTCACCTGCCGAGCGGGTCGAGGCGCGGTAGCGTCCGGCCTGCGGTATCCGGGCGTCCTCCCGCGGCACCTTCGCGTCCAGCACGTCCCGGGGGATCTCCAGGAACGAGGGCCCCGGCGCACCGTGGTAGCACTCGCGGAAGGCCATCGAGACCATGTCGGCCGCGCGGGCGGTGTCGGGCACGGTGGCGGAGAACTTGGTGATCGGCGCCATCATGTCGACGTGCGGCAGGTCCTGGAGCGAGCCCATCTTGTGCTGGGAGTGCGCTCCCTGACCGCCGATCAGCAGCATGGGGGACTCGGCGCGGAAGGCGTTGGCGACGCCGGTGACCGCGTCGGTGGTGCCGGGGCCCGCGGTGACCACCGCGCAGCCGGGCTTGCCGGTGATCCGGGCGTAGCCGTCGGCGGCATGGGCGGCGACCTGTTCATGGCGTACGTCCACCACCTCGATGCCCTCGTCGACGCAGCCGTCGTAGATGTCGATGATGTGGCCGCCGCAGAGGGTGTAGATGACGTCCACACCTTCGGCTTTGAGCGCTTTGGCGACCAAGTGCCCGCCGGAGATGAGGTCCTGGGCGTCCTCGGGCATGGGGCATCGCTTCCCTTCATGGGGGACCGGCCGGGCGGTCCCGAGCAGATTGCATACAGTCGACGAATACTGTATGGATCCCGTTATCCCGTATCCCCATCCCGATGTCCAGGGCCGTGGGAAGCGATCGAGCCAAGAAATCTGTGAAAGCCGACGGGGTGTCAGGCGCGGGAACCCGGCCGCTTCCAGGGCCTGTTGACCTCGGTGTCGGAGTGCGCCCGCCTCGTCACCGGCCCGTCGGACCGGCCGCCGTCACGGCGCGGCCCGGCGCCCGGTGGGGCCGCCGCGAGCCCGGGGCAGATACCTCGCCATCGGCCCGGCCGAGGGCGGAACGGACAGCGAAAAGCGGCCGAGACCCGGCCGAAAGTCGTCGGACGGCCCGCCCCCGCCCAACCGAGAGGCAGCCGCCGGGAACCTTTTCCCGCTCCTCCTCATCCGGGGCGGCCGTCCCCTCCAGGCGCCGGGTCAGCCGATGCCCTGACGATCGGGAAGCTCCGCGAACCGCCGCTCGGCCGCCGTCGGCGCCGTCCGCTCCACCGCCTGGACCACGAGGGCACGCTGCCGCCGCAGCGGCTCCCGGCGGTCGTCGGGCGCGAGCAGCAACAGGTCGTCGATCCCCGCCAGCAACCGCCGGGTGACCTGCGGCGAGTGCGCCGAGCACGCCCGGATCTCGGTGAGCCCCAGATCCACCAGATCCGTCCAGCCCGGAACGTTCTGCACCAGCCGCACCGCGCCCTTCCGGTCCCGGTGCCGCACCTGCCCGAGCGGCCGGTGCGCCAGCGCCGCCAGGATCTGCACGATCCGGTCCAGGCACTGCACGGCGGTCGTCGGATCGTTCACCGCAGGCGACAGGGCCCGCAGCGCGATGTCCGACAACTGCCGCAGCCCAAGACCCAGATCCTGATGGAAGGTGCGCTCCACGCCGACGGACACCGTGTACCCCAGCGCCCGCCGCGGCGGCATCGTCCCGCCGTGCACCGCCAGCACCGGCGTCCCCGGCATCACGAAATCCCCGACCCGGGGAATCAGCCGCAACACCACCCCCTGCCGCCGCGCGGCCCGCACCAGCCGCGCGACGTTCACATCGAGCAGCACCCCCGCCGGCCCCTGGTGCGCGACCCGCGCAGACTCGGCGACCGGCGGCCCCTCGTCCCCGCCTCCCGCCGGCTGCCGCGCCAGCATCCGCAACGTCTCCTCCGTGATCCGTTCCACGACAGGGCCGACCTGCATCAGCCGCAGCGTCGACGACACATACGCGATGAACAGCAGCAGGCTCAGACCGACCATCGCCATGGTCAGCACGCTCTGCACCAGCGGCACCGTGGTGACCTGCCGTGCGTTCGCCTCCCCCTCGTACGAGGTCAGCACCAGCAGCGAGAACAGGAACGTCGCCAGGAACACGGTGAGCGTCAGCTTGCTGATCCGGCTCCTGACGAAGATCCGCACCACCCGCGGCGTGAGCTGCCCGCTCGCCATCTGCACCGCGACCAGCGAGATGCTGAAGACCACACCGATGAAGGTCATCATCGCCGAGCTGACCGTCGTCACGATCGTCCTGGCGTCATCCGCGAACGCGACCAGATCCCGGACCGTGCCGTACTCCCGCTCCCGCTGCAACACCGAAATGATCTCGGCATCGAGCGCCGACGCCCCCCACCACAACAGCACCGCACACACCAGCCCCGCCGTGGGCGCGAACCAGAAGGTGTCCCGCAGATGCTCCCGCAACGGCGACAGCGCCCGCGGCCTGCGCGGCGACGTCGACCCTGGATGGATATATCCCTCATCACCCATATCGTGAGGCTATGCGCCGGACGGATACGCAGGTGAAAGGCACTCCGAAACCTTGGTATTGTTGTCCATGTCGCCGCGGGGAACACCCCGCGAAGACACACCCGGTCCGGGTGGCGGAATGGCAGACGCGCTAGCTTGAGGTGCTAGTGCCCTTTATCGGGCGTGGGGGTTCAAGTCCCCCCTCGGACACCAGCGAAGACCCCAGTTCATCTGGGGTTTTTCTGTTTCTCGGGCTGAGGTGTGACCAACCACGTGGCCAACAGTCGAGCCGAATCCCCTAGTCAGCCACGGATGACAGGGCGATCCGGCTGGCGCTCGAAGCAGTCGACTTCTTCGCCCTCTCAGCGCGATGCTTGCCGTACTGCGTCGTGGTGTAGCCCGCCGAGTGGTGCCGGGTGTTGGCCGAGCCCCCTAGCGGGTTCTCGTGGGCGTCCAGATCGTTCGTGATCTTCGACTTCCGCCAGTCGTGCGGCCGGAAGATCTCCGGCAGGTGTAGACGATTTCGTGCCGTCCGCCGACGGGCCGACACCTTCTCGGGGGCCTGTGGTCCGCCTGCCTCGCCTCGGTAGAGCTTGAAGCCGGCGCGAGCGAACACGAGCTCATGGTCCACCCAGAGATCGCCGAGCCGCTCCCACTCCGCGTCTTGGCGTTCCTCCTGCCGTGTGAGGACGTTTATCAGGGCTTGGTCTACGTAGATGATCGCGTTGTCGTCCCCGTCCCTGGTCAGCTTCCGCAGCCGGTAGGTGTTGCCTTCCTCGGCCACGACCCGGGCCAGTCCGATGGCGCACTCATCCCAGTGCACGAGTGACCACTTCCATCCCAGCGCTTCGCTACGGCGGTATGAGGTGGCCGCATAGGCGGTTCACAGCGGGGCGTCCCGAAGACAGTGCTGGGTCAGTCCGTCGTCGCACACTCGGTTGCCGCACGGCTTCCGTATCTCTCGGAGGATGCGCCGTCTGGTGTTCGTTGAGGGGCGGGAAGTCCGGCTGTGCTGCCTTTGATCTGCCGTTCCGTGGGTGGGTTCGCCGTGTGGGGCCGGGGTGACCGCGAGGAGTTTCCTCGGTCCCGTCACCGAGTCGAGCGCGGCCGACAAATTGTTGTGGATTCGGCGGACGCTCTTGAGGCCGAGAGGCTTGTTGCCGTTCGCCTCGATCGGCGTGCTTCCCAAGAGCTGATACAGCTCATCCAAACCGTTCGTCAGTCACTTCCACTACCTTCTCCCTGCCGATACGCGGCTTGATGCGCAGCCGGATCTTGGACTCGTACACCTCCTTCGTGGTGCCCTCGCCCCGATGTTTGGCAAGCCACCCGTCCACGAACTGCGCCATGGTCATGTCGGAGCGGGGTGTGAGGTGCCTGTCTCGTGGTCGATGTGCCACTTGCGCAACACCCGTTCCGCCTCGGCTTGTTCTTGTGTCCGTGCTCGCTCCAGTAGTGCTCCTTCTTGCCGTTGCCGGGTTGAAGTGCAGGGGCGTACGAACGCCCCAGGTGTTCGGTCGGCCCGTGCGCGAGATCTCCACCGGAGTCCCGCCGAGCCCGTTGCCGCGCTTTGCCACCCGGCTAGTTGCCCCTCGTTCTGTCCCAGTCGTTACGGCTATCGCACTTGTTCGACGCCCCCTTGGGGAGGCTGGCCATCTCACGCCGGAAGCTCTCGACCGCCTGTTGGCCAGCGGCCCTACCTCATCCCTCTCGCTCGCCTCCGGGGCTCGGCCGTAATGTACGCCGCTCCGCCGGGATCAGACGCCGCAGACGCCCGTTGTCAGGTGCGGCACCTACTGTGCGTCCATGAACGACAACCCACAGAAGCCGATTACGGCTCAGTGCTCAGCCCACCCCGAGGCCACGCAGAACGCAGCCTCTCCTGAGGGGCCGGGAGCCGATGCGAAGCCGAAGGGCATCGCGCTGTATCACGACATGCGGGTTGAAGAGGACTTCACCAAGTGCGCCACCCGACTCTTCGCGATCCTCAAGAAAGCCGCGGCAACGAGCCCCGGCGCCCCGCGCTACCTCTACCTCGACATCCAGGGGCACCGCAACGCCGCCGACGGCTACGACGCCGATGCCTTGGAGATCATCCGCGACTTCCTGCTGGGAGTCCTCAGCCCGTATCTCACAGAGATCAGCACACCGCTCTACCAGGCGAGGAACCCCGAGCCGCAACGTGAGGACATCCCTGACGCCCTGAACATACGAGACCCCGACCGTGAACACGCCTACGACCACCGTGAGCTGCGCGTACGCAATCGGGACAGCCACCCCGACCGGCGCCGGTCCAGACCCCCGGTCCGGGCCATCGCCGACTACCTCGGTCTCGATGAGCCGATCTGCCTGATCTGCTGGCAGGCGCCGGTGGAGAGAGCCCATGTAGTCCCGGAGTCGCTCGGCGGTTCCAACGATGTGCGCAACTTCGCTCTCCTCTGCCCGCGCCACCACCGTGAGGCGCCTGATGTTGCGGACGCCGAGGCGTTCTGGTCCTGGGTCGACTACGTCTGTGAACGCGACGGCCATATGAAGTGGGAGGGTGTGCAGCCGGAGATGCTGGCGAAGGCGGAATGCGTCGGCCTCCACATCGAGACGTCCGGACCGGTGCGGAAGAGCCTGCGTCATTTCGACCGAGTCCGTGACGAACTCGTGCGTCACTACGGCTGGTGCCCGGAGGACTTTGCCGGCGGCTACCACTGGGGAGCGCTGATGGAAGAGTTCCACACGGTGATGGACGCGGCGACCAGCACTCACTTCAACGTCGCCAAGAAGGCATCCACCGAGGCATGGGCCTTCGAAGTGGCTCGCAGACGCCTGAGAGACGGTACTGCGGAGCCCGAGGCCGGTGATGACCGGCCAGCGGTGTCGAGCCGTCCGTCGGTTGAGTTGGCGGAACGGACGGTGCGCAAGTCGCCTGACAACGGTGGCGCGCGGAGCCTGGTCGAGGCCGCAAGGCGGGCCGACATCGCGATCGAGGCGGCGGCACTCGTGCGCGACATCACCGGTTCGGCAGGGGTTTCCAGCGCCGAGGAGGTGCTGCGGGGCATCAAAGAGGAGGTGGCGGACCGCACCGCGCAATTCGAGCGGTTGGCTGATGAGTTGATGGGGCACACAGTCTGTCGTTACTGCGGTCACGCTATAGCCCGGATCGGGGCCGCTCCCTGGCGCCATATCGCTGCGGCGCCCATGTCCCGTGGCTGCCGGGCCGCCAGTTTCGACCGGGACGGCACTTGGGACGACTCCCTCGACCGAGCGTGGAAGGCGAGTCCGCCGAAGACGCATCGGTGAGCTGTCCGCAGATGACGGCAGGGCCGCGGCAGTGTGTCGTCGGAATTGTTGGGAGGCCCTTCTCTTCCTGCGTGCGCCAGTTCGTCGAGATCAGCGACGATCACCCGTCAAGGCATCCCGGGAACAGTGGAGCCGGTCCGTGGCGACGTGCTGGACTGCGCAGATGCTCAAGCACTGCGAGGCCCCGAACGAAGCCGGGATATGCCGCCGACTGGCCCGGCTTCCTGAGCTGGCAACAGGAGACAGACGTCGACATTTTCGAGGCCGTCGAGAAAGCCTGATCATGCGGGGCGGGACAGGATGGTTACGTGGCCCACGCATGACCAACGGCGCCCCCAACCCGCAGGAAACATCGGGAAAGAGATGGAGGTACACCCGCCGAAATGCCACCGATCGACGGGTGTTTACCCAGGTCAAGCCACTTATGGGCCGGTTCCCGAAGGGAGAGTTAAGCCCCCTCGGACACAGAGCAATCCCCACGATCTCCAGAAGATCGTGGGGATTTTTCGTTTCACGACCCCGGCGACGTAGGCACCGCCGCGTGCCCCGCCAGGACGCCGGTGCGTTTGCGTTGGACGAACCAGTAGTAGGCGAAGCCGCCGAGTGCCACGACGCCGATGAAGAGGAAGGCGCCCCAGCGCAGGTACCAGTGCTGGGGGCCGGTCGCGTTGTAGACGGCGGCGCGGGGCCAGGCGAGGTTGAGGGACATCGCGGCGCCCCACAGGACGGCGAGGATGTTGACCGGGAGGCCGAATCTGCCGAGGGAGAATTTTCCCTCGGCCGGTGTCCACCGGCCGCGCAGGCGTTTGACCAGCATCGGTACCGTCACCATCAGGTACGCCAGGTAGATCATGATGATCGCGATGCTGGTGATCACCGAGAAGATCTGCGGCTGGTTGACGTTGATCAGCAGGATGCAGACCGCCACCAGACCGATCACCACGGCGGGCAGTACCGGGGTCTGGAAGCGCGGGCTGACCTTGGCGAGCAGGGAGGCGGCGGGCAGGTTGTTGTCCCGAGCCATGGCGAACGCGAGGCGGATGCCGGCGGTGTGCACGGCCAGTTCGCAGACGGTGATCGCGATGACCACGCACCACAGCACGATCTGTCCCACCGTCGAGCCCAGCGCCGAGAGCACCACGAACTGCAGGCCGTCCACGGACAGTTGCTTGGAGTGCAGGTCCGGCACGGCCAGCAGCGCGAACAGCAGGATCAGGCCGCCGATGAGGAACGACGCGATCAGCGCGCGCAGGATCGCCCGGGGCGCGTTGCGGCCCGGGTCCTTGCACTCCTCACCGAGCGAGGACGCGGTGTCGAAGCCGTACATGACGTAGGCGGAGGCCAGGGACGCGGTCAGGAACGCGCTGAAGTAGCCGAAGTTCTGGCCGCTGCCCAGGCCGAAGGTCTCGGTGAGCGCCGCGGGGCTGCGGGTGATGTGTGCCGCGAGGAGGATGATCAGCAGGATGGCCGCGATGAGTTCGATGGCCACACCGGCGGAGTTGATCCGCGCCATCAGCTTCACGCCGAAGGCGTTGATCAGTGTGGTGAAGGTGATGAGGACGGTGCCCAGCAGGACGGCGTTGGCCGCCGTGTCCGTCCTGCCGCTGCCGTCGCCGATGAACTGGAACCACGACGAGATCTGCGGCAGCGTCACCTGGTAGGCGAGGGCCACGGCGGACAGCGAGACCATGGTGGCGGTGAGCATCATCCAGCCGCCGAGCCAGCCGACGTGCGGACCGCCGAGCCGCTTGGCCCAGTTGTAGATCGATCCGGCCACCGGATAGCGGGCGGCCAGCTCGCAGAAGCACAGCGCCACCGTCAGCTGGCCCAGGAAGACCATCGGCCAGGACCACCAGTACGCGGGACCGCCGTGGCTCACGCCGAAGTAGAACAGCTGGAAGGTGCCGGTGAGGATCGAGATGTAGCTGATGCCGGCGGCGAAGGTGTGGAAGTTGCCCAGGGTGCGCTTGAGTTCGGGCTTGTAGCCGAACTCGGTGAGCGAATCGTCGTCGTGACTGCCGTCCGCACGGGTGCCGGGGCGGGCCTGGCCCTCCTCGCTCACTCGAACCACCTCTGTGGCCGGGGCGCGGTATTGCGCCACACGTGCTTGGCCTCCTGGTATTCGGCGAGCCCCGCGGGCCCCAGCTCGCGTCCCACACCCGACTGCTTCATGCCGCCCCACTCGGCCTGCGGCACGTACGGGTGGAAGTCGTTGATCCAGACCGTTCCGGCGCGGATCCGGGCCGCGACCCGGTGGGCGCGCCCGCTGTCCTGCGTCCACACCGCAGCGGTCAGGCCGTACACCGTGTCGTTGGCGAGCCGGACCGCCTCGTTCTCGTCGCGGAACCGCTCGACGGTCAGCACAGGACCGAACGACTCGTCACGGATCACGGACATGTCAGGGGTGCACTCGTCCAGCACCGTCGGCAGGTAGTAGAAGCCGTCCCGCAGCGCCGGGTCGTCGGGCGCCGCCCCGCCGCACAGGAGTACCGCGCCCTCGGCCAGGCCGGCCGCCACATACGCCTCGACCTTGGCGCGGTGCGCGGCGGAGATCAGCGGGCCGGTGCGGGCGTTGTCGTCGAAGGGGCCGCCGAGCCGGATGCGCCGGGCGCGGGTCACCAGCTCGTCGACGAACGCGTCGTGCAGTTCGTCCTGGACGAGCAGCCTGGCACCGGCCGAGCAGACCTGTCCGGAGTGCAGGAAGATCGCCATCAGCGCGTAGTCCACCGCGGTGTCGAACTCGGCGTCCGCGAAGACGACGTTGGGGTTCTTGCCGCCCAGTTCGAGGGCGATCTTCTTCACGGTGGGCGCGGCGGCGGCCATGATGCGCCGCCCGGTGAGCAGCCCACCGGTGAACGACACCATGTCCACCCGCGGGTCCTCGGTGAGCGGCGCGCCCACCAACGGGCCGGTGCCGAGCACCAGGTTGGCGGCGCCGTCCGGCAGCCCCGCCTCGGCCAGCAGCCGCATCAGGTGGATCGCGGTGTGCGGGGTCAGCTCGCTGGGCTTCAGCACGAAGGTGTTGCCTGCCGCGAGGGCGGGCGCCACCTTCCAGGCGGTCTGGAGCAGCGGGTAGTTCCACGGCGTGATCAGCGAGCAGACGCCGACCGGCTCGTGCCGCACCGTGCTGTCGGTCTCGGCGGCGCCGGTGTCCACCACGCGGTCGGTGCCGCCGGCCGCCCCGAGATTGCCGAAGTAGCGGAAGCAGTTGGCGATGTCGTCCATGTCGTAGCCGCTCTCGACCAGCCGCTTGCCGGTGTCCAGCGACTCGGCGCGGGCCAGCGCGTCCTTGTCGCGCTCCAGCAGATCGGCGACCCGCAGCAGCAGCCGCCCGCGCTCGGCCGCCGGCGTCCAGGGCCAGGGCCCGTCGTCGAAGGCGACCCGCGCCGCGGCGACCGCCGCCGCCGCGTCCTTCGGCCCGCCTTCGTCGACGGTCGCGACCAAGGTGCCGTCCGCCGGGCAGCGGATCTCGCGCACCTGCCCGGCTGCCGCTGCGGTCCAGCGACCGTCGATGAACAGGTCCGGCATGGGAGTGCCTCCGGTCTCGGTCTCGTACGCGGTGCCCGCGGCGCTGCCGGCGGGGCGGGGCGCGACCGCGGCCTGCGGCGGGGGAGCGCACCCCGGTGACGCTCTCGGTACCGAGCGTAGGTGCGGCGGTGCGAGTCCGCACGGCACGTGCCGCCGGGGCCCGCGCCGCCGCCGGACGGGCCCCGGTACCCGCGCGGCGGACGCCGGGGGAGAATCGGGGCCATGTCCCCCGAGCCAGGCCACCCGCCCGTCCGCCACCCCGTGCCCGACGCCGCGGCCTATCTCACCGGCCGCTGGAGCATCGAGCGCACCGTCCGCGACGTGCGGTCCGGCGCCGCCGGCAGCTTCCGCGGCACGGCGGATTTCCGGCCCGACGCCGCGGGTGAGGTGCTGCTGCACGTCGAGGAGGGCGAGCTGACCTGGGCGGGGACGGCGCACCCCGCGTCGCGCACGCTGCGGCTGCGACCGCGTCCCGACGGCGGTGCCGAGGTGTCCTTCGCCGACGGCCGGCCCTTCCACGACCTGGATCTGCGCCGCGGCCGGTGGCACACCGTCCACCCCTGCGCGGCGGACCGCTACGACGGCACCTTCACCGTTGCCGGGCCGGACGAATGGCACCTGGAGTGGCGGGTCGGCGGCCCGGCCAAGGAGCAGCTGCTGCGGTCGGTGTACCGGCGGCTGTGAGACCGGGGGAGCGGTGCGCGGCGGGCGCATGGCGGGCCTGTCCGCGCTCAGCTCTTCTTCACCGCGCGCAGCGCGTACAGCATCGGGACGATCGGCTGCGACGGCGGCAGGCGCCACCAGCCGTTGTCGGACGGCACCATCGTGTCGAAGCGCTTCCAGGGCAGCAGCTCGGTCTCGCGCAGCACCTCGACCGAAAGGCCCGCCGCGACCACCGCCGACACCACCTCGCCGATGCCGTGCCGCCACTCGTAGCTGACCGTCGCCCCCTCGACCGGCGGCCCGTCGGTGTACGTGGCGGGTGTATCGCTCCTGATCGGCCCGCGGCCCGCCAAGTAGTCGTGGTGCAGCAGGAGTTGCTGCCGGTCGGGGTCGGGCGCCGGGCCGAAGGAGTCGAGCAGCGGGTGGAATTCCACGAGGTAGAACGTGCCGCCGGGGCGCAGCAGCGCGCTGACGACCGAGGCCCACGCGGTGAGGTCGGGGAGGTAGCAGAGCGCGCCCTTGCCGGTGTAGACCACGTCGAACCGCCGGTCGCCGAGCGCCTCCACGGCCCGGTGCACGTCGGAGTGGACGAACTCCATGTCCCGGCCGCCCTCGCGGGCCAGTCGCCGGGCCTCGGCGACCGCGGCTGCGGAGATGTCGAGCCCCACCGTGTGCGCGGCGCCGCGGTCGGCGAACGCCGCCGTCTCGGTGCCCAGGTGGCACTGGAGGTGCAGGACGTCCCGGCCTTCGAGGCTGCCGAGGTCGTCCCATTCGAAGGGCGCGAACCAGTCATCCGCGGTCCTGGTTCCGTCCAGTCCGTAGAACGCGCTGGCCACATGGACGGGGGTGCGCGCGTCCCAGTTGGCCTGATTGGCGCGCACCATCTCCTCGACGGTCGGTATGCCCCCGGCGGCCGGCTCACTCATCTCTGTGGTCATCCGTCCCTTCTACCGGTCGGACGCGGACCCCACCAGGGTTCCGGGGCAGCGGAGGGAACGGAGTGGCCGGTTCCGGCCAGCTGTGCGGGCGGGGGCGGTGACTGCGGGCGGGCGGTCGGCGGCCGGTGCCGCGGGACGTGCCAGGGGGACGCGCCGCTCCGTGTGCCGGGCCGCTCTTCCTTGCCGGGCCGTCACGGCGGGCATAATCTGACTCATTAGTAATTTTACCGAAAAGTAAGGTGATTTTCGTGACCGATGACGTCCGTGCCCGGCTGGCCGCACTGGACTTCGCCGGCGTCACTCCCGACGAGTTCGCCCGGATCGTCAAGGGGTTGAGCGCCCGGCAGATCACCGAGATCGCCACCGGCGACCTGCGGGCCAGGGTGCTCGGCGAGATCTTCGGGAGGATGGGCCGGCAGTTCCGGCCGGAGGCCGCCGGCTCGCTCAGCGCGCTGATCCGCTGGGAGATCACCGGCGAGTCCGAAGCGGTCTACGAGACGATCATCGCCGACGGCGGCTGCACGGTGCGGGAAGGCAGGTCGGCGGACCGGCCGCGGCTGACGCTGGCGATGGGCGACGCCGCGTTCCTCAAGCTGGTCTCCGGCAACGGCAATCCGGTGACGATGTTCCTCACCCGCAAGGTCAGGGCGACCGGCGACCTCGGCCTCGCCTCCGGCCTGAACCGCTACTTCGACATCCCCAAGGTCTGACGGCGGGCGCCGGGTGGCCGGCCCGGTTCTCCGTACGGATGCGGCCACGCGGCGGGCGCGCCGCCCGGGGTCGGGACGATTGCGACATGACGGTCCTTCACCCGTGCGGTACCGCGGTGTGCCGCACAATTGACTCCGCCGCCGACCTGCAACGACCGCCTTTTCGTAGGTATGTTGGGAGGCAGAGCCCGGCTCGGCCTCGGGTGGCGCACCGCTGTGGCCGCAGGCCCGTGCCGGTGATGCCGAAGCGACGGGAACGTATGCAATGAGCCAAGAATCACAGCCGCTGTCCGGCGTCGTCGATGTCAGCATTCCGAGCGTGGCGCGGATGTACGACTACTACCTCGGCGGCAAGGACAACTACGCGGTCGACCGCGAGGCGTGCGGGGAACTGGACAAGGTCGTCCCCAGCACCCAGGTGCTCGCCATCAACAACCGCCGCTTCCTCCAGCGTGCGGTGCGCTGGCTCGCCCAGGAACACGGCGTCCGGCAGTTCATCGACCACGGCTCAGGTCTGCCCACCCAGGACAACGTCCACCAGGTCGCCCAGGCCGTGAACCCGGATTCCCGCGTCGTCTACGTCGACAACGACCCGATCGTCCTGGCGCACGGCCGTGCGCTGCTGGAGGAGAACGAGAACACCGCCGTCATCCAGGCGGACATGCGCGACACCGACGGCATCTTCTCCAGCCCCGAGGTCGTCGGGCTCATCGACCGGGAGCAGCCCGTCGCCGCGCTGTTCGTCTCCGTGCTGCACTGCATCACCGACGAGGACGACCCCGGTGCCCTGCTGCGCCGGGTCGCCGACAAGCTGCCGTCCGGCAGTTTCCTGGTGGTGTGCCAGCTGGTCAGTGAGGACAAGGCGACCCGCGACTTCGTCACCGAGTTCATGCGGGTCAGCACGCAGGACCAGTGGGGCCGGGTGCGCAGGGAGCACGAACTCGCCGCGTACCTCGACGGATTCGAGATATTGGAGCCGGGTCTCGTCGAGGTCTCCACCTGGAAGCCGGACGGGAACATCGGCCCCAAGCAGGCCACCATGGAGTGGATCGAGTACGGCGGCGTGGTCCGCATCAACTAGGCACTGTTTCTCGGATCTCCTGGCGTGGGCGGGGTGTTGGGGTCAGGCTGGCTGTATGGGCCGTGGGGATTTGACGAATGCGGAGTGGGATCGGCTGGAGTCGTTCTTGCCTCGTGGTGGTGCGCGTGGGGGCCGGTGGAGTGATCACCGACGGGTGATCAACGGGGTGCTGTACCGCGTCCGGACGGGGGTGCAGTGGCGGGATCTGCCGGAGCGGTTCGGGCCGTGGGAGACGGTCTATAAGCGGCATCGTCGCTGGTCAGCGGATGGGACGTGGAAGATGCTGCTGTCTCGCGTCCAGGCA
>NZ_JBITJM010000009.1:0-271817 GCF_044460025.1 Streptomyces sp. NPDC050161 | reverse complement strand
GCAGCGACAGGTGCCAACACCGGCAGCTTTCTTGACTGGTACCCGAGGGCACATGCGTCGAGGAGACGACCCGGTGCGGCCCCTCCGACCCACCCCCACCCACAAAGACCAAGCCCCCCACCGGGACCACCGACCCCCTCGACACCGGCCCCACAAACGCGCCATTCCCACCCCACACCCAGCACCATCTACGCGCGTAGGAGATTTCCCGCTACCCTCGTCCGCGTGAACGCATCTGTTACTTCGGACATCGCCCGCGACCCGCAGGGCGCCGCCGCCGACGCCGCCGCCCGCCTGCGCGACCTCACCGGCGCGGAGACCCACGACGTCGCCCTCGTCATGGGCTCCGGCTGGGCCCCCGCCGCCGAGGCCCTGGGCGCGCCCGAGCACGAGTTCCCGGTCACCGAGCTGCCCGGCTTCCCGCCCCCGGCCGTCGAAGGCCACGGCGGCAAGATCCGCTCGTACCGCATCGGCGAGAAGCGCGCGCTGGTCTTCCTCGGCCGTACCCACTTCTACGAGGGCCGCGGCGTCGCCGCCGTCGCGCACGGCGTACGGACCGCCGTCGCCGCCGGCTGCAAGACCGTCGTGCTCACCAACGGGTGCGGCGGCCTGCGCGATGGCATGCGCCCCGGCCAGCCGGTGCTCATCAGCGACCACATCAACCTCACCGCCACCTCCCCGATCGCCGGCGCGAACTTCGTCGACCTGACGGACCTGTACTCGCCGCGGCTGCGCGCGCTGTGCAAGGAGGTCGACGCGAGCCTGGAGGAGGGCGTCTACGTCCAGCTCCCCGGCCCGCACTACGAGACCCCCGCCGAGATCAAGATGATCCGCACCCTGGGCGGCGACCTGGTCGGCATGTCCACGGTGCTCGAAGCCATCGCCGCACGCGAGGCCGGCGCCGAGGTGCTGGGCCTGTCCCTGGTCACGAACCTCGCCGCGGGCATGACCGGCGAGCCGCTCAACCACGAAGAGGTGCTCCAGGCCGGCCGCGACTCCGCGACCCGGATGGGCAGCCTGCTCGCCCAGGTGCTCGGCAAGCTCTGAGCCACGGGCCGCACGGCGGGCGGGCCGGGGGTGCTCGCCCGCCCCGCCCCCCGGGGCGGACGACAGGACTTCACGGACGCCCCCAGCGCTCCCCCACCCGCACCCACCCGTCAGGAGCATCACGTGGCCACCGATCCCACGGAGCTGACCCACCGCGCCCAGGCATGGCTGGCCGAGGACCCCGACCCGGAGACCCGGGACGAGCTGTCCCGGCTGATCGAAGCCGGGGACCACACCGAGCTCTCCGCCCGCTTCGCCGGCACCTTGCAGTTCGGCACCGCCGGCCTGCGCGGTGAGCTGGGCGCAGGACCGATGCGGATGAACCGCGCGGTGGTCATCCGTGCGGCGGCCGGACTCGCCGCGTACCTCAAGGCCAAGGGCGACGGCGCGGGCCTCGTCGTCGTCGGCTACGACGCGCGCCACAAGAGTGCCGACTTCGCGCGCGACACGGCCGCCGTGATGGTCGGCGCGGGGCTGCGCGCCGCGGTGCTGCCCCGCCCGCTGCCCACGCCCGTCCTGGCGTTCGCGATCAGGCACCTGGGCGCGGTGGCCGGTGTCGAGGTCACCGCCAGCCACAACCCGCCGCGCGACAACGGCTACAAGGTCTACCTGGGCGACGGCTCGCAGATCGTGCCGCCCGCCGACGGCGAGATCGCCGCGGAGATCGCGGCGGTGCGCTCGCTGGACGACGTGCCGCGCCCCGAAGCCGGCTGGGAGACGCTCGGTGAGGACGTCCTGGCGGCCTACCTGGCGCGTACCGACGCGGTGCTGACCCCCGGCTCGCCGCGGGACACCCGGGTCGTCTACACACCGATGCACGGCGTCGGCCGGGACACCCTGCTGGCCGCCTTCGCCCGCGCCGGCTTCCCGGCCCCGCGGGTCGTCGCCGAACAGGCCGATCCCGACCCGGAGTTCCCGACGGTGGCCTTCCCGAACCCGGAGGAGCCGGGCGCGATGGACCTCGCGTTCGCCACCGCCCGCGCGGCCGGTCCCGGGATGGTCGACATCGTCGTCGCCAACGACCCCGACGCGGACCGCTGCGCCGTCGCCGTACCGGCACCCGGCACCGACGACGGCTGGCGGATGCTGCGCGGCGACGAGGTCGGCGCCCTGCTCGCCGCGCACCTCGTCAGCAAGCGGGCCGCCGGTACCTTCGCCACCACCATCGTGTCGTCGTCGCTGCTGTCCCGGATCGCGGCGGCCTCCTCACTCCCCTACGAGGAAACCCTGACCGGGTTCAAGTGGCTGGCCCGGGTGGACGGCCTGCGCTACGCGTTCGAGGAGGCGCTGGGCTACTGCGTCGACCCGGAGGGCGTACGGGACAAGGACGGCATCACCGCCGCGCTGCTGATCACCGAACTGGCCGCCGAACTGAAGCAGTCGGGGCGCACCCTGACCGATCTGCTGGACGACCTCGCGGTGGAGTTCGGCCTGCACGCGACCGACCAGCTGTCGGTGCGGGTCGACGATCTGTCGCTGATCGCCGACGCCATGCGCAGGCTGCGCGAGACGCCGCCCACGACCCTTGCGGGCCTGGCCGTGCGCAGCGCCGATGACCTGTCGCAGGGCACCGACGCGCTGCCGCCGACCGACGGGCTGCGGTACCAGCTGTCCGGCTCGGCGGATTCCGGCGTGGCGGCGGGCCGGGTGGTGGTCCGTCCCAGCGGGACCGAGCCGAAGATCAAGTGCTACCTGGAGATCGTGGTCCAGGTCGCTTCGGCGGCGGCGCTCCCGGAGGCCAGGGCGAAGGCGGCGGCGGCGCTCGCGGCCGTCAAGTCCGACCTGTCGGCGGCAGCCGGTATCTGACGAGCGGGGCCCCGTCACCGGACGGGGCCCGCTTCGGCACGGCGGGCCCCGCTTCGGCACGGCGGATCCCGCAGGGCAATCCCCGTAGGGAATCCGCCCGGCGCCCCCGCAGGGAAGCCCGGCGGAACCGGCACCCCGCCCCGCCGCCCTACACCGCCAACATCACGATCAGCCCCACCACACCCACCACACACGGCCCGATGAAGCCATAGGCCCACCGCACCACCGGCTCACCCTTGGCGCTCTCGCGGTGGGCGGCGCGTTCCTTGATCTCGCGGAGTTCGTCCATCGTCTGGTCGGCCATCGCGCGCGGCACAGGACCGGCGTCGGCGCGCGGCCCGAAGCGGCGGGGTGCGGTGCCGCGGGCGGCCTGCTTGCTGACCTTCTTGCGCTGCCGCAGCGAGACCGGCACCGCCCACAGCTGGTACTTGCCGTCGGCGGTGAACACCTCGCTGGTGAACGACGCCCGCAGGTCATCCACCGCGCCCCAGGGCAGCGTGATCGTCCGGAACGGGTTGCGCACCAGCAGCCGGTCCTCGCCCGCCTTCACCAGGGGCCGCAGCGTGTAGGCGGCCACCAGCGGCACGCCGACGAACAGGGCGAAGGCCGCCGTCAGCTTGGTGTGCGCGACGCCGCGCAGCAGCGCGTCGCCGCCGAGCCAGAGCCCGAGCAGGAGCAGCAGCACGCCGCCGACGAGGGCCGCCGGTGAGCGGTAGGTGCGCTCGGCGTATTTCTGCTGCGGCGTGGTGGAGGGTTCCGGGCTCGTCATGCTGCCGATTCTGCCTGACCGTCCGGATGCCGGACATTGCGTTACGGCATCATTCGGGCACCGCGGCGCCGCCCGGCGATCCCGTACGGGACGACGTCGACGCACCCGTACGGGACGGCGGCCGTCCCCCGCAGGGTCCTGATTCGGCCCACCGCGGGGGATGACAGGGCGCTACGCGCGTAGATATGCTCCCCTCGTGACCATGCCCATCACTGTTCCCGCATACGGCAAGGAAGCCGCGGGGCGTCTGGCGTCGATGGCGGACGTGACCGCCGACGACGGTGCGCTGCGCCGCTTCCTCCACGGCCTCCCCGGTGTCGACGCGGTCGGCCTCGAAGCCCGCGCCGCGACCCTCGGTACCCGCTCGGTCAAGACCACGGCGAAGGCGTACGCCATCGACCTCGCCGTCTCGATGATCGACCTGACGACGCTCGAAGGAGCCGATACCCCCGGCAAGGTGCGGGCGCTGTGCGCCAAGGGCATCAACCCGGACCCCACCGACCGGACCGCCCCGAAGGTCGCGGCGATCTGCGTCTACCCCGACATGGTCGCGACGGCCAAGGAGGCGCTGGGCGACAGCGGCATCCACGTCGCGTCGGTCGCCACCGCGTTCCCCGCGGGCCGGGTCGCGCTGCCGGTGAAGCTCGCCGACACCCGTGACGCGGTCGCGGCGGGCGCCGACGAGATCGACATGGTCATCGACCGCGGCGCCTTCCTCTCCGGCCGCTACCTGGCGGTCTTCGAGGAGATCAAGGCCGTCAAGGAGGCGTGCGCACGCCCCGACGGCAGCGCCGCGCACCTCAAGGTCATCTTCGAGACCGGCGAGCTCCAGACGTACGACAACGTCCGCCGGGTCTCCTGGCTCGCGATGCTCGCGGGCGCCGACTTCATCAAGACATCGACCGGCAAGGTGGCCGTCAACGCCACGCCCCCGGTCACCCTCCTGATGCTGGAGGCGGTCCGCGACTTCCACGCGGCCACCGGCGTCCAGGTCGGCGTGAAGCCGGCCGGCGGTATCCGTACGACCAAGGACGCGATCAAGTACCTGGTCATGGTCAACGAAACGCTGGGCACGCCCTGGCTGACCGCCGACTGGTTCCGCTTCGGCGCCTCCAGCCTGCTCAACGACCTGCTGATGCAGCGCCAGAAGCTCAGCACCGGCCGGTACTCCGGCCCCGACTACGTCACGGTGGACTGAGGCACCCATGACCTTCGACGGATCCATGACCTTCGATTACGCACCCGCCCCCGAGTCCCGCTCGGTCGTCGACATCGCGCCGTCCTACGGCCTGTTCATCGACGGCGAGTTCGCGCCGGGCGCCGACGGCAAGGTCTTCAAAACCACCTCCCCATCCTCCGAGGAAGTCCTCTCCGAGGTCGCCCAGGCCAACACCGCCGACGTCGACCGCGCCGTGCAGGCCGCCCGCAAGGCGTTCGAGAAGTGGTCCGCGCTGCCGGGCGCCGAGCGCGCCAAGTACCTGTTCCGGATCGCCCGGATCATCCAGGAGCGCTCGCGCGAGCTGGCCGTCCTGGAGTCGCTGGACAACGGCAAGCCGATCCGCGAATCGCGCGACGCCGACCTCCCGCAGGTCGCCGCGCACTTCTTCTACTACGCGGGCTGGGCCGACAAGCTCGGCCACGCGGGCTTCGGCCCCGACCCCCGGCCGCTGGGTGTCGCGGCCCAGGTCATCCCCTGGAACTTCCCGCTGCTCATGCTCGCGTGGAAGGTCGCGCCCGCGCTGGCCACGGGCAACACCGTCGTCCTCAAGCCCGCCGAGACCACCCCGCTCTCCGCGCTGTTCTTCGCGGATATCTGCCGCCAGGCGGGCCTGCCCAAGGGTGTCGTCAACATCCTTACCGGCGACGGCTCCACGGGCGCCGCGCTGGTGGCCCACCCCGGCGTCGACAAGGTCGCCTTCACCGGTTCCACCGAGGTCGGCAAGGCCATCGCGCGTACCGTCGCGGGCACCGACAAGAAGGTGACGCTCGAACTGGGCGGCAAGGCGGCGAACATCGTCTTCGACGACGCCCCCGTCGACCAGGCCGTCGAGGGCATCGTCAACGGCATCTTCTTCAACCAGGGGCACGTCTGCTGCGCGGGCTCCCGGCTGCTGGTCCAGGAGTCGGTCGCCGACGAGGTGCTCGACGCGCTCAAGCGCCGGATGCGGACGCTGCGGGTCGGCGACCCGCTGGACAAGAACACCGACATCGGCGCCATCAACTCCGCCGAGCAGCTGGCCAGGATCACGGCGCTGGTCGAGGCCGGCGAGGCCGAGGGCGCCGAGCGCTGGGCCCCGGACTGCGAACTCCCCGGCTCCGGCTACTGGTTCGCGCCGACCCTGTTCACCGGCGTCACCCAGGCGCACCGCATCGCCCGCGAGGAGATCTTCGGCCCGGTCCTGTCCGTGCTGACCTTCCGCACCCCGGAAGAGGCGGTCGCCAAGGCCAACAACACCCCGTACGGCCTCTCCGCCGGCATCTGGACGGAGAAGGGCTCCCGGATGCTGTGGATGGCGAGCAAGCTGCGGGCCGGCGTCATCTGGTCCAACACGTTCAACAAGTTCGACCCGACGTCGCCGTTCGGCGGCTACAAGGAGTCGGGCCACGGCCGCGAGGGCGGCCGGCACGGTCTGGAGGCGTACCTGAATGTCTGACCGACTCTCCGTCTTCAAGACCTACAAGCTGTACGTCGGGGGCAAGTTCCCCCGGTCCGAGAGCGGGCGGGTGTACGAGGTGACCGACTCCAAGGGCAACTGGCTCGCCAACGCGCCGCTGTCCTCCCGCAAGGACGCCCGGGACGCCGTCGTCGCGGCCCGCAAGGCGTTCGGCGGCTGGTCGGGCGCCACGGCGTACAACCGCGGCCAGATCCTCTACCGCGTCGCCGAGATGCTGGAGGGCCGCCGCGAGCAGTTCGCGGCGGAGGTGGCGGGCGCCGAGGGGCTGTCGAAGTCCAAGGCGGCGGCCCAGGTGGAGGCCGCGATCGACCGCTGGGTCTGGTACGCGGGCTGGTCCGACAAGGCCGCCCAGATCGCCGGCTCGGCGAACCCGGTCGCCGGTCCCTACTTCAACCTCTCCTCCCCCGAACCGACCGGCGTGGTCGCGGTCCTGGCCCCCCAGGACTCGTCCTTCCTCGGCCTGGTCTCGGTCATCGCCCCGGCCATCGTCACCGGCAACACCGTGGTCGTCACGGCGTCGGAGAACTCCCCGCTCCCCGCCCTCTCGCTGGGCGAGGTGCTGGCCACGTCCGACCTGCCCGGCGGCGTCGTCAACGTCCTCTCCGGCCGTACGGCCGAGATCGCGGCCCCGCTCGCCGCGCACCAGGACGTCAACGCCATCGATCTGGCGGGCGCGGACGCCGGACTGGCGCAGGAACTTGAGGTCGCCGCGGCCGACAACCTCAAGCGCGTGCTGCGGCCGGCCCCGGTGGACTGGACCGCCGATCCCGGCACCGGCCGCCTGCTCTCCTTCCTGGAGACGAAGACGGTCTGGCACCCCATGGGTGTTTGAGCCCGTTCTGCCGCCGTCCGGCGGCGGCAGCGGGACTGTGCGGGGCCTCACCTTTGCGGTGGGGCCCCGCACGGGTTTGCGAGTTCTTGACTACCATCGGTCAAGACCGTGAGTCATACCGGATCGGGGGAGATCTGTGGCGGAGCAATTCACCGCTGCGCAGGACGCCTTGCACACATTCGCCAAGTCTTCGGACGAGCGGGCGGAGAAGCTGCGCGCGATACGCAGCAGCCTCGGCTCACACAAGGTGGACCGTGAGGCGTTCGGCAAGCTGCCGGAAGCGGACGAGATCAGCAAGGACTACGAGGAGCGCCAGGAAGACGTCCTGGAGACGCTCGGGTCGCTGGCCACCCTCCAGGAGAAGATCGGCGAGGCCGTCACCGCCACGGCGCAGTCCTACCAGGACACCGATGACGAGACCGTCACCACGATGTCCGGCGGGGGTGGCCGGTGAGCGGGCCCGCATCGACGGCAGTTGGCGCCTACAACAAGGTCAACGACTGGATGAGCGGGATGGACAGCGTCGTGGACGGCATCATGCGTCCACTCGTCGAACCGCTCGCCGACCAGCTGGAGTTCGTCACCGGAGACCCGGAGAGCCTCGCGGAGGCGGCGAAGCTGTGGCGGGACAAGGCGGCCGAGTTCCGGGAGATCGTGGCGGACCAGCGGCGCGACCGTGCCGACCTCGCCCACGAGTGGACCGGCGAGGCCGCCGAGGCGTTCCAGAACCACCTCGCCGAGCTGGAAACCGCCATGGAGGCGGAAGCCAAGGACATGGACGCGACGGCCGACGTCCTGGACGGGGCGGCGGAACAGGCGCGCGTGGCGCAGGAGATGGTCGAGGCCGTCATCCGCGAGCTGATCGAGTGGGCGCTGATCACGCTGGCCGCCGCGGTGGCGCTGAGCGTGGTGACCGCGGGGGTGTCGCTGGCGGCCGAGGCGGCGGCTGCCGCTGCCGAGACCGGCATCGCGTCGACCCGGATCGCCAGCCTGGTGGCCAGGCTCGCCGAGGAGCTGAAGAGCCTCGCCAACATCCTCAAGATGCTCAAGCAGGCGAAGAAGCTGTCCAAGGTCAAGCGGTACAACCCGATGACCTGGAAGCACATCAAGGAGGCCGGGGAGGCGGAGAAGTTCGCCATCTCCCAGGGCGCCAGGATGGCGCACAAGGCGATCAAGCACGGCGCCAAGGACGTGATGGGCGGCCTCGGATTCACCGGCAACCCGGTGGGTGCCGCGGCGCAGCCGCTCATCGACCACGGCATCGACAAGGCCGCCGAGAAGATCGACGAGACGCTGGCCGGCACCCGGTCCTCGTCCGGCGGCGAGGAAGGCGCCCCTCCCGGCGGGGAAGGAGTGGCCCCTCCCCGCAGCACCCACCTGCCCCCGCCCTCGACCTTCGACCCGCAGCCCTCCGCCCAGGACCCGCTCAGCCGCTACCGCGACCCGGCGGTCCAGGAAGACCCTTCGGCGTCACCGCTGCCCGGCGAGCCCGTCGCGTCCGACCCGGTCGCCCAGGATCCGCTGAGCCGCTACCGCGAGCCGGCCGTCGAGCAGGACCCCCGGCTGGTGACCCGCCCGGCCGCCGCGCGGCAGCCGCGGGATCCCGACAACCCCTTCGGCTGACCGCCGGAGCGCACCAGAGAGGAACCGCGCCGGATGAAGCCGGAGTACCGCGACTGCTATCTGCCCTTCCTCCAGCCGGGAGAGCGGCTGATCATCGCCACCGACCACTTCGCCAATACGGCGCTGCCCGCCGTCCCCGCCGCGCTGCGCACCCCGCAGCCCCGGCCCGCCCCCTCGCCGCTGGAGGAGCGGGTGCGGGGCGTGCTGGGCAGCGCGCTCGGCGCGGTCGCCAGGCCGCTGGGGGCGGTGAGCAACAACCGCCTGGTCAACAACCCGCTCACCCGCGCCGCCGGGCGGGCGGGCGACCGCGTGGAGCAGGTGACCGACACCCTCGACCATGCCGCCGACCGGGCCGTCGAGAAGGCGATCTGGGGCACCGTCATGGACGGGGGCTGGCACAGCATCGCCGGCCGTTTCCTCGTCGACCTGACCAACGCGGGCGGCACGCCCCGGCGTCAGGCGATGACCGACCGCCGGCTGATCCTGCTGGTGGACCGCAACACCAGCTGGCGGAACACCACTCCGCAGTGGGACCTGGGGGTGGCGGTGCCGCGTACGCACATCACGCACGTCACCGCACACCCGAAGGCCGTCGGCGGTCGCGGCCGGTTCGACGTCGGCTTCACCGACGGTTCGTGGATCGCTCTGGGCAGCGCGGTACGCAAACACATGGAGGCGTTCGTGGCCGCCTGCGGTCAAGGGGCTTGAGCATGCCGAAACCTGACCACACGTCACCCTGCCTGCCCTTCCTCCAGGCCGGTGAAGTCCTGCTGAGCGCCCACGATTACACGGAGTATCCGAACCTCCCGCTCGTCCCCGCCCATCTGCGGGTTCCACGGAAGCGGTCGCCGCTGGAGCAGCGGGTCCTGGGGGCGCTGGGCAACGTCGTCGGCAGGGCCTCGCGGCCACTCGGGAGGGTGGCCGACAACCGGATGGTCAACAACCCGCTGTCACGGGCCGTCGGAAACATGGCGGAGGGGCTGAGCGAAGCTCGGGAGAACATCGAGGACGCCGTCGACGACGCCGTGGAGCACGCGATGTACGGCAAGCCCATGGAGGGCGCGTGGACGAGCATGGCAGGGCGTTTTCGGGTCATGGCCGCCAACGCGGGCGGTTCGCCCCGGCATCAGGCGCTCACGGACCGGCGGCTGTTCGTCGTGACGGATCACGCCGGCGGCTGGCGGGCCCGCGAGCCCGAGTTGGCGATCGCGGTGGAGGTGCCACGTCAGGACATCGCGGAACTCCGCCCCAGGGCCCGCACGTCGTTCCCCCGAGGCCGCTTCGACCTCGTGTTCGTGGACGGCTCGTGGATCGCGCTGAGCTGTTCGTTCCAGCGGGACATGGAGGCGATCGTGGGGGCCTTCTACGGACGCTGAGCCCGTAGAAGGCCGGACCGGCCCCGCCGTTTCACCTCGCGCGCCCGGACCGCCCCCGTCACCCCGGCAGAATCCGCGTCACCGGCCCCACCAGCGGGAGGTCCTGGAGGGCGCCGCCCCGGGCGAGGGTGCCGGTGAGGAGTTGGGTGCCGATCGGCTTGAAGTCGGCCACCTGGGTGCCGACGCCGTTGGTCAGCGGGTCGACCGGGGTTTTGGCCAGCGGGTTGAGCTGAAGGGTCTTGATGGGGTGGAGGGCACCCCCGACGGAGGTCGTCAGCGCGCCGGTCAGTGCCGAAGCGGTGGCGTTGGTGTCGGCCGAGGTCGTCGGGATCACGTCGGCGTGTGCCGTGCCGCCTGCCGCGAGCGCGGCGCCCGCCGCGGAGACGGTGAGCCCGGCGCGCAGGAGCGTGCGCGGGATGCGGCGGGGCTTGGGACGTGCGTGCGAGGCCATGTGCTGCCACCTGCCTGTGAGGTTGGGGGTTCCCTGGGAGGAGGGCCCCGCCCGGGGAGCGGAGCCCGTCAGGGTAATCGTTCGACTGCACAGAGTAGTTGAGCGGCGGCGCCCGATCCAGCGCCCGCCGGACGGGCAGGCCCGCCGTCGCGTCGGGGCGGGTGCGACTTCGGATGTGCCCGTCCAAGGGGATGGCCCGGACGGCTCCATGCCCGACAATGGGTGCCCGTGAGCTTCCAGTCCCCCGCCCGGCCGCCCGCCGCCCGCGTCGTCCTGCTGACCGGCCCGTCCGGTTCCGGCAAGTCGTCCCTCGCCGCCCGCACCGGCCTGCCCGTGCTCAACCTCGACGACTTCTACAAGGAGGGCACGGACCCCGGTCTGCCGCAGCTGCCGGACGGCGGCGGCGCGGACTGGGATTCGCCGCTCTCCTGGGACGCGGGCGCCGCCACCGCCGCCATCGAGGCGCTGTGCCACGGCGGGCGCAGCGCGGTGCCGGTGTACGACATCGCGGCCAGCGCCCGGGTCGGCGCGTCGGTCCTGGAGACCGGCGGGGCCCCGCTGTTCGTCGCCGAGGGCATCTTCGCCGCCGACGTCATAGGGCACTGCCGGGAGGCCGGGCTGCTGGCCGACGCGCTGTGCCTGTGCGGCAGTCCCGTCACGACGTTCCGCCGCCGGCTGCTGCGCGATCTGCGTGAGGGCCGCAAGCCGGTGCCGTATCTGGTGCGCCGTGGCCTGCGTCTGCTGCGCGCCGAGCGGTCCGTGGTGGCCAGGCAGTCCGCCCTGGGCGCGTATCCGTGCGCGGGCCCGGAGGCGATGGCCCGGATATCCGCGGCCCGTACGGCGGGTCCTGTGGCGGCTCCCGCGGTGGTGCGCTCCGGGGTGTGCGGTTGCGGCGACGATACGGATGTGGCACCCGTAGTCTCCTGAGTTCCGGCGCCCCGGTCGCGACGGATGCGGGCGGGGCGTGAGGACGACGAGGGGGCCGCCCCTTAGGGGTCCTCAACCGCGCCCGGCGGCGGGCGGATCGCGACGGGCACGTCACAAGGAAGCGGGTCCTGACAGCCCCCCGGCCGTCAGGACCCGCTTCGATTCCCCTTGTACTCCCCCGTACTTCCCCCGTGTCCCGCTTTCCCCTCGGGCTCTTTCCCCGCCCTTCAGGCCACCAGCTCGCCGAAGGACTCCTCCTCGTCACGGCCGAAGCTGAGGACCTCGTCCTCGCGCAGCCGACGCAGGGAGCGCCAGATGCTGGACTTCACCGTGCCGACACTGATGTTCAGTATGTCCGCGATCTCCGGGTCCGTACGGCCTTCGTAGTAGCGCAGGACGAGCATCGTGCGCTGCGGCTCGGGGAGCCTGGCCAGTGCCTGCCACAGCACGGCGCGCAGTTCGGTGCCCCGCATCGCGTCCACGTCGGCCGCCGTCTCCGGCAGTTCCTCGGTCGGGTATTCGTTGAGCTTGCGCCGACGCCAGGCACTGATGTGCAGGTTGGTCATCGTGCGCCGCAGATAGCCGCCCAGCGCCGCCTTGTCGCTGATCCGGTCCCAGGCGCGGTAGGTCGAGAACAGCGCGCTCTGGAGCAGGTCCTCGGCCTCGAAGCGGTCACCGGTCAGGTGGTAGGCGGTGGCGTAGAGGGCGGCGCGGCGCTCCTGGACGTAGGCGGTGAAGGCCGCTTCGGCCTCCGGCGTCTTCGTCCTGCCCTCCCCGTACGGGACCGCCCCGGTGTTCCCCCGATGTCCCCGGGCGGCCTCGTCGTCTCCCCCGTTGGCGGCGGATGCCCCGTGTCCCCCGTGGCATCCGTTCGCCGGGGCGTCGACGGCCACCATGTACGGCGGCCGTTGACGTCCGGTGCCGCGAGCGCACCCCCGTAGGCTCACGGCACCGGACTTCTCTCCGGCTCGTGCGACGTCGTGAAGACGCGTGATAACTGCGCTGGTAGTGGTTCCGTGCAGTGTGTTCATCTCGCGCCCCCCGTCGGTAGAGCCTTGATCTTCCGGCTGTCCGGGTGACGTTCTCTCCCGGTGCCGAGAACACTGCCAACCCAGTTTCATCGCGGTGTCCGCCGACTGTCACAGCCCTGTCACAGGGGTCAAAGAGGCGTGAGACGCCGCCGGTGCACGTGTGATGCGCACGGGAGGGGCCCACCGGTCGATGCGGTGGCGTCCCATGCGCCAGAATGGCTGCTGTGCCTTTCCTGTTGCTGATCGAGGACGACGACGCCATCCGCACGGCTCTCGAACTCTCGCTGTCGCGCCAAGGTCATCGTGTGGTGACCGCGGCGACGGGCGAGGACGGCCTGAAGCTGCTGCGGGAGCAGCGCCCTGACCTGATCGTGCTGGATGTGATGCTGCCCGGCATCGACGGTTTCGAGGTGTGCCGGCGGATCAGGCGTACGGACCAACTGCCCATCATCCTGCTCACCGCGCGCAACGACGACATCGACGTCGTGGTGGGCCTGGAGTCCGGAGCCGACGACTATGTCGTCAAACCGGTCCAGGGGCGGGTGCTGGACGCCAGGATCCGGGCCGTACTGCGCCGCGGGGAACGCGAGTCCAGCGACTCCGCGACCTTCGGCTCACTGGTGATCGACCGCTCGGCGATGACGGTCACCAAGAACGGCGAGGACCTGCAACTGACGCCCACCGAACTGCGGTTGCTGCTGGAGCTGAGCCGCAGGCCGGGACAGGCCCTGTCCCGGCAGCAGTTGCTGCGGCTGGTGTGGGAGCACGACTACCTCGGCGACTCGCGCCTGGTGGACGCCTGCGTGCAGCGGCTGCGCGCCAAGGTGGAGGACGTACCGTCCTCACCGACCCTGATCCGCACGGTCCGCGGCGTCGGCTACCGGCTGGACACCCCGCAGTGACGGACCGCTCGACCGGGGAAGGCGGCAGGACGGCGGACATCGAGGGGGACACCGGCACACACGGCGCGACGGGCGCGACCCGCGGCAGGGGAAGGCCGCTGCTGCGGGCCCTGCGCCGGGCCTCGGGGCTGCTGCGCTGGACGAGCCTGCGGGTGCGCCTGGTGTTCGTCTTCGCCCTGGTCGCGCTGACCGCAGCGGTCTCCGCGTCCGGCATCGCGTACTGGCTCAACCGCAACACCGTCCTCGACCGCACCCAGAACGCCGTGCTCAAGGACTTCCGCAAGGCCCTGGACGAGCGCGCGGGTTCGCTGCCGCTGCGCCCGCGGTGCGCCGAACTCCAGGACGCCGCACGGCAGATGGCGGCCGGGCCGCAGAACTACACCGTGCTGCTGATCGGAGTGGACTCCGACGGCAAGGACTGCGCGGCCACCACCGACAAGAATCTGCTGACGCTCGACACCGTGCCCGCGTCACTGCGCACGGCCGTCGACACCGCGCGCCCGGTGGACGACGCGAACCGCTACCCGCACCACCTGTACTGGCAGCGCAAGGAGGCCGGGGACACCCCCTACCTGGTGGCCGGCGCGAAGGTCATCGGCGGCGGCCCGACCGGCTACATGATGAAGTCGCTGGCCACCGAGCGGCAGGACCTCAACTCGCTGGCCTGGTCGCTGGGCATCGCCACCGCGCTGGCCCTGGTCGGCTCCGCGCTGCTGGCGCAGGCCGCGGCGACCACCGTCCTGCGGCCCGTACAGCGCCTGGGCCACGCGGCACGGCAACTCGGCGAGGGACGCCTCCAAACCCGGCTGCGTGTCACCGGAACGGATGAACTCGCCGACCTGTCACGGACGTTCAACCGCACCGCGGAACAGGTCGAGCAGCGGGTGAAGGAACTGAGCGCCCGCGAGGAGTCCTCACGGCGGTTCGTCGCCGACATGTCACACGAACTGCGGACGCCGCTCACCGCGATCACCGCGGTGTCGGAGGTGCTGGAGGAGGAGGCCGACTCCCTCGACCCGATGATCGCGCCCGCCGTACAGCTGGTGGTCAGCGAGACACGGCGGCTGAACGACCTCGTGGAGAACCTGATGGAGGTCACCCGCTTTGACGCCGGCACCGCCCGCCTGGTCCTGGACGACGTCGACGTCGCCGACCAGGTGACCGCCTGCATCGACGCGCGGGCCTGGCTGGACGCCGTCGAACTGGACGCCGAGCGCGGCATCGTCGCCCACCTCGACCCGCGGCGCCTGGACGTCGTACTCGCCAACCTGATCGGCAACGCACTCAAGCACGGCGGATCGCCGGTACGGGTATCGGTACGCACCGAGGACGCGCCGGCGGCCGGCCCCGACGGCACCGCCCGTACGGGCAGCTCCGCCACGCCGCCCGCCCCCCAGAGCGGCCAGGACACGGCCCCCGCCGACACGCCGCAGCGGGCGGGCGGCTCCCTGGTGATCCAGGTACGCGACCACGGCCCCGGCATCCCGGAGAACGTACTGCCGCACGTCTTCGACCGCTTCTACAAGGCGAGCGCGTCCCGGCCACGCTCCACCGGCAGCGGCCTCGGCCTGTCGATCGCCCTGGAGAACGCGCACATCCACGGCGGCGAGATCACCGCGGCCAACCTGCCCGACGGCGGCGCGGTCTTCACCCTGCGTCTCCCCAGGGACGCCTCCCCGCTCGTCGAGGGCGGCGGCCCGAGGGACGGCGGCGGCATCACCCAGAGCCGGGTCGCCCGACGCGGCACCGGACCCGACGGTACGGGCGCCCCCGGCGCCTCCGGGCAGGACAACGGATCCGGCGCGGACGGCGCGGGGACAGGGGACGGACGATGAGGCACGGCCTGCCCACCGCGGACGGGCACGGACAGGGGCGGGGACGGGGGCGGGGGCGCGGCGGCGCCCGGCGGCCCGCCGCTTCCGTCGCCGTACTGGCCGGCGCCCTGGTCCTCACCCTGGCCGGCTGCGGCATCCGGGGCACGTCCGTCCCGGTGGACGCCGGCGGCGCACCGGCCCGGTCGAGCTGCAAGGCGGCCGACGGCGGCAAGACACCGGACCGCCCCGACGAGGAACAGGCCACCGTCTACCTGGTATGCAGCTCGGCGCTGATACCGGTGCAGCGCACCGTGGCCCGCACCGCGGACTCACCGTCCGGCGCGGAGCGCCTGCGGGCCGCCCGCTACCTCATCGGCGCCCTGCAGCAGCCCCCGACACCGGCCGAGGAAGAGGCCGGATTCAGCACCGCGGTCCCCGATGACCTGAAGGTCGACGGCCCGCGCGCGGACGACCCCGACGACACCCTGCGCCTGAGCAGCAGCCCCGAGGACCTGCCCTCCTTCGCCCTGGCACAACTGGCCTGCACCTACGGCACCGCCCCGGCACTCGGCCGCACCCACGCAGCGGTACTCGGCGGCCCCGACGACGCCACACCACGGCGCTACCCCTGCTCGACCGAGGTACGCACCCACCCGGACATCACCCAGAACGGGGACTGGGGGGTGGCGGTACCGGGGGGCTAGGGGGCTGGGTGAGGTGGGCTGGGGTGTAGCGGATCGGTTCAGCTCGGCTCGGCTCGACCCAGTGGATCGGCTCGGTTCGGCCCAGTTCCGCTCGGCTCCGCTCGGTCGGTTCGGCTCGCCCCAGCTCGGCTCAGCCCAGCGGTTCGGCTCGGCCCAGCGGCTCGCCCCAGCTCGGCCCGGCTCGCCCCCCGCCCCCTCCCCCTCTCCCCCTTCGGGGGAGGGGGCGGGGGTGGGTTCGGGGGTGGGGGGATGCGCAGGAAGCCGAAAGCGCAGGAAGCCGAAAGCCCCCTCCCCCCACCGGCCAAGTCGGGCGCAACAGGGCGGAACCGCAGCCACCGCTACCGGCGTCCTGGCCTGTGTGCAGCGTCATGGCTCCGGCGACACCGTCACCCTCCGTATGCGCGCCACCGGACTTCTCCTCCTTGTGGTGCATCTGCTGATCGTCGGCGGGCTGACGCTGCGCCCCCGTACGGTGCCGTGGGTTCCGGCGGCGAACGTCGAGCCGCTGGCGTCGATCACCGCCGAGCTCGCGCGCGGCCCGTGGTCGGCGGTGCAGAGCCTGGGCGGCTCGATGCTGCTGCTGGCCCCGCTGGGGGTGCTGCTTCCTCTGTCGGCCGGGCGCCTGAACGTTTCCTCACTGGCGTCGCTGACCCGCACGGTGTTCGCCGGGGCGATGCTCTCGCTGACCATCGAGGTGCTCCAGAGCGCGGTTCCCGGACAGGTCCCGGACATCGACACGGTCCTGCTGAACACGGCGGGCGTGGCCCTCGCGCACCTCGCTGTGGTCCCACGGGCGCGGGCCAGGATCCGCCGCCGGAAGGAGGATCTTCAGGGTGCGACCCCGACGATCCCCAGGGTCGGTCTAGCCCCACAGGCCGATGTTCTCGCCGCGTACCGGACCTACCTTTGAGATATGGGGCAACCGCCCCCGGCATCGAAAAGGAGTAGTCCTCATGGCCGCCGCACTGGTCCGCCCCCGCAACAACCGAATAATCGCCGGAGTGTGCGCGGGACTGGCCCGTCGCTTCGGTACGACGCCGACGACAATGCGCGTGATCTTCGTGCTCTCCTGCCTTCTCCCGGGACCGCAGTTCCTGGTCTACCTGGCCCTGTGGCTGCTGCTCCCGTCCGAGAAGGGTGCCGCGGCAGCCTGGTAACAGCCGACCGTTTTCCCCTTGTGCACGGCAATGCCCCGGCCCGTACGCCTTCTCGCGTACGGACCGGGGCACGTCGGGGATGCTCAGCCGAGCGGGAGGACCTTGGTGACGATGCCTGTGGGCAGGCCGCCGAGCAGTTTGTTGCCCTGGCTGTTGGCGTTGACGCCGTCGGGGGTCGGCCGGCCCTGGGGGACGTCGGTGAGGGACTCGGTGGTCTGCTCCACCGGCAGCTTGCCCAGGACGTCGGTGGTGCCGTCGACGCCGGTCGCCGGGGCGGCGGCTGCGGTGCCCGCTGCCGCGGCGGCGAAGGCGACGCCGAGTGCTGCGGCACCGAGAGTCCTGATGGTTCCCTGCTTCATCGCGATACGTCCTCATGATGGGGTTCTGACGGGCACTGCAACCTAGTGACGCGACCGGCGCCCCGCAATCATCCCCGGACACGGAAATACGGCCGGTGGACACGCCGCCGGCCGTATTCCGTGAATTCCTCGATGCTGCCTTATGCGGGGTCAGAACCGCTGGCGGCGACGGCAGTTGAACCGGGCTGCGGGAACAGCCATTCGGAGCGCAGGGTGGCATATCCGGGCTTGATCACGTCATTGATCATGGCCAGACGTTCATCGAAAGGAATGAACGCCGATTTCATCGCATTGACCGTGAACCACTGCATGTCATCGAGCGTGTAGCGGAACGTCTTGACCAGGTGCGCGAATTCGCGGGACATCGTGGTGCCGCTCATCAGCCGGTTGTCGGTGTTGACCGTCAGCCGGAACTGGAGCCTTCGCAGCAGCCCGATGGGGTGCTCCGCGTACGAGGGGGCCGCGCCGGTCTGGAGGTTGGAGCTGGGGCACATCTCCAGCGGGATGCGCTTGTCGCGCACGTAGGAGGCGAGCCGGCCGAGCTTCACCTCGCCGTCGTCGCCGACCTCGATGTCGTCGATGATCCGGACGCCGTGGCCGAGCCGGTCGGCGCCGCACCACTGGAGCGCCTGCCAGATGGACGGCAGGCCGAACGCCTCGCCCGCGTGGATCGTGAAGTGGTTGTTCTCGCGCTTGAGGTATTCGAAGGCGTCGAGGTGGCGGGTGGGCGGGTAGCCGGCTTCGGCGCCCGCGATGTCGAATCCGACGACACCCAAGTCGCGGTAGCGGTTGGCGAGTTCGGCGATCTCCAGGGCGCGGGCCGCGTGCCGCATGGCGGTCAGCAGGGCGCCGACGCGGATGCGGTGGCCGTTGGCGCGGGCCCGCCGTTCGCCTTCGCGGAAGCCGTCGTTGACGGCTTCGACGACCTCTTCGAGGGTGAGCCCGCCCTCAAGGTGCTGCTCGGGCGCGTACCGGATCTCCGCGTAGACGACGCCGTCGGCGGCCAGGTCCTCGGCGCACTCGGCGGCCACCCGGGCCAGCGCGTCGCGGGTCTGCATGACGGCACAGGTGTGCGCGAAGGTCTCCAGGTAGCGCTCCAGCGAACCGGAGTCGGCGGCCTCGCGGAACCAGATCCCGAGCTTTTCCGGGTCGGTTTCCGGCAGTCCGCCGTAGCCGTTGGCGCGGGCCAACTCGACGATCGTGCCGGGGCGGAGCCCGCCGTCGAGGTGGTCGTGCAGCAGCACCTTGGGGGCGCGGACGATCTGGTCACTGGTCGGGAGGGTAGTGGTCTCGCTCGTCATCTCGGCACTCTAGCCCCTACGCGCGTAGATCTCACCGAACGATACGTAACAGTGACCCGTCCACGGGGTGGCCCGCACCCCACGATCTGCCATCGTTCTCGGCATGGCTCAGCAAGCGCTGCCGGTGCGGGACGCCCGGCTGGGAAAACCGCTGGGATTGTCCGGTGACGAGGGGGCGCGCACCGCGCTCCGGTGGAAGGGCGGCGGGCGGGTGCCAGGCCGCGCGGTGAGCGGTGTCGCGCTGCTCCTGCCGGGCGGGGAGGCGAGCGGCGTGCGGCGCCCTTCGCCGGTTTCGGCGCTGGCGGTACGGCCGCTGGCGGCGAAACTGGCGAAGGTGGGCCGCCCCGAGGGCCTGGCCGCCCATGTCGTCCACTACCGCTGCCGCGGCTGGAACGGCACGGCGGCCCACCCGGCACAGGACGCCGCCTGGGCGGTGACCGAGGTCGTCCGCCGCTACGGCGACGTGCCCGTCTGCCTGGTCGGTACCGGCATGGGCGCGCGGGCCGCACTGCGCGCCGCGGGGCACCCGGCCGTCCACTCCGTGCTGGGGATCGCCCCGTGGCTGCCGGAGCCCGGCGGTGAGCCCGGGGATCCCGATCCGGTCAAGCAGCTCGTCGGCCGTCACGTCCTGCTGGTGCACGGCACGAACGACGAGCGCACCGACCCCGATCTGTCCTATCGCTTCGCCGAGCGCGCCAAGAAGATCAACCGCGACACCTGCCGCTTCGAGGTGCACTCCGACGGCCATTCCCTCTTCCAGCACCGCGCCGAAGTCCACGCGCTGGCCGCCGACTTCATGCTGGGCTCGCTGTTCGCCCGGGACTTCGCAAGGCCGGTGAAGGACGCCTTGGCCGCGCCGCCGCCGCTGGGCCTGCGCATGCCGCTCGCCTCCGGCTTCGGCGCGTCGCTGCGGTACTAGCGCCAACTCGCCGCTGAAGCGCGGCCCTTCATGCTCCCGTCAGCCGTGATCGGCCGCCGCCATGGCCCGCTTCTGGATGCGCAGGAGCTTGTCCGTGTCGGGGAGGGGCAGTTGTTCCCGTGCCCGGCTGTGGAAGACCAGGGTGACGGCGATGTTGCCCTGCGCGCTGACGAGGCTGCGGGTGTGGCCGTCGTCGGATTCGGCCGCGAAGCCGTCGGCGCCGAGGCCGGGTGGCGCGCTGACGTGCCCGGCGCGGGAGGCGTCCGACTTCGCCGCGCTGACGTGCCGGCGGGCGTGCCGGTCGCCGCTGCCGGCCGCGTTGGTCTCGTACCGGGTGTATTCGAGGGAGACGTTTCCCGTGTTGCCGAACAGCACCACGGAGTACTGCCAACGGCAGAGGCTGTTCTGGTCGTTCTTCGTATCGGTGCCCTTGTCGGGCGAGACGACGGGGTACGTGAGGGACAGGCTCGCCGCCGCGTCGTGATCGAGCTGGGAGCAGGCCCGCGGCACCGTCGCCACGTCGGGTCCGCCTCTCGTCCAGGGCCGGTCGATGCCGACGAACAGCGTCAGCCCGACGAGGACGACGGCGCCGACACCGCGTAACGGGAGCCACATCGTGCCGTGGTGGACGGGTGCCGGGGAGCCGCGTCGCAGCGACCAGTGGCGCAGCGTCGCGACGTGCTGGTCGAAGCCGGGCGGCCCGAACGGCCAGTGGCTGCGGGGCGCGGCCAGGACCAGGCGGCGCACCACCGCGGTGTCGGCGCGGCGCAGGGCGACGGTCGTGGCGAACAGGGTCTTGCGGGTTTCGATGGCGAGGACCGAAGGCCAGGGAATCCGGGTCCGGTGCCAGCCGCGGACGTGAACGGCGTCCGCCGCCAGGACGGTCCGTCCGAACAGGCGGACCGCCATCCCGGCGAGCGAGGCCACCAGGAGGCAGGCGCTGACGAAGGCCACGCCGGTGAGGGGCGCGCGCCAGCCGCTCCACCCCCACCACAGGCCCACGGCGCCGACGGCGGCGGGCGGTACGGCGGTGAGTGCCTGCCGGCGCGCGGGGAGCAGGCACAGCGGGTCGGGGTCAGGGGCCGGTTCGGGGCGCTCGGCCGGGCCGGGTCCTGCGGTGTCGAGGTGCCGCCTGGCGATCACCATGCGGCCCCGTGCGCCGTAGATCCATCGGCAGGGGGTCTGCTGCCCTGAGTGGGTGGCGTGGACCGCGTCGAAGACGTACTGGTACAGCTCGTCGAGGGTGATCTCGCCGTCGTTGTCGAGGTCGGCGGCGCCGGTGCGCAGTCCCCTGATCAGTTCGCCGGTGAAGACGGATGGGTGTGGTTCCTCGTCTGCCAACTGCCCGCTTTCGAAGGCGTATTCGCGTGCGGTGGTGGCGGTGATGAGGGTCAGCCCGCTGCCGCCGAAGAACTCCTGGACGTGCATCCGGCTCTCGCTCTTGGGGACCATGCGTTCGGCGAACGCTCCGCTGTAGCAGCAGTCGAGGATCAGCACGATGCGCTGGGAGCGGCAGGCGCTGAGCCAGTCCTTGAGCACGCCGGCGGACAGGGCCGTGTGCGGCAGCGCGTCCAGCGAGGTGTCGGCGCCCGCCAGGTACAGTTCGTCGCCTTCCTTGATGCCGTGTCCCGAGTAGTAGAGCAGCAGGACGTCGTCGCGTTTCCTGCCGCTCAGGAACTGTTCGACGCCGTCCCGCAGCGCCGCGTGCGACGGGTTGTCCACGCTGCTCGTCCCGAAGGCCCCGATGTCCGGGTCGGCCAGGACCTGGGAGAGTTCGGTGACGTCCTGTGCCGGGGATCTGAGGCGGTCCAGGCGGGTGTCGTGGAAGGTGTGGTTCCCCAGCAGGAGGGCGAAGCGCGCCAAGGCGCTAGTCCGTGGTGCGGCGCTGGAGGAAGGACTCGGCCAGCTCCGCGGTGCGTTCCGGCGACATGCCGTTGATCTCCATGCTGTCGTCGCCGAGCCGGACGACCACGGAGCGGTTGTCCGCGCGGTGCACCCATACCCGTAGGGCGTCCACCAGCACCCGCAGTCCCCGGTGGGCGCCCAGCACCGTGACGGCCATCGCGCCCAGTTCGAGTGCCGTGCCCTTCGAGCCGGACGGCGCGCCGGGCGACCGGAGTTCACGGGCGCCGACCTCCGGGAGGGTGTCGAGCAGCCGGCGCAGGGACAGCGTCGCGTCGTCCAGTTCGTCCGGGTCGTCGGTGTCCGTGAGTCCCACCCGAACCAGCAGTTCGAGTCCCCCGTCGGGCATGTCCTTCTCCTCGCACTCGGTGTCCGCAATCGCTGCCGCCGCGGCGCCGCGTCGTGCACCGCGGTGTTCCGCCCTGCCGCGGCGGCTCCCGGCAAACATAGGCGCCGGGTGCACGCGCGGGCAGCGGAACCGGGAAGGCCGGTCGCCGGACGCAGGTGTGGGCGGCGGGGCGCGCGGGGAGGCCGCCGTCCGCCCGCTACCGCGGCAGCAGCACCCCGCGCCGTCCCAGCAGGAACTTCTTGAACGCGGCCACCGGGGGTGTGTCCTGGTGGCCGTCCAGCCAGGCCACGCCGATTTCGCGGACCGCGCGGGGTGCGGTCACCGTCAGTTCGGCGACGCCGGGTCTGGGGACCGCGGGCGGTGGCAGCAGGGCCACGCCGAGGCCGGCCGCGACCAGGCCGCGCAGGGTCTCCGCCTCCTCCCCCTCGAACGCGACGCGCGGGGTGAACCCGGCCTCGGCGCACAGCGCGTCGGTGATCCGGCGCAGCCCGTAGCCCGGTTCGAGGGTGACGAACAGTTCGCCGGACGCCTCGGCCAGCCGGATCCGCTTGCGCCGGGCGAGCGGGTGGTCGTCGGGGACGACCAGGCGCAGCTTCTGTTCGTCGAGGCGGCGGGCGACGAGGTCGGGGTAGTCGGGCACCGGTGAGGTCAGGCACAGGTCGAGGTCGCCGGCCCGCAGCCGTTCGATCATCGCCTCGCCGTAGTTCTGGACGAGTTGGAAGCGGACCCGGGGGTGGTCGGCGCGGAAGGTGCGGATCAGGCCGGGGACGGTTTCGGAGCCGAGGGTGTGCAGGAAGCCGAAGGCGACCTTGCCCGCTGTGGGGTCGGCGTCGGCGCGTACGGATTCGGTGGCGCGTTCCAGGTCGGCGAGCGCCTTTTCGGTCCAGGCGCGGAAGGCGCGGCCCGCCGGGGTGAGCGAGAGGGTGCGGCCGTGCCGGGCGAAGAGGGCGACGCCGAGGTCGTCCTCCAGGCGGACGAGGGCGCGGCTGAGGGTGGGCTGCGGCATGCCGAGTTCGTGCGCGGCGCGGGTGACGTGTTCGTGCCGGGCGACGGCGGTGAACTGGGCCAGCCGGGGCGCGAGGGTCAACGCCCAGGAGTCGGCCCCGACTTCCGCGGTCTCGGCGATCTCCGCCGTCCGCTGAGCCCCACGGCCCCCTCTCGTACCGTCCTTTCCCACCCGCCGGTTCCTTCCCAGGATGTCTTTTCTCTTGCCGTCTTGTGACACAGACCCGCGTGAACTGCGATCATGCGTCACAGCATCGATTATGGCGTTTCCATGCATTGGACGCATAAAACCTGTGTGTCTACCTTCGAACCATGCCTCCCGCTGATACCGGGGCGTCCGCCATCCTTCCCGCGGTCGCCTCTTCCCCGTCATCCGCCGACACCGCCGCCGACCCCGACGCGGCGAAACTGCACCCCGGCGGCCCCGGCTACCGCCGGATGAGCTTCGCCCTCTTCGCCGCGGGTCTGGCCACCTTCGCGCTCCTCTATTCGACGCAGGCGCTGCTGCCCGCCATCTCGGACGGTCTGCACGTACCGGCGGACCAGGCGAGCTGGACGGTCTCGGGCGCCACCTTCGGCCTGGCGATCGCGGTGATCCCGCTCAGCGCGCTCTCCGAACGCTTCGGCCGCCGCACGATGATGACCGCCTCGCTCTCGGTCGCCGCGCTGATCGCCATGGCGGTGCCGTTCGCGCCGTCGCTCGGCTGGCTGATCGCGCTGCGCGTCGTCCAGGGCGTGGCACTCGCCGGTCTCCCGGCTTCGGCGATGGCCTTCCTCGCGGAGGAGGTGCGTCCCAAGGCGCTGGTCGCCGCCATCGGCCTGTTCGTGGCGGGCAACAGCATCGGCGGCATGTCGGGGCGGATCGTGTCCGGCTGGGTCGCCCAGGCGTGGGGCTGGCGGGTGGGCCTCGGCTCGGTGGGTCTGATGGCCGTGGTGTGCGCGGTCGCGTTCCAGCTCCTGGTCCCCAAGGCCCGGCATTTCGCGTCCCGTTCGGTCGGCCCGCGGGCGCTCGCCCGTACCCTCGGCGGTCACCTCGCCGATCCGCTGCTGCGCCGCCTGTACGGCATCGGCGCGCTGTTCATGACGGTGTTCGGCGCGGTCTACACCGTCATCGGCTACCGCCTGGTCGCCGAACCTTTCAGCCTCCCGCAGGGCATCGTCGGTTCGATCTTCCTGGTCTACCTCGTCGGCACGGTCTCATCGGCCGCGGCAGGCAAGCTCGTCGGCCGTCTCGGCCGCCGCGGCGCCCTCTACCTCGCGCTGGGCACCACGTCCGCCGGTCTGCTGCTCACCCTCGCCGACTCGGTCGCCGCCGTGCTGGCCGGGCTGATCCTGATCACCGCGGGCTTCTTCGCCGGCCACGCGGTCGCGTCGGCCGCGGTCAGCCGCACGGCCAAGACGGCCCGCGCCCAGGCGTCGGCGCTGTACCAGTGCGCGTACTACATCGGCAGCAGCATCGGCGGCGCGCTCGGCGCCTTCGCCTTCCACGCGGCCGGCTGGGAGGGCACCATCGCCCTCGGCCTGGCCGCCATGGTCGGCGCCGCCGCGATCACGCTGTACGCCACCCGCAAGGCCCTGGCCGAACAGCGGCTGCTGCGGCTGGAGCGGGCGGCGTAGCGCCCCCGGCGCCCCGGAACGCGGAGGGCCCGCCCCACCACCTGTCCTGGTGGGGCGGGCCCTTCGTCGTGTCAGCGGACGGGGAAGATGCCCGTGTCCAGGGCGAGTTCGAAGGGTGCAGGAAGCGTCAGCCCGTCGCCGAACTTCACCGCCTGCAACACCCGGTAGACGTCGCCGGCCGGCTCGCCGTAGAGCGTGATCGTCGGACCGCCGGGGGCCCATCGGTCGACGAGCAGGTAGAGCGGGACGCCGGCACGGGCGTACCCCGCGGCCTTCGCGATCCGGTCGTGGCTCGCGTTGGACTTCGAGGTGACCTCGACGATCAGTTCGGCGGCGGCTGCGGGTACGTAGTAGCCGGTCTCCCCGCAGACGACGCCATCCGGAACCACGGCGAGATCCGGGATGTAGAGCCCCTTGCGTGAGGGAATCGAAGCCCCGAGCGTCTGATAGACGCCCCAGTCCTCGGGGAGTACGGAGTACAGGCGGCGCTGGACCTTTTCGGCGATGAAGTTGTGGATGTTGTCGGGCGGCGGCGACACGGTGACGATCCCCTCGATGATCTCCACCCTGCAGCCCTCGGGCGCGTCCGTCTGTTCCCAGATGCGGACGGCGTCGTCCCACTCGTGTCCGTTGTCCGACGTGTGGTCGACGGTGAGTGCGCTCATGGCGGTCTCCTCTATCGGTACGTCACCGATCCCAGCATGCCCAACCGCCCCCGACCCCGTCCACAGCTCCCCTTCACCCATACGGGAAAACCCCAGGTCAGCCGATACGTTCCAGCACCACGGGCGGGGCGGCGAAGGCCGTGTCGGCGGGGCCGACGAGGACCTGGCCTTCCAGGGCCTCCAGGGCGTAGGGGAACTTCTCGGGGGTGTCGGTGTGCAGGGTCAGCAGCGGCGCTCCCGCGGTGACCGGGTCGCCCGGCTTGGCGTGGAGTTCGACACCTGCGCCCGCCTGGACGGGGTCCTCCTTGCGGGCGCGTCCTGCGCCCAGGCGCCAGGCGGCGAGGCCGACGGCGTAGGCGTCGAGGGTGGTGAGGATGCCGGACGAGGAGGCGGTGACGACGTGCTGTTCGCGGGCGACCGGGAGTGCGGCGTCGGGGTCGCCGCCCTGGGCGCTGATCATGCGGCGCCAGTGGTCCATGGCGGAGCCGTCGGCGAGCGCCCTGGCCGGGTCGGCGTCGGTCAGTCCTGCGGCGTCGAGCATCTCGCGGGCGAGGGCGAGGGTGAGGTCGATGACGTCCTGGGGGCCGCCGCCCGCCAGGACCTCGACGGACTCGCGGACTTCGAGCGCGTTGCCCGCGGTCCGGCCGAGCGGGGTGGCCATGCCGGTGAGCAGGGCGACCGTGGGTACGCCGTGGTCGGCACCCAACTCGACCATGGTGGAGGCGAGTTCGCGGGCGTCGTCGAGGTGCTTCATGAAGGCGCCGGAGCCGACCTTGACGTCGAGGACGAGCGATCCGGTGCCCTCGGCGATCTTCTTGGACATGATGGAGGAGGCGATGAGCGGGATGGCCTCGACGGTGCCCGTCACGTCGCGGAGCGCGTAGAGCTTCTTGTCGGCGGGGGCCAGGCCGTCGCCTGCGGCACAGATGACGGAGCCGACGTCGTGGAGTACGGCCAGCATCTCGTCGTTGGAAAGACCGGCGCGCCAGCCGGGGATGGACTCCAGCTTGTCGAGGGTGCCGCCGGTGTGGCCGAGGCCGCGGCCGGAGAGCTGGGGCACGGCGGCACCGCAGGCGGCGACGAGCGGGGCGAGCGGGAGGGTGATCTTGTCGCCGACGCCGCCGGTGGAGTGCTTGTCGGTGGTGGGGCGGGACAGTGCGGAGAAGTCCATCCGCTCACCGGAGTTGATCATCGCGGCGGTCCAGTGGGCGATCTCCGTGCGGTTCATGCCGTTGAGGAAGATCGCCATCGCCAGGGACGACATCTGCTCGTGGGCGACCTCGCCGCGGGTGTAGGCGTCGATCACCCAGTCGATCTGATCGGCGGTCAGCTCACCGCGGTCGCGCTTGGCGCGGATGACGGAGATGACGTCCATGGGGGCTTCCTTTCGGGCGGTTGGTCAAGTTCTACCCGCATAGACCGCGGGGTGCGAGGGCGGCGGCGCACCGGGCGGCAATCCGGTGCGCCGCCGTCTTCCCGGCGTCAGGCGCGCAGGTGTCCGGGGCCGAAGGCGTCCGGCAGCAGCTCGGCCAGTGTGCGGATGCCGGCCGCCGTGTCGACGAGCAGCGGCCCGCCGCCGTGTTCGTACAGCAGCTGGCGGCAGCGACCGCACGGGACCAGCGGCTCGCCCGCGCCGTCGACGCAGGTGAAGGCCGTCAGCCGGCCGCCGCCCGAGGCGAACAGGGCGGAGATCAGGCCGCATTCGGCGCACAGCGCGAGGCCGTACGAGGCGTTCTCGACGTTGCAGCCGGTGACCGTGCGGCCGTCGTCGACGAGCGCGGCGGCGCCCACGGGGTAGCCGGAATACGGGGCGTAGGCCCGGGACATGGCGTCCCGGGCCTGCGCGCGCAGTGCGGTCCAGTCGACCTGCACCTGTGGGGTCATGTGCCTTGTCCTCGGCGATAGGGCTTGCCGCCGGCCTTCGGCGGGCGGAGCCGCTGGGAGAAGAGGGCGAGCACGAGCAGGGTGGCGATGTAGGGGCTGGCCTCGACGAGTTCGAGCGGCACGGTGTCGGCGACGAAGTACCAGGCGACCAGCGCGACGGCGATGACGGCGGCGAGAGCTGCCTGGCCGCGCTTGGCGGCGCGCAGCCGCAGCAGGGCGAGGACGGCGAGCAGCGCGGCGAGGCCGAGCAGCAGGGCGTGCACGGTGGGGCCGCCGCTGCGCAGCTGCATGGCGTCCATGAAGCCGAAGAGTCCGGCGCCCATCGCGACGCCGCCGGGGCGCCAGTTGCCGAAGATCATCGTGGCCAGGCCGATGTAGCCGCGACCGCCGGTCTGGCCGTCCTGGTAGAAGTGCACGCCGATGGAGAGGAAGGCGCCGCCGAGTCCGGCGAGCGCGCCGGAGACCAGGACCGCCGCGTACTTGTACCGGTAGACGTTGACACCCAGCGTCTCGGCGGACAGCGGGGCCTCGCCGCAGGACCGCAGCCGCAGGCCGAACGGCGACCGCCACAGCAGGTAGAAGCTGCCGACGAACAGGCCGATGGTCGCGACCGTCAGCCAGGAGACGTTGGTGACGGCGGCGCCGAGGATGCCGGCGAGGTCGGAGACGGCGAACCAGTGGTGCGCCTCGATGGAGTTGAGCCAGTCGGAGAGGCCGGGGACGGTGAAGGTCGGCATGTCAGGCATCGGCGGGGACTGCTTGTCGTTGCCGCCCGCGGCCTGGGCGGCGCTGTCCTCCCTGCCGAACCACAGGGTGGCGAGGTACTGGGTGGCGCCGAGGGCGAGGATGTTGATGGCGACGCCGGAGACGATGTGGTCGACGCCGAAGGTGACGGTGGCGACCGCGTGGATCAGGCCGCCGAGCGCGCCGCCGATGACGCCGGCCAGCGCCGCGGCCCACGGCCCGTGCTGCCAGCCGATCCAGCCGGCCGCGAACGAGCCGAGCATCATCATGCCTTCGAGGCCGATGTTGACCACGCCGGCCCGCTCGGACCACAGGCCGCCGAGGCCCGCCAGGCCGATCGGCACGGCGGCGCTCAGCGCGGCGCCGAACTGGCCGGTGGAGGTGAGGTCGGCCGTGCCGGTGACGGCCCGCAGCGCGGAGACCGCGAGCAGGCCGACGGCGATGATCAGCAGGACCCAGGGGTAGGTCAGCCGGCGCCGGCCGCCCGTCGCGGTGGCCGCGGGCTGCGCCGCGGGCTTGAGGTCCGCACTCACGCCGACACCTCCGGCTTGTCGTTGTTGTCGGCACCCGCGGTACGGGCCGCGGCTGCCAGTTCCTCGCCGACCTTGCGCTGCTGGAGCCGCAGTCCGTAGCGGCGCACGATCTCGTACGCGATGACCACGCACAGCACGATGACGCCCTGGATGACGCCGACGATTTCCTGGGCGTAGCCCTCGAACTCCAGGCGGGAGCCGGTGCGGTCGAGGAAGGCCCACAGCAGGGCGCCGAAGGCCATGCCGACGGGGTGGTTGCGGCCGAGGAGGGCGATGGCGATGCCGGTGAAGCCGATGCCGGCGGGGAAGTCGGTGCCGTACTGGAAGGACTCGCCGAGCAGGGTGGGCATGCCGACCAGTCCTGCCGCCGCGCCGGACAGCAGCATGCTGATGACGACCATCCCCTTGACGCTGACGCCGCTGGCCTCGGCTGCGGGTTCGGATGCGCCGACGGTCCGCAGGTCGAAACCGAAGCGGGTGCGGGAGAGCAGGAACCAGTAGAGGGCGCCCGCCGCCACCGCGATCACCACGAAGCCGTAGACCGGCTTGGGGTGGGTGGGGAAGGAGAAGAAGTGGCTGGATTCCGGCAGGAATTTGGTGTGCAGGAGGTTGCCGTCCTTGACGGCGAGGCGGCCGTCCTGGAGGAAGTAGCCGATGACCGACGCGGCGATGGAGTTCAGCATGATCGTGGTGATCACTTCGCTGACACCGCGGGTGGTCTTGAGCAGGCCAGCGATACCTGACCAGATGGCGCCCACCAGCATCGCGATGACGATGAGCAGGATGATCTGGAGCGCGCCCGGCAGTGCGATGGCGCCGCCGACGGCCGCGGCGGCGAAGGCGGCGAGGCGGTACTGGCCGTCGACGCCGATGTTGAAGAGGTTCATCCGGAAGCCGATGGCGACCGCGAGCGCCGAAAGGTAGTACGGCACCGACTTGTTGATGATCCAGACCTGGCTGTCGCTGTAGTGGCCGTAATCGGCCATGATCCCGTAGGCCCGGAACGGGTTCTCGCCGGACGCCAGGAAGACCAGCGAGCTGATCACCACAGCGGCGACGATGGCCAGCAGCGGCGCGGCGACCGCGAGGATCACCTTGTCGCGGGTGGCGCTCCTGGCGGCGTCCCCGGCGGGGAGCTTGGTCGTGGTGCTCATGCCTGGTCACCGCCGGTCGCGTCGGTGCCGTCGGACGCGGGGTGGCCGGTGCCGGTGTCCCCGTCCGCTGTGAGGTGGCCGCTGGCGGCACCGGTCATGGCGGAGCCCAACTCCTCCGGGGTGATGACGGCGGGATCGGCGTCCGCGACCAGCCGGCCGCGGTACATCACCCGCAGGGTGTCGGACAGGCCGATCAGCTCGTCGAGGTCGGCGGAGATCAGCAGCACCGCCAGGCCCTCGCGGCGTGCCTCGCGGATCTGTTCCCAGATCTGCGCCTGCGCGCCGACGTCCACGCCGCGGGTGGGGTGGGCGGCGATCAGCAGCTTGGGGTGGTGGCTCATCTCGCGGCCGACGATCAGCTTCTGCTGGTTGCCGCCGGACAGCGAGGCGGCGGTGACCTCGATGCCGGGGGTGCGCACGTCGTACGCGTCGACGATGCGGGCGGTGTCCTTGCGGGCGCCGGGGATGTCGAGGAGCTTGCCCTTGCTGTTGGGGCGTTCGGTGACGTGCCCGAGGATGCGGTTCTCCCACAGCGGGGCTTCCAGCAGCAGGCCGTGGCGGTGCCGGTCCTCGGGGATGTAGCCGATGCCGCCCTCGCGGCGCCTGCGGGTGGTGGTGCGGGAGATGTCGGTGCCGTCGAGGGTGACGGTGCCGTGGTCGGGTGCCCTGGTGCCCATGATGGCCTCGACCAGTTCGGCCTGGCCGTTGCCCTCCACGCCCGCGACGCCCAGCACTTCGCCCTGGTGGATGGTGAGTCCGACGCCGTCCAGGACCGTGCGGACCACGCCGTCGGAGTCGGTGGCCGTCAGGTGCAGCCCGTCGACCTCCAGCATCGGCTGGTCGGTGACGGTCGACTCGCGGGTCTCGGGGGACGGCAGTTCGCTGCCGACCATCAGCTCGGCGAGCTGCTTGGGGGTGGTGGCGGACGGTTCGACGGACGCGACGGTCGTGCCGCGCCTGATGACGGTGATGTCGTCGGCGACCGACAGCACCTCGCCGAGCTTGTGGGAGATGAAGATGACGGTCAGGCCCTCGGACTTCAGCTCGCGCAGGTTGTCGAAGAGCGCGTCGACCTCCTGCGGGACGAGGACCGCGGTCGGTTCGTCGAGGATGAGGGTGCGGGCGCCGCGGTAGAGGACCTTGAGGATCTCCACGCGCTGCCGGTCGGCGACCCCGAGGTCTTCGACGAGCACGTCGGGACGGATGTTCAGCCCGTACGCGTCGGAGATCTCCCGTATCTTCGCGCGGGCGCCGCCGGAGATGCCGTGCAGTTTCTCGGCGCCCAGGACGGTGTTCTCCAGGACGGTGAGGTTGTCGGCGAGCATGAAGTGCTGGTGCACCATGCCGATGCCGCGGGCGATGGCGTCGCCCGGTGTGTGCAGGGTGACGTCGTGGCCGTCCAGCGTGATGGTGCCCTCGTCCGGCTTCTGCATGCCGTAGAGGATCTTCATCAGGGTGGACTTGCCCGCGCCGTTCTCGCCGCACAGGGCGTGGACGGTGCCGCGGCGCACGGTGAGGTGGATGTCGTGGTTGGCGACGACGCCGGGGAACCGCTTGGTGATGCCGCGGAGTTCAACGGCGGGGGCGTCCGGGCTCGCCGGACTGCTGCTCGTGGGTGCTGCGTTGATGGCGCACTCCCCTCGGGGATGAAGGAGCGGAAGGGGCGGGTGTGATGCGGAAGGCCGGACGGGGACGCGGGCCCGGCCTCGGGGGCCGCCGCCGTGCCGCCCGTTTCCCGGGCTAGATGACTTCGGGCTCACTCATCTAGGGCGTCTCCTTGACCTTCACCTTGCCCTCGACGATCTGCTTCCTGGCCGCGTCGATCTGCGGCTGGATGTCCTTGATGAAGCCGCCCGACGTGGCGAGTGTGACGCCGTTCCTGCGCACGTCGTAGCTGTGCACTCCGGTGAGCGGCTTGCCGTGTTCGACGCTCTTGATCAGGTCGTAGACCGCGACGTCGACGTTCTTGACCACGGAGGTGAGGATGCAGTTCCGGTACTTCGCCAGGCCCGCCTGGCGGTACTGGTCGGAGTCCACGCCGATCGCCCAGGCGCCCTTGCGCTTGCTGATCGCCTCGATGGATCCGGCGCCCGACTGCCCGGCCGCGGAGTAGATCACGTCGATCCCGCTGTCGAGCATGCCGGACGCCTTGGCCTTCGCGGCGGCCGGGTCGTTGAAGCCCTTGTCGTTGTTCGGGTACAGGTACTGCGAGGTGATCTTGGCCTTCGGGTCCGTGGCCCGCACCCCCTGCTCGAAGCCGGCCTGGAACTTCTGGATCAGCGCGTTGTTGACGCCGCCGATGAAGCCGACCCGGTGCGTCTTGCTCTTCAACGCGGCGGCGACACCGGCCAGATAGGAGCCCTCGTGCTCGGCGAAGACCATCGCGTCGACGTTCTTGCCCGTCGGCACCGCGTCGACCACGCCGAACGTGGTGGCGGGGAAGTCCTTGGCGACGTTCTGCACGGACTGGCTGTAGGCGAAGCCGACACCTATGACCGGGTTGTAGCCGGCCTCGGCGAAGGACGTCAGCCGCTGCTCGCGGTCGGCCTCGGTCTCGCCGTTCTTGGCCGTCAGCATCTTGACCTTGACGCCGAGCGCCTTCCTGGCGTTCTCCGTACCACGCGCAGCCGCCTCGTTGAACGAGTGGTCGTCCCGGCCTCCGATGTCGAAGGCGAGCCCGACACCGGCGTGCTTGGCGCGGTTGGCCTCGGCGAAACTCTGTCCGCACGCGGTGGCGGTGAGCGCGAGAACCGCGGTGGCACTGGCCGCGGCGGCAATCCTGGTGACCCGGCGCACGGGGCCTTCCCTTCGCTCCCGGCACCTTCGGTGGCGCCGGCTTAGCGGGAGATTAACGCGCGTAGACATGGCGCAAAACCCTCCACGACGCGGCCGTTATCGATTCGTCGTGAAGGGGCGGCGCGGGCGCACGCGCCCGGCACGCGCGATGGGGCGGGGCTTGCGCCACCGCCCCATCGGGGTCGTCAGGTCACACCGGGCGGGAAGGGCCGCCGGGTCACCCGGTCACTCCTCCTCGTTCTCCGCCGTGTCCAGTTCGCCGTGGTTGCCCTGGTCGCCGCGGGTCAGCGGGGACAGCAGCGTGTGCGTGAGGTGCGTCCCCCCGCCGTCGAGGTCACTGCCGGTGACTCCGCCGCCCAGCTGGAGGTTGAAGGCCCGGTCGATCTCCAGCCAGGAATCCGCGTGGGAGTTGTCGATCACGATCAGGGAGCTGGGGACCGCGGCCTCGGCGGTCAGCGCCCCGGCGCCGAGCAGGTCCCCGGCCACGGCGACGGCGACGGTGGTCCCGCCCACCAGACGCTTCAGGTGCCGGGGCCGCGGGCGGGCGTGCCGCGGCCCGGCTCCGTCCGTCATGCCAGGACGGTCTGTCGCTGCGGGTGCTGCCGCCCGATGTTCCTGGCCAGCAGGTCCGTCGCCTCCTTGACGCCGATGTCGCCGCCGTCCGCCCCGGCGGCCGGCAGCCTGCCGTCGGCGAACTTCAGCTCCGCCATGGCCGTCTCCATCGCGCGGTGCGCGGCGAACAGGCAGGGGGTGCTGTAAATGGCCACGTCGACACCCAGCTCGGTCAGCTCGGTCAGCGAGAGGCGCGGGGACTTCCCGCCGGCGATCTGGTTGAACAGCAGCGGCTTGTCGCCGACGACCTTGCGGATGCGGCGGATCCAGTCGACGCTGCGCACGCCGTCGACGAGCACCACGTCCGCCTCGGTCTCGGCCAGCGCCGCCGCCCGGCGCAGGATGTCGGCCTCCTCGGTGGCGTCGGTACGCGCCACGACCAGCAGGTCGCTGCGGCTGGCCAGTACGAGGTCGAGCTTCTCCAGGTACTCGTCGAGCGGCAGCACCATCTTGCCGTCGGCGTGCCCGCATCGGCGGGGGCGCTTCTGGTCCTCCAGGATGACGCCGGTCGCCCCGATCCGCTCCAGGCGCCGCACGACGTGGCAGGCGACCTCGGGGTCGACGTAGCCGTCGTCGATGTCGACCAGCAGGTGGTGGCGGGGGAAGGCGCCGCGCAGGCGTTCCACGAAGGCCACCATGTCGGGCCAGGCGATGAATCCGATGTCGGGGAGTCCGTAGTACGACGCGGCGAAGCCGAAGCCGGACACGAAGAATCCGTTGTAGTGGGCGGCGGCGACGGATGCCGAGTACATGTCGTAGACGCCGATGAGGGGCGTCGTCCCCTCGGACGCGATCTCGTTACGCAGTGCTTGTCCATAACGCATGGTGTTGCTCCTCATGGAACGGGCGGGGCACGGCCCGGCGTACGGGCACGCTGATAGGCGCGCTGTTTTGTCCCGGCGCCGCGGACAGCCCGCTCGCATGAAGAACGGGCCAGAGGCATATCTATACGATGGCCCGCCCGAATCGCTTTAACACGCCATGGGTTTCCCTTTACTTCATCCATGCGATGGCATGACCTTGGCTGAGCCGGTCGGATGAAAGGCCGGGGCGCGCGACAGAGCGCCGCCCCGGCCGGGAAACGCCCTAGCCGCGCGCCGCGTCCAGCAGCGCCGCCGCCGTGAACAGCTCCACACCCACCTGGATCGCCTGCTCGTCCACGTCGAAGTCGCCGCGGTGCAGATCGAGCCGCGCGGGGTCGCCGGGCGGCCGTACGCCGAGCCTGGCCATCGCGCCCGGTACGTGTTCGAGGTACCAGGAGAAGTCCTCGCCGCCCAGCGACTGTTCGGTGTCCTCGATGGCGGCCGGGCCGCGGCGGGCGGCCATCGCGTCGTGCAGCAACTGGGCCGAACCGGCTTCGTTGACCACCGGCGGCACCCCGCGGATGTAGGTGATCTGGGACTTCGCGCCGTGCAGCGCCGCGGTCTCGTCGATGGCGGCGTGCAGGAGGTCGGGGGCCCGGCGCCAGGCGTCCAGGTCCAGGCAGCGCACCGTTCCCGACAGTTCGGCGTGCTGCGGGATGACGTTGCAGGCGTGGCCCGCGTCCAGCCGGCCCCAGGTGACGGCGAGTCCCGAACGTGCGTCGACGCGGCGGGCGACCAGGGCCGGGACGTCGACGGCGATCCGGGCGGCGGCGGTGACCAGGTCCGTGGTCAGGTGCGGGCGTGCGGTGTGGCCGCCAGGACCGTCGACGGCGACCTCCAGGCGGTCGCAGGCCGAGGTGATGGGGCCGGTGCGCAGGCCGATCCGTCCGGCGTCCACCCGCGGGTCGCAGTGCACGGCCAGGATGCGGCCGACGCCGTCCAGCACGCCGGACTCGATGGCGTCCGACGCGCCGCCCGGCAGGACTTCCTCGGCGGGCTGGAAGATCAGCCGGACCGGGCGGGGCAGCAGCCCTTCGCGGGCGAGACCTGCGAGTACCAGGCCGGCGCCGAGCACGACGGTGGTGTGCACGTCGTGGCCGCAGGCGTGCGCGCGGTCGGTGACCGTGGAGCGGTAGGAGACGGTCTTGGTGTCCGGGATGGGCAGCGCGTCGATGTCCGCACGCAGGGCCAGTACGGGGCGGGCCCCGGGGTCGGCGGCGAGGCTGCCGGGGGCGGTGCCGATGTCACACACCAGGCCGGTGCCGATGTCCAGGACGCGGGGCCGCAGACCGGCCTGCTCCAGGCGGTCCTTGATCGCCGCGGTGGTCCGGAATTCCTGGTTCCCCAGCTCGGGGTGCATGTGCAAGTCGCGGCGGAAGGCGATGAGTTCGCCGCGCAGCGGGTCGGGCAGGACGCCGGGGAACAACTCCTTCGCGGGGACGTCGTCGGTATCGGCAGCGCGGGACTTCAGTTGGTTCACGCGGGGAAGGTTACGGGCCCGGCCGGGGCAACTGGCCCTAGATCAACAAAAGTTCAGCCCCATAGGGGAGAAAATCTGGGCCGCCCGGCGCATGAGCCATCCGTCCGAGGGGTATCACTTACCGCTTCATTCGGCGGATTCGGGGCTCCGCGGCTCCCGTCACACACCCTGGCCCGGAGGCAGTCGCTGCACGTCACGCGCGGTGCCGGTGACCCCGTCGAGGAAGCCCTGGGCCCGCGGCGACGCGTTGCTCGTCAGCCATGCCGGATCCACGTCGCAGACCGCGACCCGCACGCCGGTGCCGAGCAGCGCGAGCGGCAGGGTGTGCACGACGGTGGAGGGGAAGCTGAGGATCAGCGCCCCGATGGGGCCGCGGCGGGCGATCAACTCCAGGGGCAGGTCGGGGCGTACCACTTCCAGGCCGGTCTCGGTCGCGAGCCGGTGCAGTTTGTCGGTGTGCTCCCTGCGGTGCGCGAAGTAGCGGGTGGCGCCGTGCGCGCGGGCCAGGGCGGCGACCGCCTTCAGGTAGCGCTCGGTGTCCACGACGCCCGTCTCGACGAGCGAGGTGCCGACGATGTCGGCGGCGCGGGTGAGCCGGGGCGGGCCGAACCGGCCCCGGGTCCAGGCGAATTCGTTGGCGGTGACGCGGACACCTGGCGGCGGTTCGACCGGCATCGAGCTGAACACGCCGACGGCGCGCCGGCCGCCTTCGGGCGGCGGGGTGAGCCGTCGGCGTGCGGTGGCCGAGAACGGTGCGAAGAGCAGGTCGCGCACGCCGCGTCCGCTGCCGTGCCGGTGCCAGCGCACCAGCCGTTCGCCGCGCGCCAGTTGGGCGATGAACTCCATGGTGGCGGTGCCGTCGTCGACCACCACCAGGTCCCGGGCGCGGGTGAGGGTGAGCAGCAGCTGGACGTAGCGCGAGAAGGGGTCGCCGATGACGACGCGCCGGGCGCGGCGCAGCAGCGGGGTGAGGCCGCCGATGGTGCGCAGCGGGGCGCTCGCGCCGCCGCGTGCCTCTTCCCAGCGCACGGTGTGGCCCTCTTCGCGGGCGAGTTCGGCCATCCGCCGGAGCTGGCCGCGGGTCATGGGGTCGTACGGCGCGAGGACGACGACGGTGACCTGGGCGGCCTGCTGGGTGTGTGCCCATTCCAGGACGTTGAGGAGCTGGACGGGGCTCTCGACGAAGGCGAGGGTGCCGCCGCCGGGTTCCGGTTCCGGGTCGCCGGTTCCGGGTCTCCTGCGCTGTCGGGGCACCCCCAGGAGACCGTGGGCGGGAGTGTCCGCGGTCTCCTGGGGCGGGGCCGCCGCTTCGCCGTCGGGCGGCGTGGCGCAGGCCCCTTCGGATGCGCTCACAGTCTTCTCCCGCCGTCCTTCCCGCTGGTCAGACCGAGGCCGGGGCGCGGTCGGCGGCCTCCGCTTCGGCGACCACGCCGCCCACCCGGCGCAGCTTCTTCATCGGGCCCAGCTCGCTCTCGTAGACCTTCTTGACGCCGTCGCCGAGCGACTCCTCGATGGTGCGGATGTCGCGGACCAGGCGGGTCAGGCCCTGCGGCTCGACGGACGCGGCCTGGTCGGAGCCCCACATGGCGCGGTCGAGGGTGATGTGGCGCTCGACGAAGGTGGCGCCGAGGGCGACCGCGGCGAGGGTGGTCTGGAGGCCGGTCTCGTGGCCGCTGTAGCCGATCGGGACGTTCGGGTACTCGTCCTGAAGGGTGTTGATCATGCGGAGGTTCAGCTCTTCGGCCTTGGCCGGGTAGGTGCTGGTGGCGTGGCAGAGCAGGATGTTGTCGCTGCCCAGGACCTCGACGGCGTGCCGGATCTGCTTGGGGGTGGACATGCCGGTGGAGAGGATGACGGTGCGGCCGGTGGCGCGCATCGCGCGCAGCAGCTCGTCGTCGGTGAGGGAGGCGGAGGCGACCTTGTAGCAGGGCACGTCGAACTTCTCCAGGAAGGCGACGGACTCGACGTCCCACGGGGAGGCGAACCAGGCGATGTTGCGCTTCTTGCAGTACTCGTCGATGGCGCGGTAGCCGTCCTCGTCGAACTCGACGCGGTGGCGGTAGTCGATGTAGGTCATCCGGCCCCAGGGGGTGTCGCGCTCGATGTCCCACTGGTCGCGCGGGGTGCAGATCTCCGGGGTCCGCTTCTGGAACTTCACGGCGTCGCAGCCGGCTTCGGCGGCGGCGTCGATCAGCGCGAACGCGTTCTCCAGGTCGCCGTTGTGGTTGATGCCGATCTCGCCGGTGACGTAGACGGGGCGGCCGGGGCCGGCCTCGCGGTTGCCGAGGGTGCGGATGCGGGAGGTGCTGCTCATGGGGAGGATTCCTTAAGGGATGGGTCAGGCGTGGGTAAGGGGCGTGAAGCGGGCCGGTGGGCCCGGGTGTTGCGGGTGGGTCAGAGGGACGGGCCGAGCAGCCAGGAGGCGATCTCGCGGATCGCTCCGCTGCCGCCCGGGGTCGCGGTGACCGCGCGGGCCGCGCCGCGGACCACGTCGTGTGCCCCGGCGACCGCGACCGGCCAGCCGACGAGGTCGAAGCAGGGCAGGTCGTTGACGTCGTTGCCGACGTAGAGCACCCGCTCGGGGGCGACTCCTGACTCCTCGCACCACTGCTTGAGTGCCAGGTCCTTGCGGTCGATGCCGTGCAGGACCGGGATCCGCAGCTTGCGGGCGCGGGCGGCGACGACCGGGTTCTGCTCCGACGACAGGATCAGCAGCTTCAGTTCGGCCTTGCGCAGCGCGGCGATGCCGAGCCCGTCACCGCGGTGCACGGAGACGAACTCCCGTCCCTCGGCGTCGATCAGCACCCGGTCGTCGGTCTGGGTGCCGTCGAAGTCGAGGACGACCGCGTCGATGTCGTCGGCGCTGGGGAGCGCGCCCGGCAGCTGCGCGTCGAGCAGCGGTGCCAGGGCGCGGGCGCGGGCCAGGTCGTGCGGGTCGTCGATCTCCAGGACGCGGGCCGGGTCGGTGCGGACGAGTTCGGTGCGGCCGAAGAAGCGGTGGCGCGCGGTGCGGAATCCGGCGGCTGCCATGCCGTAGGCGGCACCGGTCTCCAGGAGGTCCTGGGGGCGGTCCTGGCGGCGCGGCCGGAAGGACGAGTCGTGGTTGACGCCGTAGCCGCCGGACGTGGCGACGGCCGTGGCGGTGGCGGTGGCCTGCTGGGACGGTATGGATCCGGCGCCGAAGGACCCGCTGCGCCCGCCGGCCGGCTCCAGCGCGTCCACCGCTTCGGCCACCGCGTCGGCGTCCCGCCAGACGAAGCCGTGGAAGGGGGCGACGGTCAGCGCGCTGTCCGCGCCCTGTTCGACGATCGCGGCGGCGACGCCGTCGATGTCATCGCCGGTGAGGAAGGGGCTGGTGCACTGGACGAGGAGGACGGTGTCGATCCGGGTGCCGTGTTCGGCTTCGTAGGCGTCCATGGCGTGCAGGACCGCGGCCTCGCTGGTGGCGGTGTCGCCTGCGATCTCGCCGGGGCGGCGGACGACGACGGCTCCCGCGCCGCGGGCCGCGGCCTCGATGGCGCTGTCGTCGGTGGAGACGACGACATCGGTGACCAGGCGGGCGGCGCGGCAGGCGCGGACCGCGCGGGCGACGAGGGGTACGCCGCCGACGGCCGCGAGGTTCTTGGCGGGTACGCCCTTGGATCCGCCGCGGGCGGGGATGACGGCGACGACGGTCGCCTGGCTGCTCTGCGGGCTGTGCGGCATGTCGGGCTCCTTCCGGGGGCGGTGCGGGCTGCGGGTGCGGGCGGGCGGGGTGCTCAGAGCTGCCCCCAGCGGCGGATGGCGGGGGCGACGCGCTGCACGCCGTGGCGGTAGGCGCCGCGGGCGGCTTCGCGGACCGTGTCGCGGGCGACCTTGCGCAGGCCGCCGGGGGCCTGCGGGCCGTCGGCCCGGTATCCGGCGAGCGGGGCGCCCTGCGGGTCGATGCCGTGCCGGGCGAGGATGCCGGGGAGGTAGCCGGGGGCGGTGCGCGGTGTGTAGTACGGGGTGATCGGCGGCAGCGGTCCCGCGGTGCGCAGCGCGGTGACCCGGTCGCGGGCCGCGTCGAAGGCCCGCTCGTATCCGCCGTCGGCCGCGACGCCCTGCCCGGCCAGCCAGGAGGGGTCGGGCTCGGGCCGGTGTCCGGCGTCGAGTTCGTCCCAGGAGGCGAGGCAGCCGGAGCCGGTGAAGTGGTGGTTGCCGAGCACTTCGCGGACGCCGAGGTCGGTGAGGACGGCGGTGGGGATGCCGCGGTGCAGGGATTCCAGCGCGGCGGTGGAGCTGACCGTGACCATCAGGTCGGTGCGGTCCAGGACCTCGCCCATGTTGCCGTACACCAGGCGGCAGTTGGCGGGCAGCCCGCCGGGCGCCCTGGCGGCGAGCTTCTGGTACGGCAGTTCCTCGATGTGCGTGGTGTGCTCGCCCGGCTTGCTGCGGAGCTTGATCAGCACCTCGCGGTCGGGGTGCCTGCGGGCGTGCTCGACGGCTCTGCGCAGCAGGTATGTACGGTCCGCGCGGCTGTCGGGTACGGAGGGCTGGGCGGCGAACACCACGGTGTAGGGGCGGTCCTTGCCGTCGGGGGCGCCGGTGTAGGGCGCGCCGCCGAGGAAGGGCAGGGCGCATTCGACGACGCTGCCCGGGTCGGCGCCGACGCCGCGGTAGACGTCGCGGAAGCGGTCCGCGTCGTGCCGGGAGTTGGCGAGTACGACGTCCGCGCCGTGCCGCAGCAGCAGCCCGTCGGTGAGCTTTTCGTAGACCACGCCGACGTAGCCGGTGACCACGACGGGGCGGCGGGCGGCGGCGTTCTCCCAGGCGTGGGCGAGGCCGTGCAGCATCGCCTGGACCGCACCGCCGACGCAGGCCAGCACGACGACGTCGTAGGGCGCGTCGGATATGGCGTCGTCCCTCATCAGGTCGAGGAAGTCGACGCCGCGGATTTCGCGCAGCTGCTCCGCACGGGCGCCGACCTCGTCGAGCTGGCGGACCGTGGGAGTGGCTCGGCCGCGCAGGAGGTAGCCGTCGAGCCGGGCACCTGGCTGGATTCGGTACGCTGTCAAAGCGCCCCATTTCCACCGGGTGTCCGAGTCGGCGAGTACGGCAACTCGCGGCGTAGAAGTGGTACGTGATGGCACGTCGATGACGCTAGGAAGGCACGGGGCTCGGCGGGCCAACTGGGACGCAACAAAGGGTTAACAGCGGGCCGCCGAATGGCGAACCGGCCCCGGAAATGGCCTGGTTAACCATCCCGCCATTCTTCGTTCACCGTGAAGTTCACCTCCTGTAAAGACGAATGGCGGCGGCGCACCTAACGTCACCCGGGTGGTTAAGCTCTCCGTCATCGTGCCGTTCTACAACGTGCAGACATATGCGCCCGACACCCTGAAAAGCCTCGCGGCCAATGCCCGCGACGACTTCGAATTCCTGCTCGTCGACGACTGCTCGCGCGACGAGACGCCGCAGATCCTCGAACGCGCCGAGCGTGAGCTGCCGGGCGCCAGGCTGCTGCGGCACGAGAAGAACGGCGGCCTCGCCACCGCGCGCAACACCGGGCTGGACGCGGCCCGCGGCGAGTACCTCACCTTCCTCGACGGCGACGACTGGCTCGCGCCCGGCTACTTCGCCGAACTCCTGGGAGTCATAGAGGAGTTGGGTTGCGACTTCGTGCGCACCGACCACGTCCAGTGCACCGGGCGCACCCGCACCGTGCACCGCGTCCCGCACGGCAGGCGCGGGGTGGTCATGGACCCGCGGGCGCTGATCCTGCCGGCCGACCGCTCCACGTCCGTCGACTACGCCTACGCCTGGGCCGGTATGTACCACCGCAGGCTGCTCGACGACGGCGTGCTGCATTTCCGGGACGGGCTGCGCACCGCGGAGGACCGCCCGTGGATCTGGCGGCTGCACCGCGAGGCGTCGTCCATGGCAGTGGTCGGGCTGCTCGGCGTCTTCTACCGGCGCGGGGTGGCGTCCTCGCTGACCCAGATCGGGGATGTGCGGCAATTGGACTTCATCCGCGCATTCGATCAAGTAATCGAGGAGACCGCACGGGACCGTGACGCGGCGGAATTGCTGCCGAAGGCGGTCCGTACGTATTGCGCGATCATTTCCCACCACCTCGGTTCGATCGAACGCTTCGAACCGCAGGTCGCCCGCACTTTGCGCGACATGAGCGCCGCGGCCATGAAACGCATGCCGCAGGACGTATTGAAGGAAGCCTTGGAATCGATGGATGTGCAGCGTGCGTCCCGGCTGCGGCGGCTGCGCCGCAGGCCCGTCGCCACGGGGGTCGCCGCCTGATGCCCGGCCGCCCCCTGACCCAGATCTTCCTGGCGTCCACCCTGTACGGCGCGGCGACCCTCGCCGCTGCCCTGGACAGCGACGCCTTCGCCCCGGCCGACCGCAGGCTGCTGCTGGTCTGCAACAACGCCACGACTCCCGAGACCGCCTCCGCGGTGGACGCCATGCCGGGCTTCGAGCCGCTGCGCGGCCGGTTCGACCGTGTCCTTTCGTGGAACGAGACGATCAGCCCGTTCCACCCCGGCGGCTGGTCGCCGCGCGCCGACGACGTCCCGCTGTGGGAGCGGTATCTGCGGCTGTTGTGGGGCCTGGGCGACGACCGCGTCGAGCTGGTCGTCGAGTCCATCCAGGTCAACCCCGCCCTCGCGGTCGCCCAGCTGTTCCCCGACGCGCCGATCGACGTCTACGCGGACGGCCTGATGAGCTACGGCCCGACCCGCAACAAGCTGGATCCGCTCGTCGGCACCCGCATCGGCCGGCTGCTGCACCTGGATCTGGTGCCGGGCCTGAGCCCGCTGCTGCTCACCGAGTTCGGCGTGCGGGCGCACACCGTGCCGACCGACGCGTTCACCGAAGTGCTCACCGAAATCGGCGCGGCCAGCGGCGAGTTGGACGTACCGGAGGGCGGCGCGCTGCTCCTGGGGCAGTACCTCTCCGCGCTGGGCATCCTCACGCCGCAGGAGGAGGAGGACCTGCATGTGCGGATGGTGCGCGGCGCCGTGGCGCGCGGCCACCGCGAGGTGGTCTTCAAGCCGCATCCCTCGGCGCCGGCCCGCTGGTCGCGCCTCATCGAACGGGAGGCGGCCAAGCTGGACGTGACGCTGACCGTCCTGGACGAGCCGGTGCTCGCCGAGGTGCTCTACGCGCGGATGCGGCCCGCGCTGGTCGTCGGCTGTTTCTCCACCGCGCTGCTGACCGCGTCCGCCTTCTACGGCCTGCCGACCGCGCGGACCGGCACCGGACTGCTGCTGGAGCGGCTCACGCCGTACCAGAACAGCAACCGCGTGCCGGTGACGATCGTGGACGCGCTGGTGCCCGACCTCAGCGACGGTGACGGTGGCGCCCGCCCGGCCACCGCGCCGCCGACCGGCCTGGTGCAGGCCGTCGGCTACGCCATGCAGCACCAGATCTACCCCGATCTGCGCCCGGCAGCCGAGCGGTATCTGACGGCCCATCTCAACCAGCACACCTGGCGCTACTTCAAGCGCCGCAGGCTCACCGCGCTGGCACTGCCGGGCGCGATCCCCTCGCAGCTGTCGTTCCTGCCGCGCAATGCCGCCGTCCGCCGGGTGGCGCGCCGCGCGCGGGCCGTGCAGCGGCGCCTGAAGAAGCGGGCCGCGTTCGGATGACCGGTCAGCTGACGGCCGCGGCGCCCGCGGCCCCGGAAGCGGCGGGCGCCCCCGCAGGGGCCGCGCCGTCCGGCATACCGTCCACACCCCGGGGTCCGTCCCGGCTGCGGGCGCTGGACGGGCTGCGGCTGCTGGCCGCGCTGATGGTCGCCGGGTACCACTACGGCGGCCGGGACGGCGAGATAGCGGCGGCCTGGGGCAGCTCGCCCGCGCACCAATTCCCCACCGCTTCCGGCCTGTTGGCGTACGGCTGCCTGGGCGTGCAGATCTTCTTCGTGATCAGCGGCTTCGTCATCTGCCTCAGCGGCTGGGCCCCACCCGTCGCCCACCGCCACCCTTCATCGGGCCGGGCTTCGCCCGGTCTGCGACATCTGCGGGCCTTCATCGCCTCCCGCGTCTCGCGGCTCTACCCGGCGTACTGGGTCGCCGTCCTCCTGGTCACCTTCGTCTTCGCGCTGCCGTGGGTGGCGTACAAGGCGCTGCCGCCCGGTGACGTGCTGACGAACCTGACGATGCTGCAAATGCCGTTGGGTGTCCACCGGGTGCTCGGGGTGTGCTGGACGCTCTGGGCCGAGATGCGGTTCTACGCGCTGTTCGCCCTCTGCGTGGTGCTGCCCGGCGCCACCCGCACCCGCGTCGTTCTCTTCTGCGCCGGCTGGACGCTGGCCGCCGCGCTCGCGCAGGCCGCCCACCAGCCGTTCCTCGACGTCGTGCTGATGCCGGAATACGCGCCGTTCTTCATCGGCGGCGTCGGCCTCTACCTGCTGCACCGCTACGGCGCCCGCGACCCGATCGCCTGGTCGATCGTGCTGGTCAGCTGGCTGATCGGGCAGCACTACGCGGTCGCGGGACTGTGGCACCCGGCGTCCGCCGGCGGCTTCTCCTACCGTTCGGCGACCGGCATCATCGCGGTCGTCACCGTCGGCTTCGCGCTGGTCGCCGCCGTCGCGCTGGGCAAGCTGCACTGGGCGAACTGGCGCTGGCTGACCGTCGCGGGCGCGCTGACCTACCCGTTCTATCTCGTGCACGAGCATCTGGGCTGGGTCGTCGTCCACGCGCTGCACGTCGGCGCGGGGCTGCCGTCGTACGCGACGTTCCTCCTGACGGTCGCCTCGATGCTGGCGCTCGCGTGGCTGCTGCACCGCTGGGTGGAGCGCCCGCTGACCCCCGTGCTGAAGCGGGCCGTCGACCCGCGCCGCTGACCGGCGTCCGGGGCGCGCGGGTCAGCCGCCCGCCCCGGGCGCCACGGTGGCCGCCGTCCCCGCCACGATGATCCGCAGCCCCTGCTCGAAGCCGGCGTCCAGGTCGTCGAAGAGCACCCGCCCGGCCCCTGCGGCGAGCGGATACGCGGCGCCGATCCGCCGCTCCCGGTCGTCGGTGTCGTAGGCCGGGTCGCGCTTTTCGGGGCTGCGCTGCTCCGGGGCGCCCGGTTCGGGGTAGACCGACTGTTCCTCGATGACCACGCCGATCGTGTAGTTGTACGCCGTCCACCAGGCGCGGACCGCGTCGGGCAGGGTGAATCCGGCGTCGGTGAAGCGGCGCAGGATGCCTTCGAGCGGCGCCGCGTAGCCCGCGTCGGTCATCCGGGTGCCGCTGAAGACCTTGCCGCCGTCGCGGTGGCCGAGCAGTTCGCGGCGCAGCGCCGAGCAGCTGCGGAGCATGGCGTCCTGCCAGGTCCCGCCGAGCGGGTCGGGGCCGCCGCGGTGGGCGCCGGGCATGAACTGCGCCGCCATCCGCCGGAAGATCTCGGTGGCCATCTCGTCCAGCAGCTCCTGCTTGTTCCTGAAGTGCCAGTACAGCGCGGGCGCCTGGACGTTCAGCTCCTTCGCGATGCGGCGCAGCGTGAGGCCGTCGAGACCCACGTCGTTCAGCAGCCGCAGGGCGGTGTCGACCACCTGCTTCCGGTCAATTCGCGATGCCATGTTGACAACTTAACACCGTTAAGGTCACTCTCGGAAACATGGAACTTAACAATGTTAAGGACGTACCTGCCGCCCTGCCCGCCGAACCGGCCGCCACCGCCGGATCCCCCGTCGACGTGCTGATCACCGGCGCCGGCCCCACCGGCATCGCCCTCGCCATCGACCTCGCCAGGCGCGGCGTCACCGCCCTGCTCGTCGAGCGCCAGGACCGCCTCTCCCCCGGCGCCCGCGGCACCGGCGTGCAGCCGCGCACCCAGGAGGTCTACGAAGACCTCGGCGTCATCGAGGCGGCGCGGGCGGCCGGCGGCCCGTACCCGAAGATGGCCCGCTGGGAGGACGGCCGCATGACCAAGGTCTCCGACATGATCATCGGCGGCGAGCCGACCCCCGCGCGGCCGTACGCCAGCGCCCTGATGATCCCGCAGTGGCGCAACCTCGAAGTGCTCCGCGACCGCCTGACGGAACTGGGCGGCAGCGTGCTGCTGAACACCGAAGTCACCGGCTTCGAGCAGGACGCGGACGGCGTACGCGGCCTGCTCCGCGCCGCCGACGGCAGCCTCCGCACGGCCCACGCGCGCTACCTGGTGGCGGCCGACGGCGGCCGGAGCACGATCCGCAGGGCGATCGGCGTCGGCATGGACGGCCCCTCACTGCCGACCGGCGCGGCCCTCCTCGCCGACCTCGCCATCGAGGGCCTGGACCGGCAGCACTGGCACCGCTGGGAGCAGCCGAACGGCGCCTTCGTCATGCTCCTCCCGCTGGCCGGCACCACCGACCACTTCCAGTGCTACGTCGTCGACGGATCCGAGCCGGACACCGCACCGGACGCGGTACGCGCCGCGGTCGCCGCCCGCACCCACCTGACGGTGGAGCAGATCCGCGAGGTCGTCTGGTCCTCGGTGTTCCGCCCCAAGGCCGGGATGGCCGACAGCTTCCGCGCCGGCCGGGTCTTCCTCGCGGGCGACGCCGCGCACATCCACTCCCCGGCCGGCGGCCAGGGCCTCAACACCAGCGTCCAGGACGCCTACAACCTCGGCTGGAAGCTCGGCCAGGTCCTGCGGCACGGCGCCCCCGACGCCCTGCTCGACAGCTACGAAGCCGAGCGCCGTCCGATCGCCGCCCGGATCCTGGAGACCAGCTCCCGGCTGCACCGCTCCGGGACGATGAAGCGCGGACGCGACCTCCACCAGCTCGACATCGGCTACCCGGAAGGCCCGCTCACCCGCGAACTGCGCCCCGCCGTACCCGAGGGCGCCCCGCGGGCCGGCGACCGCGCGCCGGACGCCCCCTGCGCCACCCCCGACGGCACACCCGTCCGCCTCTTCGACCTCTTCCGCGGCCCGCACTTCACCCTGCTGGTACTCGGCGAGACCGACCTCGACACCACCGCGCTCCCCACCGACCGTGCCCTGCTCCGCACCGTCCGCGCGGCCGGCCCCGCACCCGACCTCATCGACCCCGACGGCCACCTCCGCGACGCCTACGGCACCGCCCCCGGCCTCTACCTCATCCGCCCCGACGGCTACATCGCCGCGGCCACCCCCGCCACAGGGGCCACCGCCCACGCGACCGACGCCCTGCGCCCGTACCTCGCGGACACCACCGCACGGACGGCACGCTGAGGCCGGTCCCGCACACCCGGCGGCCCCGGTCCCGTACGGACGGTTCCCCGACGCGCCCCTCCCCGGCCGACAGCCGCGCCCGCGACCTAAACTCCCGTGGCGGCGCCGCGGCGGACAGCGTGGCGGCCGAGCACCGGACACCTCGTCAGCCCGCGGCGGGTGGCGGGACTTCCCGGCGGGCCGAGCACAGGTGGAGCGATGGTGGAGGCAGCGGAACGGGCCGGTGAGCCGCGGGCGAAGGGCATACGTCCGTGGACGGGGCGGATACCCGCGGCCCGGGAACCCGCGGATGACGCCGAGCGCCGCCCGGCGTTCCGCGACCGCCTTCCCGGGCCGCGCGCCACGGCCTGGTCCCTCACGGCGATCTGCTTCGCGCTCTACACCGTCGTCTCGCTCCTCAGGCACGACCGCATGCTCAACGCGGGCTACGACCTGGGGATATTCGAGCAGGCGATCCGCGCCTACGCGCACGGCCAGGCACCGGTCGTGGAGCTGAAGGGCCCCGGGTTCAACCTGCTCGGCGATCACTTCCACCCGATCCTGGCGCTCGTCGCCCCCGTGTACCGGCTGTTCCCCGGCGCCGTCACGCTGCTCGTGGTGCAGGCCGCCCTGATGGCGCTGGCCTGTTATCCGCTCACCCGGTGGGCGCACCGCGCGGCAGGTCCGGTCGCGGGCCTGGTCGTCGGCTGCGGTTTCGGCGCCTCGTGGGGCATCGCGACGGCGGTGACCAAGGACTTCCACGAGATCTGTTTCGCGGTCCCGCTGCTCGCCTTCAGCGTGACGGCGCTCGGGCAGCGGCGGTGGCGGGCCGCGGTGGCCTGGGCGCTGCCGCTGCTGCTGGTCAAGGAGGATCTCGGGCTCACGCTTGCCGCGATCGGCGGTTACGTGATGTGGCAGGCGGCCCGCGACCGGCGCAACTCGCCGCAGGATCAGCCCCGTTGGCCGTGGTGGCTGGGGCTCGCCGCGGCGCTGGCCGGGGTGGCGGGCACGGCGGTGGAGATGCTCGTCCTGCTGCCCGCCATGAATCCGCACGGCGGCTTCGACTACTGGCAGCAGATGCCGGGCGGCGCGTCGCCCTCCGGTGGCCCGATCGGCCTCGCATCGGCCGGGCTGCACCTCCTCTGGCCGCCGATGAAGTGGCTGCTGCTGTTCATGCTGGCCGCGCCCACCGCCTTCTTCTGCCTGCGCTCCCCGCTGACGCTGCTGTGCCTGCCCACCCTCTGCTGGCGGCTGTTCGCCGGCAACGAGCACTACTGGCAGCCGAACTTCCACTACAACGCCGTCCTGATGCCGATCGTCTTCGCGGGCCTGATCGATGTGCTGCACCGGCGGCCCGAGCTGCTGCCGGGACGCCGGCGCCGCCGGGCCCTGGCCTTCTCCGCCGCGTTCACGGCAATAGCCGCGGCCGTCTACCCCTTCCACGACCTGGTACTGCCGTCGGCCTGGCGCACCCCCGCCCACGTCCGCACCGCCGAGCGGGTGCTGTCGCACATACCCGACGGCGCCCGGGTGGCCTCGTCGAACCGGCTGGCGCCGATGCTGACCGACCGGACCACCGTCAGCCTGGTCTGCTTCGGCACCGGCCCCGACCCGGCCGCACCGACCGGCCTCCCGGCCACGCCACCCGACTGGGTCGTCTCCGACCGGCACGACCCCACCGTCAAAACACCGTGCCCGGCGGCCGGCACCGCCCGCATGCTCGACCTCTACCGCGCCCACGGCTACCGCGAGGTCACCCAGGAGGACGGCATCACCCTCCTGAAACGCCCGACGGCCGCCCCCTGACCGCCCGGAAGGACAGGTGTCCCCCCACCCCATGAGCACCGTGATCCTCACCGTCGCCCTGGCCTTCACCGGCTATCTCGCGACGTACCTCAACGGCCTGCGGCTGGCCCAGCGGCAGGAGCGGCTGGCCCGGGTGAACCGCCAACTCAGCGAGTTCTACGGCCCGTTGCTGGCCCTGACCGAGACCAACAGCCGGATGTACCACGCGTTCGCCGAGCGCCATCCCCGGCCGGACGACAGATCACCGCTCCAGCACGGGCCCGGGGAGACACCGCCGACGGATGAGGAACTGGCGGAGTGACGGCTGTGGGTCACCACGGCCTTCCTGCCCAACCTCCGGCAGATGCGCGACATCCTGGTGTCCAAGGCCGACCTGCTGGCGGAGCCGCACATGCCGGACGTGCTGCTGGAGGTCTACGCGCACGTCGCCTGGGAGGAGATCACCGCGGCCCGGTGGGAGCGGGGCGATTTCGCCCACGAGCTGTTCCCGACCCCGTTCCCCGCCGCCGAGACGCGCCGCTACGTCCGTGAGGGGTTCGACCGCCTCAAACGGGAACAGGCCGCACTCCTGGGCCACCGCCCTCGCCGGCGCGGCTGACCGCGGAGCGGTAACGCACACGGGGCCCTACCGGCGGCGGTTCGGCCGGTACGGCCCCGTGCGGGGTTCCGGGCCCTCGCGGGGGAACGAGGGCCCGGAGAGGACGGGCGCCGGGGGGGTGACGCCCGGGGCGGCTCGGGTGCCGCCCGGTGGGTTCCGCGCCGGTCCGTGGACCGGCGGTCTGCCGTGCCGGACCGCGGCTACAACACCAGCGACAGCAGCAGCACGCAGATGATGCCGACGACCGAGATCAGCGTCTCCATGATCGACCAGGTCTTGAACGTCTGGCCGACGCTCATCCCGAAGTACTCCTTGACCAGCCAGAATCCGGCGTCGTTGACATGGCTGAAGAACACCGAGCCGGTGCCGATGGCCAGGACCAGCAGGGCGACGTGGGTGGTGCTCAGGTCCGCGGCGAGCGGGGCGACCAGACCTGCCGCGGAAATCGTGGCCACCGTGGCGGAGCCGGTCGCGAGCCGGATGGCGACCGCGATCAGCCAGGCGAGCAGCAGCGCGGAGATGTTCCAGTCCTTGGAGATCTCCAGGATCATCTGGCCGACTCCGGCGTCCACCAGCGTCTGCTTGAAGCCGCCGCCCGCGCCGACGATCAGCACGACACCGGCGATCGGGCCGAGCGACTTCTCCACCGTCGAGGCGATCCGCCCCTTGCTGAATCCGGCCGGCCGGCCCAGCGTGAACATCGCGGCGATGACACCGGCAAGCAGCGCGATCATCGGCGAGCCGACCACGTCGAAGACCCGCTGGACGGAGTCCTTCGGATCGTCGACGACGATGTCCACCAGCGCCTTGGCCAGCATCATCACGACCGGCAGCAGCACGGTGGCGACGGTGATGCCGAAGCCGGGGCGCCGGGTCAGGGTGTCCGAAGGCCGCCCGGATCCGTCGGAGTCCTGGAGCATCTTCTCGGGCGGCGCGATGTCGACCCAGCGGGCCGCGTAACGGGAGAAGACCGGTCCCGCGATGATCGCGGTGGGGATCGCCACGACGACGCCGAGCGCGAGGGTGATGCCGAGGTTGGCGCCGACCGCGTCGATCGCGACCAGCGGCCCCGGGTGCGGCGGAATCATGCCGTGCATGACCGACAGTCCGGCCAGCGCGGGGATGCCGATGCGCATCAGCGAGAAGTTGCCGCGCTTGGCGACCAGCAGCACGACCGGGATCAGCAGCACAATGCCGACCTCGAAGAAGATCGGCAGCCCGACGACGCAGGCGATCAGCACCATCGCCCAGGGCATCGACCGCCGGCTCGCCCTGGCGAGGATCGTGTCGACGATCACGTCGGCGCCGCCCGAGTCGGCGAGCAGCTTGCCGAGGATCGCGCCGAGGGCGATCAGCACGCCGGTGCCCGCGACGGTGTCGCCGAGACCTGCGGAGAAGCTGGCGATGGCCTTGTCGAGCGGCGCACCGGCGACCGCCCCGAGCACCAGCGAGCCGATGATCAGCGACAGGAAGGCGTGCAGCTTGAACTTGGTGATGAGCAGGACGATGACGGCGATGCCGGCCAGAACGGCGATGCCCAGCTGTGCATGACCGGCCGAGGTGATCGGCGGGGCCACGTCCGCTGCGAGCATCTCCACGCTGAGATGAGTCACGGCGATTCCTTGAAGAGGGGAAGGGAAGGGAGGCCCTCGGCGGTTCAGACCGCCAGAGCGTGCAGCGCTTCGGCGGCCCGTGCGGCGATCTCCTCGGGCGTGCCGCCGACGTCCACACCGACGCCGCGCTCGTCGGAGCCGAGCGGTTCGAGGGTGGCGAACTGCGAGTCGAGCAGCGCGGTGGGCATGAAGTGGCCCTGGCGTTCGGTCATCCGCGCCTCGATCAGCGCGCGGTCGCCGGTCAGGTGCAGGAAGACCACGCCGGGTGCGGCGGCGCGGAGCCGGTCGCGGTAGCGGCGCTTGAGTGCGGAGCAGCTGACCACCCCGCCCTGACCTGCCTGTTCGTGCGCCCAGGCGCCGATGGCGTCCAGCCAGGGGCCGCGGTCGGTGTCGTCCAGCGGGGTACCGGCCGACATCTTGGCGATGTTGGCCGGGGGATGGAAGTCGTCGCCCTCGGCGTAGGTGACACCGAGTTCGGCGGCCACCAGCGGGCCGATCGTGGTCTTGCCGGTGCCGGCCACTCCCATCACGACGATGACGTGGGGCGTGCTCATCCCGTGTACCTCGCTGTCTTCTTCGACCTCGGTATGACACCCCACTGAAACCTATTAGGTACGACTTATTCAAGACCATGTGGCGAAAACGTCATACTTAAAAGCGTCCGGCCCGGAAAGTAGGGTGATCCCCATGGAAAACCAGGGGAAGGGACTGCACGCTCGGGTGCTCGAATCCCTCGGCCCGGCGATCACCGCGGGCGATTACCCTCCGGGCACGGTCCTGCGCACCGACGAACTCGAAGAGCGCTTCGACGTCTCGCGCACGGTCATCCGCGAGGCCATCCGCGTCCTGGAGTCCATGCAGCTGGTGGCGTCCCGCCGCCGGGTCGGCGTCACCGTCCGCCCCACCGAGGAGTGGAACGTCTACGACCCGAGGGTGATCGGCTGGCGCCTGGCCGGCCGGGACCGCCCACGGCAGCTCCGCTCCCTGACCGTGCTGCGCTCGGCCGTCGAACCGATCGCGGCGGGCCTGGCGGCCACCCACGCCACCCCCGAACAGTGCGCCGACCTGACCGAACAGGCCATGGGCATGGTCGCCACCTCACGCGGCCAGCAGCTCGACGCGTATCTGGTGCACGACACGGCCTTCCACCGCGTGGTGCTGACCGCGTCGGGAAACGAGATGTTCGCGCGGCTCGGCGACGTGGTCGCCGCGGTACTGACCGGCCGCACCCAGCACCACGTGATGTTCACCGACCCCGACCCGGCGGCGGTCTCCCTGCACGTGCAGGTGGCGGAGGCGGTACGGGTCGGCGACGCGGCGCGGGCCGAGTCGCTGACCCGGGAGATCACGGTGGGCGCGATGGCCGAACTGGACGTCCTGGCACCGTAGTCGAGGCGGCACAAGCCCCGCAGGGCCCGTCTCAGAACAGCGGCTGCTGCCCGGGGATCGGCGGCTCTTCCGGGTCGAAGAGCTTCTCCGCCGGCGCCATCATCGGGGCGATCCGGCGCGACCCCGGGCAGGAGATCAGCTCCAGCACCGTACGGCGCCCCGGCGGGTCGTGACGGGCGAAACGGCCGCCGACAACGGCGATCTCTCGGGTGCAGACGGGGCACGCGCGGCGGGGTGACGACATGGGAACAGTCTGACGCAACCCCGGATCAGGTCAGCTCACAGGCCCTGGGACCTCGGCTCATACGTCCCCCAGACCTCGCGCAGCGCGTCGCAGACCTCGCCGACCGTCGCCGAGCCGCGCAGCGCCTCGCGCATGGGGTAGAGCACGTTGTCCGTCCCCTCGGCGGCCCGCCGCAGCCGGGACAGCGCCGCCCTCACCGCGGCGCCGTCCCGTACGGACCGCAGGGCGGCAAGGCGGCTGACCTGCCCGGCCTCGATCGCCGGGTCGACGCGCAGCGGCTCGTAGGGCGCCTCCTCGTCGAGCCGGAAGCGGTTGACGCCGACGACGACCCGCTCGCCTGCGTCCGTCTCCCGCGCGATGCGGTACGCGTTGCGCTCGATCTCGCCCTTCTGGAAGCCCTTCTCGACGGCGGCCACCGCGCCGCCCAGCTCCGCCACCTTCCCCATGAGCCGGCCGGCCGCCGCCTCCAGCTCGTCGGTCATCGACTCGACCGCGTAGGAACCGGCGAACGGGTCGACGGTGGCCGTGACGTCGGTCTCGTACCGCAGCACCTGCTGGGTGCGCAGCGCGAGACGCGCCGAGGTGTCCGTGGGCAGCGCGAGCGCCTCGTCGAAGGCGTTGGTGTGCAGCGACTGGGTGCCGCCGAGCACCGCGGCGAGCCCCTGGAGGGCGACCCGTACGAGATTGACCTCCGGCTGCTGGGCGGTGAGCTGCACGCCGGCGGTCTGGGTGTGGCAGCGCAGCATCAGCGACTTGGGGTTCTCCGCGCCGAACTGCTCCTTCATCACCCGCGCCCACATCCTGCGCGCGGCACGGAACTTGGCGATCTCTTCGAGGAGTGTGGTGCGCGCGACGAAGAAGAACGAGAGGCGCGGCGCGAAGTCGTCGACGTCCATGCCCGCGGCGACGGCGGTGCGGACGTAGGCGATGGCGTTGGCGAGGGTGAAGGCGACCTCCTGCACGGGCGAGGCGCCGGCTTCCGCCAGGTGGTAGCCGGAGACGGAGATGGTGTTCCAGCGCGGGATCTCGGCCCGGCAGTACCGGAAGATGTCGGCGGTCAGCCGCAGGGAAGGGCCGGGCGGGAAGATGTAGGTGCCCCGGGCGATGTACTCCTTGAGCACGTCGTTCTGGATCGTCCCGGTGAGCTGACTACCCGTCACTCCTTGTTCCTCGCCCACGAGTTGGTAGAGGAGGAGCAGTGGCGCGGCGGGGGCGTTGATGGTCATCGACGTGGAGACCCGGTCCAGCGGGATGCCGTCGAAGAGGGCGCGCAGGTCGTCGGCCGAGTCGACGGCGACGCCGACCTTGCCGACCTCGCCGCCCGCGAGCGGCGCGTCCGAGTCGTACCCCATCTGCGTCGGCAGGTCGAAGGCGACCGACAGGCCGGTCGTGCCGTGGGCGATCAGCTGCCGGAACCTGGTGTTGGAATCGGCCGCGGTGCCGAAGCCCGCGTACTGGCGCATGGTCCACGGGCGGCCGGTGTACATCGACGGGTGGACGCCGCGGGTGAACGGGTAGCCACCGGGGACGCCGATGCGGCGTTGCGGATCCCAGCCGTCGAGCGCTTCGGGCCCGTACACCGGCGCGATCGGCAGTCCGCTCTCGGTGTGCCGGACGCTGTCGGAGTCACCTGCCATGGTTCCGCCTCCTGCCGGACGTACGGGGCGCTCCGTGCGGGGCGGCGGCTGCCGCGAGGGGCCGGAGCGGCGGGCCCCGCGCCTCGGGGCGGCGTACCGGGGCCGCATGTCCCAGCCTGCCCGCACGGGCGGCGCGGCGCAGCGCCGGGAGGGCGGGGGCGGGAGGTGCCGGGGAAGTGGGGGGCGCGGGCAGGGCCGGGGGAACGTGCCCCGCCCGCGCCGAATGCGCCAAGCCGTGGGTACGGGGGGAACCCGGGCCTGCGCGCAGCCGATGACCAGTCGGCTTCATCCAGTACTGCGCCGGGCGCCGGAAAAACGTCACACCGTACGGAGGGCCTGGGGTTTCGGGGCCTGGACCGTGGTGCTGCCCGAGGGTCTCGGGCCCGGGGCGTTCCCGCCCTGACCTGGGGTGGAGCCAGGACCGGGTGACGGGTGGTGGTCGTCGTCCTCGTCGTGGCCGCCGTTCTGTCCGCCGCCGGCTTGGCCGCCCGAGCCCGACGGGTACTTCTTGAGGTAGTCGCGGCAGAACCCGTGGACCTTGGCCGGGCCGCCGGCGGCCTGTTCGAGGCGGTGGAGGGTGTCGGCGTCCATCTCGCCGCGCTTGCCCGCCTGGTAGTTGCGGCAGAGCGACGCGATGACGGCGTGCCGGTCGTCCCCGCCGTTCTGCCCGCCGGTGTGACCGCCGCCGTTGCCGGTACCCGCGGTGGCGCCGTCGTCGTCGGAGCCGTCGCCGGGGGTGTGGCCGTCGGCCGGCGGTCCCGAGGTGCCGCCCGCCGAGGTGTCGGGGGTCTCCGAAGCCGCCGGGTCGGTCGGGTCCTGGCCGGGGGGCGTCGTCCCGGGTGACCGCGTGCCGTCCTCGGGGACCGTGCCGGGCTCCTCGCTCTCCAGGATGCCGGGGGTGACCGCGGCGGAGACGCTGGATCCGGGCTCGGGTTCGGTGCCGCCGCCGCGGAACGGCGTGGGCAGCACGCCGGTGCCGGCGGCGACGGCGACCCCGCCGATGGCGCAGGCGGCCAGCGCCACGGCGAGACCGCGCCGGAAGGGGCGGGCGAATGTGGTGGGTTCGGGGCGGACGGGCGCGGGGGCGGGGCGGACCTCCGTCGCCGTCGCACCGGCTCCGGCGTGCGCCCGGCGGAAGGCGGCGACGGCGGCTTCCTCCCCCGGCAGCGGCGCCGGGGCCGTCGCGTCCGCCCGGCCCGCCGCGGCGTCGGCCAGCAGCTGTGCGAGTTCCCTGGAGCCGTCGCCCGTGGTGGAACCGACCGGCTCGCCGCGCAGCAGTCGCTCCGCGGCATCATCGTCGAGCCAGGTGTACCGGTCGTCGGCCATCACATGTCCTTCTGCGTTCGCGCGGCCGTTTCCGTCACACCGGGTACGTACGATTCCGCGACGCCGTCCCGGCGTCTTCGTCCCTGTGCGGGCACCCCGCCCATCGTTCCACCACCCCCGCGCGGACCGCGTTCCGGCCGGTCGGATGGGGTGCCTGCGCGCTGTTCCGTGTCGTTGCCCGGGGCGGGTGACGTGCCGTTCGCGCCGGGTCGTGTGCTGTCCGTGTGTGCTGCCGCGCCGTTGCCGGCCGCCGCTCCCGCGCCGTCCTCCGCACCAAAGTCGCCGGGGTCGCCGGTGAGCAGTTCGGCGAGCCTGCGCAGTCCGCGGTGGGCCGCGGTCCGCACCGCGCCCGGCCGCTTGCCGAGTACCTGGGCGGTGCTCTTGGCGTCGAGTCCGACCACCACCCGCAGCACCACCGCCTCGGCCTGGTCCTGCGGAAGGCGGGCTATCAGCCGGAGGGTCCGGCCGGTGCCGAGGGCTTCGAGCGCCTCGCCCGCGGTGTCCGACGCGGCGGGCGTATCGGCGAGTTCGCTTTCGTCGCCGCCGGCCGCGGGGCGCCTGCCGCGCATCCGTATGTGGTCGAGGGCGCGGTTGCGGGCGATGCGGGCGGCCCAGCCGCGGAATCTGTCCGCGTCTCCGCTGAAGCGGGCGAGGTCGCGGGTGATCTGGAGCCAGGATTCGGAGGCCACGTCCTCCGCGTCCGCTTCACCCACCAACGTCCGTACATATCCCAGAAGTCGGGGGTGTACGGCACGGTAGACGACGCGGAACGCCGCCTCGTCACCGTCCTGTGCCGCTTGCACGGCAACGGTCAGCCGGCTGTCGTCCGGCTGAATGTCGTCCCCTCGCACGGATCCATCCTGTCGCATGCGGAACGTCCGCTGCCCGGTCCTTGCTGATTCACTGCCCCGCCGGTCACCCCGGCGCCGGGGTGACCCCGGAACCGCCGGTAACCCGGATGTTCACGCTGACGGTAACCCGCCTGGTCATCGGCTTCGCACCCGGGCCGGGCCGTGGCACGTTACGGGCCGGGACCTGCCGCCGTCCAGACCACGAGCGGTGCCCCCGCCCCCACCCCCTGTGACGCTTTCGGGCCGTCCGGCGCTGTAACGAATAGGGGCCGTCACCGGCCCCTCCGTGAACGACGGCCGGGGCCTCTCCTGTGGGGGGTGGCGGCCCCGGCCGTCCCTCGCGTCACCTTCGTGCGGGGCCGTCGCCCGCTCACACCTTGTCGGCCAGTGCCCGGAAGTCCGCCCAGCTCATCGCGGGTGTCCGCGGATCCCATACCTTCTGCGACAGCGCCGCGAGCGGCATCCGGATGCCGCGGGCGATCTGCTCCGGGGTCTGCGATCCGGCGAGGTCGCACCAGATCGCGAACCGCGCGCCCTGGATACGGTCCGGGCCCGTCATGCTCTTCGGCACGTCCACGGGCGAGGTGTGGCGCAGCACCGCCGGGGTCCAGCTGCGGTAGATGCGTTCACCGGTCGGGTAGACGAACTCGTTGGGCTCGCCCAGGACGTAGTAGAGGTACTCGTCGTTGAGGTTCACGAGGTTGCGGCCCTCGCGCAGGAATTCCGCGGGGTCGCGCTTGCCGATCTCCTTGCCGGTCCAGTAGCCGACCGTGCGGTTCTTGTCGGCCTTGACCTTCGCGTCCGGGAAGAAGCCGTCGTTCCACGCCTCGATCCGGTTCTTGCCCGCCTTCTCCACCGTCTTCTGACGGTCGTTGAGCCAGCCGGTCGCCAGATCCTCGATGGTGCCCTGCGGCCCGTACTTCTTCCGGGCGGCCTGCGCGAGGCCGGGGTACGAGGCGGCCGGGTCGGAGACCATCAGCGCCTGGTACTCGTCGCCGCCGAGGTGCCAGTAGGCGGGCGCGCCCTTGGGTGAGCCGAACAGCGGGGCGTACTCGCGCAGCAGATCGTCGACGATCTTGGCGGATGCGGGCTTGGAGATGTCGATGGCGCCGCGCAGCACGGTGCCCTGGGCGTTGCGGAGCTGGAGGTCGGGGTGCTTGTCGAGCACCGCGCCCAGGTGTCCTGGCGAGTCGATCTCCGGGATGACGGTGACGTGCCGGGACTGCGCCAGCTTCACCAGGTGGCGGACCTGGGCCTTGGTCAGGTGGTCCTTGGAGACGATCTCCGGGTGGCTGTCGCTCTCGATGCGGAAGCCCTGGTCGTCGGAGAAGTGCAGCTGGAGCTGGTTGAGTTTGAGGTCGCCCAGCTCGCGGATCCTGGCCTCGATCCACTGCGCGTCGAAGGGCTTGCGGGCGTTGTCCAGCAGCATGCCGCGCTGGAGCCGGTCGGGACGGTCGTCGATGGTCCCCTCGGGCAGGCCGCCGGCGGCGTGCACCGCCTGCTTGACGGTCCTGGTGCCCTGGAAGATGCCGGCGTCGGTGGGGGCGCTGAGGGTGAGCCGGGTGCCGCGGGCGGTGAGGGTGTACGCCTCGTCGGCGGTGGAGCGGGCCGGGGCGTTGTCCGGCAGCCCGCCGCCCTTGCCGGTGAGCTTCAGCTCGATGTCGCCGGGCCGTACGGTCTGCTCGCCCCAGACGACGGGGATGCCGCCGAGGTCCTGCGCGAGCAGCCGCGCCTCGTCGGCGACGGTGCTCTTCTCGCCGGCCGGCACCACGATCCGCGCGCCCTTGGAGGGCCGCCAGCCGCGCCCGTCGGCCGGTTTGAAGTCCCGTACGGCGGGGATGGTGCGGGGCTTGCCCGTCACCGCCTGCCAGGTGGGGGTGGGGCCGGCGGACGGCGAGGATCCGGTGCTGCCGGGGGGATCGGCGTCGGCGGCGTTCGAGCAGCCGGCCAGCGCCAGCGCGGCGGCCAGCAGGGCGGCGGGGAGGGCGGCGCGGGATCCGGGGGAACGGGATATGCGCGCCGTTCCTGTGGGTGCGTCAGGGCCCTGGGTGCGGGTCCGCCGCACCCGCGGCGCCAAGTTGGGCCATTCGGGGCGCCTCGGCCGGCTCGGGTTCAACATCGTGCAATCCTCACTTTTCTGGGCGAAGACACGGAAAGTGCGCGGCGTTGACGGCACACACTGCGGAAACGCAAGATCACGACACTGCCTGACGCCCGTCGCCTACGTGAAACGTCTCTCATCCGGGTGAAAAGCGCGCATCCGTCGGACAGTGCCCAACGGCCGTCGTTACGGTGGCGTCTCCACTCGGCAGCCCGCGCACCGGGCTCCCGGACCGCCGGAATCGCACCGGGGTCGCGCGCCGCAGACCAGTCGTCACGGCCCTCACCTCCGCTTCCGCACCCGTCCGGGATCGGTACGCCGCCCGTCCAGCTTCCGTCAGCAGTCCGCACCGCACCCGTCGACGCACCGCCGGCCGCGTGCCCGGCACCCACCCGGTGCGACCCCGTCCCGTCCGCCCCGTCCGAGGAGCCCACGCTGTCCGGTGACCTTCCGGCCGCCCGGCCGACGACGCTGTACCTGTCCCACACTCCGCGGCGCGGCATACCCTCGCAGACCCCGGGCCCGCCCCTGCCGCTTTCGGACACCGGGGAACCGGCCGCCTTCAACGCCCTGCCGCCGGACGCCGCCACGGCCGCGCTGCCGGCCTGCTGCGGCAGCCGCAGGTGGGTCGCGCGGATCGCCGCGCACCGGCCGTATCCCGATCTGGGCGCGCTGCTCGCCGCGTCCGACGAGGCGTGCTACGACCTCACCCCGGCCGATCTGGACGAGGCACTGGCCGCCGAGTCGGCGGCCCCGCTGCCGCTGCCGGTCGCCACCGGGCCCGGCACACTCGCCGCCCACACCGCCCTGCGCGCCGCGCACGCCGAGTACGAGCGCCGCTTCCGGCACGCCTTCGTCATCTGCCTCGACGGCTACCGCGACGACGAGCAGCTGGACCAGATGCTGGCCGGTATCCGCACCCGGCTGGGGAACGACCCGGACGAGGAGCGCGCGGTCACCGCGGACGAGATGCGCCGCCTGGTCCGCGGCCGACTGGCACGCCTTGCGGCTGAATGTCCATAACATCCCGATTCGCTCTTGTGTGATAGCCCGTTGGTGCCTGTTTGATCACACCTAAGGGCCCCGGCGTAAGGAACCGACAGCGCGTCGCTACGATGGCCAGGGCCGGTGGACCGTACCCGGCCGGGCCAGACCGACAGAGAAGCCGGCAGGCCCCAATCCCCGCTCCCGGAGGGTTTTTCCGTGCCGGCTGGAACGCTGTACCGCGGCCGGGAAGGCATGTGGTCCTGGGTGGCTCATCGAGTCACTGGCGTCCTCATCTTCTTCTTCCTGTTCGTACACGTCCTCGACACCGCTCTCGTCAGGGTCTCTCCCGAGGCCTATGACGACGTCGTCGCGACTTACAAGACACCCATCGTCAACGTGCTGGAGTACGGCCTCGTCGCCGCAATCCTCTTCCACGCGCTCAACGGCCTTCGCGTCATCGCGGTGGACTTCTGGTCGAAGGGCCCGAAGTACCAGAAGCAGATGCTGTGGACCGTTGTGGGCGTCTGGGTCGTGCTGATGGCCGGTGCCTTCTACCCCGTGCTGCAGCACACCCTGCGCACGCTGTTCGGGAGCTGATGACGCGAGATGTCTGCTGAAACAACTTCCCCCGCAGGTGCGACCGTGAACGACGTCAGCCTTTACGACGTGGACAACCCCGCGCCCGTGATCGAGCCGCCGCGCAAGCGCACCGGCAAGACCCCGAAGTCGACGCGCACCAACTTCGAGCTGTACGGCTGGCTGTTCATGCGGCTGTCCGGCGTCGTGCTGGTCGTCCTCGTCCTGGGTCACCTGCTGATCCAGCTGGTGCTGGACGGCGGTGTCTCCAAGATCGGCTTCGCCTTCGTGGCCGGCCGCTGGGCCTCGCCGTTCTGGCAGGCATGGGACCTGTGCATGCTGTGGCTCGCCATGCTGCACGGCGCCAACGGCCTGCGTACCGTCATCAACGACTACGCGCAGCGGGACAAGACCCGCTTCTGGCTGAAGATGCTGCTCTACACCGCCACGGTGTTCACCGTCCTTCTGGGCACGCTGGTGATCTTCACCTTCGACCCGAACATCGCCTGAAGCCGGGGCTGAGGTAACGACCAATGAAGATCCACAAGTACGACACCGTCATCGTCGGCGCCGGCGGCGCGGGCATGCGCGCGGCCATCGAGTCGACGAAGCGCAGCCGCACCGCGGTCCTGACGAAGCTCTACCCGACCCGCTCCCACACCGGCGCGGCGCAGGGCGGCATGGCCGCCGCCCTCGCCAACGTCGAGGAGGACAACTGGGAGTGGCACACCTTCGACACGATCAAGGGCGGCGACTACCTGGTCGACCAGGACGCCGCCGAGATCCTCGCGAAGGAGGCCATCGACTCGGTCCTCGACCTGGAGAAGATGGGCCTGCCGTTCAACCGCACCCCGGACGGCACGATCGACCAGCGCCGCTTCGGCGGTCACTCGCGTAACCACGGCGAGGCCCCGGTCCGCCGCTCCTGCTACGCGTCGGACCGCACCGGCCACATGATCCTCCAGACGCTGTACCAGAACTGCGTCAAGGAGGGCGTGGAGTTCTTCAACGAGTTCTACGTGCTGGACCTGCTGCTCCAGGACGTCGACGGCGTGAAGAAGTCCGCAGGCGTCGTCGCGTACGAGCTGGCGACCGGCGAGATCCACGTCTTCCAGGCGAAGTCGATCATCTTCGCCTCCGGCGGCACCGGCAAGTTCTTCAAGGTGACCTCCAACGCCCACACGCTGACCGGTGACGGCCAGGCCGCGGCCTACCGCCGCGGGCTGCCGCTGGAGGACATGGAGTTCTTCCAGTTCCACCCGACCGGCATCTGGCGGATGGGCATCCTGCTGACGGAGGGCGCCCGTGGTGAGGGCGGCATCCTCCGCAACAAGGACGGCGAGCGCTTCATGGAGAAGTACGCGCCGGTCATGAAGGACCTCGCGTCCCGTGACGTCGTCTCCCGCTCCATCTACACGGAGATCCGAGAGGGCCGCGGCTGCGGTCCCGAGGGCGACCACGTCTACCTGGACCTCACGCACCTGCCGCCGGAGCAGCTGGACGCCAAGCTGCCCGACATCACCGAGTTCGCGCGGACCTACCTCGGCATCGAGCCCTACACGGACCCGATCCCGATCCAGCCGACCGCGCACTACGCCATGGGCGGCATCCCGACCAACGTCGAGGGCGAGGTGCTGCGCGACAACGACACCGTCGTGCCGGGCCTGTACGCCGCCGGCGAGGTCGCCTGCGTCTCCGTGCACGGCGCCAACCGCCTGGGCACCAACTCGCTCCTGGACATCAACGTCTTCGGGCGCCGGGCCGGCATCGCCGCGGCCGAGTACTCCGCCGACCACGACTTCGTCGAGCTGCCCGAGAACCCGGCGCAGCAGGTCATCGACCAGGTCGAGCGGCTGCGCGACTCCCACGGCACCGAGCGGGTCACGGACATCCGCAAGGAGCTCCAGGAGTGCATGGACGCCAACGTGATGGTGTTCCGCACCGAGCAGACGATCAAGACCGCGGTCGAGAAGATCGGCGAGCTGCGCGAGCGGTACCTGAACGTGTCCGTCCAGGACAAGGGCAAGCGGTTCAACACCGACCTGCTGGAGGCCATCGAGCTGGGCAACCTGCTCGACCTGGCCGAGGTCATGGCCGTGTCCGCACTCGCCCGCAAGGAGTCCCGCGGCGGTCACTACCGCGAGGACTACCCCAACCGCGACGACGTCAACTTCATGCGGCACACCATGGCGTACCGCGAGGTGGGCGCAGACGGCTCGGAGTCGATCCGCCTCGACTACAAGCCGGTCGTGCAGACCCGCTACCAGCCGATGGAGCGTAAGTACTGATGAGCAGCCCCACGCTTGAGAAGCACTCCGCGGCACTGGACGCGGCGGAGAACACCGCTTCGCAGATGATCACCGCCACCTTCCGGATCCGCCGGTTCAACCCGGAGGTCTCGGACGAGGCGAGCTGGCAGGACTTCCAGCTGGAGATCGATCCCAAGGAGCGCGTCCTGGACGCCCTCCACAAGATCAAGTGGGACCAGGACGGCACCCTGACGTTCCGCCGTTCCTGCGCCCACGGCATCTGCGGCTCGGACGCCATGCGCATCAACGGCAAGAACCGCCTGGCGTGCAAGACGCTGATCAAGGACATCAACCCGCAGAAGCCGATCACGGTCGAGGCCATCAAGGGCCTGACGGTCCTCAAGGACCTGGTCGTGGACATGGAGCCGTTCTTCCAGGCGTACCGCGACGTGATGCCCTTCCTGATCACCAAGGGCAACGAGCCGACCCGTGAGCGGCTGCAGACCGCCGAGGACCGCGAGCGCTTCGACGACACGACGAAGTGCATCCTCTGCGCCGCCTGCACGTCCTCCTGCCCGGTGTTCTGGAACGACGGCCAGTACTTCGGCCCGGCGGCGATCGTCAACGCGCACCGCTTCATCTTCGACAGCCGTGACGAGGGTGGCGAGCAGCGGCTCGAAATCCTCAACGACAAGGACGGCGTCTGGCGCTGCCGCACGACCTTCAACTGCACGGACGCCTGCCCGCGCGGTATCGAGGTCACCAAGGCGATCCAGGAGGTCAAGCGCGCGCTGATCACGCGACGCTTCTGATCCCTGCCCCGGTTCGGGTGCCGATGACGGTACCGATCCGGGTCTGCACGCCCCGGAGGGCCCCGCTTCGCTCCGTACGGAAGCGGGGCCCTTCCGCGTCCGCGCCCGCCGGGTACACCAGCACCGGCGGCAGCCCGGGGTCGGCGGGCGCCACCGGCCCGTCGCAGAAGTACGAGGGCACCAGCAGCAGTCCGCGGCCCGCCAGATGCAGGTCACGCTCCACCGGGTAGCGGACCTCCAGGACCGGCGGACGCCAGCGCATCGCCGCCCCGAAGGTCCGCAGCAGCGCCTCGGCGCCCGACTGTCCCAGCGCGTGCTGCCGCAGCGCCCGGTCGGCGGCCACCCGCTCCGCTATCCGCGACCAGCCGGGCGCGATCGCCAGATGGTGATAGGTGCGCAGACCGCGCGCGAGCTGCCGCAGCGCGGCCGGCTCACCGTCCGCCAGGTCCCGCGCCAGGACCGGCAGCGGATGGCTCTCCGCCAGCACCGCCAGCTCCTCCCGCAGCCGCTGCCGCGGCGTCCGCATCACCGCTTCGAGGCCCGGCTCGACACCCTCCGAACCGGCGTACGGGGTGAGGAAGTCCGGGAAGTAGCCGTGCCGCGGCACCAGGGGCAGCAGGATCCGCAGCGGCCCGGGGCCGTGCCGTACGGCGTGCTGCCGCCAGGCGTCCAGCGCCGGATCGGCCCCGGAGCCCCGCAGTCTGTGCAGGCTCAGCGCGGTCTCCCACAGCGGGTCCGCCCCGTCCGCCACCCTCGTACGCGCCAGATCCTGCCTCGTGAAGTGCACTCGCAGCACGCCAACCCCCCGCCGTCCGGCCCCGCAGCTCCCCCGAGCGCGGTGCACACGAGGATCCGACTCCATGGCCGGTTTTCGCAACCCGCAGGCGGGGATCGAGTAATTCCCGTGACAGGAGGCGGAGTTGAGGCGGGCGGGACGGAGGAGGGAGGGGAGGGGGCGCCGGCCGGACGGCGACGGGGCTCAGGCCGAGCGGAGCGCGCGGGCGGCCAACGCCTCGTCCTGCTCCCGGCGTTCGCGCATCACACCCGCGTACCGGCCCAACGCCTCCCTCCGGCGCAGGAGTTCGGCGATCTCCGCGTCCAGCCGCGCGAGCTGGCCCTCCACCACCCCGCAGGAGAACGCACACGCCTGGAGGCCGGGGCCGCCCTGCGCGCACGGCAGCAGCTCGCGGATGGCGTCCGTACTCAGCCCGGTGGCGAGCAGCTCACGGATCCGCAGGACCGTATCGGCGGCCTCCGGGCGGTAGCGGCGGTAGCCGTTCGCGTCACGTTCGGCGCGCAGCAGCCCCTGCTGCTCGTAATAGCGCAGCGACCGCGCGCTGACCCCCGTACGGTCCGCCAACTGCCCTATCCGCCACGCCTCCTGGCCCCGCACACCCACCCCACTGGACAGCTCCGTCACATCCCCCACACCCGGCTCCACCCGCCGCACGGCACACCACACACCCTTCCCGCACTCCGGCCCTCTCCCCCCACCCCACCGGATTCCCCGCGCACCGGGAGAGAACGCCCGGCGACTTGACCTTGACACCGGTGTCAAGGGGCAACCTGCCCTCCATGACACAGATTCCCGCACCCCCGGCCTCCCCGCTCTCCCCGCTCGCCACGTCGGTCACCCGCCCGCCGGCCGCGGCCCGACCGCCCCACGGCTCCGGCCACGGCATCCTGCTCGCCCACGGCGCCACCGGCAGCATCGCCGACAACTTCGCCTCCCTGATCCCGCCGCTGGCCGCCTCCGGGCACACCGTCGTCGCCCCCGACTACCCCGGCTCGGGCGCCACCCCACGCGCCGAGGGACCACTGTCCCTGGACGCGCTCGCCGACGCCCTCGTCGCCGAGGCGGTCGCGGCCGGCGTGGAGACCTTCACCCTCGTCGGCTACTCGCTCGGCACGGCCGTGTCCGTACGGGCCGCGGCACGCCACCCCGAGCGGGTCCGCGGACTGGTGCTCACCGCCGGCCTCGCCCGCCCCGACCAGCGCATCCGCATCTGGCTCGACCTGTGGCTGCGCCTCCTGGAACGCGGCGATCACGCGGGCTTCGCCCAGGCCCGCACGCTCGCCGCCTTCGCCCCCGACCACCTCAACGCGCTGCCCCCGGCCGCACTGGCAGCCGCACTCGACGACGACCCGACGGTCCCGCCGCCCGGCTCCGCCGAACAGGCCGCGCTGGTCGGCACCGTGGACACCACCGCCGACCTGCCCGGCATCGCGGTACCGACCCTGGTCATCGCCACCACCCTCGACCCCTTGGTCCACCCGTCCGCGTCCCGCTACCTGGCCGACCACATCCCCGGCGCCCGGTACGCGGAGATCGCGACCGGCCACCTCCCGATGGTCGAGCGCCCCGACGCATGGACGGCCCTGATCACCGGCTTCCTCGCCGAACAGGACCTGTGACCCCGCGCCCGGGGCGTACGGCCCGGCCCCCGCACCCCGGGCACACGGCTTGCCGCCCGCCACGGCAAAGGCCATAGGCTCAGGGCAGGCCCGCCCCGCACACCGGAGCGGGCGCAGGACGGCACAAGGACCAGGACGAAGGCGTGGACGAGGGCGTGGACCGGACGTGAGCGACGAGACGCCGGCAGGGCAGGGCCAGGGGCGCAGGCCGGACGAGAGGGACGGGGCGACGGGCGCGGCAGACGCGGCGGGGGCACCGGCCCCGGCCGACGCCTCCAAGCGGTCACGCCGCAAGACGCCGACGAAGGCCACACCCCCGGAGCCGGAGGCAGCCACCCGGCCCGGCCCCGGCACCCCGTCCACCCCCTCCCCGGCTCCCGCCGCGAAATCCGGCCACCCCACCCCCAAGGGCCACCCCACCCCCAAGAGCGAGCAGACCAGAGCCCTCATCCTGGAGACCGCGATGCGCCTCTTCCAGGAGCGTGGCTACGACCGGACGACCATGCGCGCCATCGCCCAGGAAGCCGGGGTCTCCGTCGGCAACGCGTACTACTACTTCGCCTCCAAGGAGCACCTCATCCAGGGCTTCTACGACCGGATCGCGAAGGAGCACGCGGCGGCGGTCGAGGGCGTCCTGGCCTGCGAGACGGACCTGTCGGGGCGGCTGAGCGGCGTCCTGTTCGCCTGGCTCGACATCGCCGCGCCGTACCACGAGTTCGCCGCACAGTTCTTCAAGAACGCCGCCGACCCGGCGAGCCCGCTCAGCCCGTTCTCCGACGAGTCCCGGGGCCCACGCACCGCATCCATCGCCCTGCAACGCCAGGTCCTGGCCGGAACCAAGGTCTCGGCCGACCCCGAACTCGCCGCCCAGCTACCGCAGTTGCTCTGGCTCCAGCAGATGGGCATGGTCCTCTTCTGGGTCCACGACCGCTCCCCTGACTGCGCCCGCACCCGCCGCCTGGTCGAACGCACCTCCCCCTTGGTGGCCCGCGCCATCGCCGCCTCCCGCTTCCGCGTGCTGCGCCCCCTGGTACGCGAAGTCACCGACGTCCTGGCCGAGTTCCTGCTGCCGACGACGGACAAGGTCCCGGAATCGCCGGGCGGGCGGCGGGACGCGTCGGACGGACCGCGACGGCGGGACGCGTCGGACGGCGCCTAAGCCCTCGCCGCCTCCCCCTCCATCACCTTGTCCAGGAACCCCTCCAGGTTTCCCGTCAGGCGCTGGATGCGGTCCTCCACCGGCAGCGTCTCCTCGTACCGCGCGGCGAGCTGCGACCGCTTCCGGCCGCGTACGTAGAGCGAGCACGCGAGGTCGGCGCAGAAATACGCCCCCACGGTGTTCCCCTGGCGCCCCGCGGGACCGGCCCGGCGCGCCGCGAGCAGGCTCACGCCGGAGCCGGGGTGACCGGTCACACAGACCGAACACACCGTCGTCTTCGTGAAGCTCCGCCGCACGCCCTGCGGCACCCGCAGCGTGACCCCCATCAGCCCGTCCCCGCGCGGCGCCACCAGGTAGCCACGGTCCGGCGCCCCCGGGTCGCGCCACCCGAGAAAGTCCAGGTCACCCCAGGGGAGCTCGGCCATCCGCACAGGGAGGCTGATCCGGCTCGCCTCGCCCTTCGAGCAGTTCACGAACGACGCGCGTATCTCTTTTTCACCAACGGGGTCCATGGCGCAAAAAACTAACAGCGGGCCCCGCGACATGTCGCCCGAGTTTCCCCCGGGCGTTCCCCCTCAGCCCCAGGACTGGCCACCCCGGCCGTTCCGGCGCCGCACCAGGGCCACCACACCGATCACGACACCGGCGACGATGACGACACCGAGCCCGATGCCGCCGTAGAGCAGGGTGGCTTGCTTGCCGCCCATGGGGGGGTTGGGATCCTGCCCGTCCCCGGGGGCCGCGGCCTGATCCGACGCCTTGCCCTGCGGCATCGGGAGCGGGCCTTCCTTGGATCCCGCAGGAATCTCATGGGTGAGGGCGGCCAGCGGCTGGATGTAGCCGTAGCCGTAGTGCGCGTCCGGGAGCTTGAGGTGCTGCTCCTTGGCGGAATCCGGCAGCCCGGCGGTCTTCACCAGCCGGTTGGCGATCTGGCCAGGCGTGAGATCGGGGTACTTCTCCCGCAGCAGAGCCGCCGTGGCAGAGGCGTAGGCGGTGGCGATGGAGGTACCGCTGCTTTTGCCGTAGCGGGTGCCGTCGCCGCCCATGATCGGGACGTCGGCACCGGGGGCGGTCAAGTCGACGGTGGAGTTGTAGTTGCTGCCGTCCCAGGACTTTCCGTATGCGTCGATGGCGCCGACACCGATCGCACCCGGGCAGGCGGCCGGGTATTGCTCTTTCGGCAGGGCGTCGTTGCCCACACCGGCCACGACCACCACACCCTTTTCGATCGCGTAGTGGATCGATTCACACATGTCCGGCGTGTTCTTGTCCGCGACGAACGACATATTGATGACTTCGGCGCCGTGATCGGCGGCGTAACGAGTGGCTTCCGGCGCCTTCTTGTCCGCCGTCAGGGGCAGAATTTTGGCGTCGGGTGCCAGCCCCTTGAGTCCGTTCTGCCCGTCGGGCCCGTGTCCGTGCCCGGCAATGAGCGCGGCCATGCTGGTGCCGTGGGTGCGAATGTCCTCGCCCGGCTTTGCCTCGGGGAATTTGCCCACCGAGTTGGGGAATTCATGACCCGACTGGAATACGCCCGTCAGGTCGGGATTGTCGGTGAAGAATCCGGTGTCGATAACGGCGACGGTGACGCCCTTGCCGGTCGCGTGCTTCTGCACGCTCGCCGCATCGAAAGCCGTCAACGGCCACTGTTCACCGACCGGTTGATCCGCCGCGGCCATCCCGCCCGTGGTCAGGAACAGCGCTCCCGTCAGCGCAGCACCGATGGTCGCGCGCAGGGTACGTGTGACCCTCATGCCTTGCTCCTCACTACTTCCGTTCCGGGCGGATACGACCGCCTGAAGGGGTGCCCGTACGGACTGCACGGGACACCCCTCGGCCGGCGGGTCGCCGGCGCTCTGTCGTCGTTCTACTCGATCACGCGTGGCGCCACATTACGTTCCGGAGTCCAGGTCTCCTCGTCTTCGACAAGGTAGTCGGGCCGCTGCTTGCCGGGGCGCTCCTTACCGTCCTTGCCCCGCTTGCCCGTTGCGCCCTGCATCCCCGCGCCTGCCGTCTTGCCCGCCGGCGCCTGCGTGCCGCCCCGGCTGCGGTGCAGCGCGGAACCGCCCTGCTTCGCCCCGCCCGCCGGACCTCCCGGCTTGGCCGGCGTACGCGACGGTGCGCCGCGCCCGGCAGCGCCACCACCGGGCACTCCGGTACGGCCACCGATGCCACGGCCGCCACCGGGCCCCATCGTTCCGCCCATGCCACCGGGCCCGCCGATGACGCCCGGAGGGACGAACACCCCCGAGCCACCGCCCGAGTTGGCGTTCCCCGAGCCGCTGCCACCGCCGCCGGCACCCCCGCCGATGCCGGGGTGCGCCGGGTTCAGCGTTCCGCCCTGGACGCTGTCGAGGTCGGTACGTGTGGACGGCGCGACCGGCTTGATGTTGCCGAGGTCGTCGCGCTGGATGCCCTGACCGCTGTGCCGCGAGAGCGGCGAGTTCGGCGACAGCGCGGAGGTCTTGGGATGTGTGCCACCGACGAGCGGCATGTTCACCGGCGGCGGAGGCGAGTACGGCTCCGGCCGCGTCGGCCAGTCACCGGGGCCACCGGGCGGCGGTCCCGGCGCCACCTGCCCGTTGTGCGCGCGGTAGTGCGCCGCCAGCTCCTCCATCACGATGACGGCCTCGACCTGGCGCTCCTTGCTCAACGAGAGCTTGTCCCGGTTGAGTTCGAGCGCCATCTTCGCGTCCATCTTCGGGTTGGCCATGTCCTTGTGGAACTGCGCGTCGTCACCCGAAGAGTTGAACGCGCTCTCGACCTTGCCGGGATCCTTGATCCCCGACATGGTCTTCTGCGCCTCGCGCAAGTTGTACGCGATGCCGGACTTGGGGCCCGACGCGCGGCTCCCGATGAGCATCGACTCGACGTTGCGCGCATGACCGTAGGTGCGGTCGATCTTCTCCAGGACCTTGCCGGCCTCCCGCCGGAACGCCTCGGCGGCCGAGCCGTGCCAGTGCGCCGACGCGTGGTCAACGGCGTCCTGGAACGCCTTGCGGATACCGCCGTGGCCGTCCTGGCCCGCGAGCCGGTCGGCCGAGCCGCGCCAGTGATCCCCCGAGGTCTCCAGCGCGTGCGGGTCGGCCCCCTCCAGCATTTTGCGGAGTGCGCTGATCCCGTGATGGTGGAAGTCCGATGCGGACTTCTCGACCGGCTTGTGCCCCTTGAACTGCTGGAGCCGCTCCGATCGGTGCTTCTCGTCGATCTGCTTCTCGTACGCCTTGTTACCGTCACGGTCCATCGGGCCGGGCACGGACTTCCCCCTTAGTCGTCTTCCTGGCGTTCGTCACCCGCTCCGGTCTACCCCGTCATGGAGGACCGGGTTTCGTGCTCCTGATCCTCGTACGCGCCCCGGCTCCGCTCGGTTTTCTCGCCGAAATTCTTGATCAGGTCCTGCAGGGCAGTGATCACCTGCGTCATGTAGCTCTGCATCTCGTCGTGCGCCTTGCTGACGTCCGTGGCCTCCAGGAAATCGGATCCGAACGCCGACTTCGGGATGGACGTGCTGTATTTGATCTTCTGGCTGGGATCATCCATGTCCCCCTGAAGATGCTTGAGCTGGCGCACGACACCGTCCAGCTCATCAAGATCGACTTTGAATTGCTCGCCCACTGGTCCACTCCCCCGTTCGCTCGTTCGTGCGGGCCTGCCCGAGCCCACAGTTAAGAGCGGCGTAAATGATTTAAAGACTAGGGAGTTGAGCCCCCAACAAGCAAGATCGAAAGTCAGGATGTGTCCGATATACCGCCGGATCGCGACGCACTTCGTAGGCGCATTGTTACCAAGGCCACAGCAACCTCTCCGCGCCCCACGCACTCCGCGCCGCCGGGGCGTGTGAGGGAAGCGCGAGCCGCGCGAGCGTCGGGCAGGGCAAGCGAGGCGGAGGGTGCGCGGCTTGCCCTGCCCGGAGGGGGTCAGGAAGAGGGGGGTGTGGAGGAGGCGGTGGGCGGAGTGGTGCGCAGCGCACGGACGCCGCGGAACCCGATCACGCCGATCGCCGTCCCCAAGAGAAAGGACGTCACCGCGAGCAGCAGATGGACCCAGAAGTAGGCGGTCGGGTCACCCGCGTCGTCAAAGGCGAGGCCGCTGCCGTCCTGCCAGAGGTTTTTTACGAAAGTGATCCAGATGAACCAGCTCCACACCCCGAAGGCGAGCAGGAACCAGGACACGGGGCGAGAGAGCTTCATGGGTTCCAGTATGGGCAGCGGTGCCGGCCGGCGGTCGGCAGGGGCGCGTTTGCATGGGGTGCCGCCGGTGGGCGGGCGGCGGGCAGGTACGTTCACCGACGTGCCGACGACCTCCCACGCATCCACGTCCGCATCCGTCACTGCGTCCACCGCTGCGCGAGCAGGCGGGCGGGTACGGATAGTTCCTCCCCTTCGTACGGTTTTGTCCGCTCGGGTGGCTGCCGTGCTCGCGGCCTCGGCTCTGGTGGTGCCGCCCGTGGTGCTGGCCGGCGGGACCGCGTACGCCGCGCCCGGTGACGGCAAGGCCCCGCCGAAGACTGCCGCGCCGCCCGCCAAGATGTCGCACGTCGGCGGGGAGCGGCTGAGCGCGCCCGGCGTGCAGGTGCAGCTGAAGGACGGGGCGCCGAAGCTGCCGCACGGCATCACGGCGCGTTCGTGGATCGTGTCCGACGCCGAGTCCGGCGAGGTGCTGGCGGCGAAGAATCCGCACTGGCAGCTGCCGCCGGCCAGCACGCTGAAGATGCTGTTCGCCGATACGGTCCTGCCGAAGTTCCCCAAGAGCGAGAAGTACAAGGTCAAGCCGGCCGACCTGGCGGGGATGGGCGTGGGCAGCAGCCTCGTCGGCATAAAGGAGAACCTGACGTACTCCGTCCACGACCTGTGGCTCGGGGTGTTCCTGCGGTCGGGCAACGACGCGGTGCACACGCTGTCGGCGATGAACGGCGGCACGCAGGCGACCGTCGCCGAGATGCAGAAGCACGCGAAGGAACTGAACGCCGCCGACACGCACGTGGTCACGCCGGACGGTTATGACGCACCCGGCCAGGTCTCCAGCGCGTACGACCTGAGCCTGTTCGCCCGTGCCGGGCTGCAGAACCCCGACTTCCGCGAGTACTGCTCGACGGCGAGCGCGCAGTTCCCCGGCGACAAGGGCAAGGACGGCAAGCGGGCCTCGTTCGGGATCCAGAACACCAACCGGCTGCTCAGCGGCGACTACGACATCAAGCCGTATCCGGGGATCGCCGGGGTGAAGAACGGTTCGACGACGAACGCCGGATCGACCTTCACCGGCGTCGCGCAGCGCGGTGAGCGCAAGCTGCTGGTCACCGTGATGAACCCGGAGAAGAAGGAGCACAACGAGGCGTACAAGGAGACCGCCCAGCTCTTCGACTGGGGCTTCTCGGCCGCGGGCAAGGTGGAGCCGGTCGGCCGGCTCGTCGGGCCGCGCAGCGAGGAGGGCGATGCGACGGCCGCCGGTTCGGGCAAGGGCGCGGACGGCGACGGGAAGAACGGGAAGGGCGGCACGACTCGGGCGGCGCTGGAGGCCGGGGACAGTTCGGGGAGCGTCTGGACGGCGGTGGGGGTCACCGGCGGCGTGCTGATCGTGCTGGGCGCCGTCGCCCTCGGGGTGCGCCACCGCTCCCGGCGCTCGCGGGGCTGAGAGCAGGGAGCGGCGGGCAGGCGGCGGGGCGGGGCGAACGGCCGGGCCCGGGTGAGCCTTCGGGGGCGTCAGCCGTCGGCGGTGCGGTGTCCGCTCCCCGGTCCGGCCGGGCCGCTCCCCGGCTCCCGTGGGGCCGCGTGGGCGCCGCTACCCGGCGGGTCCTGGGGCGCCGCCGTCTTCCCCTCCCTGGCCTCGCGCTCGGCGCCCTCGCTCGTCCGGTCCTGGGTGGCCGTCCAGGCGGAGCAGAACACCAGGAGTTTCGCGGTGAAGTTGATCCAGAGGAGCAGGGCGATCGGGGTGCCGAAGGCGCCGTACATGCTCTTCGATGCGACGCCCTGCAGATAGCCGCTGAGCAGCAGCTTCAGCAGTTCAAAGCCGATCGCGCCGATCAGGGCGGCGAGGGCGACGGTGCGGCGCGGGGGTTCGGCGCCCGGCAGTTTGGTCAGCACGTAGGCGAACAGCAGGAAGTCCGCGAGGACGGCGGTGCAGAAGCCGGCGACGGAGAGCAGCACGCTGCCTGCGCTGCCCTGGGCGAGGCCGAGCGCGTCGGCGACCTTGCCGACGGCGGCGGCTGCGAAGGCGGAGCAGGCGACCGAGAGCAGGGCCACGCCGCCGAGGCCGAGCAGCAGGACGCCGTCCCTGAGCTTGTTGAGGAAGAAGTTGCCGCCGCCGTCGGACTTCTCCCATACGGCGCGCAGGCAGTCGCGCAGCGCCTCGATCCAGCCGATGCCGGTGAAGAGCAGCGCGGCACCGGCGATGACGCCGACGGTGGCGGCGTTGTCGACCAGGCCCGCGAGGTCGAGCTGCCCGGAGATGCCGGGGATCTGCTCGGCCAGTTTGCCCTCCAGGGTGTGGAGTTGGCTCGGGCTGAGGACGGCGGCGCCGATCGCGGCGCCGACGGTGAGCAGCGGGAAGAGGGCGACGAAGCTGGTGAAGGTGATCGCGGCGGCCAGCCGGGTCCAGTGCACCCGCTGCATGCGCTCGTAGGCGCGCCAGAGGTGAGTGGTCATCAGCCAGGTCACGGCCGGTCCGATCACCGGAATTCTGCTCAGCCAGTCCATGGCCTTCCCCTCTTGCCCTCGTGCTTTGTGCGCCGTGCCGGGCGGCCGTACGGCGTCCGCCCGGCCCGCCCGTGTCCGGAGTGATCCGGAACATTAGCCTCCGCCTACCCGGGAATCGTCGCCGGATGGCCGGTACGGTGCCGATTCCCGCGTCGGCCACGGCTGCGGCCCGCGGCGCCTCACCCCTCAACTTCCGTACGCCACGGGCGAGTTTCCCTCCATTTAGACCGTACAGCGCAATAATCACCCTTTTCGGCGAGGGGCGGCCGGGCGTCGCCCCAGGGGAGCGAATCGGAAGACTTCCCGCATTACGGTCACGGATGTGTCACCGGAATCCCCGGGCGGTCGACCGGTCGCCCGGGGCACGTCCAACTACCGCCCTCGCAGCCCCAGTTGACGCGGACCCCCGTGTCGCCCCTCCCCGCGAAGGAAGCACCGCCATGAAGGACGTCTTCGACAATCCGCGGTCCCTGCTCGTGCTCGGCGGCACCTCCGAGATCGCGCTGGCCACCGCGCTCCGCTTCGCCGCCCGCCGCACCCGTACCGTCTGGCTGGCCGGCCGCCCGTCGCCCGCCCTGGAGGAGTCCGCGGTACGGCTGCGGGCGCTCGGCGCCGGCGTCCGTACGGTGGCGTTCGACGCGCTGGACACCGCGGCGCACGAGGAGACGCTCGGCAGGATCTTCGCCTGCGGCGGGATCGACATGGTGCTGCTGGCCTTCGACGTCCTCGGGGACCAGCCCCGCGACGAGGCCGACCCCGCGCAGGCGGTGCGGGTCGCCCAGACCAACTACACCGGCGCCGTCTCCGCCGCCCTGGTCTGCGGGCGGGCGCTGCGCCGCCAGGGCCGCGGCGCGCTGGTGGTGCTGTCGTCGGCGGCCGGTGAGCGGGCCAGGCGGTCGAACTTCATCTACGGGTCGAGCAAGGCAGGTCTTGACGCCTTCGCCCAGGGGCTCGGCGATGCCCTGCACGGCTCCGGCGTGCACGTCATGATCGTCCGGCCCGGTTTCGTGCGGACGAGGCTGACGCTCGGGTCGAGGTCGGGGCCGCTGTCGACGACGCCGGACGCGGTCGCCGAGGCCGTCGAGACCGGTCTGTGGCGGCGCGCCGAGATGGTGTGGGTGCCTGGTGTGCTGCGCTATGTGATGTCGGCGCTGCGGCATGTGCCGCGCCGGACGTTCCGCAAGCTTTCGCTGTAGGCAGACGTTCCGCAAGCTGTCCCTGTAGGCGGGCCGCGGATCCCGCCGGGCGCCGTCCGTCAGCAGGACGGGGCGGGCGGCCTGGAGAGGTCGGCCTGGCGGGGCACCGAAGCCTGCCGGGGGCCGAAGGGGTACTCGCGCTCCAGGCGCCACACCGCGTCGGCGCCCTGCTCGTAGAGGGCGAAGCCGCCGATCGTCCAGGTGGCGCTGAAGTCCTTCAGGCCGGTCTGGGCGCGGTCCATGGCCTCCTCGGCGATGCCGTGCGCGACGGTGACATGCGGATGGTACGGGAAGTGCAGCTCCCGGGCGCACGGCCCGGATGCGGCCCTGACCCTGGCCTGGAGGTCGGCGCAGCCCGCCTCGCCCTCGACGACCTTCACGAAGACGACGGGCGACAGCGGCCTGAAGGTGTCGGTGCCCTCCAGGCGGAGCGGGAACGGGCGGCAGCCGGCCGCGACCTCGGCGAGGTGCCGCTCGACGGCGGGCAGCGCGTCCTCGGGGACCTCGGTCGGCGGGAGCAGAGTGATGTGGGTGGGGATGCCGTGTGCGGCAACGTCCCCGAAGCCCTCGCGCTGCCTTTGGAGGTAGCTGCCGTAGGGCTCCGGGACCGCGATCGAAACGCCCAGCGTTACGGTCCCCACTGCGTTCTCCCTCCGGGTGCTTCGGTGGCGTCGCGCGGACCCTGCCGGGGTGCCGCACGGCGGTGGTGCGCCGCGCTCTGCCGAGAGCGCGCACCGTTGTTCAGTGTGACGGGTGGGCGCACCGCGCGGGAGCGCCCTTTGTCCTGTTGTCGCGGGCCCCGAGGCCCCCTGCGGCGGGGGCCCCGGGCGGCGGCGCGGCCGGACGAGGCCGGTCGCCTCAGTGCTTGGCCGGCAGGAATCCGAGCCGGTCATAGGTGGCGGCGAGGGTCTCGGCGGCCACCGCGCGGGCCTTCTCGGCGCCCTTCGCCAGGATCGAGTCCAGTGTCTCGGGGTCGTCGAGATATTCCCGCGTACGGTCCCGGAACGGTGTGACGAAGTCGACCATCACCTCGGCGAGGTCGGTCTTGAGCGCGCCGTACATCTTGCCCTCGTAGTCCTTCTCCAGCTGCGGGATTCCGGTGCCGGTGAGGGTGGAGAGGATGGTGAGGAGGTTGCTGACGCCGGGCTTGGCCTCGCGGTCGAAGCGGATGACGGTGTCGGTGTCCGTCACGGCGCTCTTGATCTTCTTCGCGGTGGCCTTGGGCTCGTCGAGGAGGTCGATGATGCCCTTCGGCGACGACGCCGACTTGCTCATCTTGATCGACGGGTCCTGAAGATCGAAGATCTTCGCGGTCTCCTTGACGATGTACGGGTTCGGGATCGTGAAGGTGTCGCCGAACCGCGTGTTGAAGCGGTCGGCCAGATCGCGGGTCAGCTCCAGGTGCTGGCGCTGGTCCTCGCCCACCGGGACCTGGTTGGCCTGGTAGAGCAGGATGTCGGCGACCATCAGCACCGGGTACGTGAACAGGCCGACGGTCGTACGGTCCTGGCCCTGCTTGGCGGACTTGTCCTTGAACTGGGTCATCCGCGACGCCTCGCCGAAGCCGGTGACGCAGTTCATCACCCAGCCGAGCTGCGCGTGCTCGGGCACATGGCTCTGCACGAACAGGGTGCAGCGCTCCGGGTCGAGACCGGCCGCGAGCAGCTGGGCGACCGCGACGCGGGTGTTCTGCCGCAGCTCGGCGGGGTCCTGCGGGACGGTGATCGCGTGCAGGTCGACCACCATGTAGAAGGCGTCGTGCGACTCCTGGAGGGCCACCCACTGGCGGACCGCGCCGAGGTAGTTCCCGAGGTGGAAGGAGCCGGCCGTGGGCTGAATGCCGGACAGTACACGCGGACGATCTAGAGCCATGCCACCGATTGTCTCAGGTCCGGGAATCCGCCCCGCGCGAGGTGGCGGATGAGGACGGGCAACCGAAGCGCCGGGGCCCCGGAACGGATGCGCGGGGGCGCGGAGTCGGGGGCTCGGGGGCGCGCGTGCGGATCGTGCCGGAGCGTCGTACGGCCCCGCCCGATCGTCCGGCACGCCCCGTCGGCGTCACCGGGCGGCGGCACGTCACCGCCGCCGCCCGGCCCGCCGTCACCCCACCGGGAGGCCGGGCGCCGGGTGGGCCGCCATCAGCTCGGCGACCTCGGCGCGGATCGCGGCCAGGGCGTCATCGTCGCCCCGGCCCGCCGCCCGTACGCCGCGGTCGATCCACTCCGCGACCAGCGGCATCCGGTCCGCGCCCAGGCCGCGGGAGGTCAGCGACGGGGTGCCGATGCGGATGCCGGAGGGGTCGAACGGTGTGCGCGGGTCGAACGGGACGGTGTTGTGGTTGACGACGATGCCCGCCCGGTCCAGGGCCTTGGCGGCGATCTTGCCCGGTACATCCTTGGACGTCAGGTCGATCAGCACGAGGTGGTTGTCGGTGCCGCCGGACACCAGGTCGAAGCCGCGGGCGAGCAGGGCGTCGGCGAGCGCCTTGGCGTTGGCGACGACGGCGTGCGCGTAGTCGCGGAAGTCCGGGGTGGCCGCTTCGTGCAGGGCGACCGCGATGGCGGCTGTGGTGTGGTTGTGCGGGCCGCCCTGGAGGCCGGGGAAGACGGCCTTGTCGAGGGCCTTGGCGTGGCCGGCGCGGGACATCAGCATGGCGCCGCGCGGGCCGCGCAGGGTCTTGTGGGTGGTGGTGGAGATGACGTCGGCGTGCGGTACGGGCGAGGGGTGCGCGCCGCCCGCGACCAGGCCGGCGATGTGCGCGATGTCGGCGACCAGCACGGCGCCCGCCTCGCGGGCGATCTCGCCGAAGGCGGCGAAGTCGATGGTGCGCGGGACGGCCGTACCGCCACAGAAGATGATCTTCGGGCGTTCCTTGAGTGCGAGGTCGCGCACCTCGTCGAGGTCGGTGCGGCCGGTGCCGGGCCGTACGCCGTACTGCACGCCGCGGAACCACCTGCCGGTCGCCGAGACACCCCAGCCGTGCGTGAGGTGGCCGCCCATCGGCAGCGCCATGCCGAGCACCGTGTCGCCCGGCTCGGCGAAGGCGAGGTACGCGGCGAGGTTGGCGGGCGATCCGGAGTACGGCTGGACGTTGGCGTGCTCGACGCCGAAGACGGCCTTGGCGCGCTGCACGGCCAGCGTCTCGACGCGGTCGATCTGCTGCTGGCCCTCGTAGTAGCGGCGGCCGGGGTAGCCCTCGCTGTACTTGTTCTGCAGGACGGTGCCGGTGGCTTCCAGCACGGCGTCCGACACGTAGTTCTCGCTGGGGATCAGCCGCAGCGTGTCGGCCTGGAGCTGTTCCTCGGCGCCCACCAGCGCGGCGAGTTCGGGGTCGGCGGCCTGTAGGGCGGGGTGGGAAAGGGGCGGTGTCATGGCGTCCTCCGGGGCGATCGGTCGGTTCCGGTCGTGCTCCCGGGGTGCCCAGGCGGGGCGACACCTCGTGATAGCGCCGCGCACCGCTCCCTCGGGGTCGATTCCCCGTACGCCAGTCGCGGCACGCGGCGCCGATTCTATCCGGCGGGGTGAGGGAGCGGGGGCCGATTGCCCGGGTTCGGGCCGTGACCTGCGAGGACCCGGGGCCGGGCCGCGGAGCTACGTGTCCAGGCCGAGCCGCGCGAAGGCGGTCGCCGCCACTTCGTCCGCGCCGCGCCCCGCCACGTCCACGACGTGAACCTCCCACGGGGTCGCCGCGAGCAGCCTGAGGGTCAGCTCGGCTTCCTCGCGCAGATGCCGGGCGGCGGCCCGGAGGCTGTCGACGGCGCGGGTGCCGGGCGAGCCGCCGAGCTTGCCGACGTACCAGTCCGCCCACTCCTGGCCCTCGCGCTCGACGGCCCGGCGCAGCGCCGCGTCGGGGTCGTCGCGCAGGTAGAGGACGCTCACCCGGGCAGGGGCTATGGCCCCGGCCAGCTCGGCCAGGAAGGCGGCGATCTCCGGCTCGCGGTGGCCCCAGGCGACCAGGGAGGGCACGAAGGGCAGCAGCGCGTCCGTCACCAGCGTGTCCGTGCCGTCCGCGCGGGCCCCGTCGACGTACGCCCGGGTGGCGTCGATCAGCGTCGCGGGCCGTACGGAGCCGCTGCCGTCGGCGAACTCGTCGGCCACCGGGCGGAAGGCGGGCCGGGTGAGGATGTCGGCCTCTTCGAAGTGATCGACCACCGCGCCGGTGGCGGCGAGGTGCCCGGCCAGGGCGGTGCAGAGCGTCGACTTCCCGACTCCCGGACTGCTGCCTGCCACCGCGATCAGCTGCGTCGTCGTCATCCCGGCAGTCTGCCACTGCCGGACCGGGGGCGGGGCGGCACGGCCCCGCCCTCCGGTCAGCGGATCACGTGCGGCAGGAAGCGGGCGTACTCGTCGGTGACCGGACCGGCCGACTCCCGGATGCCGAGGCCCGCCGCCTCGTCGTCGACGACCCAGGCGCCGAGCACCACGCGATTGCCGTCGAAGTCCGGCAGCGGCGCCAACTCCTGGTAGCAGCACGGGTCTTCCAGGCCGCGCAGGACGGGCTCCGCGCCCGGCGGGTGCAGGGTGACCCCCGCGCCCTCCCGCCCGAGCAGCGGCTTGGCCACGTAGCCCGCCGTACGGGCCAGCTCGCGCGGCCCGTCGAGGTAGGCGGGCAGCAGGTTCGGGTGCCCGGGATACAGCTCCCAAAGGACCGCGAGGAGCGCCTTGTTGGAGAGCAGCATCTTCCAGGCGGGCTCGATCCAGAGGGTGGAGCCGGTGCCGCCGCCGTTGTCCAGGGTGTCCAGGACGTGCGGCCCGAACGCGTCGGTGGCCAGCCATTCCCACGGGTAGAGCTTGAAGCAGCCGCGGATGAACCGCAGCCGCTGGTCGACGAAGCGGCCGGAGAGGCGGTCCCAGCCGATGTCCTCCATGGAGATCGCCACCGTCTCCAGGCCCGCCTGCCGCGCCGTCTCCTCCAGGTAGGCGACGGTCATCAGGTCCTCGCCCAACTCGTCGCCGGCGGAGTGCGCGAAGTGCAGCGGCGCGCCGGGCGGCAGCAGGGCCGCCTGCCGCTTCCAGGCGGCCACCAGGCGTTCGTGCAGCGAGTTCCACTGGTCGGCGCCGGGGAAGCGGTCCGCCATCCAGAACCACTGCGGGCTCGCCGCCTCGACCAGCGACGTCGGCGTATCGGCGTTGTACTCCAGCATCTTGGCGGGGCCGGTGCCGTCGTAGCGCAGGTCGAACCGGCCGTAGACGGACGGGAGTTCGTCCCTGCGGCGCCAGGATTCGGCGACGAGGCGGGCCAGCCGCGGGTCATCGATGCCGAGGTCGGCGAAGCGTTCCCGCTCCACGATGTGCGCAGCCGCCGCCAGGCACATCGCGTGCAGTTCGTCGACGACCTCCTCCAGGGCCTCGACCTCGGGGAGCGTGAAGGAGTAGTAGGCGCTCTCGTCCCAGTACGGGCGCAGCGAGTCGTCCGGGTAGCGGGTGAGGGGGTAGATCAGCCCCTGTGCCTCGACGGTCTGCTGCCAGCCGGGGCGGGGTGTGAGGGTGTGCCGTTCCATGTGCGCCTCACCCGCCGGCGGTGCCGGAGCAGCCGAAGCCGCCGCGGTCGACGGCCTGGGCCTTGCTGAAGGTGCCCTGGCCCGCGTAGGAGCCGCTGGACTTCTCCGGCCCGTAGTACCACTGCCCGTCGACCCGCGCCTTGCCGCGCGCGCCGCCGCTTCCGTTGCCGCTGCTTCCGTTGCCGCCGGTGGTTCCCGTCGTCCCGCCGGCGTTGCAGTGCCGGTCGCCGACGACGCGGTAGCCCTGGACCGTGTCGTAGCTGTTGCGGTCCACGCAGCGCTTGTCGGGCTCGGATCCGCAGGAGGTCAGGGCGGCGGCCAGCGCGCCCATGCCACCCAGGATCACCGTGCTGGACCGCAGCCTGCGGCGTGCTTTCTCGGCCAATGTTCTGCCTTTCCCCCGTGAACGGTGCCGAAGGACGGCAACCGCCTTGGACAGTCGTACGAACGGAACCAGCCTAGCCAGCCGGTCCGGTACCCCTCAGTCCGCCTGCGGTTCCGGTGGCAGGGCCCGCAGCAGCGCGTCCAGGACCCCGGCGAAGGAGTGGTCGGGCGGCCGTCCGTAGGCCACGACCAGGCCGTCGCGGGCGGGTTCGGTGGCCGCCGGGTCGCGGAAGCGGCTCAGCCCCTCCAGCGCCAGGCCCTGCCAGCGGGCGGCGGTGACGATGGACTGCTCGGTGCCGGGCGGGAGTTCGAGGACCGCGTGCAGACCTGCGGCGATGCCGGAGACCCGTACGTGCGGGGCGTGCGCGGCGAGCGCGGCCACCAGTGCGTCGCGGCGGCGCCGGTAGCGCAGCCGCATGCCGCGCAGATGACGGTCGTAGGCGCCGGACGACAGGAACTCGGCGAGGGTGAGCTGGTCCAGGGATCCTGACTGCCATTCGCCGGTGCTCTTGACGGCGAGCACCGGATCGACGAGACGGTCGGGGAGCACCATCCACGACAGCCGCAGCGCGGGCGCCAGGCTCTTGCTCGACGTCCCCATGTAGACGACCCGGTCGGGGTCGAGCCCCTGGAGCGCGCCGACCTGCTGCCGGTCGTAGCGGAACTCGCCGTCGTAGTCGTCCTCCAGGATCAACGCACCGTGCTCCGCCGCCCAGTTGAGGGCTTCGGCCCGGCGCCCGGGGTGCAGCGGCACGCCGGTGGGGAACTGGTGGGCGGGGGTGAGCAGCGCCGCCCTGACGTCGTCGAGACCGGCGAGTTCGGCGGTGCGGGCGCCGTGCGCGTCGACGGTGAGCGGGACGGTGCGCAGTCCGGCGCGGCCGATGACGTGGCGGTGGAAGTCGAGGCCGTACGACTCGGTGGCCACCGTGCCGTCGCCGGGCCGCCAGCCGTCCGGCGTGGTGCCGGGCCCGCGGTCCGCCGCACCGCGCCGCCCCGCGGCCCTGCCGGGGCCGCCGCCGCCCGCCCGCAGTGCCCGGCTGACCAGCGCGAGGCCCTGCATGAATCCGGCGCAGACGACGATGCGTTCGGGGTCGGCGCGTACGCCGCGGGCGCGAGCGAGGTAGTCGGCGAGTACGGCGCGCAGCTCGGGGCGCCCGCGGGCGGTGCCGTAGCCGAACGCCTCGTGGGGCGCGGCGGTCAGCGCGCGGCGGGCGGCGGCCAGCCAGGCGGTGCGGGGGAAGGCGGAGACGTCCGGGGTTCCGGGGGTGAGGTCGAAGCGCGGGGCGGCGCGGTGGCCGGGGCCCGCGGGGCGGCGGACGGGTACGGCGTGCGGCAGGGCGCGGTCGGCGACGTGTGTGCCGGAGCCCTGGCGGGCGCTGAGCCAGCCCTCGGCGACCAGGTCGGCGTAGGTCTCGGCGACGGTGTTGCGGGCGATGCCGAGGTCGGCGGCGAGCGAGCGGGTGGACGGCAGGCGGGTGCCGGGGGCGAGCCGCCCGGTGCGTACCGCCTCGCGCAGGGCACGGGTCAGGCCGGCCCGCAGTCCGCCGGGTCCGGTGAGGTCCAGGTGGAGGTCGCGCCCGAAAGTGGCCCAGGATTTGTCCATGGAAGTGGACCATACAGTTGCGCCACTGGGGTCGTAGCGTCGTCAGCATGACGAACCACACCACTTCCGCAGCACCCGCCACACCGGATCACAGTGGCCCCCGGATGCACTGGGCCGAGCTGGCACCCGACGTGTTCAAGGCCATGATCGCGCTGGACGCGGCGGCCAGGAAGGGCATCGATCCGGCGCTCGTCGCGCTGGTCCAGATCCGCGCGTCCCAGCTCAACCACTGCGCCTTCTGCCTCGACATGCACACCAAGGACGCCCGCAAGGCAGGCGAGACGGAGGAGCGCATCTACCTCCTCAACGCCTGGGAAGAGGCCACCGGCTTCTACACCGAGAAGGAGCAGGCCGCCCTCGCCCTCACCGAAGCCGTCACCGTCCTCACCGACGGCTTCGTCCCGGACGCCGTCTACGCCCGCGCCGCCGCCCACTTCGACGACACCGAACTCGCCCACCTCATCGCCACCATCACCACCATCAACGCCTGGAACCGCTTCGGCGTGACCACCCGGCGGACCCCGGGCCAGGTGTGAGCGCGATGACCGAACGGCTTTCCCTCATGACGGCGGCGCCCGACCTCTACGCCCCGATGCTGGCCCTCACCAAGGCCGCCAAGAAGGGCCTCGACCCGGCACTCGTCGAACTCGTCCAGATCCGCGCGTCCCAGCTCAACCACTGCGCCTTCTGCCTCGACATGCACACCAAGGACGCCCGCAAGGCAGGCGAGACCGAAGAACGCATCCACCTCCTCAACGCCTGGGAAGAGGCCACCGGCTTCTACACCGAAAAGGAACAGGCCGCCCTCGCCCTCACCGAAGCCATCACCCACCTCACCGACGGCTTCGTCCCGGACGCCGTCTACGCCCGCGCCGCCGCCCACTTCGACGACACCGAACTCGCCCACCTCATCGCCGTCATCACGATGATGAACTCCTGGAACCGGCTGAACGTCGCGGCACGTACCCCCGTCGGCGGCCTGCTGCCCGGTGCGGCGGCGCCATCCCGGAGCGCGGCCTCATGAGCGGCGCCGCCGTACTGCGCGCCCTGCACCACGGCCCGGAGCTGCCGCTCGTCCTGCCGGGCCCCTGGGACGCGGCCAGCGCGAAGGCGTTCGCCGACGCCGGCTTCCCCGCGCTCGCCACCCCCAGCGCGGGAATCGCGGCCTCACTCGGTTACGCGGACGGGCAGACGCCACCGGACGAGATGTTCGCCGCCATCGGCCGGATCGCACGGGCCGTGGACATCCCCGTATCGGCGGACGTGGAAGCCGGATACGGTCTTTCCGCCCACGAGTTGGTGGCACGGCTCGCGGACGCGGGCGCGGTGGGCTGCAACCTGGAGGACACCGACCACACCTCCGGCACGCTCCGCGACGCACAGGAACAGGCCGACCTGCTGGCCCGGGTACGGGCCGAGGCGGGCGACGCGCTGGTGATCAACGCCCGGATCGACACCTATCTGCACGGCGCCGAGGGCGCGCGGGCCGATGGCACGCAGGCCGAGGCCACCCAGGAGGCGGCCCGCCGCGGCCGGCTGTACGCGGCAGCCGGCGCCGACTGCGTCTACCCGATCTTCGCCCCACCCGCACTCCTGGCCACCCTCGCCACCGAAATCGGCCTCCCCGTCAACGCGCTGGCCACCCCCGACGGCCCTTCACCCCGCGAACTGGGCACCCTGGGCGCCTCCCGCGTGACGTTCGGGCCGGGGTTGCAGCGGCGGGCGATGGCGGCGGTAACGGAGCTGGCGGAGGAGGTGCTGGCGGGGCTTGCACGAGGTCGTTGAGTTTGCTTCAAAGGTTCGTTTCGGGGCCCCCGCGCAGCATCCCGACGGCCCCGCACAGCGACGCGCGACACGTGACAGCAACAACTACGGGTGGAAGCTGATCTCCGGGTTCTCGGGGGTCGGCCCGTTGAGGATCGGCTGGTCGGTCCCCTTCAAGTGCAGGGCGAAGAAGGCCGCCACGTATTCCCGGGTGAGCTGCACCCCGCGTTCGGCGCCGATCGTGGTGCCGGGGGGTTCGGGGAAGCCGATCGCGTCGAAGAGCAGTGGGGTGTCCGTGAAGGTGGCGTGGTGGGAGCCGGCGACGGTCAGCCAGCGCTTCCAGCCGTCGAGGTTGGCCCAGCTCTCCGTCCAGCTGGGGTCCTCGCGGCCGTCGCCCAGCGGGTGGCCGATCATCAGAAACGGCTTTCCCTTGAGGCCGGTGGCGGGCACCGGGACGTCCATGGTGCCGTCCAGGTTCGCTCCGGCCCGGATACGGTCATCGGTGAGCAGGGCCGGGACGGTCGCGGAGCCGCCGACCGAGTGCCCGGCCATGCCGATCCGGTCTTGGTCGATCAGGCCGGCGTAGCGCCAGGCCGGGTGCCGCCGGGTGGCCAACTGATCGATGACGAAGGAGATGTCCTTCGCCCGGCTCTCGTTCAGGGCCGCCCACTCCTCCGGCGTCTTCAGCTGGTCGCACATGACGCAGGTGAGCGTCCGGCCGTCGGGAAAGGTCGTCCCGGTGTTCTCGTAGGTGTGGTCGACGAGTGCGACGACGTACCCGCGGCTGGCCAGATCCTCGGAGAGGCTGGTCAGTTCGGTGCGCGGCATGGTGAAGCCGGGAGAGAGCACCACCAGCGGGAACCGGCCGGGCTGCGGGCGCGCGTGGGACTCGGCCCACGTCCGGGTGCCGGTGACCACCTCGGTGGGAGTGGTGTTGCCCGGCACCTTCACGTCCAGCATGAGTCTGGCGGCCTCGGGGGTCATGTACGGGGCCGGTCCGCCCGTCCCCTCCTTGGCCGGGTAGTACATCGACACCATCAACTGGCGCGGGCCCGCCGCCGGAACCCACGGGTCGGGTCGGTCCTGGTCGACGAGGTGCAGGATCTCCTGGCCGGGCGCGTACGGTCCGGTCGGGCGCGGGAGGTCGACGTGGGCGCCCGCCGACGCGGCGGTCCGAGCAGGCGCGGTGGCTGAGGCGGGGACGGTGGACGCGGCCGACGCTGGAGGGGAGGCGGCGACGGACAGCGGCAGCACGAACAGGAGTGCCGCCACGGTGGCGGTGCGACGAGTACCGGTCATGGGCAGGACCGTAGGCTTCCCGTACGGCAGTTGACGTCCCCTCAGGGATGTAGGGGGTTCACCTGAGAGCACGGGGGATTCGGGCGACGGTCCCCTAAGGCGTCGTGCCTTTTGGGCTTGCTGGTTGCTGGCCGCTGGCCGCTGGCCGCTGGTCAAGCCATGGCAGATCCGGTTGGGCGGTTGGCGCTGGAGGAGTTACGGATGCTGTTTCGGCGTGAGGTGCCGCCGAGATTGCCGGACGCTGCGGAACTGCCGGATTTTGCACGGGAGTTCATGCGGGAGCGGGCCGGACGGAAGGGTGTGCGGCGCGAATCCCTCACAGGCGTGGTTTGCCATGGCGATCAACTCAACATGGGACTACGCGAGTTGGAGGACGGTGAACGTCACGGTGAGGGTGCGTGACAGGCGCCCGATCACCCGCGGAGCAAGGAGTAGCTCATGGCCACGTACAACACGGAGATCCAGACGGGGGGCGGCGGCTGGCAGCCGGACGCGCCGCTCAAGCTCAGCATCGTGAACCGCAACGAGGTCGTCCCCGAGAGCGGCGCTCCCTCGACGGGGACAACGGTCACCTGGAGCGGTGAGACGGGGAATGGCTCTGTGACGTTCTTCGACGGCGGCAGCAACTTCCAGGGAACCGCCCAGTTCCCCGGCGAAGGCCCGGTGGGATACCGCGGCACGCGTACGGGCTGACCCAAGGGTGTGGGGCAGGTCGCGACAGAGGACCTGCCCCACACGCCCGAGCCGAGCCCGAGGGGCGGGCCGGCCCGCCGGACAGGTGCATGGACGTCGCTTCCTCTGGCACTGATGGTGCCCGCCGGTGGCACTGATGGTGCCCGCCGGGCGGCTGGGGGAAGTCCAGCGAGACGGCGATCGTCGCCTTCAAGCGGATGGAGGGCGAGTGAGCCGTCACGGCCAGGTCACAGATCATCGGGCAGGACCCGGAACGCCGCATGCCCGGTGAAGGGCCGCAGCACACGGAAGTCGCGGCGGTCCAGCGTCAGCACCGCGTCCGTGTCGTACTCGGCAGCCAGCACCACATTCACTGCGTCCACGAGGTCGAGGTCGAGGTCCTGATACCGCACGCGCAGGGATACCGCTGCGGTCAGGACGGCGGGAGTGGTGTCCGCCAGGGCGACGCGGAGTGTGCGTGCGCGTTCAGCGACGGATCTGACGATGCTGTCCGCCGCACGGCGCCCTGCCCGGATGGTCGCCACGTGGTGCACCTCGGTCATGGCGAGAGGGCTCACCACGAGCAGGCTCGCCTCGTCGGCGACCTTGCGGGCAGCGATGTGCTCCGGTGCGGACCGGTTGAACAGGGCCAGAATCCCCGAGGTGTCCGCAACGACGATCACGCACAGTCCTGACGTCGCAGTCGGTTCTCGTAACCTTCGGTGACGGCGGAGCGGATCTCGTCCCGGGTCACGGGTCCACCGAAGTCGAACGTCTCCTCGTCGGTCAGGAACGGCTCATCCCAGGTGCGGTTGCGCATGAGGTACAGGCGGACGGCATCCCGCGTGATCTCCTGCTTCGATCGCCCCTCGGCGGCTGCTTGCTCACCGAGCCGGGCCTCTTCCTCTTCAGGGAGTCGCATAGTCCAAGCCATGAGTGCATGATACCAAGCTCGATACCATGGCGTCGAGCGATGGCGACAGTGATCGGCCTGGCGTGGGAGACCCTGACGGGGCTTGCGCGAGGTCGTTGAAATCGAATCAAAGGAGATTTGCCGTTTATTTTAACGCGCTCTCTAAAGGGTCACCACCGAGGCCGAGAATAAGTAGGCCACGCGGGCGACAAATTCGTTGAGGGAACTGGGAATTTGCTGGGTCCACAGGGGCGCCCTAGCCTTGGTTGCGCAAAGCAGGAAGCGCACACAAAGGAGTAGCGCTCATGACAGTCACGACCAAGCAAATCATGGCCCTCGAAGACATCACCCCGGATGAGACCACCCACGGCAAGGGGATCAACTTCACCGGGAAAGAGTTGGGTTCGGTAACCACGGCGGTGTACATCCTGGCCGGTAAGGAATACCCGACTCCGGCCACGCCCGTGCCCAACGAAAACACGAAGGCCACAGCAACGGTTCCCAATTCGTGGCCGGTCGGAAGCGGTCAGGTCTTCCTGAAGGGATCACGCGACCGGCAGACCAACACCATACCCTTCGACGTCATCTCAGGTTAGAGATATTCCGCGGAATCGCACGCGGAATGCAGGCCGGGCCGGCGGGGCACCCGAAAGCAGGGCACACCCCGTCGGCCCGGCAATCCTATTTCAGGGTCGCGAATTCCAGATTCGCGAACAGAATTCAGCAGCGAATACATTGCACCCGTGGTCATCGCGACGCGCGGCCCGTACGGGGCCGTCCGGGCGCGTCATCCGTCACCGGCACCAGCCGGTCGTAGATGTTGAGTGCCGCCGCGATCTGCTGAGCCGCCGCGGCCGGGAACGGCTGGTCGATCATCACGTGGGGCACACCGTCGCGCCGGGCCGCGCCCCATACGGAGACGGCATGGCCGAAGCCGAGCAGGGAGTCGCGCAGCATCCGGGCCGCCATGACCCCTTCGGCCTCCAGCGCCGACGCAGGCGGCCTGGCCATCGTGGTCGGCCGGTCGGGGCTGAGGTAGCGACTCCTCCAGAGCAGTTCCGAGATACGTGACACCACTCGCGGTTCAGCGGTGCCGAGCGGGATTCCGGGGTACAGGGGCGTGATGCCGTCCGGGGCGAGGAGTTGGCGTTCGCCGATGGCGTCGATGCGGAGGTGCGCCACGTCGGCGGCGTTCAACAGCTTCATGACGGCGGTCTGTTCGGTATAGCGGGTCACCGGGTGGCCCCGAGACCGGCCGTCTCGGCCAACGGCTCCCAGGAGAAGAGCAGTTGGCAGCCGAAGCGGACAAGGTGCTTCATCTCCGGATACCGCTGCTCATGGTCGACGGACAAGGCGTTGGGCCACCGGACGATGACCACCTCCACCTCACCGCGCTCCGCCATTTCCCGCACGCGCAGCCACCCGCTGCGCCGCTGGGGGACGGGATCGCCGAACGGGTCGGTGACCACCGTGACGATCTCCAGGCCGCGCGCGGCAGCGAAGTCACGGCCCTCCTGCTCCGCCCGTTCCTCGGCCACTCCGGCGACGACGCCGCGCCGGGCGGCACAGATGTAGAGCACCGCCGGAACAGAGGAAGCCTTTTCGCTCATAGAAGCCCTCCCTAACTCTTGGTAGTGATTCCACTACCGAGGGGGCTCAGCGTGGCCTAGGGTTGAGAGCCAATCAACCTGCCGCAAGAGGACGGAAGGTCAGTGAACGCACCTTGAATCGCAAGGAGTTGAACCCGGACGCGTCGCCGCTGGCGGCCTACGGCGCACGCCTGCGCAGCATGCGGGAAGCGCGCGGCTGGACGCAGGAGGATCTGGCCGAGCGCATGGGCTATTCCAGCGTGCACATCTCGGCCATCGAAACTGCTCGGAAGTCTCCCACTCTGCGCTTTTCGCGTAGCGCGGACAGAGCATTCGGCCTGGAGGGCGGCGCGGACTCGTTCGACCGCCTGGGACGCGAACTCCGCCAGGGCTCGCTGCTGGAGGGCTTCCCGGAGTACGTGGGGTACGAGGGCCGGGCGGTGGAGTTGCGGTTGTATCAAATCGGGATCGTTCCCGGGCTGATCCAGACCCGCCAGTACGCACAGGTCCTGGCCGAGAGCGCCATGCACCGGGGCGCCATCTCGCCCGAGCAGGCCGTCGAACGCGTCGATTTCCTCATGGAGCGCCAAGCCGCGCTGGAGCGGGAGCGTCCGCCCATGGTGATGGTGGTGATGGACGAGAGCTGCATCCGCAGGCGGGTCGGCGGCGATGAGGTCATGGAGGCACAGCTCGACCGGCTGATCGAGTTCGCCGAACTCCCCAACACCATGCTCCAGGTGGCGCCGTTCACCATAGGAGAGCGCCGACCGTTCGACCTACCGGTGAACCTGCTGACGATGTCCGACCGCTCCGTCCTGTACTACGCGGAGTCTCAGGCCCAAGGGTTCTTCGAGCGCGAATCCACTTCCGTCATGCCGGTCCTGACGGCCTACCATCAGCTACAGGCCGAAGCGCTCTCCCAGGCGGAGACCGTGGCCATGATCAGCCAGCTGAGAAAGGGCACCCCGTGACGACCGAATCCCCCCGTTGGTACAAGTCCTCGTACAGCAACAACGGCGGCGACTGCATCGAGGTCGCCCCCAACCTCGTCGCCTCACGCGGCGTCGTCCCCGTCCGTGACTCCAAGGACCCGCACGGCCCGGAACTGGCAGTCCCCACCAGCGCGTTCGCGTCCTTCGTGGCAGGCGTCAAGGACGGGCAGTTCGGCACCGTCTGACCCAGGCCGCACCTCCATTGCCGTGATGATCGAGCAGGCACGAAAGGGCACCCCGTGACGACCGAATCCCCCCGTTGGTACAAGTCCTCCTACAGCGGCAACGGCGGCCAGTGCATCGAGGTCGCCCCCAACCTCGCCGCCTCACGCGGCGTCGTGCCCGTCCGTGACTCCAAGGACCCGCACGGCCCGGAACTGGCCGTCCCCGCCACCGCGTTCGCGTCCTTCGTCGCGGGCGTCAAGGACGGGCAGTTCGGCACCGTCTGATCCGTCTGACCCGCCGGTGCAGCGTCGAAAACGATCCGGGGCGCGGCCCGCATCCCCTTGAGGGATACGGGGCCGCGCCCCGGATGCGTTCACCGGTCGCTGCCGAAGGTCACTTCTTCGGCAGCCAGGGCTTCCAGACGTCCGGGTGCTTCTCGACCCAGCGCTTGGCCGCCTCGTCGGCGGAGAGGCCCTGTGAGGCGATCATCTCGGAGACCTCGTTCTGGTTCTCCTTGGTCCACTTGAAGGACTTCAGGAACTGTGAAGCCTCGCTGCCGCTCTTCGCGAAGTCGGTGTTGAAGAACTTCTTGAGCGGCGTGGTCGGGTACGCGCAGTCGATGGACTTGGGATCCTTCGCGCCCTTCTCCGCGCAACTGTCGGTGTACTTCGGGAGCTTGACCTCGACCATCGGGACCTGGTTGAAGAGCCACTGCGGCTCGTACCAGTACGTCAGGAAGGGCTTCTTCTCCTTGGCGAACTGCTGGATCTGGGTGATCTGCGCCGCCTCGGAGCCCGCGAAGACGACCTCGTAGTTCAGATCGAGGTTCTTCACCAGCGCCTTGTCGTTGGTGACGTAGGACGGCGAACCGTCCATCAGCTGGCCCTTGTTGCCGCTCTCCGACGTCCGCAGCTGGTCGGCGAACTTGTTGAGGTTCTTCCAGTCGGTGACCTCGGGGTGCTTGTCGGCCCAGTACTTGGGGACGAACCAGCCGATGTGCCCGGTGACGCCGTTGGGCCCGCCGTCGGTGATCGTCTTCTTGTCCTGGACGTACCGCTTCTCCTGGTCGGGGTGGCCCCAGTCCTCCAGGATGGCGTCGACGCGGCCCTGGCTGAGCGCGTCCCAGGCGGGGATCTCGTCCACCTGGACGGTGTCGACGTGGTAGTCCAGCTCGTTTTCGAGCAGGTACTTCGCCACCGCGACGTCGGACTGCGCGCCGACCCAGGTCTGTACGGACAGGGTCACGGACTTGGTGCCCTTGGCCGCGGCGAACGGCGACGCCTGCTTGGTCATGTCGGCCTTGCCGCAGCCGGAGAGCGCGAGCAGCGTCGCCCCCGCCAGCAGCGACGTGCCGACGATCTTCACCCGGGTACGGGTTCGCGTACGCGTGCGGGACATGGTCACGCTCCCTTCCCCGTGCGGCGTTCCGTCGGCTGGGTGACCCGGTCGAGCATCAGGCCGAGGCAGACGATGGCGACACCCGCGACCAGGCCGAGGGCGAGATCGCCGGTGGCGAGGCCGGTGACGACGTCGTAGCCGAGCGCACCGCCGCCGACCAGGCCGCCGATGATGACGACGGCGAGGACGAGGACCACGCCCTGGTTGACGGCCAGCAGCAGCGCCGGGCGGGCCAGCGGCAGCTGGACCTGGCGCAGGATCTGCCAGCGGGTCGCGCCGAGCGAGGTGGCCGACTCCATGGCGGCCGGGCTGACCTGGCGCAGGCCCTGGGTGGTGATCCGGATGACGGCGGGCAGCGCGTAGACCACGGCGGCGGCGACCGCCGGGGCGCGGCCCACGGCGAACAGCGCGACGACCGGGATCAGGTACACGAACTGCGGCATGGTCTGCATGACGTCGAGCACCGGCCGCAGGATCGCTTCGATGCGCTTGCTGCCGGCCGCGAGGATGCCCACGCCGACGCCGATCACCAGCGTCACCACGAGCGCGGCGAGCACCTGGGAGAGGGTGTTCATGGACGGCTTCCAGACACCGAGCACGCCGATCACGGCCATCGCGATGACGGCGGTCAGGGCGGTGCGCCAGGTGCCGATGAGCCAGGCCAGCGCGGCGACGATGAGCAGTGTGGCGTACCACGGGAGGGCGGTCAGGCCGTCCCGCAGCGGGTTGAGCACCCAGTCGGTGAAGTGCGCGGCCCAGTCGGCGGTGCCGCCGACGACGGGGATGCCGGAGTAGAGGTGGTCGACCATCCACTCCTTGAAGTCGTTGACGGGGCGGGCGATGGCGACGGTCCAGCCGGTGGGCCAGACCTCGGACCCGGCCAGCCGGCCGACGGCGGTGAGCACGGCGGTGACCACCGCGACACCCGCCCAGCCACGCCAGCCGCGCAGCAGGGCGGGCCCCGTGGCCTGCGCGTCGGAGCCGAGGCGTTCGCCCGCGGCGGCCGTGGTGCGGTCCATGACGATGGCCAGCAGCACGATCGGGACGGCGGCGGCGAGCGCGGTGCCGACGTCGACGGAGGCGAGCGCCTGGTAGACACGGTCGCCGAGACCGGCGGCGCCGATCATCGAGGCGATCACGGCCATGGAGAGCGCCATCATGATCGTCTGGTTGAGGCCGAGCAGCAGTTCTTTGCGGGCCAGCGGGAGCCTGGCGGTCAGCAGCCGCTGGCGGCCGGTGGCGCCGAGCGAGGCGACGGCCTCCAGCACCCCGGCGTCCGCGCCGCGCAGGCCGAGCGCGGTGAGCCGGGCCATCGGCGGCGCCGCGTAGACGACGGTGGCCAGCAGCGCGGCCGGCACGCCGATGCCGAAGATCAGCACGACGGGCAGGAGGTAGGCGAAGGCCGGGAGCACCTGCATGGTGTCCAGGACCGGGCGCAGCAGCCGGAAGACGCGGTCCGACAGACCTCCGGCCAGGCCGAGCACCGCGCCGACGACGACCGAGGCGATCACCGCGACGATCATCAGCGCGAGCGTCTGCATGGTCGGCACCCACATCCCCAGCAGACCGCTGACGAGGAAGGAGACCAGGGCGGTCGCGGCGATGCGGAGCCCGGCGACGCGCCAGGCGACCAGGGTGACGCCGGCCGTGACGCCGGTCCAGCCGAGCGCGAGCAGCAGCAGGTAGACGCCGCGTACGGAGATCACCACGGCGTTGGAGAGGTGGCCGAGGAAGTAGACGAACAGCGGGTGGCTGTCGCGGTTGTCGATGATCCAGTCGCTGGTCTTGCCGAGCGGCCCCGACACGTCGACGGTCAGCTCGGTGGGCCACGCGCCGCCGGACCACTGGGCGTGCAGCAGCGGGGCAAGCACCGCGGCGGCGACGGCCAGCAGCAGGATCTTGCTGAGGCCGCGGTGGCGCCGGACGGCGGCCAGCGGCCCGTCGGTGGTGGCGCCGCCGAGGGAGCCCGGCGGCGTGGTGGTGGCGGCGGAACTCATGCGCGGCCCCGCTTCACCGTGCCGGCGAGCACGTTCATCGCGGCGGCCCGCTGGGCCTCGCGCCAGTGGCGCTTGAGGGCGATGCGCAGCCGGGCCGCGGGGGCCGGGTCGCGGGGGACGCGGACGGCGCGCAGGGCGCCGCCGTGGGGGGTGGCGGGATACATCAGGCGGCCACCCCGTCGGGCTGGGGACGGTCGATGCGGGCGACCACGTCCAGCAGGCAGGCGTGGTCGACGACGCCGAGGCAGCGCCCGTCCTCGACGACGCGGGCCGCGTCGCCGGAGCGGACGACGGCTTCGATGGCGTCCGAGATGAGGGTGTCGGGCGCCAGTTCCTTGCCCTTGCCGCTCTCGCCGTCCTCGATGGGGCGCATCGCGCGGCGCACGGTGAGGACCTGCTCGCGGGGGACGTCGCGGACGAAGTCGCGGACGTAGTCGTCGGCGGGGGAGCCGACGATCTCCTCGGGCGTGCCGAGCTGGACGATCTTTCCGTCGCGCATCAGGGCGATCCGGTCGCCGACCATCAGCGCCTCGGCGAGGTCGTGCGTGATGAAGACCATCGTCCGGCCTTCCTCGCGGTGCAGGCGGACGACCTCCTCCTGCATGTCACGCCTGATGAGCGGGTCCAGGGCGCTGAACGGCTCGTCGAACAGCAGGACTTCGGGGTCGACGGCGAGCGCGCGGGCCAGACCGACGCGCTGCTGCTGGCCGCCGGAGAGCTGCCCGGGGCGGCGCTTCTCCAGCCCTGCCAGGCCGACCTTCTCCACCATCTCGGCGGCCCTGGCGCGGCGTTCGGCCTTGCCCACGCCCTGGATCTCCAGGCCGTAGGCGACGTTGTCCAGGACGGTGCGGTGCGGCAGCAGACCGAAGTGCTGGAAGACCATGGAGGCGCGGCGGCGGCGCAGTTCGCGCAGCGCGGTGCGGTCCATGCCGATGACGTCCTCGCCGTCCATCTCCAGGGTGCCGCTGGTCGGCTCGATCAGCCGGGTCAGGCAGCGCACGAGGGTGGACTTGCCGGAGCCGGAGAGCCCCATGACGACGAAGACCTCGCCCTTGTGGACGTCGAAGGAGACGTCCCGCACGGCGGCGGTGCAGCCGGTCTGCTCGCGCAGCTCCTGCGCGCTCAGACCGGTGACCGATGCGTCATCGGGGATGCGGTCCGCTTTGGGCCCGAAGACCTTCCAGAGGTTACGGGCGGAGAAGACGACCTCGCGGCTCTCGCCGCTCCCGGTGTCTTCCTTGCTCTTCGTGGCGGTGGCGGTGGCGGTGGACGCGGATATGCCGGATGCGTCGGCGGACGAGTGCGCCATCACGCATCACCTCCCTTGGCCGGGGCTTCCTGGAGCAGTTCGGCGCACTTCTCCCCCACCATCAGCACGCCGATCATCGGGTTCACGGCGGGCATCGTCGGGAAGACGGAGGCGTCGGCGATCCGGATGCCGGACAGGCCGCGGATCTTCAACTGCGGGTCGACGACGGCCAGTTCGTCGCTCTCGGCGCCCATCTTGCAGGTGCCGGCGGGGTGGTAGACGGTGTGCGCGGCCTTGCGGACCAGCTCGCTGATCTCCGCGTCGTCGGTGACCTCGGGGCCGGGGAAGACCTCACGCTTGAGCCACTTGGCGAACGGCTCGGCCTGGGCGACCTTGCGCGCCAGCTTGATGCCGTCGACGAGGGTCTGGCCGTCGTAGTCGTCCTCGTCCTCGAAGTACCGGAAGTCCAGGGCGGGCTTGACCTCGGGGTCGGCGGAGGTCAGGTAAACCCGGCCGCGGGAGCGGGACTTGGGGATGTTCGGGGTCATCGACACGCCGTGCTCGGGGCGTTCGTAGCCAAGCCGCTCGGGGTTGTCGGTGAACGGGATCTGGTAGAAGTGGAACATCAGGTCGGGGCCCTTGTGTTCCGGATCCCGCTTGACGAACAGGCCCGCGTCGGAGTCCATCGCGGAGTTGCCCGGCAGCGGCCCGTTGGTCTCCCAGACGATGACCGACTCGGGGTGGTCGATGAGGTTCTCGCCGACACCCGGCAGGTCGAGGACGCAGTCGATGCCCAGCGCCTCCAGGTCCTTGCGCGGGCCGATGCCGGAGTGCATCAGCAGCCGCGGGGTGTCCACCGCACCGGCGCAGACCAGCACCTCGCGCCCGGCCTCGACGTAGATCTCCTCGCCGTCCTTGGTGCGCACGTGCACGCCCTTGGCGCGGTTGCCGTCAAGCACCAGCTTGTCCGCCCAGGTCTCCAGCAGCAGCGTGAGGTTGGGGCGGTCACCTGCCTCGATGTGCGGGTGGAGGTAGGCGACGGAAGCGGAGGACCGCTTGTTGTTCTCCGGGTGGTACGACAGGTCGAAGAATCCGACACCCTCGTCGAAGGGCTTGTCGTTGAAGCCGACGACCTCCGGGACGCCGAGGGCGCTCTTGGTGGCCTCGACCCAGTCGGTGGCGATGGCGTTCTGGTCCTTCTTGGCGACCCGCACGATGTTGTTGCGGAGCTTGCCGAAGTAGGGGTCCATGTCCTTGGCGCCCCAGCCGGCCGCGCCGGCCGCTTCCCACTCGTCCCAGTCGGACGGCAGCGGCTTGAAGGAGATCAGCGTGTTGTGCGAGGAGCAGCCGCCGAGCACCTTGGCGCGGCTGTGCAGGATGTGCGAGTTGCCGCGCGGCTGCTCGGTGGTGGTGTAGCCGTAGTCGAGGTCGCCGCCGAGCAGGCCGAGCCAGCGGCGCAGCGTCAGCACGTCCTCACGGTCGATGTCGGTGGGGCCGCCTTCGATGACGACGACGCTGACGTCCGGGTCCTCGGTCAGCCGGGAAGCGATCACGGATCCTGCGGTGCCGCCGCCGACGACGACGTAGTCGGCCTGGATCGTGCGGGAGGCGGGGGAAGAGGGGGGCATGGGGGTGCTCCTTCGTGCACAGTGCGTGAGCTGCTGCGGTACTGCGATGCCGGTGAGGGCGGGTGCTGCAAGCGGGGGCGTACGGGGGGAGTTGCGCACGGTCCGCGGGGAAAGGGGCGGGCGTGCTGCTCGGGCCGCGGGGGCGGCCGGGGTGCCGGGCGGCGGGCGGGCGCGTCAGGGGCCCGCCCGCCGCCGGTCACGGATGATCAGCCGGCGAACCAGCGCACCGGCTCGGGCCGGAGGTTCTCGTAAATGTGCTTGCTCTCGCGGTACTCGTCCAGGCCGGTGGGGCCCAACTCCCGGCCGATGCCGGACTTTCCGAAGCCGCCCCACTCCGCCTGCGGGAGGTAGGGGTGGAAGTCGTTGATCCAGACGGTGCCGTGCCGCAGGCGGGCGGCGACCCGGCGGGCCCGCGCGGTGTCGCTGGAGAAGACCGCGCCGGCCAGGCCGAACTCGGTGTCGTTGGCGAGCGCGACGGCCTCGTCCTCGGTGGTGAAGGTCTCCACCGTCAGGATCGGGCCGAAGGTCTCCTCGCGGACCACCTTCATGTCGCGGTGGCAGCCGTCCAGGATGGTCGGCGCGTAGAAGTAGCCGCTCGCGGGCCGCACGTCCGACGGCTGGGGGCGGGAGCCGCCGGAGCGCAGCTGGGCACCCTCGGAGAGCGCGGAGGCGACGTACGCCTCGACCTTGTCGAGCTGCTGCTGGGAGACGAGCGGGCCGCACTCCACGCCGTCCTCGGTGCCGCGGCCGAGCTTGATCTTCTCGGCGCGGCGGGCGAGTTCGGCGACGAAGCGGTCGCGCACCGACTCCTCGATGATCAGCCGGGCACCGGCCGAGCAGACCTGGCCGCTGTGGATGAACGCCGCGTTCAGCGCCTGGTCGACGGCGGTGTCGAAGCCCTCTTCGGTGGCGCAGGAGTCGGCGAAGACCACGTTGGGGTTCTTGCCGCCCAGCTCCAGGGCGATGTTCTTGGCGCCGGACACCGCGGCGGCGCCCGCCTTCGTGCCGCTGGCCAGGCCACCGGTGAAGGAGAACAGGTCCACGTCGGGGTGGTCGGCGAGCCGCTGGCCGACCGGAAGCCCGGCGCCGGTGACGATGTTGGCGACCCCGGCCGGAAGACCGGCCTCGACCAGCAGCTTGATCAGGTGCACGGTCGACAGCGGGGTGACCTCGCTGGGCTTGATGACGAAGGTGTTGCCCGCGGCGATGGCCGGGGCGACCTTCCAACTGGCCTGCAGCAGCGGGTAGTTCCAGGGCGTGATGAGCGAGCAGACACCCACCGGCTCGTGCACGATGACGCTGTGCACGTCCGGCGAACCGGCGTCGACGACCCGGCCGCCGCTCTCGTTCATCACCACGTCGGCGAAGTACCGGAAGGCGTCGGTGACGGCGTCGACGTCGGCCCGGCCCTCTTCCAGGGTCTTGCCGGTGTCGCGGCTCTCGATGAGCGCGATCTCCTCGCGGTCGCGCTGGAGCAGGTCCGCGACGCGGCGGAGCAGCGCGGAGCGCTCCGCGACGGGCGTGGCGGGCCAGCTGCCCTCGTCGAAGGCGCGGCGGGCGGCGGCGACGGCCGCGTCGGCGTCTTCCGCGCCCCCCTCGGACACCAGCTGGATGACGGTCGCGTCGGCGGGGTCGAGGACCTCCCGCGTGGCGCCGGATGCGGCGGCCCGCCACACCCCGTCTACGTGAATGGTCTCGATTGCCGACACTTCTGTTCTGCCTTCCGCTTACCGATTTGTTCGCACTGGTTCACACCAGCAACGAGGACCCCTCCCCGAAAGCCCCTTGCTTATGCCCAAACATTCATGGAAAGTGACCCGAGTCACTCAATGTGCGGTCGAATGTCCGGAAAAGTACGCTGAATAGCCGTACGCCCTCGTCGGTGCGGAGGTGCCGAGATGACCAGCAGACGCCGTACCGCAACTCAATTCACCGCGCTGACCTGCGGCGCAGCCCTCTTCAGCGGGGTGGCCTGCACGGGTGTCGCGGCGGCGGACGACCCGGGCGACGAAGGCGACCTCGCCGGGAAGACGGCCCAGCAGATCTCGGACGCGTCCCGGAAGGAACTGCTGGCGGCGACGTCCCTGCGGCTGCGCACCCAGACCAGCGTCGACGAGACCAAGCTCGACCTCAGCCTCGACCGCTCGGGGAACTGCATCGGCACCCTCAGCAAGGGCGTCTACGGCCGGGTGGACATCATCAAGCACGGCAAGCAGATCTGGATGAAGCCGGACGACGCCTTCTGGAAGGGCCAGCTGCCCGCGGACGCCGCCGCCGACATCATCGCCCGCGTCAAGGGCCGCTACCTGCAGGGCACCACGTCGGACACCATGCTGTCCGCCCTCTCCGCGCCCTGCGATCTGGCCGCCTTCCAGAAGCAGACCGCGGGCCCCGAACACCCGCAGTCCACACCCCCTTCGCCCGGCGCCAGCCCGACACCCAAGCTGACCCTCAGCAAGGGCAAGCCGACCGTCCAGGAAGGCACCCGGGTACTGCCCGTCATCAAGAAGCGCGGCCCGGCGACCCAGACCCTCTACGTCGCCATCGAGGGCAAGCACTACCCCCGCAGGCTCACCACCGAGATCGACCACGAGACCGCGACCCTGCTCCTGAGCAACTACGGCGTGCCGGTCGCCGCCACCACCCCGTCCCCCGCCGACAGCCTCGCCATCTCCACCCTGAAGGGGAAGCTGCCCGGCGAGACCCAGGAGCCCTCACAGGGCACCTGACCGAGCGGCCCCGCGCCGGGGCCGCCGCCCAACTCCCTTACGGTTCCGACCTGTCCGCCCGCTCCGTCCGCTCCGCGCCGGACTCCGCACCCCCCGGTCGACGCCTGACGTGCTCGTGCCCGGTGCGCCCTGCGGGGTCGTCCCAGCGCTCCCGCGGCCCGCACCCCGCGCCGCCCTCGCCGCCCAGCAGTCCCTGTTCGCGCAGTTGCCGTGCCTGCTGCGCGGCGGGCAGTTCGCTGTCCGGGTCGGAAGGCCGCGGGCCCTCGGGTCCTTCCGGGCCGATCCGCACCAGCCGCTCGACCCTGACCACCTTGAAGCGGCCGGACCAGCCCTCGATCACCACGTCGTCGCCCGGCCGCTCGTCCAGCCGGTTCCCCGCCCGCTCGTACGCGTCCCGCTCCGCCGCGCTCAGCTTCAGGGTCACGGGCGCCAGCACCCGCAGCCACATCGTCAGCGCGTCCCTGGCGGCCTGCGGCGTCCCGCAGGAGGCGGTGTGCGCCTGCCACTCCCCGTCGGCCCGCTCGGCGATCATGAAGGCGGCGGGCAGCAGCACCCCGCCCGGATGCGTATCGGCCGCGAGCTGCGCGTCACGGTGGACGTCCGGCGGCACCGCGCCCTCCGCCTGCACGAACTGGAGCAGGTCGAGCTTGAGGATGCCTTCCGACATGCCCGTGCCGACCGCGGGATCCAGCACGAAGCCCTTGGCGCGGTCGGGCACCCGGTGTGCCTCGCCGGGCGCTGCCGGATCCGGGTCCGAAGGCCGCGGCGGCTCGGGCCCGTCGGGCCCCATCCGTACGAACTCCTCGCACCGCACCACCCGGTAGCGGTCCCCCAGCACGGTCAGCTCGTCGAGCTTCTCCCAGTCCAGCCGGCCCGCCGCCGCCAGGCAGTCGCGCTCGCCCACCGCGTCCCCGGCCGCCCCCGCCACCTGCGCGAGCCGCCGGAACAGCGACGCCATGCCGTCCCTGGCCTCCTGCGGTCCGCCCGCGCCGAACGAGAGCACCTCCCAGCCGCCCAGCTCACGCTCGCGCACGCACCCGAAGACCGGCCCGCCGGTGCCGAGGATCTCCGGATAGCGCTCCCGCGCCCGCCATGCCTCCTCCTCCGAAAACGCCGCCACCGGGCCGTCCTGTGCGGTGACCCTGATGGTCCGGTACGCGGGTACTTCCTCACCGTGTTCCGTCATGCACGCAGTGTGTGCACGGGCCACCTCCGTACGGCGCTGATCGGCGGACAAACCACCTGTCGGGGTGGCATCGGCGCCCGGCACGGCTCACGCCGACGGCCGTGCGCCGTCACGCCCGCCCGTCGGCGTGCCGGTGCCCGCGGCCAGGCACACCGGGAAGACAATTCGGGCATGACTGACACCACGCAGGCAGTGCTCGAAGGCGGCCCCGATGAGCTGCCGGAGCGCATCGTTCCGCTCGACCCGCCCGGAACCGAGCTGAAGATCCCGTTCCGCGGCGGCTACGAACACTTCCGGGCGACCGGCCGGCAGCAGGACACCGCCCAGGGACGGCTGCCCGTCTACGAGTGGTGGGAGCGCACCGAAATCGCGGAGTAGCAGCCGGGCGCCCGCCTCCCGGGCGCCCCGCTCCCCCGGCCTCCCGCACTCAGACGTCCGGCCGGAACGCGTCCAGCGCGACCCGCTGCGTGTCCTCCTGCTGCGGCCAGGCGTCCTCGGGAGCCAGCACCAGCACCGCGAACTGACGGCCGTCATCGGCCGTGAAGGCGCAGTCCACCACCTTGACGCGCCCGCCGGCACGCTCACTGTCGTACGCGTAGACCAGTTGGGCCGCCGCCGAGCCGGGCGCGGGCCCTTCCAGCGGCCCGAGCCCGATCTCCTCGTAGCCGGGATTGCCCGCCAGCCCCTTCGACGCCTCCTCCAGGGCCTGCCGCGGCGTGATGTCCGGCTCCTCGATCTCGAAGATCTGCACCAGCCGGCTGCCGTCCTTCGACGTGTAGAACACCCCGTCCTTGCGTTTGCTGCGCGCCCAGTACTCCGGAACGGCGGTGGTGAAGCCCTCGTCCGCGTCATGGATGAGACGGAAGCCCTCCGGGACCTCGGAGGGTGCCGCCGGGGACGACGGCGGCCCGGCCGTCGTCTCGGGAGCCTCCGTGACCGGCGGCGCGCCCGACGTGTGCACGGCCGGCGGCCCCGCGACCGCCGCGCCGCCCTCGTCCCGCCCCCACAACAGCCAGCTCCCGCCCGCCGCAAGCGCGATCACGGCCACTGCCGCGCCCGCAATGAGGGGCACGGAACGACGCGGCCGAGCAGCACCGCCCGCCCGCGCCCCCTCCTCCCCCACCGTGCCCGGCAAATGACGCATCGGCTCCTGAGAAGGAACAACAGGATCCACAACACCGCCACCGCAGACGGCCCCTGACGAATCATCAGACACCACCGGAGCGAACACCGGCCGAGGCGGCAACGGCCCCGTATACGCCGCCGGAGGAGGCCCCCCGTCCTCCCAGCTCTGCGTCTCACTGTTCCAGCGGGCCGGGCCGCCGTTCACCGTCACCCTCCCACCAGCGCGGCGACCGCCTGGCCGACCGCGGCGCCGGAGGACAGCAGCCCGACGACGGCGTTCGCGTCGGTCAGCGCCGTACGCAGCCTGGCCAGCCGACCGGGCCCGGCCGCCCCGTTGTCCGCGATCTCCGCCTCCGTGTCGGCCAGTTCACTGCCGAGCGCCACGGTCTGCGGGCTCTCCACCACCCTGTCCAGATCGGCACGGAGCGCACGAACGGCACGCAGCAACTCCTCCTGCGCCGCATCCACGGACGCGGCCCCGCCGCCGTACTGCGTCACGGTGTTGTTGTTCCCAATGGCCAGGGCGCCCTGGACACTTCCGATGTGGATGCCGCCGCCCTGCTCGTCAGCCGTTGCCACCCCTGGCCCCTTCCGTCGTGGTGCTGCCGCGTTGCGTGTGGTGGGTGACGGTGTTGTGGTCGCCGATGCCGACCGCGCCCTGCGCCGACTCGACGTAGACACCGCCCTCGGCGACATGCACGACCCGCCGCTCGAACTCATCCGTCTCGTAACCGGCTTCGCGCAGCGCGGTGGTCACCCCCGCCGCCACCCGCTGCTCGATCGTCCGCAGATAACGGGCGACGTCCATCTCCTGGAAGAGCGACGCCTCCTCGTCCGTGCCCAGCTCGCGCACCGACGCGGCGGGCCCGTCCGGGAGCGCCGCGCCGTACCCGGCGGTGGCCAGCCGCCACACCGACCACAGGCCGCGCGCCAGCGTGCTCACCGCGCGCCCCGCGGCCTGCGGCGTACGGGTCAGCGCCCAGACCGCCTTGCCGAACGGGTTGAGGTGGCGGTACTGGTGCGCGATCCGGTCGGCGTCCTGGAACAACTGCCGCAGCGACCACAGCACATGGGGCGCGACCTCCAGCATCAGCATGCCGCCCTGCGTGTGCACCCGCACGAACACCGTGGTGACGATGGATTCGTTCCAGCCGCCGACCCGGATGCGCAGGAAGTGCCGCCGCGGCTCGCCGCCTTCCTCCACTGCGGCGGCCCGGTGCTCCTCGAACGCCGCCGGCGCGTACGGCGCCGCGCCGCGGTGCGGCAGCCCCTCGGCCGGAAGGAACACGCACTCGTCCATCTCCAGCTCGCGCAGCCGGTCCCGCACCGCGGCCTGGGCCTGCGGCGAGCCGTGCGGCGAAGGCACCCGCAACGCCGCGACCAGCGGGACGATGCGGGCCAGGATGGCGCTGTTGTCGAGCGGTTCGGCCTTGCGGTCCTTGCGGGGACGCAGCTCAACCGACAGCGACCAGGTACGGAAGGCGGTACCGGCGCCGCGGAACGGCTCGGCGGGCCGGTACATCACCAACGGCCCGTGCTGCTCGGCCCGCACCCGCTCCCGCAGCCGCTGGAACCGCGCGCCGGTGTGCCCCTCCGCCGGATCACGCAGCAGGTTGGGGAATTCCGCGCGCGACAGCTCGGCGGCCAGCACCCTGGCGAACTTCCCGCGTTGCAGACCGACGATGCCGGCGACCGCCACCGGAAACAGCAGCGCGATCCAGACCGGCGCCAGACCGCTGCCGTACCCGGAGGCACCCATCCCGTCGCCGGTCCACTCGAAGTCACCAGCCGAGCTGTAGGTGCCGTAACTGTCATCGTCCGACCAGCCGAAGAGGCCCGAAAGGCCCCCCATCAGCTGGAACGTCCCGCCGAACGCCGCGAAGAGGAACGTCAGCAGGGTGACGGCCAGACTGATCCGGCCGTACCAGCGCAGCAGAAAGGCGACAGGCCGGGACAGCCACTGCGGCACCGGCGCCCGCCGCACGAAGCGTGCCAGCGCCATCAGGACGACGGGAACGAAGTAGAGCGCGGCGAGCCCCTGCGACAGGAGCACCGCCCCCACCCACAACAGCAGGACGGCCCCCGCCCAGCAGAGCTGTATCCGCCGGGCACGCAGCGCATGCGCCAGCACCCGCGCCGCATCAATGCCCAAGGAAGGCGCAGCAAACCGCTCTTCATGCACGTACAGCTCATCGATGACGGCATCACGGAACGCGTCATCCATATACGTCCCGGCACACAACAACCGGGTCGCCTCACTGGCCCCCGGCGGAACCGCGGTCTGCGGCGGCACGGCCGGTGGTGGTGGCGGCCCTGCTATACCGCCGGCGCCCGCCGGATCCCCGCCCGGCTCCCCACCCTGCCGAGGCACATTCATCTGTGGTGTCACCGCTCCCCCAAAGCGCCAACAGGCCGGTCCCGCGGCCTTGTTGCCCGTGCGGATCCCGGCAACTGAGCGCGGTACGGAAGGCGCAGCATAAGGGAGGAGGACGGCCCGTGCCAGCGGGTTGACGGAACGTGTGCCGTGAAAACAGCCGAGCCCGCACGGTCCTTCGCGGACCGTGCGGGCTCGTGGCTGCTGCGCCCTCGGCTACGGGCAGCGGGTACGGCTCAGAGCAGGCCGAGACCGCGCACGGCCTCGCGCTCGTCGGACAGCTCCTTGACGGAGGCGTCGATGCGCTCGCGCGAGAAGTCGTTGACCTCCAGGCCCTGGACGATCTCGTACGCACCGTTCTTGGTGGTGACGGGGAACGAGGAGATCAGGCCCTCGGGGACGCCGTACGAACCGTCCGACGGGATGCCCATGGAGGTCCAGTCGCCATCGGCGGTGCCGTTGACCCAGGTGTGGACGTGGTCGATCGCGGCGTTGGCGGCCGACGCGGCGGAGGACGCGCCACGGGCCTCGATGATCGCCGCGCCGCGCTTGGCGACGGTCGGGATGAACTCGTCGGCCAGCCATGCCTGGTCGTTCACGGCCTCGGCGGCGTTCTTGCCCGCGACCTCGGCGTGGAAGATGTCGGGGTACTGCGTGGCGGAGTGGTTGCCCCAGATCGTGAGCTTGCGAATCTCGCTCACCGGCACACCGGTCTTCTGCGAGAGCTGCGAGAGCGCACGGTTGTGGTCGAGGCGGGTCATCGCGGTGAAGCGCTCACGCGGCACGTCCGGCGCCGCGGCCTGCGCGATCAGCGCGTTGGTGTTGGCGGGGTTGCCCACCACCAGGACCTTGATGTCGTCCGCGGCGTGCGCGTTGATGGCGGCACCCTGCGGCTTGAAGATCCCGCCGTTGGCCTCCAGCAGGTCGCCGCGCTCCATGCCCTTGGTACGGGGGCGGGCGCCGACGAGGAGGGCGACGTTGGCGCCGTCGAAGGCCACGTTCGGGTCGTCCGAGATGTCGATGCCCTGAAGCAGCGGGAAGGCACAGTCGTCCAGCTCCATCGCGGTGCCCTCGGCGGCCTTCAGGCCCTGGGGGATCTCCAGGAGGCGCAGCTTGACCGGCACGTCCGCGCCGAGCAGGTGACCGGATGCGATGCGGAAGAGGAGTGCGTAACCGATCTGGCCGGCGGCGCCGGTGACGGTGACATTGACGGGAGTGCGGGTCATGGCGATCTCCTGCGCGATATTTTCTGGAGGTTTCCGGGGGCAAGCCCCCGGACCACCATGGGTGGCGGTGGGTGTCCTGCCCATCGAGCGGGTCTCAACGATTTCTCTTGGTATCGAGAGACCTGTCGGTCAGGCTATCGGACCCCCGCCCGGCACAGGCGACGGGCCGGTGTGGAACACCTCACCGGTGCCCCCGTACGGCCGCCCGCACCACGCTCCGCCCACGGAGACGCCCCCTGCCACCTCACCCAAAAGTGCGGCGGTCGCCCGCAGATGGAGGGGGAGCGCAGGCGACCGCCGAGTTGTGCCACACCCGTGGGGGGTTAATGCTCCGCATGCCCGGGATCCGCCAGAGCAATCCCCTCGCACGGCACCGACCCCCACACCACAGTCGAATCCCAGCCACCCACACCCCCGCGAACTCCCCCCCCACCCAGCCAAAAACAGCCCCCTCCCCAAGCGATGCCCGAAGGGCGAGAGGCACAGGAACCACCCACCATCCCGCAGCCACACGAGGCCCGAAGGGCGAGAACAGGGAGCAACCACCGGCGCTCAGCCGCGTACGAGGCCCGGGTGGGTCGGAGGGGCCGTACCGGGTCGCTCCCCGCAGCGACAGGTGCCAACACCGGCAGCTTCTTGACTGGTAGCCGAGGGCACATGCGTCGAGGAGACGACCCGGTGCGGCCCCTCCGACCCACCCACCAACGCCACGCGCCCCCACCGCACCACGAAACAACCGGGCACGCACCTCACGCCCCCGAAGAATCCCCCCGAACCGTGAAGTGCACCACATCCTCCAAAAACGGCACATGCACCCAAGGCTTCGGCTGCACCATCAACGCCAACAGCACAATCACCACCCCCAGCCCCCCATACGTCACCAAGTCCGTGAACCGCGACCGCACCGCCAGCATCCCCACCGACGGCAACGCCCACCGCAACGCCGCCGCCCCCAACAGGGAAAGCCCGATCAGGATCGCCCCGATCCGGGTCACGTCGAACGCCACCAGCAGCAGCCCCACGGCCACCCCGCCCATGACGCTCAGCAGCGGCCACTGCCTGGCCGGCGCCGGAAACCCGCCCGGCGCCGCCCTGCCCCCGCCCTGCGGCCGAGCGGTGTCCCGCGTCAGCTGCGGAAAGCGGCGAGTGGCCCGCTGCGGCTCGGACGCTCCGTCGGCCTGTGCCTCGGCACCCACGTCAGCCGACCGACCGCTCGGCCGCCTCGACGACGTTGACCAGCAGCTGGGCGCGGGTCATCGGCCCGACACCACCCGGGTTCGGGGCGACCCAGCCGGCGACATCGGCGACGCCGGGGTGCACGTCCCCGACGATCTTGCCGTTCTCGTCCCGGCTGACACCCACGTCGAGCACGGCGGCGCCCGGCTTCACGTCCTCGGGCTTGATGATGTGCGGCACACCCGCCGCGGCGACGATGATGTCCGCCTGCTTGAGCTGCGCCGACAGGTCACGGGTGCCGGTGTGGCACTGGGTGACCGTGGCGTTCTCCGACTTCCGGGTCAGCACCAGCGGCATCGGCCGCCCGATGGTGATCCCGCGGCCGACCACGACCACGTGCGCGCCGTTGATCTCGACGTCATGGCGGCGCAGCAGCTGCACGATGCCGTACGGGGTGCAGGGCAGCGGCCCGGTCTCGTTGAGCACGAGCTTGCCCAGGCTCATCGGGTGCAGGCCGTCGGCGTCCTTGTCCGGGTCCATGAGGGCGAGCACGCGGTTGGTGTCGATGCCCTTGGGGAGCGGGAGTTGGACGATGTAGCCGGTGCACTCGGGGTTGTCGTTCAGCTCCCGTACGACCGCCTCGATCTCCTCCTGCGTGGCGGTCTCCGGCAGTTCGCGCTGGAGGGAGGCGATGCCCACCTGGGCGCAGTCGCGGTGCTTGCCGTTGACGTACCAGCGGCTGCCGGGGTCGTCACCGACCAGTACGGTGCCGAGACCGGGCTGGACACCCTTGGCCTTCAGCGCCTCCACGCGGACGGTCAGTTCGGACTTGATCGCGGCTGCGGTGGCCTTGCCATCGAGAATCTGGGCGCTCATACCCCCCATCTTCCCGGATGGGGGCGGTCGCGTTCCAATCCGGGCGCGGGCGGGCCCCGCATCACGGAATGGTTCATTGCACTTGCACAACACCTTCCCGCCCTGACTGGACAACGTTCACACGCAGCTAGAAGGATTGTCGCTCAGTGCCGCAGGCATCATCGGGGGCGGGCCAAGTGAAACTTGTATTCCTCCGAAGTCGCGCCCGCGTCGTCCCCCACTGACCCAACGGAGGAAATCACCACATGAGTTTCGGCGACCCCAACAACCCGTACGGCCAGCAGCCCCCGCAGGCCCCGCCGCAGGCGCCGTACGGCCAGCAGCCGCCGGTGCCCCCGCAGGGCGGCCAGCCCGGCTACGGCTACCCCCAGCAGGGCCCGCCGCAGGCTCCGCCGCAGCAGCCCTACGGCTACCCGCAGCAGCAGGCGCCCGGCGCCCCGCAGCAGCCGTACGGCTACCCGCAGCAGCAGCAGATGCCCGGCTACCCGGGTCAGCCCGGCATGCCGGGGATGGGGATGCCGACCGGCTACGCGGGCTGGGGCTCCCGGGTGGGCGCCTACCTCATCGACGGCCTGATCGTCGGTGTGGTCCCCGGCATCCTCTACATCATCGCGATCCTCATCGCCGCCGGCTCGTCGGGCCCGATCACCCCGGACTACTCCGGCTGTGCGCTCGACGACACCCAGTGCCGCCTGGACGCCATCGACGCGGCGTCGTCCAGCACCTTCCCGGTGATCTCCTTCCTGCTGATCGCGGTGGCCGGCCTGATGGCCTTCGCCGCGCTCATCTTCATCCTGGTGAAGGAAGGCAACACCGGCCAGACCCCGGGCAAGAAGGCCCTCGGCATCCGCACCGTGCGCGAGACCACCGGCCAGCCGCTCGGCTTCGGCATGGCCTTCGTCCGCCGCCTGGCCCACTTCCTGGACAGCATCGCCTGCTCCATCGGCTACCTGTGGCCGCTGTGGGACGAGAAGGGCCAGACCTTCGCCGACAAGGCCGTCGGCTCGGTGGTCCTCAAGATCCAGTGATCCGGACCTGGGTCGCAGCGACCTGAACCGCCGGCGAAGGCCCCCTCGCACCTGCGCGATCGGGGGCCTTCGCGGCACCGTACGGGATCCCGGCCGGCTTCCCGCGCCGCATTTCCGCACCGCTCTTCCGCTCTTCCGCTCAAGACGCCCGAAGGACACTGCTCGTGAGTTATCCGAACCAGAATCCCTACGGTCCGCCTCCGGGCCAGCAGCCCGGTTACGGCTACCCGCAGCAGCAGCCGGCACCCGCGCCGTACGGCCCCTACCCGGGTGGCGGCGGCATGCCGCCCGCCGGGCCGTACCTGAGCCGGATGCCGGGCGGGGTGAAGGCGGCGCGCGTGATGCTGTTCGTGCTCGCCGGTCTGAACCTGATCGGGCTCGTAGGGGCCGTCGCGGGTCTCGGCGGCGTCAGCAAGGCGGCGCGCAACGCGTCGCCGTACCAGAGCCACGACGCGGCGACCGCGCTGAACGTCGGCAAGGGCCTGCTCATCGCGCTGATCGTGCTCATCGTGATCTTCACGGTGGTGGCGGTCACGCTGGCGCTCCAGTTCAACAACGGCGGCGGCGGGGTCCGCATCGGCACCATCGTCTTCGGTGTCGCCAACACCCTGGCCAGTTTCCTGGTCTTCCCCCTCGGTCTGGTGCACACCGTGCTCGGCATCCTGGTCATAGCCTTCGCCTCGAAGGACGACGGCAACGCCTGGTTCAACAGGCCGCGTTACTGACCCCGGCGGCTCCGGCCCGCCACCCCCGCAAGGCCCTCCCGCCCGTACGGCGAGAGGGCCTTCGCCGTACAGGCGCTCCCCGTAACAGGCACCCGGACCGAACGGGGCCCGGCCCGTGCCTCACAGAAGGCACGGGCCGGGCCCGTCGTCGTACACCGCCGCAGCGCGACGGCCGCGGCTCAGTGGAAGAAGTGCCGCGCCCCCGTGAAGTACATCGTCACGCCGGCCTTCTCGGCGGCCTCGACGACCAGCTCGTCACGGACCGAACCGCCGGGCTGGACAACGGCCTTGACGCCGGCTTCGGCGAGCACCTCGAAGCCGTCGGGGAACGGGAAGAACGCGTCGGACGAGGCGTAGGCGCCACGGGCCCGCTCCTCGCCCGCGCGCTGGACGGCGAGCTTGGCGGAGTCGACGCGGTTGACCTGGCCCATGCCGACGCCGACCGTGGCGCCGTCCTTGGCGAGCAGGATCGCGTTGGACTTCACCGCGCGGCCCGCACGCCACGCGAAGGCCAACTCGGCCAGCTCGTCGGCGTTCAGCGCCGCGCCGGCCGCCAGCGTCCACGCCGCCGGGTCGTCGCCGTCGGCCTGGAGCCGGTCGGTGACCTGGAGCAGCGCGCCGCCGTCGATGGCCTTGACCTCGACGGGCGCGGACGGCGCCTCGGGGGCGCGCAGCACGCGGATGTTCTTCTTGCGGGAGAGGACCTCCAGCGCGCCGTCCTCGTAGCCGGGCGCCACGATGACCTCGGTGAAGATCTCGGCGACCTGCTCGGCCATCGCCACGGACACCGGGCGGTTGACGGCGATCACGCCGCCGTAGGCGGACAGCGAGTCGCAGGCGTGCGCCTTGCGGTGCGCCTCGGCGACGTCGTCGGCGACGGCGATGCCGCAGGGGTTGGCGTGCTTGATGATCGCGACGCACGGCTCGGCGTGGTCGTAGGCGGCACGCCGGGCGGCGTCGGTGTCGGTGAAGTTGTTGTAGGACATCTCCTTGCCGTGCAGCTGCTCGGCGTCGGCGAGGCCGCCGCCCGCGGCGGCGGTGTACAGCGCGGCGCCCTGGTGCGGGTTCTCGCCGTAGCGCAGGACGTTCTTGCGCACGTAGGTGGAGCCGATGAACTCGGGGAAGCCGGAGTCGTCGGCGGCGGCGTAGCCGTCCGCGAACCAGGAGGCGACGGCGACGTCGTAGGCCGCGGTGTGCTGGAACGCCTCGGCGGCCAGCCGCTTGCGGGCGGTGAGGTCGAAACCGCCGCCGGACACGGCCTGAAGCACGTCGTCGTAACGGCCGGGGTTGACGACGACAGCCACGGACGGGTGGTTCTTGGCGGCGGCGCGGACCATCGAAGGGCCGCCGATGTCGATCTGCTCCACGCACTCGTCGGGAGTGGCGCCGGAGGCGACGGTCTCCTGGAACGGGTAGAGGTTCACGATCACCAGGTCGAACGGCTCGACACCCAGGTCGGCGAGCTGCCGCTGGTGGTCGGTGAGCCGCAGGTCGGCGAGGATGCCGGCGTGCACCTTGGGGTGCAGGGTCTTGACCCGGCCGTCCAGGCACTCGGGGAAGCCGGTCAGCTCCTCGACCTTGGTGACCGGAACCCCGGCCGCGGCGATCTTCCCGGCCGTCGAGCCGGTCGAGACGAGCTGGACACCCGCCGCGTGCAGGCCCTTCGCCAGCTCTTCGAGACCGGTCTTGTCATAGACGCTGACCAGAGCGCGGCGGATGGGCCGCTTCGTACCTTCGGCGGTGGCGGTCACGAGATACGTACCTTTCGTCCCTCAATGCGGTAGCCGTGCCGGGCCAGACGCCCCACGACCTCGACGAGCAGAGTGCGCTCGACTTCCTTGATGCGCTCATGCAGCGCGGATTCGTCGTCCTCGTCCCGGATCTCCACCACGCCCTGCGCGATGATCGGCCCGGTGTCGACGCCTTCGTCGACGAAGTGGACGGTGCAGCCGGTGACCGTCACGCCGTACGCGAGCGCGTCGCGTACGCCGTGGGCACCGGGAAAACTGGGCAGCAGGGCCGGGTGCGTGTTGACGATCCGGCCACCGAAGCGGGCCAGGAAGTCCCTGCCGAGGATCTTCATGAAGCCGGCCGAGATCACCAGGTCGGGCGCGTACGCGGCGGTCGCTTCGGTGAGCGCGGCGTCCCACTGCGCGCGGTCGCCGTGGTCCTTGACCTTGCACACGAACGTCGGCAGGCCGGCCCGCTCGGCGCGGTCGAGCCCCGCGATGCCCTCGCGGTCGGCGCCCACCGCGACGATCTCGGCTCCGTAGGCGGCGGGCCCCGCTTCGGCGACGGCGTCCAGCAGCGCCTGGAGGTTGGTGCCCGATCCGGAGACGAGGACGACAAGCCGGGCGGGGGCGGCGTCCGGGCGGGACGAAGGGCGAAGGGGATCCACGATGGGGGTCTTTCTCGCGTGGGTGCTGCTGCGGTGCGGATGTCGTGCGGGGTGCGGTGGCGCCCCTGATACCGGCCGGCACCCGCACGGCCCCGGCAGCGCGCCCGACCGACATCTTTGTGCAGTCGTACGAAGCCATGGGTTGCGGAAATACGGGGAACCCTACGAAGGCGCCGACCGTCAGCAACGATACCGGCACACCGCGCGGCCCCCACGGGACGGGGGCGGGCACGGGAGGTAGCGTCGGGCCTGAGAACGCATGCAGTTCGTGGTAATCGTCCGCCCGGCCCACCAGCCGGAAGGGCGGCCGAGACAAGGGGAAGACACACTCCAGATGCCGGACCGACACCGCCGCGCGGCCCTCCTCATCCCGCTGCCCGCGACCATCCCCGGGGCGGTCCTGCTGCCGCGTGACGCCACGTCGTCCTCCCCTTCCCCCGCCGCATCGGGCCCGTCACGCAGCACGGGCGCCCTGCGCTCGTCGGACACGGGCTCGTCCGGCGGCTCCGGTTCATCCGGCACGGGCGACGGCTCCGGCTCGTCGGGATCCGCAGATCCGGAGGGCGACGGCGGCCCAGGCAAGGACCGGGGCTCCCCGGACGCGACGCCGGACCGGCCCGCCGCGCCCGACCGTGACAACCCCTTCGCCCCGCCGCCCGCCGACGCCCCCGACCAGGAGTGGCGCCCGCGGCACCAGCACGCGCACAGCCACCACGGCGACGACGGCCAGGCGCCGGGCGACGAGCAGCCGCCGGCCTGGGGCAGCCAGTGGAGCAGCAAGCAGCCGGGGCGGCAGGGCGGCGGCTTCGGCACCCGGCCGGGCCGCAGCGGTCAGCAGGGCGGCGGCCAGGGCGGTCCCGGCGCGCCCGGCGGCCTGCGCTGGGATCCCACCGACCCGGCCCAGCGGCGCGCACGCTACGCACTGCTCGGCGGCATGTGGGCGTTCTTCTTCGTACTCTTCAACCTGCCGGAGGTCGCCCTCCTGTTGGGCGCGCTGGCCATCTACTGGGGCATCAGCTCGCTCCGCGCCAAGCCGGGGTCCTCCGCGAAGGCGAAGGCCGCGGCGACGACGGCGGCCATGGAGGGCCTGCCTGCGCCTTCGGCCGACGGCTCCGATGCGGGCCGGGGCGGCCCGTACGGCGCTCCGGCGCCCGGCGGCCCCGCCGCACCGCAGTCCACCCGCCCGCAGACGACCGCCGCGATCAGCGGTCTGGTGGTGGCGGGTCTCGCCCTCATGATGGTGGCCGCGACCTTCGCCGTGCAGCTCGTCTACCGCGACTACTTCACCTGCGTCGACGACGCCCTGACGCAGTCGGCCGCCAAGTCCTGCGAAAAGCTGCTCCCCGAACAGCTCCGCCCGCTGCTGAGCGTGCAGGAGTAGGAGGAGCGGCAGAGGAAGCAAGGGGGAAACCCTGGCCCTGACCCGGTCCCGGACCGGTGCCGGGTCAGCGGCCCTCTTCCGCCGCCGGCTCCGTCCCGGCCGGTGCGCCTTCGGGCCGCCCTCCGTGCGCGGGCTCGGCCCGTGAGGTCTCGGCCCGTGGGTTCTCGGTCCGGGGCGGCTCGGTCCGGGGCGGCTCGGCCTCGTCGGGGAAGTCGGCCATCAAGTCGTGGGAGCGGACCCGCAGTTCCGCCCAGCGGGCCGCCCGGGTGTCCGCTTCGTGCCAGGGGTCGTAACGGTGCACGACGCGGTCGAACCCGTACAGCTCGGCCGTCTCCTGATCGACACCCTCCGCACCGCCCTTCCGTCGCTTCGCGGCCTTCCGCGCCTTCCGCCGCTTCCGCACCTCACGCTCACCGGTTCCCGCCCCGTCCCGGCCCGCCCTCCGAGTACGCGCACCACGGGACCACCGCGAGCCACCGCCTTCCGCATTCGGCGCCTCGGCCCCTTCGCCCTCTGCCGCCCCGTCCGTCGCATCGGCAGGGCGGCCGACCGGCTCACCGTCCGCGCCCCCGTCCCCGTCCCCGTACGGCGAGACCGCCACCGGAACGATCTGCGGGGCGACCGGTTCCGGCGCTCCCGGGGCATGCGGCCCTGACGCGCCCGCGGCATGCGGCACCGGCGCTTCCGGCGCCTCTCCGGCCGGGATCAGCCCCTCCGGGCCGACCGCGCGCGCGTCCGGCACCGGCACCGCGACGCCCGGATCGACGTCCGTCGCCTTGCCCCGGCGCCCGCCCAGGAAGCGGCGCAGGCCCCGGCCGTCCCTCTGCTTCTCGGCGTGCCGGCGCCGTGCCGACCTCAGGCGGCAGGCGCGGAGCAGGAGGGCGCACGGGACGCCGGTCAGGGCCGTCCAGCCCGCGGCGGCGAGGCCGGTCAGCCACCAGGTGGGGCCGAAGACGGCGAGCCGTCCGGTGCCCAGTGCGCCGCCCGACAGGGCGGCGAGCCCGGCCATCGCCGCCCCGCAGGCCCCGGCCGCGAGCCCGGCGACGGCCGCCGTCGTCCGGCGCCGCCAGGGACGGCCCGCACCGCCCGAGCCCGACGCCTGATGCGCCACGTACCGGGCGAGCAGGATCCCCGCCATCACAGGACCGGCGGCGACCGCCCAGGTCAGCGGCGTGACGGGGGCCGGGTCCGGCAGCGCGCCGAGCAGCGGGAAGTGCGGCAGCGCGGGCGGGGCGGCCGTGCCCAGCGGTCCCGCCGTGCCGCCGACCCCGGCCGTGAAGCCGGGGCCGAGGCCGTATGCGGCGCCCCAGACGGCGGCGTTCGGGAGCAGGGCCAGGCAGAGCACCAGCACCGCGCCCCGGCCTGCCCAGTCCGACGCGAGCCCGAAGAGGTCGCCCCTGGCCTCGCCCGCGTGCAGCCCGAGCCCGACGAGCGTCAGCACGGTGCCCGAGGCGAGCAGGGTGAGGACGGCAGCGGTCGCGGAGCGGCGTACCGCGGCGCGCCGCGGGCCGCCGGCGAGGTACCTGACGCCGCCCGGCAGCACCGCGAGCAGCCGCCGCGCCCACCCCGGAACCAGCTCCGAGCCCGCCGCTCCCCCGTGCTCGTCGGACTCGTCGGCCCCCAGGACCCGCCAGGCCGATACGCCGAGCGTGCCGACGGCCGCGACCGGCACGCACACCGCGGCGCTGAGCGGCACGGCCCGCAGCGGTCCCGTCGACGCGTACAGCACGGCACCGGCGGCGACCAGCAGATACCCGGCGAGCAGCGCGCCCAGCCGGCTCCGCGCCGGGACCTCGGCCCCGGGGTCAGCGGGCTGGTCGTCGGCGTCCGCCAGGGCGTGCCGGGTGGCCCGGTGGAGCAGCCAGACGGGCAGGACGGTCAGCAGCAGCGGGGTCAGGGCGATGGGGACCGGGGTTCCGGAGAGGGTTCCGGTGCGTGCCAGGTCGACGCCGTGCGCGAGCAGCCAGAGGTCGGCGGCGAGGTGCAGGGCGCCGGTGGGGTCGCTGCCGGGGTACGGGGAGGCGACCCAGATCAGGAGTACGGCGACGGTGAGCACGCCCAGGCCCAGGCCGGCTGCCGTCACACCGCTGAAGAAGGCGCCGCTGATCGCGGAGGAGCGCTGCGCGGCGGTCCGGCCGTGCGAGGACAGTGTCGGGCCACGATCGGTCAGCTGGCTCACAGCGCCATGCTGCCAACAACACCTGATTCATCCGCGTAGTGAGCAAATGCCCGACGTGTCGCGCACCTTCCGCTTATTCCGTTTTTCACACTGTCTTCTGGTGCGACTTTCATCGATCCGTCGGGGGGCCGTGTGGAGGCAGGCATGAGGCAGCGCAGGAAGCAGCAGACGCGTCGGCGGTCGGGCGGACAGCCGAACCGGCCGGAGCGGAAGACAAGGGAACGGGGCGCCGGGAAGCGGCGGGACGAACGGGCCAGGGACCGGTCGTCGCCCGAGCCGGTGGCCGCCGAGGCCGTCGACGCGCTCGCCGCCGACGACACCGAGGAGCTGCCGCTGGTGACCGCCCGGGAGGAGGCGCCGGAGGCCGGGCCCGTACCGCCCTTGCCTGGTGAGGGGGCCGTTGCCGCGTTCGACGCGCTCTACGACCGGCACGCGGCCGGGCTGATCCGGCAGGCGTATCTCCTCACCGGGCGGCCACGGCGCGCCCAGGAGGCGGTGGAGCGGGCGTTCCAGCTGGCCTGGCAGCGGTGGCCCGAGGTGGCGGTGGACCGGGATCCGGCCGGCTGGGTGCGGGCCGCCGCGTACGAGTACGCGCTGTCGCCGTGGCACCGGATGCGCCCCTGGGGGCGGGCGGCCGACAAGCCGTCGCCGAAGGCGCCCGCGCCGCCGCCCGCGGGGCCCGGCGAGCGTGCGCTGCTGAGTGCGTTGCTTGAGCTGCCCGCCGCGTACCGGCGCACGCTGCTGCTGCACGACGGCGTCGGGCTCGGCCTCTGCGAGACCGCGGCCGAGATCGAGGCGAGCACCCCGGCCACCGCGGGGCGGCTGACCCACGCGCGCGAGACGGTGGCCGGCCGGCTGCCCGAACTCGGGCTTGAGGGGGCATCGGTGGCGCGGCAGGGCGAGATCCTGCACGAGCGGCTGGCGGTGCTGGCCGCCGCGCAGCCGGTGGCGCCTTCGGCCGCGGCTGCGGTCCGCGGCGGCAGCGAGCGCAGCGCCCGGCGGATCACCAGGGGCGCGTTCGGGATGATCGCGCTGCTCGCGACGGCGACCGCGTTCGTGCTGCTCACCGCGCCGAACCGGGCCGTGCATCCGCCGGAGGTGACCGTGCCGGCGGCGCCCGCCACGTCTGCCGCGCCCGGAACCCGGGCGGACGGCGGGCGACCGGAAAACGGCGGCGAGCCGACGGGCGACAGCGCGGCCGACGGCGGTGACACAGGCCGTGACGCGTACGAGCCGGGGGCGGACGGCTATGGGGAGAACGGTGGTGACTACGAAGGGGAGGACGACTACGGCGACGGTGCCGATGACGGCAAGCCGCGGGTGGGCCCCGGGCCGCGGCCCCGCCCCGGTCCCGCCGCCGGGCACGGGGCCGTGTCCCCGGCCGCGCCGCCGACGGGGCACCCGGCAGGTCAGGGAGCCGGGAGCGGCCCGCCGCGGTGACATCTGCGGCAGGGGCGTGACGTGCGGCAGGCGGCGCCCGTCGCGTACGGCTCGGTTCGGTCATGCCGCGCAAACGGCCGCGGGCCCGCACCACTTGAGGGTGCGGGCCCGCGGCCGGGTGCGCCGGACGGGTCCGGTGCTGCCGTGCGGCTGCGATCAGCCGTTGAGGATCTCGCGCGCCAGAACGGCGGTCTCCGACGGGGTCTTGCCGACCTTGACGCCGGCGGCCTCCAGGGCCTCCTTCTTCGCCTGGGCGGTGCCGGAGGAGCCGGAGACGATGGCGCCTGCGTGGCCCATGGTCTTGCCCTCGGGCGCGGTGAAGCCCGCGACGTAGCCGACGACCGGCTTGGTGACGTTGGCCTTGATGAAGTCGGCCGCACGCTCCTCGGCGTCGCCGCCGATCTCGCCGATCATCACGATCAGGTCGGTGTCGGCGTCCGCCTCGAACGCCTTGAGGGCGTCGATGTGGGTGGTGCCGATGACCGGGTCGCCACCGATGCCGACGGCCGACGAGAAGCCGATGTCGCGCAGCTCGTACATCATCTGGTAGGTCAGCGTGCCGGACTTGGACACGAGACCGATGCGGCCGGGCTTGGTGATGTCGCCCGGGATGATGCCGGCGTTGGACTGGCCGGGGGTGATCAGGCCGGGGCAGTTCGGGCCGATGATCCGGGTCTTGTTGCCCTTCGAGCCCGCGTACGCCCAGAAGGCGGCGGAGTCGTGGACGGCGATGCCCTCGGTGATGACGACCGCGAGGCCGATCTCCGCGTCGATCGCCTCGACGACGGCGGCCTTCGCGAACTTCGGCGGCACGAAGATGACGGAGACGTCGGCGCCGGTCTGCTCCATCGCCTCGGCGACGGTGCCGAAGACGGGCACCTCGGTGCCGTCGAAGTCGACCTTCTCGCCGGCCTTGCGGGGGTTCACGCCGCCGACGATGTTGGTGCCGTCACCCAGCATGAGCTTGGTGTGCTTCATGCCGGTGGCGCCGGTCATCCCCTGGACGATGACCTTGCTGTCCTTGGTGAGGAAGATAGCCATGGTGTTGGAGTCCCTCGTCCTTACTTCGCAGCCGCGAGCTCGGCGGCCTTGTCGGCCGCGCCGTCCATGGTGTCCACGCGCTGCACCAGCGGGTGGTTGGCGTCGGAAAGGATCTTGCGACCCAGCTCCGCGTTGTTGCCGTCGAGGCGCACGACCAGCGGCTTGGTGACGTCCTCGCCCTTGGACTTGAGCAGCTCCAGGGCCTGGACGATGCCGTTGGCGACCTCGTCACAGGCGGTGATGCCGCCGAAGACGTTGACGAACACGGACTTGACGTCCGAGTCGCCGAGGATGATCTCCAGGCCGTTCGCCATGACCTCGGCGGAGGCGCCGCCACCGATGTCGAGGAAGTTGGCGGGCTTCACGTTGCCGTGGTTCTCACCGGCGTACGCGACGACGTCCAGGGTCGACATGACCAGACCGGCACCGTTACCGATGATGCCGACCTCGCCGTCGAGCTTGACGTAGTTGAGGCCCTTGGCCTTGGCGGCGGCCTCCAGCGGGTTGGCCGCGGCCTTGTCCTCCAGGGCCTCGTGCTCCGGCTGGCGGAAGTCGGCGTTCTCGTCGAGCGAGACCTTGCCGTCAAGCGCCAGGATGCGGCCGTCCTTGGTCTTCACCAGCGGGTTGACCTCGACGAGGAGGGCGTCCTCCGCGACGAAGGTGTCCCACAGGGTCACCATGGCCTCGGCGACACCCTCGGCCACGTCGGCCGGGAACTTCGCCTGGGCCACGATCTCGCGGGCCTTGGCGATGTCCACGCCGTCGACAGCGTTGACCGGGACCTTCGCGAGGGCCTCGGGGGTCTTCTCCGCGACCTCCTCGATGTCCATGCCGCCCTGCACCGAGGCCATGGCCAGGAAGGTGCGGTTGGTGCGGTCGAGGAGGTACGAGACGTAGTACTCCGCCTCGATCTCCGGGGACAGCTCGGCGATCATCACCTTGTGGACCGTGTGGCCCTTGATGTCCATGCCGAGAATGTCGGTCGCGCGGGCGACCGCCTCGTCGGGGGTGGCGGCCAGCTTGACGCCGCCGGCCTTGCCTCGGCCGCCGACCTTCACCTGGGCCTTGACGACAGACTTGCCGCCAAGACGCTCGGTCGCCTCGCGGGCTGCCTCAGGCGTGTCGATGACTTCACCGGCCAGCACCGGTACACCGTGCTTGGCGAAGAGGTCCCTCGCCTGGTACTCGAACAGGTCCACGCGCGTCCGTCCCTTGTCTTCTCAGAATCGCCGTAGTGATCGCGGGTCGTTCTCTGCGATGGGCGTGCCGCGAAGGGCAACGTGACGGCGCTGTCACAGGGGATGCGTACACGGTGACCGAATACGCGGCATGTCCGTCTCGCAGGTTATCGCCGTGGGACGTGCGGCCCTAAATCACAGATCACACTGTGGCGGTGATTACGGTCACAGATTCCATGGCCAAGGCGCCGTGCACCGGCGGATTCGTACGCGCCGGCGCCCGTCGTTGTGGAACGGCTCACGTCGCGCCACGGCCGGAATTCCTTCCCGTGGCCCAAGGCGGGGCGCGTTTCGGCGTCACCGCGCGTCACCCGGCGTACGGCCGGCGGTCACCCGCCGTACCCGCTCCCCCGCGCCCCGCGCGGCGGCTTTCACCGGTACGCACCCGCACGCCCCTTGTCGCGTGATTCCGCTTCGGAAGGCGGGGCACTTGTTGTGCGGAGGAGATGCGATGGCCCGTCACATTTCCCGCGCACACCCTGTCCTGAATGCTCTCTTGACCCTCAACTCCACCCGGCGGACACTGCGTTGAGCACTTACGCATCAGGAGTCACAAGCTTCGGGCTTGGTCCCGTGCAGGCCGGTCGGCAGACCGCCGGCACCGGGTGCAGACGGGGGAACTTGATGGGTGGCGGGGGGATGCGCGACCGCGGACAACGACGTGGGCGCGGGCTCTCCCGCACCCCGCCGCCCCTTCCCTCTTCCTCCCGCCACCCCTCCCGACTCTCTCGATTTCTTGGTGTCCTCACACTCGGTGCCTGAAGGGATTGGAGAGGGAATGCTGACCCAGCCGACACATACGACCTATCCCGGCGTCTATGTCGAAGAGCTTCCCAGCAGCATCCGCAGCATCACCACCGTCACCACGTCCGTGACCGCCTTCGTCGGCCACACCCGGCGCGGCCCGCTCAACCACCCGGTACGGATCACCAGCTTCGCCGACTTCGAGCGCCGCTTCGGCGGGCTGACCTCGCAGAGCCCGGTCGGCTACGCCGTCCACCAGTTCTTCGGCAACGGCGGCACCGTCGCGGTGATCGTCCGGGTCGCCAAGGCGCACACCGGCAGGGAAGCCTGCGTCACCCTGGAGTCCACCGAGGGCCACAGCCAGTGCCCGGTCCTGGAGGTGCACGCCAAGGAGCCAGGCGTCTGGGGCTCCGGCCTGCGGGTCGCCGTCGACTACGACACCCACCACCCGGACCACACCTTCAACCTTCAGATCCTGGACGCGCACGGCACCGCCCGTGAGGCGTTCTCCGGGCTGTCCATGGATCCCGGCCACGGCCGGTACGCCGAGACCGTCGTCAACGCCGGGTCCGCACTGGTCCGCGTCGCGGTCGTCGGCGAGGGCCGCCCCGACCCATCCGGCACCGTCTCCAAGGCGTTCCATCACGAACTCCCGGATCTCAACGTCGAGTTGACGGTGAAGATCGGCGAGGTGGAGCGCGAGTTCACGCTCTACGACCCGGACTGCGACGGACCGGCGCCGTGCAACGTCACCGAGCTGGCGCTGCTGCTCGAACACCAGCTGCGCGCGCTGCCCGACGCTCCCGGCAAGCACGCGTTCGCCGGGGCCGAGGTCATCGCGTTCGGGCGCCGCATCCAGGTCGTGGCCGGTTCGACCGACCCGGACGACGTGGTCAGGTTCGTCGGCGAGTGCGCCAACGACCTGGGCCTCGAAGCGTCCGTCAACCCGCCGGTCTTCCCGCTGTGCGGCGGCGAGGACGGTGAACTGCCGGGCCCGCGCGACCTCATCGGCAGCGAGGCGCGCAAGACCGGAATCCAGGCGCTGCGCGACGTCCACGACGTCAATCTGCTGGCACTGCCCGAGCTGGCGTCGTACGAGAGCACCGATGACATGGTCACGGTGCTGTCGGCGGCCGAGCGGCTCTGCCGGGAGCGGCGGATCTTCCTGCTGGTGGACGCGCCCGCCGCCTGGAGCAGCGTGGACGCGGCCCGCGCGGGTATCGCCGCCTTCACGCCGGTCCGCGGCAACCACTCCGGCCTGTACTTCCCGCACCTCCAGCTCACCGACCCGCTGACCGGCAGGCTGCGGTCCTTCCCGCCGTCGGGCGCGGTCGCCGGCGTCATCGCGCGGACGGACAGCGAGCGCGGGGTGTGGAAGGCACCGGCAGGCACCGAGGCGCGGCTCGCGGGCGTGCACTCGCTGACCGTCAAGCTCACCGACCGGGAGAACGGGCTGCTCAACCCGCTCGGCGTGAACGTGCTGCGCAGTTTCCCGATGGTCGGCCCGCTGATCTGGGGTGCCCGCACCCTGGAGGGCGCTGACGGTCTGGACAGCGAGTGGAAGTACGTCCCGGTGCGGCGGCTGGCGCTGCACGTCGAGGAGAGCCTGCTGCGCGGCCTGCAATGGGTGGTCTTCGAGCCGAACAACGAGCAGCTGTGGCAGCAGATCCGGCTCAACGCCTCCGCCTATCTGCACTCGCTCTTCGAGAAGGGCGCCTTCAAGGGCGGCACTCCGCGGCAGGCGTACTTCGTCAAGTGCGACAAGGACACCACGACCGACGAGGACATCGAGCGCGGCATCGTCAACGTCGTGGTCGGCATCGCGCCGGTCAAGCCCGCGGAGTTCGTGATCGTCAAGATCCAGCAGATGGCCGGTCAGTTCGACGTCTGACGTCCGGTGGGAGACGCGAGGGAAAGGGACGTAAGGAATCCGATGGCTGAGTTTCAGATCAACGCCCATCGCTTCGACCCGTACAAGAACTTCAAGTTCCTGGTCCTGTGGGACGGGCGTACGGTCGCGGGTGTCAGCAAGATCAGTCCGTTGAAGCGCACCACCGAGGTCGTCAAGCACCGGCACGGCGGCGACCCCAGCTCTCCGCGCAAGTCTCCTGGCCGCTCGGAGTTCGAGGGGATCACTCTGGAGCGCGGGGTCACCCACGACCCGGAGTTCGACCGCTGGGCCAACAAGGTCTGGCAGGTCGGCGCCGGTCTCGGATCCGAGGTGTCGCTGGCCGACTTCCGCAAGGACATCGTCATCCAGGTGCTCAACGAAGCCGGGCAGGTCGCCGTCTCGCACAAGATCTACCGGTCCTGGCCGAGCGAGTACCAGGTCCTGGGCGAGATGGACGCCAACGCCAACGCCGTCGCCATCCAGAGCCTGAAGCTGGAGTGCGAGGGCTGGGAGCGCGACTACGAGGTGCCCGAGCCGCAGGAACCGTCGTTCACGCATCCCGGCTGACCGCGGGGGCTGCCGGACGGGGGTGAGGGATGGCGCTGACGGGGCCGGCTGAGCTGCTGGCCACCTGGGAGGCGGGGCTCGACCGGGACGCGGCCGGGCGCGCCCTGCTGCTGCACCGGGCGGCCCGCCCGGAGACCGGCACCGACGCGCTGCTCGCGGTGCCGGTCGGTCGGCGCGCCGCCGACCTCTTCGGGTTGCGCCGGGCGCTGTTCGGCGAGCGGATGCAGGTGCGGGTGGAGTGCGGCGGGTGCGCCGAGGCGATGGAGTTTGACCTCGACGCGGGGCAGTTCGCCGCTCCGGCGGCGGGCACGGCGGCGGACGACGGGGTGCTGCGGGTGGCCGACGGCGGCTGGGTGGTCGACTTCCGGCTGCCGACCGTCGCCGACCTCGCCGCGGTCACCCGCGCGCTCGCCGACCCGGCCGCCGCGCTGGATCCGCCCGACGCCCAGCAGCTGCTGCTGGCCCGCTGCACGGTCTCGGCGACCCGGGACGGCGCGCCGCTGCCCGCCGACGAGCTGCCGGGCGCGCTGCCCGACAAGGTGCGGCGCCTGCTGGCCGAAGCGGCCGAACGCGCCGACCCGGCGGCCGAGATCACGCTCAGCATCGCCTGCCCCGAGTGCGGCGATGCCACCCCCGCCGAGCTGGACATCGCCGACCACCTGTGGACCGAGCTGGACGCCTGGGCCCGTGACGTGCTCCTCGACGTCCATCTGCTCGCCACCGCCTACGGCTGGAGCGAGCCGGAGATCCTCGCGCTCAGCCCGCAACGCCGCCGCTACTACCTGGAGTTGTGCGCTGATGCCTGAGCTGCCCGACTACTTCGACCGGCTGCTGGCCCGGCACGCAGCCGCGCCCGCCGCCGGGCCGCCCGGCCTGCCGGCGGACGCTCCGGGCCGTCCCGCCCGCGTGCGCCCGCGGCTCCCCGGGCCGTTCGAGCGCATCGAGTCGCTGGGCGGCGGGCGTGCCGACGAGGGTCCTGCGCCCGGCCTGCTCGCGCCGCCCGCCGCCGCGCCACGGCCGCCCGGCCGCGCGTTCACCCGCGTGGAGCGGGAGGTGCGGACCACGGAGCGGGAGACCGTGGTCCGGCCGGGTCCGGTGCCGCAGGACGTACCGGATGACGGCGGGGAGCGCGTACGGCCTTCAGCCGCGCCCCTGTTGCGGCCCGCCGCGCCGGTCACCGGGCGGGCCCGTCAGGACACCGCCGAGCCGGTGCGGCAGGTCCGGACGGTCGGGGCCACCCGGGACGACGACACCGCGGCCGGGCGTGCGTCCGTACGCCCGGCCGCGTCCGCACCGGCCGCCACCGCTCCGGTCCCGGCCGGTGTGGCGCGCCCGCGCGGCGACCTGGCGGCTGCGGTGCGCGGCGCCGCCGCCAGGCAGGGTGCGGGCCGCCGTGGCGGGCGCCCGGCTGAGCGCGTGGTGCACGTACAGATCGGCCGGCTCGAAGTCACCGCGGCGGGCGGCCAGGCACGCGGGGAGGCCGCAGCTCCGGCCCGTACGGCGCGGCGCGGGCCCGCGCTGAGCCTCACGGACTACCTCTCCCGCGACGAGAAGAGGAACTGACGCCATGAGCAACGCACTTGCCATCGCCACCGTCACCCAGGCCCTTGCGCTGCTGCTGGAGAACAATCTGCGGCCGGAGATCGACATGGCGGTATCGGTCGAGACCCGCAGGCCGCCGGCCGATCCGCCCACCGAGCCGACGATCACGGTCTTCCTCTACCAGGTCACCCCGAACGTCTCGCTCCGCAACAGCGACCTGCCGACCCGCGCGTCGGACGGCACGCTGCTCAAGCGCCCCGCGGCGCCGCTCGACCTGCACTTCCTGATCAGCGCGTTCGGCGAGGAGACCGAGCTGGTCGGGCAGCGGCTGCTGGGCACCGTCATCCGCACCCTGCACGAAATACCCGTACTGCCACGGGAGTTGATCGAGGAGGCGGCGCGGCGGCCGTATCTCGCGGGCAGCGACCTCGCCGACGCGATCCAGAAGGTCCGCTTCACGCCGACCCAGATGGACATCGACGAGACCTCGAAGCTCTGGGGCATGCTCCACCAGACCCCGTACGTCCTCTCGGTCTGCTATCAGGCGGCCCTGGTGCTGGTCGAAGGACGCGAGAAGCCGATTCCGGCGAAGCCGGTGGAGCGGCCGGATGTGCACGTCCACCCGTTCGGGTCGCCGGGGGCGCCGGAGCCTTCGGCCGTCGTGAGGGCGCCGGAGCGGGGTGCGCAGGTCGCCGGGGGCGCGGGGGCATCGGATCCGGCGGAAGGCGCGGCCGGTGCGGCGACGGCGCGCGGTTCCGGGGGCGACGAGGACAAGGCGGCGGGCCGTGCGAAGGCCGATGGCGCGGGCCAGGACGGCAAGCCCCGGGAAGACGCGGAGCGCGGCCGGGCCGCCGGGGCGTCCACGCGGGCGGCGCGGAAGGCAGCCGCGGGGGTCGGCGGCGCGGGCACCCGGGCGGCGAAGAAGCCGCCGGCGGGGCGGGCGCAGCGCAAGGCCGCCAAGTCGGCGCCCGGGTCGCCGCGTTCGGGTGCGGGTGACGCGGCGCCCTCCCCCGCCCGAGAGACCGACACCGGCACCGGCTCCGGCTCCGGCTCCGGCAAGGAGGGCTGACGCGGATGGCAGGTAAGGCCCGAGGAGACGGCGCGGACGGCGGCACCCCCACGGACGCCGCCGGGCCCGCGCCCGCGCCCGGCGGGGACCGGGACACCAGGCCCACCGGCTTGGCCGCCTCCCTGGCCGCGGTCCTGGCCCGCCTCGACATCCACGCCGCACGGACGAACGCCGGAGCCGAAGCGCGGACGGGCACCGGCACCGCTCCCGCCACCCCGTCGCCCCCGCCGCCTCCGCCCGCGCTCGAAGCCCTCGTCTCCTGCTTCGGCCTCAGCCCGTTCGAGCGGGACGTCGTGCTGCTCACCGCGGCGGCTGAGCTGGAGCCCACCACCGGCTCGCGGTGCGCAGCGGCGAGCGGCAGCCAGGACCGTACGCACCCCACCTTCGCGCTCGCCCTCGCGGCCCTCGCCGACCCGCACTGGAGCGCCCTGACGCCGGTGTCGCCACTGCGCCGCTGGCGCCTCGTCGAGATCGAGGACGAGACCCGCCTCACCTCGTCCCGCCTCCGTCTCGACGAGCGGATCCTGCACTTCCTGGTCGACTCCCCGTACCTGGACACCCGGCTGCACGGCATGCTGCGGCGGGCGCCCGTACCGGATGGCCAGCCGCCCTCGTACCTGCGGGCCGCGGCGCAGGTCGCGGCGGGGTGGGCGGGCGGCGGGCCGGAAGCGCCGCTGCGTGTGGAGCTGATCGGCGGTGACCAGCGCTCCCGTGCCGACATCGCCGCGCTCGGCGCCCGCGAGGCCGGTCTCGGTCTGTACGCGATGAGCGCGGAGGACGTGCCGACGGACCCGGTCGAGCGGGACCGGCTCTCCCGGCTGTGGCAGCGCGAGGCGATCCTGCTGCCCGCGGCGCTGCTGGTCGAGGTGGGCGAGCTGGACCGCGAACAGGCCGCGGCCACCGACGCGTTCATCGGCGCCGCCGCCGTTCCGCTGGTCGTCGCGGGCCCCGACCCGCGGCAGACCGGCCTGCCGCGCGGCCGTCGGGTGCTGGTGCCCAAGCTGGACGACGCGGAGCAGCTGGACATGTGGACGCACGCGTTCGCCGGTATCCCGCAGGTGGAGCAGGACCAACTCCGGGCGATGGTGGCCCAGTTCCAGCTGCCGCCGCACGTCGTGCGCACCGCCGCCGCGTCGGTGCGCCGCGATCTGCCCGGCGGTCCGGGCGGCGGCAGCGGCGACGCCACCGCGCTCGCCTGGCAGGCCGGTCTCACCGAGGCCAGGATCGGCCTGGACGAGCTGGGGCGCCGCATCGAGCCGCGGGCCGGGTGGGGCGATCTGGTGCTCGCCGAGCGGCAGTTGAAGATCCTCCAGGAGGTCGTGGCGCACGTACGGCAGCGCGGCACGGTCTACCAGGAGTGGGGCTTCGCGAAGGTGCTGCGCTACGGCCTCGGGGTGACCGCGCTCTTCGCGGGCGGCTCCGGCACCGGCAAGACCCTCGCGGCCGAGGTGATGGCCAGGGAGCTGGGCCTCGACCTCTTCATCATCGACCTCTCCCAGGTGGTCAGCAAATACATCGGCGAGACCGAGAAGAACCTGGGCCGGGTCTTCGACGCGGCCGAACGCGGCGGCGCGCTGCTCCTGTTCGACGAGGCGGACGCCCTGTTCGGCAAGCGCAGCGAGGTCAAGGACAGCCACGACAGGTACGCCAACCTGGAGGTCAGCTATCTGCTGATGCGGATGGAGGCGTACCGCGGTCTGGCCGTCCTCACCACCAACATGAAGAAGGCGCTGGACCAGGCGTTCATGCGCCGTATCCGGTTCGTCGTGGACTTCCCGTTCCCCGGCGAGAAGGAACGCGCCGAGATCTGGCGCCGGGTGCTGCCCGCGCAGGCCCCCACCAAGGGCATCGATCCGGCGCAGCTGGCCCGGCTGACCGTGGCCGGCGGTTCGATCCGCAACATCGCGCTGTCCGGCGCCTTCCTCGCCGCCGAGGAGGGCGACTCCCTCCAGATGCGGCACATGCTGGCCGCCGCGCGCACCGAATACCTGAAGCTGGAACGCTCCTTGACGCCGTCGGAGGTCCACGGATGGGTCTGATGGGTCCGAACGAGGTCACCGGGCGGCGGGTGCCCGCTCCCGCGCCCGCCGCTTCGCCCGCTCCGCGCCCGGCAGCGCCGGAGGGGCCGCCGCCCGCCGCCGTCCGCATCGACATCGGCGAACTGGCCCTGACCGGCTTCGGCACCGGACTGGACCCGGACCGCGTCTCGGCGTCCTTCACCCGCGAGCTGACCCGGCTGGTGCGGGAGCGCGGCGTACCGCTGGCGGCGGACGGCACGGGCGTGACGCTGGACTCCCTGGCGGGCCTGCCGCCGCTGCCCGCCACCACCTCGCCGGCCCGCCTGGGCGAGGCCCTGGCCCGCGCCGTGCACGCGGGTCTCACCGGGCGGGGTGAGGGCCGGTGAGCACGTCCCAGGCGTCGGCGCAGGAGGACCGGGCGGCGCGCGAGGAGAAGCGCCGCAAGCGCAAGGAGCGCGCGGGCAGGTCCCGGGCGCCCGAGCCGAAGGACATCGTCAGCGGGGCGGGTGCGCCGCTCGACCCGTCCGTACGGCGGGAGTTGGAGGAGACGCTCGGCCACGACTTCGGCCGGGTGCGCCTGCACACCGACCGGGACGCCGGGACGCTGACCGACATGCTGGGCGCCGACGCGGTCGCCGTCGGCCAGGACATCTTCTTCCGTGAGGGCACCTACCGCCCCGGCACGGCGGACGGCCAACGCCTCCTCGCCCACGAACTCCTGCACACCGTCCAGAACCCGCACGGCCTCGGCGCCCTGCGGGCCGGCCGCGACCTGGGCGCGGTGAGCCTCCCGCAGGAGTCGATCGAACGGGAGGCGGAGTCGGCGGCGCAGGCGTCGGTGGCGGGCGCGCTCCGCGACTCCGTACGCGCCGATGCGCCCGCCGCGGAGATCGAGGAGGGGCAGGCCACGCCGGGGTGGCTGCGGTACGCGACGGTGGACGCGGACCGTATGCGCGCCGAGCAGAGCGACCCGGCGACCGTCGTCGACCGGCTGGCGAGCGGGGTGCTGCGGTCGCTGCGGGGCGACCCCGCCGACGCGTCGGGCCGGGTCCGTACCCAGCTCTCGCGGATGACGCCCGACCTTCAGGAGTCCGTGCTCGACCGGCTCGAAGTGCGGCTGCTGTCACCGGAGTTCGACCGCCTGCTGGACCTGACCGACGAGGCGGCGCAGCGCGCGCCGCTCACCCTGGGCCCTTCGGACGTGCCCGCGCCGGTACCGGACGCCATCGACCTGATCGAGGACGAGCGGCGGACCGCGGCCGGCCGTGGCGAGCGGGAGAAGCAGGCCGGGGAGGCGCGGGACGCGGACGCCGCGGAGGAGAAGAAGGACGCCGAGGGCCGCGACGGCGCCCGCGAGCAGGAACAGAGCCGGGCGCAGCAGGACGCCGCGGCGGAGGACAAGGAGGCCGGCGAACGCAAGGCCACCGAGGACGACCGCGCCGAGGAGCGGGCGGGCGCCGAGAAGGAACAGCAGCAGGACGAGGAGAAGCAGGCCGGGGAACGCAAGGAAGCGGACCGGGCCGACGAGGAGAAGGCCCAGCGGGGCCAGGACGGCGAGGAACGCGCCAAGGAGGAACGCAAGGAGCAGCGCGAGCGCGAGGAGAAGGACCCGGAACAGGCCGACGCCCCGGGCGCCGACAAGCGCAAGCGCAAGGACGACGAGAAGAAACCGGCCGACGGCTCGAAGCAGGAAGAGCTGGAAAAGAAGAAGAAGGAACAGCCGGGTCCGGTACGGCCGGAGAAGGTGGACGAGCGGGCCGAGCAGCGCGACAGCGCGCTGTCCGAGCACGGGCTGAACGAGAAGGACGAGGACGAGGGCGACCCGCGCGATGAGGAGCGGCCCATCGGCCTGGAGGCGGGAGCGGACCGGGAGGTCGACGGGGGCCAGGAGGAGCAGCGGGCCGGCGGCTCGGGCAAGGGCGAGGCGGAGCTGAAGCCCGAGGACTTCGTACCGGATTCCGACCCCGACCTGTCGTCCGTGCCGACCGCCGACACGCTGCGGCCCGGCGCGGCTGCCCCCGCCCCGCCGTCCTTCCCCGCTCCCCCGCCGACCAAGGCGGAGCAGGTCCAGAAGGAGCGGGAGAACGAGGCCGACGAGGAGGAGGACGAGGACGCGCCGGAGGCCGAGGCCAAGGCTCCGGGCGAGGAGCGGGGCCCGGTCGAGGGCGAGGCGCCGCAGCCCGAGCACGGTCCCGCGTCGGACGCCCCCGATCGCAGCGAGAAGGACCTCCAGCCGGAGAAGCCGGTGGAGCAGGAGGTCGGCCCCGATCCGGAAACCGATGAGCAGCGGGATCCGGAGCAGGAGGCCGAGCAGAAGAAGGACCCCGAGCAGCAGCAGGACCACGACGAGGACGGCGCGAAGCAGGCCGGGCAGGACGCGGCCGACAAGGACGCGGAACGCGACGCGGACACGGGCGACGGCGGCGACGCGCCGGACGCCCAGGAGACCCAGGACGAGCAGCAGGACAAGAAGGACCAGGACGCGCAGGAGGAGAAGCGGGAGGCCAAGGGGCAGCCGGAGGGCGCGGCGGCGGACAAGCCGGCCGGCGCGGCGGGCCCGGGTGCGGCGGGCGGCGGCCCCGGGCCTTCGGCGCCTTCGCCGGCGCCGCCGGCCGGTGCGCACACGGAACGTACGGCGGTCGAGGACCGGCATCCGTCGCCCGCGGCACGGCGCGGCGCGGCGCCGGCCCGCGGTGAGAACGAGGCGCCGGCGGCGAAGAGCGCGGTGCCGAAGGAAGCCGGTCCCGGTGCGGCGCCCAGTGGTCCCGTCGGCGCGGCGGAGCCCGGCAGTGCGCCGAAGGCGGCGGCCGGTCCCGGCGGGGCGCCGTCCGTCGCGCAGGCGGCGGTGAGCCCGGTGGGTGAACAGGCCGAGAACCCGGGGAAGATGGGCGCGCCCGCGCCGGAGGGCGCCAAGGCGCAGCCGGACGCGTCGCTGGAGAAGGACGGTGGCGGCTGCGCGCCGCCCGCTCCGGCGCCGGAGAAGGAGGAGGGCGGCGGCGCGTGCGGCGGGGGCGGCGGGCAGGCTCCCAAGGAGAAGAAGCAGGAGGAGCCGCCGGACGTCTCCGGTCAGGATCCCAAGGCCGCGCTCGGTACCGTCAGCAAGCTCTCGCCCGATCAGGCGCAGGCCGCGCTGCCGGGGGTCGACGGGGCGGCGGACCGGAAGGTCGGCGAGGAGCAGAAGCGTCTGGCGGCCAACCCGCCGAAGCGGGAGCGGCCTTCGGGTGCGCCGCAGACCCAGTCGGGGGCGCCGCAGGCCGAGGCGCCCGAGTCGCCGGTGACGGGGAAGCTGGAGAAGGTCGGCCCGCCGGAGCAGGGCAAGAAGCAGGAGGCCAAGGGCAGCGACAAGGCCGAGGGCGCCAAGCCGACCGACAACGTCCAGCAGCCGAAGGTCACTCCGGGCAAGGACGGCAAGCTGACCGAGAGCGACGCCAAGAGCGTCGAGGCGGCGGCTGACCAGGTGCCGACCACCGACCCTGAGCTGCGCAACAAGACGGTCGGTCCCGCACCCAAGATCAAGCTGGAGGGTGAGAGCGACCCGCAGCGTACGGACAAGCAGGCGGAGAAGCTCAAGGAGAAGCAGGGCACGATCCAGGACACCGGCCGGGCGGACGCGTCCAAGCCGATGGGCGAGGACAAGATCTTCCCGGACGCGCCCAAGGAGGAGCTGCGGGGGAAGGCGGCGGGGCGCGCGGGCGGCGGCGGGCAGCGGTCGGGCGGCGGCTCCGCGAAGCAGCACGAGGGGATCGTCGCCAAGCAGGAGCGCGGCGGTGAGATCCAGGGTGCGGCGGGCCAGTCGCAGACCGAACTGGCGGCCAAGGAGAAGCAGCACCAGCAGGGCGAGCAGAAGGCTCAGCAGGAGAAGCAGCAGGAGATCGACGGCGAGGTCGCCCGCAACACCGAGCAGCAGACGGCGGAACGCGGCCGGGCGGCCGAGCAGGCGGGCAAGGAGCGCCAGAGCTGGCGCGACGAGCAGGACAAGAAGATCGAGCAGGCCGACAAGGACACCGAGAAGGAGCACAAGGGCGGCAACGAGAAGATCACCAAGGAGCGGGACGGCAAGGACAAGGAGGTCGAGGGCCGCAAGGACACCGACAACAAGGACATCGACCACCAGGCCGATCAGGCGGAGAAGGACGCCAAGAAGAAGAAGGACGAGAAGAAGAACGAGTCGGGCGGCCTCTTCGGCAAGATCCTCGACGCGGTCGGCGACTTCTTCAAGGGCCTGCTGGACGCCGTCACGAAGATCTTCGACGCGGCCCGCAACGCGATCAACAGCGTGATCGACAAGTTCAAGGAGTTCGCGAACAAGGCGATCGACGCGGTGCGGGACTTCGCCATCAAGGCGATCAATGTCCTGGCCGACGCCCTCATCGCCATCGGTGACGTCCTGCTGGCGGCCTTCCCCGAACTGCGCGACAAGTTCCGCAAGGCCATCGAGGGCCTGCGCGACGCGGCCATCGCCACCGTCAACAAGCTCGCCGACGGCCTGAAGAAGGCCGTCAACACCCTCCTCGACGCGCTGGCCGCCGGCCTCAACAAGCTCCTCGACGTCCTCGAAGCGGGCATCAAGGCCGCCATCAAGATCTACGCCGAGGCGATCAAGGCGGCGCTCAAGTTCGCGCAGGCCGCGATCGAGGCGCTGGGCAAGTTCGCGGCGCTCGTCGCCGACATCGCGCCGGACCCGGGCGGCTGGCTGAAGAAGGCGGGCAGCGCCGCCAAGACCGGTATCCAGGAACACCTCTGGGGCGCCATCAAGTCGGCGGTCAAGCAGTGGTTCGACACCAAGGTCGAGGGCATCCTCGGCCTCGGCAAGGCCGTCATCAGCGTCCTCGTCAAGGGCTGCATGTCCTTGAAGCAGATCGGCAAGATGGCGTGGGACGCGATCGTCGCCTCGCTGCCGATGATGATCGCGTCGCTGGTCGTCGAGAAGGTCGTCTCGATGATCGTGCCCGCAGCGGGCGCCATCCTGACGATCATCCAGGGCCTGATGGCCGCCTGGGACACCGTCAGCTCCATCCTGACGGCCTTCGGCAAGTTCTTCGCCTTCCTCAAGGCGGTCAAGGCGGGCCCCGCCGCCTGCCTCTTCGCCGAAGCGGTCGCCGCGGGAGTCGTGGCCCTGCTGGACTTCATCACCAACTTCCTCCTCCAGCGCCTGGGCCGCGCCACCAAGGGTGTCGGCAAACGCCTCAAGGCCATGGCCCAGAAGATCACCGCCGGCCTCAAGAAGACCGGCAAGGGCGCCCGCAAGGCCGCGGGCAAGGCCGTCAACGCCGCCAAGGGCGCCGCCCGCAAGGCCACCCAGGCCCTCCGCAAACCCCCCCGCCCCACCAAGCCCAAGGGCCCCCGCGTCCCCTCCCGCCCCGGCGCCACCACCGACCGCACCCCAGGCTCCACCCACCCCAAACACCAGCCGAAAACCGAGCCCCCGTCCCGCCCGACGAGCAAGACCCCCGACCCGTCCAAGAAGAAGCACGAGGACGAGGCAGACGCCAAGAAGACCCGCGACGAGGCCACTTCACCCAACAGGCACCCGGATCGGGACGGGGCGGACCTCAAGAAGGACAAGTCCTCGGATGCAGGTGGCAAGGACCGCACCAAGGACAAGGACGGGCCGGACCTCAAGAAGGACAAGAAGCCGGACAAGCCGTCCAAGAAGAAGGAAACCGAAGCCCCCAAGCGCACCAAGCCCCGCAAGCCCAAGTCCCCCCTGGGCCGCGCCTTGAAGAAGGTCAAGGGCAAGGTCAAGTCCGCCCTCAAGAAGGTCCGCAACGCCGGCAAGGCCCTGGGCAAGAAGCTCCGCAAGTCCAAGGTCGGCAAGGCCCTCAAGAACACCGCGAAGAAGACCCGCGACTTCTTCAAGAAGAAGCGGGATCAGTTCCGCGACAACAAGAAGCGTAAGCAGGAACAGAAGAAGCAGAAGAGCGAGGGCAGGAAGAAGAAGGAAGACTCACGGGACTCCAAGGAGCTGCGGCTCCAGAAGATTGTTTCTCGTATCCAGCCAAAGCTCGACGGCCTTCTACAACGTGGCGTCCCCCGACCGGTTCTTCAAGCGCTACTGAGCGCGATGCGTACGTGGTACCGGCTGACAGGACTGCAAACTGTCGGCTCATCCCTCTTCGACATCATCGCCGCCCTGAACCCGAGCAAGAAATCGAACTCGGGAAAGTGGAAGGAGGAGTACGGAGGCGAAGGGCGGCGCAAGCAGATCGACCCCAAGACGAACGAGGAGGGGAACAGGTACGGCGCGGAACAACTGGCGCCGGTCACGTACGAGAGACTGCCGGCCGAGGTCCAGGCTTCCCTCAAGGACTACACGCACTCCTCATGGCCTTACAACCAGATCGCCCGGGGAACTCCGGCAGAGGAAATGCTGCAAGGTGTCGCACAGCCCCTCCAGGGACTCTTCGGTGGGCGCGACCCGAACCTATACGAAACCTACAACGTGTCCCGTGCCGACCTGAACTACGATCAGCAGGAATTGATCGACGCCATCCACAATGACCCTTATCCGCAGAAGAAACTGATCGAGGTCCTCAAAGGTGGCCACAGGGCTGAAGGTTATCGAAACCTTGAGGCTAGATTCGGCGGAAAATTCCCCACAGCTGACGACATCCGCGAGCGCATGCGGCAGATCGACCAAGGAACGAGCAGCCACCGGCTCCCCCACGGGGTGACAGTCCACCGGTCGCTGCAGGACATCAGCTTCCTGCCCGGATTCCGTGGCACCCCGCAAAGCTTGCGTGGTACCACGCAAGTGGAGAGGGGATACATGTCTGGTTCGCTGGGCAAAGAGCCCGCTTACCCTGACACCGACCACATGACAGAGGACCAGATTCGACAGATGTACCGCTACCGGTTGCACCTCGACGTACCGGCCGGTTCCAAGGCCGTATGGATGGGCGTGAAGAGCGATTTCCCGAAACAGCGAGAACTGATCCAGCCACGCAATACCAAATACCGCATTATGCGAGTAAAAGGTCCCGACAGGCCGGGCCCCTCCGGAGTGTGGGATATTTACGCCAAGGTGATTCTCCAATGACAGAAAGTCAGACATGAGCACAAGTTATCTTCCAGTGACGTTGAATGGCGAAGCCATTGGATTCCTTTCGCTGACACAAGGAGACAGTGAAGCCTATTTCCTGCGACGCATGGCGTCCGATCAGGACACTCTGCTGGCAGCGGCGCGTTGGGCCATGAGGATGGAGCGAGCCCGAGCCGAGGGAAAAACACCGATCCAGGCGATGAGGCAGTGGATCGGCGCTCCAGAAGACCCCGAGGCTGGAGGGATCCCGGAAGGCTCCGAGTTGCTTTCTGCGGATAACGAAGACGCTCTACAGGAGATCGTGAACCCCGATTACATCAATCCTGCTTCCGACGCAAAGCGACCGGAAAACGTAAGAGACCAGGACACGCTTTCTCCGCTCACCCTGGAGAATACCGGGTACTCATTCCTCACGGAATCGACGGTTCGGTATCTCCCGGTAACTCTGGACGGGGCGATTCTGGGGTACCTCTGGGCATCCGAAGTAGATGATGCTGCGGACTACGAGCCACGTGCCGCAGCCGCACCCGCCGGACTCGACGCAGGACTCGTGTGGGGGCCACGCCTCATGCAGGCATGGCAAGAGGGGCTGACTCCGTTGCAGGCGCTTCGCCGCTGGAAGGGCGAAGCGGAACACCCGGAAGCCGGCGGCATCACAGCCGATGCGGAAGAGCGCGTGGCGCCCACTGCCGAGGCACTGGAAGAACTCGCCCGCCAGCCGAATGAGGAGTCACAGAACGCGGCTCACCCAACTGAACACCCGAAGTGACACGTCGTCCTGCCCGAACGGAAAAAGGGGCGGCTCGTGACATCAGCGGCATCGAATTGAGGGAGTGAGAAATGACCACCTACGCCGACATCCCCAAACCCATCCGCTCCGGCATAGTCATCGTCGACCCCGAGCGCGGTACCCCCCAGCGGATCATCGTGCTGCAGTTCAACCCCGACACCTTGGAACGGTCGATCGCGCCGCAATCAGCCGGGGGTGAAGGGGACAGCGGCGGAGGGGGCAGTGGAGGTGGGGACCGGAACGAGGCGCTCCGGCTCAAGGGGCCCGCGGAGGAGAGTTGGAAGTTCACCGCCGAGATCGACTCCACCGACCAGCTCGACGTAGCCGCCCCCGACGGAATCCACCCCCAGCTCGCCACCCTCGAAATGCTGGTGCAGCCGACCGTCGCGCAGCTGCGGGCCGCCTCGCATCTCAGTAAGAAGGGGGCTATCGAAATCAGCCCCATCGAGATGCCGTTGACGTTGTTCACCTGGGGGAGTAAGCGGGTGATGCCGGTTCGGCTGACCGAGCTTTCCGTCAATGAGTCGGCGTTTGATGTGAATCTGAATCCTATGCGGGCTTCGCTCAGTATCGGGATGAAGGTGTTGACCGTGAGCGATCTGCCGGCGGGGCACAAGGGGGCGGAGTTGTATCTCGCGCATCTGGCGCAGAAGGAGCGGCTGGCCGGGATGGCCCGGGGCGGGAGTCTGGGGCAGTTGGGGTTGCGCGGGAGTGATATCGGGATGGGGAGTGTGTAGCCGGTATGGGTGGGATCGAGCCGTATGAGAGTGCGTTGGATGCCATTCCGGGGGCGCATCCGTATCCGCGGAGTAGTCGGTATCACGATGCGGAGGTCGGGGTGTATCGGGGGGATGACGGGGTTGAAGTGCGGTATGTGAAGCGGCGGTTGTTGCCGCCGTTGCCTCGGGAGGACGGGGGGCAAGGCGAGGGGGATGTCGCGCCGCATGTCGTGCGTAGTGGTGAGCGGGCCGATCAGCTCGGGCAGCGGTATTTCGGGGATCCGGGGCAGTGGTGGCGGATCGCGGATGCCAATCCGGTGATGGATCCGCGGGAGTTGACGGAGGAGCCGGGGCGGGAGATCGGGATTCCGTTGCCGGGTGGTGGGTTCGGGCATGGCTGATGAGGCGGTGGGGCGGGGGCCGATTCATCTCACGCTGTACATGGGGCCGAAGCTGGCCAGGCCGGTGCCTGCGGGGGTGACCGAGGCGCTGTTGTCGGCGCAGATCACGAGTACGGCGGGTGAACGGAGCGGGTTTCAGATCGCGTTCGATCTGACGAAGCGGGGTGTGATCACGGAGCGGCTGCTGCCCGAGGGGTTCTTCGATCCGAAGACCAGGGTGGTGGTGACGGCGAGTGTGAAGGGCACGCCGATCGTGCTGCTGGACGGGCTGATCGTGCGGCAGGAGGTGGGCGCGAGTAATCAGCCTGGGCAGACGACGTTGACGGTGACGGGGGAGGATCTGTCGCTGTTGATGGATTTGGAGGAGCGGACGGATCGGTATCCGAACCTTGCGCCTTCGCAGCGGGTGGAGCGGATTCTGGGGAAGTACGCGGATTACGGGATCGACACCAGGATCATCCGGGAGCAGATTCATCAGCCGCCGCGTGAGCAGTGGCGGGTGGATTACCAGACGGGGACGGATCTGCAGTATCTCAACGAGCTTGCGGCGGCGAATGGTTACACGTTTTATCTGGATCCGGGGCCCGTTCCTGGGCGGTCTACCGCGTTCTGGGGGCCCGAGCAGCGGCTGGGGCAGCGGCAGCACGCGCTGAATGTGAATATGGACGTCAACTCGACGGTGGATCAGTTGACTTTCGCGTACGACGGTACGGCGCGCGAGGAGCCGCAGGCGCGGGTGCAGGATCCGCGGACGCGTGATGCGCGGTTGCTGGCGCAGCCCGATATCAGCCCGCTGCGGCCGGCGTTGGGGCGTCGTGCCTCGCCGGCGCTGAAGCGCAAGACGTTGTCGGGTACGGCGAAGAAGGATCTCGGGCAGGCCGAGGCGGAGGCGCTGGGGCGGGCGGCGACGTCCGCCGATGCGATTTCCGGGTCCGGGCAGTTGGATGTGAACCGGCACGGATATCTGTTGCGGCCACGGGAGTTGGTGGGGGTCCGGGGTGCAGGAGTGACGTATGACGGTGACTATTACGTGAAGAGCGTGACGCACAACCTCAGGCCGGGCTCGTATCAGCAGAACTTCACGTTGTCGAGGGAGGGGCTGGTGGCGCGGAGCGGCACCGTACGCCCGTAGCAGACCGAAAGCCCGAACCGATCCACCGAAAAAGCCACAACTGGCCCCAACTGCCATACGACCAGGAGCGTTTCGCATGGCCGCAGCATCGAACAACCGGTTCCTCGGCAAGTTCCGGGGCCGCGTGACGGCGAACGACGATCCGATGGGGATCGGCCGTCTGATGGTCCAGGTCCCGGATGTGCTGGGCGATACGCCCTCGACCTGGGCCATGCCCTGCTTTCCTTTCACCGGGGAGCAGCAGTTTCCCGCCGGGCAGTACGTGGTGCCGTCGGTCGGTGCCGGTGTCTGGGTGGAGTTCGAGCAGGGTGACCCCAGTTTCCCGGTGTGGACGGGGTGTTGGTACGGCTCGCGGGCCGAGCTGCCGGAGGACGCGCGGACCGATCCGGCGACCTCGCACCCGGTGGTGATCCAGACGCCGAAGAAACACAAAATCGTGATGAGCGACGTGCCGGCGAACGGCATTCTGCTGGAGGCACCCGGCGGGGCGTACGTGAAGATCGATGCGGCGGGTGTGCACATCAACAACGGGCACGGCGCCTCGATTTCGCTGGTCGGCGATCAAGTCGACATCAATGAGGGCCGGTTGACCATTCCGAAGAAGCGCTGAGAGCGCCGGTGCGGCCGGTGTTCGCGAGAGAAGCGGAGTACGACGTGTTGTCCATGTCCGGGGGCCTCGTGCACACAGGCGCCGTGATCAGTTGTCCGCACGGTGGCGTGGCCGCCGCCCTGTCGGGTTCCGCAGGCCACGCCGTCCTGATGGGCGGGCTGCCGGTACGGACGGCGGGTGAGGTGCTCACGGTCGTCGGCTGCCGGCACACCGTCGACGGCGTACCGGCGCCCTGCGCCTCGGTGCGCTGGACGGCGGACGGCGACGGAGTGCTGATCGACGGGGTGCCGGTGGTGACGGACAGCACGGCCGGGATGTGCTTCACGGCCGGTCTTGTGCCGCAGGGGCCGCCGGTCGTGGCGGCCGTGCGAGGGGGAGTGATGTGCGGATGAAAGCCAGGGCCGTACGGGCCGATATCGCGTTTCCGTACCGGACGGACCGCCGGGGGCGGACCGGACACGCCGGGTACGACGCGCATGTGCGGGATCTGATCGAGCAGTTGCTGTTCACCAGTCCCGGTGAGCGGGTGATGCGTCCCGACTTCGGCTGCGGGCTGCTGGACCTGGTGTTCACGCCGAACAGCCCGGAGCTGGCCGCCGCGCTCGAACTGTCCGTGCAGGCGTCGCTCCAGCGCTGGCTGGGCGAGCTGATCGAGGTGGAGTCGCTGGACGTGGTGAGCGAGGAGAACGTCGTGCGGGTGTATCTCCGGTACGTGGTGCGCTCCACCGCGAGCCGCCGCGATGAGGTCTTCGAGGGCCGGGGGGCCGAGGCATGAGCGGGGCGGACAGCGGGACGGGCGGCGCGGGGGCCGCGCTGTCCTGCCGGACGGACGGCAGGCGCGGGCGGATCCGGGAGGCCGGGCGCAACGGCGTGGACGCGGTCGAGGTGAGCGACGACGGGCGGACGCTGACGGTCACCTTCCTCGGCAAGGCGCCGCACGGGCTGTGCCCGGAGAACATCCGGATCGACGGCGGGCGGCGGATCACCGGCCTGGAAGCGGAGGAGATAGCCGTCGAGCGGGAGGACGACCCCGAGCTTGACGACCGGCTGTTCGTGACGCTGGACCGGGCGGGCGACGGCTCCGCGTACCGCCTTTCGGTGGTCGAAACCGACCCGTACGGGCGGCCGGGCACCGAGCCTTTCCCCGGTTTCGACCAGCGGTATTTCTCGGCCGGTTTCTCGTTCCTGCCGAACTGTCCCGCGCCCTTCGACTGCGCGGACGAGCCGGCGGACCGCCCTGACACCTTCCGTCCCGCGCCGGTCATCGACTACACGGCGCGCGACTACGACACGCTGCGCCAAGTCGTTCTGGACCGGCTGCGGTTGACGACTCCGGAGTGGGTGGAGCGCAACGCCGCCGACCTCGGCTCGACCCTCGTCGATCTGCTGGCGTACACGGCCGACCAGATCAGCTACCAGCAGGACGCGGTGGCGACCGAGGCGTATCTGGACACCGCGCGGCGCCGGGTCTCGGTGCGGCGGCACGTGCGGCTGATCGACTACCCGATGCACGACGGCTGCAACGCGCGGGCGTTCGTCGCCGTCGAGACGGTACGGCCGCTGACCCTGCTGCCCGGCACCTTCCGCTTCGCCTCCGTCGACTTCCGTACGTTCGGGCCGCGCGACCGGCCGGAGATCGGGTCGGTGATCGACGACCGGGATCTGGCGGTGCTCGGCGAGCGCGGCTCGCTCGAAGTGTTCGAGCCGGTCGCCGACGGGCCGCTGGCGCTGCACCCCGCGCACAACACGATCCGGCTGTGGACCTGGGGCGACGAGGTCTGCGCGCTGCCGAAGGGCGCGACGGCGGCGACGCTGCGCGACGGGTGGGCCGACGAGGCGTGCCGAGAGCGGGAGTTGCGGCTCGCGCCGGGCGATCTGCTGCTGTTCGAGGAGGTGCGCGGGGCGCGGACCGGCACGCCTGGTGACGCCGATCCGGCGCACCGGCAGGCGGTGCGGCTGACGTCGGTGACCCCGTCCGTCGATCAGCTCGCGGATCAGCCGGTCCTGGAGGTGACCTGGGCGGCCGATGACGCGCTGGCCTTCCCGCTGTGCCTGTCCACCGTCGGCGGGCGGGACTGCGCGCCGGTCGGTGACGTCAGCGTGGCGCGCGGCAACGTCGTCCTGGTGGATCACGGCAGGTCGCTGACGTACGGGGCGGACGGTGAGGGGGACGCGGGCGACGGGCTGCCGGAGATCTACGCCGTGCCGCCGGTGCCTGCCGTGCTCGGCTCCTGTGACCCGCCGGCGTTCGGCTGCGGCGACCGCGACGCGGCCGACAACGCGGTGGCCGCGCTCATCAACGCCCTGGTGGAGCAGGCCGAATGCGGCAGATCGCTGCGGGCGGACGACGTCAGGCAGCTGTTCACCGTCGTCGGCGAGCCGCAGACGGTGCGGGCCGGAATCGGCCTGGAATCGGCCGGGCTGCGTGCCGAGAAGGTGGTGCCCGGCACGGCGTACGCGCAGGCCGAGGCGTTGCGGACGCTGCTCGCGCAGTCCGTCTACCCGGGGATCGCGCCGCGTCTGCGGCCGGTGCTGCACCGCTCCCCCGTGGTGCAGGCGGTGCCGTTCCCGCGCCCGCTGCACGTGGCGGCGGGGCAGGCCGAGCGGCTCGCGGAGATTCCGGAGCGGGTGCGCGGGCGGCTGGTGGAGCTGTGGCGCAGCGCCCGTGATCACGACGGTCTCGGGGACGCGGAGGTCGCCGAGCTGGCCGTGCTGTTCGGGCTGCGGCTGCTGGAGGCGCTGGAGCTGCGGCGTCATCCGGTGCGGGCGCTGCGGGAGTTGCTGCACCGCAGTCCGCGGCTGCTGGCGGCGAAGCGGCGGCGCCTGGAGGTGCTGGGGGCACGCGCGCGGGCCGGGACGGTGCTGGACGGGCGTACGGCGTGGGAGATCGCGCACACCTGGGGTCCGGCGTACGCGGCGGGGCTGCATCCGGACGAGCCGGTGCTGCACGGCCCGGCCGCCGCTCTCCTCCAGGACCCGCGCGAGGCGCTGCCCGCGCTGCGCCTGACCGACGCGGACCGGCCGGATCAGGAGCCGTGGACGCCGCGCCGGGATCTGCTGGCCAGTACGCATCGTGACCGGCACGTGGTCGGGGAGCTGGACGACGACGGGCGGCTGGCGCTGCGCTTCGGTGACGGCAGGTACGGCGCCCGCCCGGAGCCCGGCAGCCGGCTGCGGCTGCACTACCGCCTTGGCGGCGGCACGGCGGGCAACGTCGGCGCCGAGGCCATCGGTCATCTGGTGCTGCGGCGCGACCCGGAGGAGTCGGACGCGGCCGACCCCCTGCCCGTCGCCGGGGTGCGCAATCCGCTGCCCGCGGTCGGCGGTACGGAGCCGGAACCGGTCGAGCAGGTGCGGCAGTTGGCGCCGCTGGATCTGCGGCGTACCCGGTTGCGGGCCGTGACGGCGGCCGACTACGCGGCGCTGGCGTCCGGTCTTCCGGGTGTGCAGCGGGCGGCGGCGGAGATCCGGTGGACGGGCAGCGTGCAGGAGGCGCATGTCGCCGTGGACGCGCTGGGGACGGAGGAACCGTCCGCCGCGCTGCTCGCATCGGTGACCTGTGCGTTGGAGAGCTACCGCAGGATCGGGCACGACCTGGTCGTCGGTCCTGCGCGGACGGTGCCGCTGGACGTCGCCCTGTCGGTGTGCGCGGCGCCCGGCCATCAGCACGGGCAGATCCTCGCCGAGCTGTACCGCGTGCTGGGCCGCCGTCCGCTGTCCGGTGGCCGGCGGGGCTTCTTCCATCCGGACGCGCTGACGTTCGGCGAGCCGGTGCGGCTGAGCCGTCTTGTGGCGGTGGCAGCCGGGGTGCCCGGTGTGGTGAGCGTGCGGGTGACCAGGCTGCGGCGGCTGTTCCACACGGACGACGGAGAACTGGAGGCGGGTGTGCTGCGGCTCGGACCGCTGGAGGTCGCACGCTGCGACAACGACCCGGACAGGCCCGAGAACGGGCAGCTGGTCATCGAGCTGGAGGGCGGGCGATGAACGGGATTCCGGCAGGAGGCGCCGGCGACTGCGGCTGCGGTTGCCAGGGCGGCGGGCACGACGAGCGGCGGGCGCCGGACGCGCTGTACAACCCGCCGGGCCGGGCCGCCCTGGACTACCGGGTCGGCACGTACGGTTCGTTCCTCGACGCGATGCTCGACCGGCTCGCCTCGCCCGCGTATCCGGCGCTGCGCGGGCTGACCGTGCGTACCCCCGACGACCCGTCCATCGGGCTGCTCGACTCCTGGGCCGTCCTGGGTGATCTGCTGACCTTCCACTCCGAGCGGATCGCGGACGAGGGCTATCTGCGGACCGCGAACGAGCACCGTTCGCTGGCGCTGCTCGGCCGTCTGGTGGGGCACAGGCCACGGCCCGGTGTCGCCGCCGACACGCATCTCGCGTACACGCTCGACCGTGATCCGCGCGCCGGTGACCTGCCGGTGGTGATCCCGCGCGGGGCGCGCAGCCACAGCGTGCCTGCCGGTTCGGACGAGGGGTCGCAGACCTTCGAGACGGAGGAGGAGCTGACCGCGCGTGCGGTGTGGAACGAGCTGCCGGTGCGGCGCCGCCGTCCGGCGCTGCTGACCCGTGACGACCTGCGGACCAGGCCGGAGCTGCTGATCGCGGGCACCCACACGGCGCTGGCCGTCGGTGACCGGCTGCTGTGCGACTTCGGTTCCGAGCGCACGCTGCTGTCCGTCGCCTCGGTGCGGCGGGACCGCGAGGAGGACGTGACGGGCATCGGTCTCCCGCAGTCCGCGCCGCGGTCGTTGAAGGAGCTGGTGGCCGAGGCACGGGAGTGGATCACCGAGCCGCCGGACGCGGGCGATCCGGATGATCCGGACGAGCCGGGTCCGCCCACTCCCGAGACACCCAATCCGCGCCCGGTCAGCCGGTTCATCGCGGATTTCGACGCGCAGGTGCTGGCGCCGCTGCGCAAGGACCTGGACGGCATCGCCACCCCGGCGCAGTTCATCGCGCGGCTGGCCGGGCCGCACGCCAGGCTGGCGGAGGCGCAGGCGCTGTCCGCCGCGTACGAGGACGTGGCCGCCTGGTTCGAGGAACTGGAGGCGGTGCTCGGCGAACTGGCGGAGCGGGCGGCGGAGTTGTCCGGCGAGCCGGCCGATGACGGGGGCGGCAGCGGTGACGGCGGGGACAGCGAGGACGTTCCTCAACTCCCCGCCCCTGTCCGCCTGTTGAGCGACCTGCTGCCCGCCCTGCGCACGCAGGTCGTCCGCCCGCCCTCCGGTGCCCGTGCGCTCGCCCGCGACCCCAGCAGGCTGTTCGCGGCCGGTTCCGACCTGGGCGCGCAGGTGCTGGCGGCGCTCGATCCGCGGGTGTCCGACGGGCTGTACCCGGCGTGGCGCCGGGCCTCGGCCCGCGCGTCGGTCGGGACGGCGGCGCCGGAACTGCCGGTTCTCCGTGCCCTGTTGGCGATGCGGGTGACGGCGGCGCCGTTCGGTGCGACGGCCCCGCTCAAGCCCGTGCAGGACGATCGCGGCCGGGTCATCAGGACCGCGGACTGGCCGCTGACGGGTGCCGCGCTGACCAGCATGCGGGTGGTGTTCGACACGGCGGGCAAGGTCCCGGTGCGGGCGGAGTTCCAGCACATCGAGACCGGCAGCTCGCAGCAGGTCAGCGAGAACCTTCCGGCCGACACGACGCTGACGCTCGGCCCCGGCAGGATCGAGCTGTCCACCCGTACCGGCCAGGACCACGACCTGAGCTGGCTGGGCCGCCGCCCGGTGGACTCGCAGGACCCTGGGGTCACCGCGCGGCTGCTGCCGGGGCTGCCGGAGCGCACCCTGTTCGTGTCCAGGCCGGGCGAGAACGGCAAGTTCCACGTGTCGGTGGACAACGGCACGCCGCAGAGCTGGGAGCTGGGTCCTGGCGAGCACCGGCAGATCACCCACGGCGAGTACGAGGTCTCGGTGCGGGTGGCGTCCGGCGGCGAGCCGCCCGCCGTGGAGATCGGCATCGCGACGGTCCCGGAACCCGCCGACCGCCACGAGCTGGCCCTGGACGCGGTGCACGACGCGATCACCGTCGGCAGCTGGGTGGCCATCGAACGCCCGCGCAAGGGCAAGGAGGGGCCCGACGGCATCCCGGGTGACAAGAAGCTCGCGTTCGTCACCACCAAGGTCACCGCCGTACGGACCGTCGTGCACACCCAGTACGGCATCACCGGACGCGGCACCCTGCTGACCCTCGCCGACCCGTGGCTGGACGAGCACGACGTGGTGCTGTCCGCGATCCGGGACACGACGGTGCACGCGGCGGGCGAGGCGCTGCGGCAGGCCGACGAACCGCTGGGCGAGGACGTGCACGGCGACCGGATCGAACTCGAAGGACTGTACGACGGGTTGACGCCGGGGCGGCAGCTGATCGTCTCGGGCGAGCGGACCGACATTCCCGGCGCGTCCGGAGTCGGCGGCACCGAACTCGCGGTGATCGCCGGGGTCGAGCAGACCCTGGACCCCGACCTTCCGGGCGACCGGGTGCACACCACGCTCGCCCTCACCTCAGGTCTGACCCATCGCTATCTGCGCGACACGGTCCGCATCCAGGGCAACGTGGTGGCCGCCACCCACGGCGAGAGCCGGGACGAGCCGATCGGCAGCGGCGACGCGGCACGCGCGAACCAGACGTTCGCACTGTGGCAGTCGCCGCTGACCTGGCTGCCCGACGACAATCCCCTCGGCGCCACCCCGCAGTTGGATGTGCGGGTCGACGGGCTGCTCTGGCACCCGGTGGACAGCCTGGCAGGGCGCGGTCCGCACGAGCGGGTGTATGTGACGGGCACGGCGGACGGGGGCGCGTCCCCCGCGTCCGGGGGTGCGGGCGGGCGGACGACGGTGACGTTCGGCGACGGGGTGCACGGCGCCCGCCTGCCGTCCGGGCACGACAACGTACGGGCCCGCTACCGCTTCGGCACCGGCCGCGCGGCGAACGTCGCGGCGCACCGCATCACCCAGGCGGTCACCCGCCCCTTGGGGGTCACCGCGGTCACCAACCCGCAGCCGGCGACCGGCGGCGCCGACGCCGACGGCCCCGGCCTCACCCGGCGGACCGTGCCGCTGTCCGTGTCGGCCCTGGACCGGCTGGTCTCGGTCGCCGACTACGAGGACTTCGCCCGCTCGCGTGCCGGTATCGGCCGGGCGTCGGCGCGGGAGCTGTTCGACGGGCGGCGGCGGGTGCTGCACGTCACCGTCGCCGGGGTGGACGACATCCCGATCGCGCCGGACGCCGAGGTGCTGCGGTCGCTGCGGGCCGCGCTCGCCGAGTACGGCGATGCCAGGCTGCCGGTGCGGGTGGCCGTGCGCGAGACGGTCCTGCTGGTGGCGGCGGCGAAGGTGAAGGTGGCGCCGGACTTCTCCTGGCAGCTCGTGGAGCCGCGGCTGCGGCAGGCGCTGCTGGCCGAGCTCGGCTACGAGGGACGGGAGTTGGGGCAGCCCGCGTACCTCTCGGAGCTGCTGGCCGCGGCGCAGTCGGTGCCGGGGGTCGATTACGTGGACGCGGACGTCTTCACCGGCGTACCCGCGTCCGTCACCCCGGCCGGGCTCGCGGGCCTCGCCGGCCGGTTCGCCGAGCCGCCCGCGGCCTCGGTGCCGTCCCGTACGGCGGTGTACGACGAGCAGATCCACGAGGTCACCGACGAGGGCGGCGAGACGCTGTCGTCGGTGGCCGCGCGATACGGCATCCCGCTGGCCGAGCTGCTGCGCCTGAATCCCGGCATCACCGACACCCGGCCGCTGGAGCGTGGACGCGCCGTCTTCGTCTTCCGCGGCATCAGGCCCGCCCAACTGGCGCTGTTCTCACCGCAGGTCGCGGACACGCTGATCCTCACGGAGGTTGCCCGATGAGTTCGACGAGGGAGCCGGACGGGCTCGCCGAGCTGCTGCCGCAGTGGCACCGGCTGCGGGACGCGGAGGGCGGCGAGCCACTGCGGGCGCTGCTCGCGGTGATCGCGGAGCAGGCCGACCGGGTGCGGGACGGTGTCGCCCAGCAGTACGACGACTGGTTCGTGGAGAGCGCGGCCGAGTGGGTGCTGCCCTACATCGGCGATCTGGTGGGCTACCGCCCGCTGCCCGGCTACGAACGGGTCCTGGCGACGGGGCTGCGGGACGGCGGGCTGCCGGACGCCTCACGGCGGCGGCTCGCCGAGGCGCTGGCGCCGCGCCGCGATGTGGCGGCGACCGTCGGCAACCGTCGGCGCAAGGGCACTCTCGCCCTGCTGGAGGAGCTGTCCGACGGGGTGGCCGGCTGGCCCGCGCGGGCCGTGGAGTTCTCCCGGCTGGTGGCGCACCAGCAGCCGGTGAAGCTGTACGGGTCGGGCACCGCCGTCGCCGACGAGCGGCGGCGCGGCCGTGGCCGCCTGGTGGACGTGCGGGACGGCGCGGCCCTCGACCTGGCGGGCGGCCCGTTCGGCGCGGTCGCCAGGTCGGTGGACGTCCGCCGGGCCGACTCCCGTTACCGGCAAGGGGGTTACACCCCGGCCGGTGTGGGCCTGTTCGTGTGGCGGCTGCGCCCGTACTCCGTGACGCATGCCCCCGCGTACTGCATCGACCGCGCCCGCAGCCTCTACACCTTCTCGATCCTGGGCAACGACACCCCGCTGGTGACCCGCCCGGAGCCGGAGCCATCGGCGACGCACCTGGCCACGGTCGACAACGTGCCGGCCGCGATCCGCCGCAGGCAGCTGCACGACCGGCTCGCCGACTACTACGGGCCCGGCAAGAGCTTCACCATCCGCCGGGACGGCCACGACACCCCGGTGCCGCTCGCCGACCTCGTCGTCGCGGACCTCTCCGAGTGGCGCTACCGCCCCAAGCGCGGCCAGATCGCCGTCGACCCGGAGCTGGGCCGCATCGCGTTCGGCTCCCGTTCGGCGCCCCGGCAGGGCGTCTGGGTGGACTACCACTACGGGTTCGGGGACGACCTGGGCGGCGGCGAGTACCCGCGCGACGACCGGGCGGACGCGGGGCGCGCGCTGCCGCCCGACGTCGCGGTCTACCGGGTCGGGCCAGGACAGGACTTCCGGCGGATCATGGACGCGTACGGCGCCTGGCAGCACGACCGCAGGGCCGGGCGCTGCGGACCCGAAGGCGTCATCGAGATCACCCACAGCGGCGCCTACCAGGAGCAGCTGGACTTCGACCTGGATCCGGGCGACCGGCTCGCACTGCGCGCCGCCGAGGGCACCCGCCCGGTGATCCGGCTGCTCGACTGGTACAGCAACCGGCCCGACGCCCTCAACATCCGCGCCCGGGACGAGGACTGCGCGCCGGGCGAGCGGCCCCGGATGGTCCTGGACGGGCTGCTGGTCACCGGCCGCGGCCTGAACGTCAGCGGGCCGATGGGCCAACTGGTGCTGCGGCACTGCACGTTGGTGCCCGGCTGGTCCCTGGAGCCGGAGTGCGACCCGCACTCGCCTGACGAGCCGAGCCTGGTCCTGGACCGGACCACCGCCTGCGTGGAGATCGACCGCTGCGTCCTCGGCACGATCGAGGTGATCGGCGACGAGGTCTCCACCGACCCGCTCCCCGTCCACCTGCGCGACAGCATCCTGGACGCCACAGGACACGACCGCGAGGCACTGTCGGCGCCGGACTGCCGCCACGCGCACGCCGTCCTGTACGCGCACCGCAGCACGGTCATCGGCGAGGTGCACACACACGCCGTGCAACTCGCCGAGAACAGCATCTTCACCGGCCGCCTGCACGTCGCCCGGCGCGGCACCGGCTGCCTGCGGTTCTGCTACGTACCGCCCGGCTCCCGCACCCCGCGCCGCTACCGCTGCCAACCCGACCAGGCAGGTCCTGGTGATGCGACGCGGGTGCGCCCGGTGCTGCGCGACGAGCGGTACGGGACGCCGCACTACGCGCAGCTGTCCGCCGTCTGCGCCGACGAGATCAGGCGCGGCGCGGAGGACGGCGCGGAGCTGGGCGCGTACCACGACCTGTACCAGCCGCAGCGGGAGGACAGCCTGCGGGCCAGGCTCGCCGAATACACACCGGCGGGCACCGACTCCGGCCTGTTCTTCGTCACGTGAGCGCGGAGCGCCCGCCCGACCGGGGGCCGGACACCGGCTCTCGCCCCGACCTTCCGAGCACCATCCCGTCCGAGGGGGACCTTCTTCCATGCACGCAGACCTCTCCCGCATCACCCACCGGCCGGAGCGTCACTACTCTGCGGTGGTCGCCCAGCAGGGCCGCGTCCAGCTGGACGCCGACACCAACGAGCAGACCGCGATCCAGCTGTTCCAGGCGCGCACCCTCGCGGCCGACCTGATCGGGCAGCACGGCGGTCCGCGCGGCGCCACCGGCTTCCACATCGAACTGCGGGGCGGCGCCCGCGAGTTGGACGACCTGATCATCAGCGGCGGCCGTTACTACGTCGACGGGATCCTGTGCGACGCGACCCGTCCCGCGCCCGGTGTCCCGGTACCCGCCGACGGCGGCGACGGCGACCGGGGCGGCAAGGACGGCGAGGGCGAGCCGGCCGCGCCGCCCGCCACCTGGACGTACTGGGACCAGCCCGACGGCTTCCGCGACCCGGAGCGCCCCGGCGACCGGCTGCCGACGCAGTTCCCCTACCTGGCCTATCTGAAGGTGTGGGAGCGGACCGTCACGGCGGCCGAGGACCCGGCGCTGCGCGAGGTGGCGCTGGGCTCGGCGATGCCGGACACCGCGGCCCGCGCCAAGGTCGTCTGGCAGGTGCTGCCGCTGCCCGGCGCGGAGTTGGGCCTGGAGTCCGACAACCCGCCGATCGACGACATCCGCGCGGCGTTCACCCGCTGGGCCCAGAAGGCCGCGGCCCCGTCATCCCGGCTCGCGGCGCGCAGCGAACGCCCGGCGCACGGGGACGACGACCCGTGCCTGGTCGCGCCGGACGCCCGCTACCGGGGGCCGGAGAACCAGCTCTACCGGGTGGAGGTGCACGACGGCGGCAGCGCGCAGGACGCCACCTTCAAATGGTCGAGGGAGAACGGCTCCGTCACCTTCCCCGTCGACGAACTCGACGGTACCTGGGTCGAGTTGGCGACTCTCGGCAGCGACGACAAGCTGGACCTCAACGTCGGCGACCTCGTCGAGTTCGTCGACACCGCCTACACCAGCAGGGGCGAGGCCGAGCCGCTGCTGCGGGTGGAGGAACTCGACCTGCCGGGACGCCGGGTACGGCTCTCGGACGAACCGGCCCCCGGCGTCGGCAGGCGGCCCGAACTCCACCCGTTCCTGCGCCGCTGGGACCACCACGAGAGCGGCAGGCAGGCCCGGCGCGGCGCGAAGTCCGGCGGGCTTCGGCACGGCGCGCTGCGGGTGGATGAGGGCAGTTGGCTGCCGCTTGAGGACGGTGTCGAGGTGTACTTCGCGGCCGGCGGCAGCTACCGCACCGGCGACTTCTGGCTGATCCCGGCCCGTACCGCCACCGGCGGCGTCGAATGGCCGACCGACGCGGCGCGCCGCCCGCTCCTCCAGGCACCGGCCGGCATCGCGGTGCACCACGCGCCGCTGGCGTGGGTGCAGGGCGAGGGCACCGCACCGGATCTGCGGCTGGCCTTCCGGCCCCTGTCGGCGGGCATCCCGGCGGCCGACGAGGCGGCGCTGGACGCCGAGGCGAGGGCGCGGGCCGAGGAATCCGGCGGGGCGGACGCGGCGGGCGCCGGTCCCGCACCGAGCCGGTCACAGACAACCGCGGCTGCCGAAGCCGCCGTCGACGAGGGGAGTGACAGCTGATGGCGACACCACTGACCGCATCCAAGCTGCTGAAGGCGCTGCGCGACGAGGGCCTGGTGGTCCACGAGGTCCGCGAATGGCGCACCCACAACCGCAACGCGAAGGGCCCGTGGGGCCCGCTGAACGGCGTGCTGATCCACCACACCGCCACCGAGGGCACCGGCAGTTCCGTGGACCTCTGCTACGAGGGCCGGTCCGACCTGCCGGGCCCGCTCTGCCACGGCGTGATCGACAAGAGAGGCGAGGTCCACCTCGTCGGCAACGGCCGCGCCAACCACGCGGGTCTCGGCGACGGCGACGTTCTGCGCGCCGTGGTCAACGAGACGGACCTGCCGCCCGACAACGAGGCCGACACGGACGGCAACCGGCACTTCTACGGCTTCGAGTGCATCAACCTCGGCGACGGCAAGGACCCGTGGCCCGAGGAGCAGCAGGCCGCCATCGAGAAGGTGTCGGCGGCCATCTGCCGTGCGCACGGCTGGAGCGAGAAGTCGGTGATCGGCCACAAGGAGTGGCAGCCCGGCAAGGTCGACCCGCGGGGCTTCACGATGGACGCGATGCGGACCCGGATAAAGAAGCGGCTGGCCGACCCGGCGGAGGGCCCGGCGAAATCCGGGGACGGCGGCGGCTCCGAGCACCCGGTGCCGCCCAAGCCGCAGCACCCGCCGTACGAGCCGTTCCCCGGCCGGGACTTCTTCCGGGCCGACGCCTACAGCGCGGTGATCACGGCGATGGGCGAACGGCTGGTCGCCGAGGGCTGTGGCCGCTACCAGGAAGGACCGGGTCCGGCGTGGACCGACGCCGACCGCACGTCGTACGCGGCGTGGCAGCGCAAGCTGGGTTTCTCCGGCAAGGACGCGGACGGCATACCGGGGAAGGTGAGCTGGGAGCGGCTGCACGTGCCCAATGTGTAGCCGTAGCAGGTGAGTTGAGTGCACGCACGGCGAGGGCCGGCGTCCGGTGGTTACCGGGCGCCGGCCCTCGCCGTGCGTGCGCGGCCCCGGAAACGCCAAGGCCGGGAGGCCCTCCCCCACAGAGGACCACCCGGCTGTTCATGGGGCGGCGGCAGGCCCCGCCGTCCGATCGCTCGACCGGCGGGGCGGCGCCGCTACGGTGCTTCCGCCGTCACCGTAGCGAGGTTTCCTGTGACACCTCGGGGCGCACTGGCAGGACTCAGACGCCCTGGGTGCCCGGCAGCGCGGGGACGGAGGGGACGGAGGGAACGGTCGGCAGGCTCGGCTGCGCCGGGACGGAGGGGATGGAGGGGACGGAGGGAGCGGAGGGGACGGAGGGCACGCCCGGCAGGACCGGCAGGGCCGGGACGTCGGCGGCGTCGGTCAGGCCGGACAGGTCGGCCAGGCCGGTCACGTCGGTCACGTCGGTCACGTCGGCCGGAACGCCGGGGACGGTCTGCGTCGGCGCGAGGCTCTGCACACCGGCGACGGTCCGGGTGACGGCACCCCGGCCGTCGGCGGCCGACACCGCGTCCTGGGCGACCGGCACGACCGTGACCACGATGCCGGTGGCCGTGGTCTGCACCCCGCCGATGGCCTGCTCGGCGGCCGGGCGGACGGTGGCCAGGTCACCCTGGGCCAGGGCGGTCAGCTGCTCGGGGCGCACACCGGCACCGGTGAGAGCGGCCACCAGGTTGGTGACGGAGCCGGGGACCTGGGGCAGCGCGGGGGCCTTGGGCAGGTCCTTCTGCTGGCCACCGGGCAGCTCGGCACCGGGCAGCGCCGGGGTGCCGGGCAGCGAGGGGGTGCCGGGCAGCTCGGGCGTGTTCGGCAGCGTCGGGGTGCCGTCGGCGGCGCGCTGCACGCTCTGGACGGCACGGCCGACGCGGCCCACGTGGTCGCCCTTGGCGATGCCGGTGACCTTCCCGGCGTCCTGGAGACCGGCGCCGTCGGCCGTGGTGTGGATGCCGCCGAGCGCGTTGGTCACGGGGCCGAGCCCATCGGCGGGCAGACCGTCGGTGGCGGGCAGGCCGTCGGTGGGCAGACCCTTGCCGACGGTGCCGGCCGCCTTGCCTGCGGCCCCGCGCACGGTCTTCTTCGCCGTGCCGACGGCGTCACCCGCGGGCAGCTTCTTCGCGGTCTCGGTGACGTCACCGGTCGGCAGCTGCTTGGCCGTCTTGGTGAGGTCACCGGTCGGCAGCTGCTTCGCCGCGTCGGTCACGGAGCCGGCGGCGGGCAGGTCCGAAGTGGCGGGCAGTTCGGCCGCGTTGGCGGCGACGGTACCCAGGGCCCACAGGCCGGTGGCGGTGGCGGCGACGGCGATGGAACGGCGGATGGCGATACGCATGAGAGGAAAGTCCTTCGAATTCAGGGGGTGTTGACGGGCAGACCTGTCCCGCCCCCGCGCGGCAGGTCGGATTCAGACGCGGAACGGTCTGCCCTAGCCGGGGAATTCGATGATGTCTTCGGCACGGTGACGCGTCGGCGCGCCATCGGCCGTGCGCACGCCACCGGGCAGCAGCCCGACGAGCGTGATGTCCGCGGGAAGCACGGCGTGCTGGTCACCACGCGGACCGTGGCCCGCGCCCGCGCTCTGCGAAGCGGGCGCCACCGGCGCCTCGGGGAGCGGACCCGGCAGACCGTCACGGCCCGGCGTGCCCTGCTCGTGCACGGCACTACGGGCCTGCTCGGCGGCCGGCGCACGCGTCCCGGCGGCGCCGGAGCGTGCCGTACCCGCCGCGTCGGACCCGGCGGTGTGGTGCACACCGGCCGGTGCGCCACCGTGCGGGGCGCTGCCGTCCTGCGGTCGCCCGCCGTCGCCCGGCGCCCCCGGGTGCGTACCCGGCGGGCACGGCAGCGGCAGCACGGCACCCGCCGCACCCCCGACCTCCCGTACGGCGCCGGTCAGCGGCTCGGTGACCCGCGCGGCCTGCTCTGCGGCGGGCCGTACGACGTCGGCGATTTCACCGGCGGCGGCCTTTCCTGCCGCCGCGCCCTGCCGCTCAAGTGCGGCCCCGGAACGGCTGTGCCGCACCGGCGCTCCGGCCCGGGTGGCGGCCCGGACCGGTGCCGTCGCCTCGGCCGGAGCCTCGACGGTCGGCGCCGACGCCCGGTGCGCGGGCGTGGCCCGGCCCTCCGGCGACGGCTTGTCGGGGGACGCTGCGCCCTCGGCGGACGCTGCGTCATCGGCTGACGCTGCACCCTCGGCTGACTCCGTGAGCTTCGCCGGGGTGATCGCCCCGGTCAGGTGCTGCGTACGGTCGTCCGCGTGGGCGCCGTGGCCGAAGGCGAAGCCGATGGCCACGAAGCCGATCAGGAAGAGCCCCGCGAGCAGCGCACGCCGCGCGGCCACGGTGCGCGGAAGGCGCACGGCGGCAGGCACGACGGACACAGCGGACAAGAGGAGACCTTCCCAGAGGGACGGGGACACCCGGGCACACGGCCTCGGCGTCACTCGCGTCACGGGTGATCAAGCGATGCCCCGATCCTTGCACGAGTGGCCAGGTGGCCCGCAAGTCCCCCGGGCCCTCCTGTCACCGTTCCTCCGCCATGTCCGGTATGAGCTGCGGAGACGTTTCGATTCCGGCCGCCAACCTCGCCTGAAAAGACGGGAAATGGCCGCATTGAAACGGGTACGCCGGTACACCAGCACACCGGTACGCCGGAACTCCCCCGGAAAACGCCGAGGCCGGGTGACCCTCCCCCACAGAGGGCCACCCGGCTGTCCATAGGACCACCCGGCTGTCCGGGACGGCGGTACTCAGCCGCCCCGGCGGGACGGAGGGCGCGGCGTCCCCTGCGGAACGCATCCCGCATCGGCGCCGCCACCGGCGCCCTCCATCACCGTCACGATGTCGATCTTCCTCAGACGCCGTGACCGTGCACGGTCGGCACGCTCGGAACACCCGGCACAGAGGGCACGCTCGGAACACCCGGCACCGTCGGCACACCAGGAACACCCGGCACCGTCGGCACGCCAGGAATTCCGGGAAGGGTCGGAACCCGCGGGATGGTGCCGTCATCCGCGGCGGACCGCGGCACCGCCGTACCCCGGAGGGCCGGGGCGTTGGTGAGGTCGGCCGGTTCGTCGGTGAGCTCTGCGGGGGCGTTGGTGAGGTCAGCCGGCTCGTCCGTGAGGTCGGCCGGCTCGTTGGTGAGATCGGCCGGCACGTTGGTGTCGTCGCCCGTGACCGCGGCGGCGCGGGAGACCGGCGGCTCGGCGGGAACACGGCCGGTTTCGCCGCCGGACTCCGGCGGATCGACAACACGGCCGCTGTCATCGCCGGTGGCCGCTACGGTGCGGTGGGAGACGGGGTGGTCGGCGGCGTGGGCGACGGTGCCGCCGAGGGCCAGCAGGCCGGTGGCAGCGGCGGCCACCGCTATGGAACGGCGCATGGTGTGACGCATGAGGGTGAGAATCCTTCGCATCGAGGGTTGGGCGGACCTGTCCCGCCCCCGCAGCGGCAGGTCCTGACGCGAGCGCTCAACGCGCCGCCTCAGAAGGGGAGTTGACGACGACCACCGGCACACCACTCGGCGTGCGTACCGCCATCGGAGACCCGTCTGCACAGACCACGGACGGCTCTCCAACGCCCGACCACGCCGCCAACTCCGCTACCCAACAAGGGTGTTGACAGCTCAGCGGCGAAGGACCCCGCGAGCGGCGCACGCCGTCCCCGCCCCCCGCGCGCCGGGCGCACGGTGGCAGGCATGACGAGCACAGCGAACACGGCGGGTGACCTTCCCAGCAGGACGGGGACACCTGCGGCACACGACCGCAATGTCGCTCACGTCACGGGTGATCGGGCGATGAGCCGATACTTGCACACCAGGTCAGGTGGCCCGCAAGGGCTCTCGGCATTCCTGTCACCGTTGCTCCGCCATGTCCGGTATGGAGAGGGGGCGCTTTTCGATTGCGGCTGCCATCACGTCGGGAAACAGATCGGGGGTGCAGGCGAACGCCGGTGCTCCCAGGGCCGCGAGGGCCGCTGCGTGCTCACGGTCGTACGCCGGTGCGCCCTCGTCGGAGAGCGCGAGCAGCGACACGAACTGCACACCGGACGCCTTCATCGTGGCGACCCGCTTGAGCATCTCGGCGCGGATGCCGCCCTCGTAGAGGTCGCTGATGAGGACCACGACGGTTTCGGTGGGCCGGGTGATCCGGGACTGGCAGTAGGCGAGCGCGCGGTTGATGTCCGTGCCGCCGCCCAGTTGGGTGCCGAAGAGCACATCGACCGGGTCATCGATGCGGTCGGTCAGGTCGACCACCGCGGTGTCGAAGACGACCAGGCGGGTGTCGATGGCCCGCATCGAGGCCAGTACCGCGCCGAACACCGAGGCGTAGACGACGGATGCGGCCATCGACCCCGACTGGTCGATGCACAGCACCACTTCCTTCTTCACCGACTGCGCGGCCCTGCCGTAGCCGATCAGCCGCTCGGGCACGACCGTGCGGTATTCGGGAAGGTAGTTCTTGAGGTTCGCCCGGATCGTACGGTCCCAGTCGATGTCGCGGTGGCGCGGCCTGCTGATCCGCGCCGAACGGTCCAGCGCCCCGGTGAGGGTGGCGCGGGCCCGGCTCGCCAGCCGCTTCTCCAGTTGTTCCACGACCTTGCGGACGACGGCCCGCGCGGTCTCCTTGGTCGTCTCCGGCATCACCTTGTTGAGGGAGAGCAGGGTGCCGACCAGATGCACGTCCGCCTCCACCGCCTCCAGCATCTCCGGCTCCAGCAACAGCGTGTTCAGGCCGAGCCTGTCGATGGCGTCACGCTGCATGACCTGCACGACGGAGGCGGGGAAGTACGTACGGATGTCGCCGAGCCAGCGGGCGACATGGGGCGCCGATGCCCCCAGACCCGCCGTGCGGCGACCGCCGCCGTCCGCCCGCCGCCCGCCGTCCTGCCCGTAGAGCGCGGCGAGTGCACCGTCCATCGCCGCGTCCTGGCCCTGCAACACGCACCCGGTGCCGTCGGCTCCGGCCCCGCCGAGCACCATCCGCCAGCGCCGCAACCGCTCCGCCCCGTTCACGGCGGCGGCCTCTTCGTCGGCTCGGTGCGCTCCGTCCGCTCGGTCGGCTCCGTCCGCTCCGTCGGCCCCGTCCGCGGCACCGGCCGCCTGGGCGCGCGTCGTCATCCCGGCCGTCCCCGTCTTCCCCACCGTTTCCGCCATCCCCGTCGTTGCCGTCATCTCCCCGCCCCCACAGGTTCGTTGCTCCATCGTCCGGCGTCCGCGCTCTCCGCGCCGCCCGCCCCGCCCGCCTCGCCACCGCCGCGCTCCGGGCCCTCGCCCCGGCCCTCGCCCCGGCCCTCCTCCCGCTCACGTCCCCGGTCACGCACCCGGTCCTGCCCCCGGCCGGATCCGTCCCGGCCCGTTCCTAGCAGCAGGTGCAGGGTGGGCAGCACCGCGGCGGCACGGTCGCGGTCCAGGCCGGGGCCGAAGCCGGGTACCGGCACCTCGTCATCGGGTACGCCGCCCGCCGGTCGTGGCCCGTCCGCCACGGGACCGCGGCGGACGAGTTCGCCGAGCGTGCGGCGCACCCCTTCGTCGTAGTCGGCGAACGTCCGCCGCAGCAGCGGCAGTACGTCCGTGAAGGCGGCGTCGGGAACCCGGGTCAGCCAGCCGTCGACCAGCGCGAGCAGCCGCTCGTCGTGCACCAGCAGGATGCCGCCGCCGTCCCCGCCGCCGGCGAACCCCTCGATCCAGCCCGCCGCTACGGCGGGCTCGACACCCGGCGACAGCGCGAGCCCCATCAGCCGCTCGGCCCCGCCCTCCCCCAGCCGGCCGTCGTCCAGCAGCAGCCGCGCCGCCCGGCCCCGCAGCAGCCCCGGCAGGCTGTCCCGCTCCGCCACCGCCCGCAGCACCCGGGACCACCGGTCCCGCAGGCCGTCCCCCGGGACGGCGCCGTCACCGGGGCCGGCCTCCGCGGTATCCCCCGGCTGCCCCAGGAGCGCCACCGCCTGCTGGGTGGCGTCGAGATGACGGCGCATCGCCGCGGCGCCGTCCGCGTCGAGGCCCGCGCAGGCCGGCGGCAGCCCGACGAAGATCCGTTCGGCTAGGCCCGTCGCCACCTCGCGGAGCGCCGCGCCGTCCGTGCCGCGCACATCGCCGTAGCGGACGGACCGTACGAGGGCGGGCAGCGCCTGGGCCAGCCGGCCGACGTCCGTGTCCAGCGCGGCGCGGTCCGCCAGGGCGCGCATCACCTCGGGCAGCGCCTCCGGGAGGCCGGCGAGCAGGCAGTTCTCGGCGAGTACGGTCACGTCGGCGAGCGCGGTGGCGGCGCCGGCGTCGGACACCGCCTTCGCGGTGGCGGCGGAGAGCACGGTCGTGCCCCAGATGCCGGCCTCGGCGACGCGTACGGAGAGTTCCGGTTCCCAGCACAGCCGCCAGGTCTCCCGGAACGTCCCCGTGCTGCCGCGGGCGTGCACCGGCTCGCCCCAGGGGATGCCCAGCAGCCGCAGCCGGTGCAGCAGCCGGCTGCGCCCGGCATCCGTCTCCTTGCGCAGATCCAGCTCCACCTCTTTCTCCAGCGCCTCCGGTGCGAGCCGCAGCGTGCGCCGTACCCGGTCGATGTCGCGCTGGAGCGGGACCGCGGGTGCCTCGTCGGGCACCTCGCCCAGGGCGTCCCCCACGACCAGCCGGTCGTGGATCAGCGCGGACGGCGCGTCGGATCCCTCGCCCATCACGGCCCGGATCGCGTCCATGGTCTCGGCGAGCCCCGCCAACGGGCGTCCGCGCACCGTGGCGAGCCCTTCCGCCAGGCGTACCGCCTCGATGACGTGCGCCGGGGAGACCGCGTAGTCCTCGGCCCGCAGCAGCCCGGCGGCCCTGGTCATCCAGCGTTCCACGGGCCGGTCGGGGGCGCCGAAGAGGTGGCCGTACCAGCCAGGTGAGGCGATGCCGGCGCCGTATCCACTGCTCCGGGAGAGCCGTCGGTGCGTCCACGGCACCCAGGTCAGATCGGCCTTCACCTTGGGCAGGCCCTTCAGCAGCTGCCGGTCCGCCGTCACCGTGGTCCTGCGGGCCAGCGCCGGAACGTGCCAGGCGCCGCACACCACGGCGATGCCGTCCCCGAACTCCCTTCTGGCCGCCCGCAGTCGGATGCGCATATGGGCCTCGCGCACCGGATCCCGGTCGTGCCCGCCGTCGCCGTACGTCTCGCGCAGCGCACCCATCGCCTCGGCCAGCGCGGCGAACGGTGCCAGCGCGTCCGCGGCGGCCTGGCCGTCCGCGGCGCGGTGCTCGACGACGTCCTCCCACCAGCGCTCGGCGTCGTCGTAGCCCGCCGCTTCGGCCAGCGCACCGATCGGGTCGATGCGCAGCCCGGAGGGGGCAGGGTCCTCGGGCGTGGCACCGGCTGCCGGGCCGGCTGCGGGGTTCACATCTGTTACGGACTCCGGCCTGGTGACGGCCTCCGGCCCGGTGACGGGGCCGGACTCCTGCGCCGGGCCGTGCTCCCGCGCCTCATCGGGTTCCCGCGCCGCGTCGGGTTCCCGCACCGGTTCCGGTTCGGCCCAGGCCAGGGAGTGCGCCGCCGGCAGGTCGATGAAGCGGACTGGGACGTCGCGCTCCAGGGCCCAGCGCAGCGCCACCCACTCCGGGGAGAACTCGGCGAGCGGCCAGAAGGCGGCGCGGCCTGGATCGTCCCGCACATGGGCCAGCAGGGCGACCGGTGGCCGCATGTCCGGCCGGCCGGCCAGCGGAACCAGCGCGTCCGCCTCCGGCGGGCCCTCGATCAGCACCGCGTCGGGCGTGCACTGTTCCAGGGCGGCCCGCACCGCCCGAGCGGACCCGGGGCCGTGATGGCGCACCCCGAGCAGCACCGGCTCCGTCCCGTTCATGCGCTCACCTCACGGCAGGCGCGGTAGAAGTCCTTCCAGCCGTCGCGCTCGCGGACGACCGTCTCCACGTACTCCTGCCAGACGACGCGGTCGGCGGCCGGGGCGCGGACCACGGCACCCAGGATCCCGGCCGCCACGTCACCCGGGCGCAGCACGCCGTCCCCGAAGTGCGTGGCCAGCGCCAGGCCGTTGGTCACCACCGAGATGGCCTCGGCCGTGGAGAGCGTCCCGGAAGGCGACTTGACCTTGGTCCTTCCGTCGGCGGTGACGCCGCCGCGCAGCTCGCGGAAGACCGTGACGACCCGGCGGATCTCGTCCAGCCCCTCGGGCACCGCGGGCAGGCCGAGTGACCTGCCGATCTGCTCGACCCGGCGGGAGACGATGTCCACCTCGGCCTCCGGGGTCTGCGGCAGGGGCAGGACGACGGTGTTGAAGCGGCGGCGCAGCGCGCTGGAGAGTTCGTTGACGCCCCGGTCGCGGTCGTTGGCCGTGGCGATCAGGTTGAAGCCGCGCACCGCCTGCACCTCCTGTCCCAACTCCGGTATGGGCAGGGTCTTTTCCGACAGGACGGTGATGAGCGTGTCCTGGACGTCGGCCGGGATGCGGGTCAGCTCCTCGACCCGCGCGGTCATGCCCTGCGCCATCGCCCGCATGACCGGACTCGGCACCAGCGCCTCCCGGCTGGGTCCGTTCGCCAGCAGCTGCGCGTAGTTCCAGCCGTACCGGATCGCCTCCTCCGGGGTGCCCGCCGTGCCCTGCACGAGCAGGGTGGAGTCACCGCTGACCGCGGCGGCCAGATGCTCGGACACCCAGGTCTTGGCCGTGCCGGGCACGCCGAGCAGCAGCAGCGCACGGTCCGTCGCGAGGGTCGTCACCGCGACCTCGACGATCCGGCGCGGGCCGACGTACTTGGGTGTGATGACCGTGCCGTCCGCGAGGGTGCCGCCCAGCAGATACGTCGCCACCGCCCACGGCGAGAGCCGCCAGCGCTCCGGCCGCGGCCGGTCGTCGGCCGCCGCGAGGGCCGTCAGCTCCGCCGCGAACGTCTCCTCCGCGTGCGGTCGCAGCGGCTCGGCGCCGACCGCCTCACGCGCCTCGCCGTCCGCTGTCTGCACCGTGATTTCCGACATGGCTCCCCCTCATCGCAAGGTGTGCGTACGGCGCCTCGCATTCCGCCGTTCGCTTGCGGTTCCCACCCTGCACCACACCACTGACAACGCCCTCAAAAACCGCCCCTGACCTGCGAGTTCAATGATCGCGCCGGGCGATTGTCAGTGGTCGGCCTTAGCGTCGTGAGCATGAATTCGCAGGGGGATCGCTGGACGACGGATCAGGTGCTCGCGCTCGCGCCTGACGAGACTTCAAGCAGGGCCGGAGGCAAGCTCGCCGGGCCGGGACCGTGGTCGGACGCGGGCGCGGGCGACGGCGCGGTGTGGGGGCGGTGCAAGGGCAGCGGGAAGACGCCGTATCAAGCGGTGATCGACACCAAAGGCCCCGCCTTCAGCTGTAGTTGCCCCAGCCGGAAATTCCCGTGCAAGCACGCGCTGGGGCTGCTGCTGCTCTGGGCGGGCGGTGGGGACGCGGTGGCGGCGGGCGAGCCCCCGCAGTGGGCGGCGGAGTGGCTGGCCGCCCGGCGGCAGCGGGCCGACCGGGAGGCGGGCGGCGGCGCGCCATCGCGGGCGCCCGCCGACCCGGAGGCCGCCGCCCGCCGCGCCGAGCGGCGGACGCAGCGGATCCGCGCCGGAGCCACGGAACTGGAACAGCGCCTGGAGGATCTGCTGCACTCCGGGCTCGCCTCCGCGGACGGCGCCGGGCAGGACTCCTGGGAGGAGACCGCCGCCCGCATGGTGGACGCCCAGGCACCCGGACTGGCCGCCCGGGTACGCGAGTTGAGCTCCATCGCCGCGTCCGGACCCGACTGGCCCGCCAGGCTCCTGGAGGAGTGCGCCCTGCTACACCTCCTCGACCAGGGCTTCCTCGGCATCGATCACCTTCCGGCGCCGCTCGCCGCCACGGTGCGTACCCGCGTCGGCCTGACGACCGAGGCCGCCGACGTCCTGACCGGGCTGGACGCCACGCCGGTACGGGACCGCTGGCTGGTGCTGGCCCAACACGACAGCGACGACGGCAGGTTGACCACCCGCCGGATCTACCTGCGGGGCGACAGGACCGGCAGGATGGCCCTGTACCTCTCCCACGGCGGCGCCCATCGCCCCCTGGAGCCGGCCCTGCCGCCCGGCCTGGTGCTCGACGCGGAGCTGGCCTACTACCCGGGCGCACGCCCCCTGCGCGCCGCCCTGGGCAAGCGGCACGCCCCGGCGGCCCCCGGCCCGGTACCGCCCGGCTGCGGCATCGACGCCGCCCTGGCCGCCTACGGGGACGCGCTGCGCCACGACCCCTGGCTCGACTCCTGGCCCGTGGTCCTGGCGGACGTCACCCCGATCCCCGGCCTGGACGGCGCGGGCTGGCAACTGGCCGACGCGGACGGCGAGTCGGCGCTGCCTCTCGACCCACGGTGCCTCGACCGTCCGGGCCGGTGGCAGCTGGCCGCGATATCGGGCGGCGCCCCCGTGACGGTCTTCGGCGAATGCGGCCACCGCGGCTTCCTCCCGCTGACCGTCTGGGATCCGGCCCCGGTGTCGCTGTAGCACCACGGCCCGCCGCCCCGGTACGCCACACCACCCTGGAGGACCACCATGACCCCCACCACCCCCAACACCACCGGCGCGGCCCCGCCTTGGATCGTGCCTCCCTGGCCCGAGCTGGTGAGCGCCGCCCTACTGGGGGCCGAGCGCCGTACGCCGCCCGAGGCGGGGCGTGGCGGGCCGGCCGGGCTGCTGGACGCGGCGGCGCTGAGCACCGTCCGCCGCCGTGCCGCCCTGCGCCCCGCACCGGCAGGCGAGCGCCCCCGGCGGGCCCCCGACGACCCCAGGCCCCCGCTGCCGCAGGCCGCCCGCCGCCGTCTGGCGCTGCTGCTGGCCGACCGCGGCGGCAGCGGAAGCAGCCGCCGCGGCACCGCCCCCGACCTCACGGAACTGCTCCCCCAATGGCTCACGGCGGCCGGAGACCACGGCTACCGTGCCCCCGAGGCGCTGCTGCCCGCGCTGCTCGACACGGCCCGGGGCCGTACCGACCTGCGGCCCGCCGCGCTCGCGCTGGCGGGCCCGCGCGCCCGGTGGCTGGCGCGCCTCAACGACGACTGGAAGTTCGCACTGCGGGGCATCGGGGGCGGCCCCGGGACGGTCGGCACCGACCGTTCCGACGACCCGGAGGCCCTGCAACGCCTCTGGGACGAGGGCCTGTTCGGGGAACGGATCGCCGTCCTGGCGGCGCTGCGCCGACGCACTCCGGACGCGGGCCGGGAGCTGCTGTCCCGCAGCTGGCCGAGCGAGCGTGCCGAGGACCGGCTGATGTTCCTCGACTCGCTGCGCGAGGGCCTGTCCACGGCCGACGAGCCGTTCCTGGAGCAGGCGCTGTCCGACCGCAGCCGCAACGTCCGCGCCACGGCCGCCGAACTGCTGTCCGCGCTGCCCGGTTCGGCGCTCGCCACAAGGATGGCCGCCCGCGCCCGCAGCTGCGTCGCCCTGGACCGCACGGCCACCCCGCCGGCCCCCGGCACCACGGCCGCGCCATCCGATCCGGTGATCGTCGTCGAGGCGCCGTACGAGTGCGACGCGGGGATGCAGCGCGACGGCGTCGTGGCCAAGGCGCCGTCCGGGCGCGGCGAACGGTCGTGGTGGTTCGGGCAGTTGGTGGAGGCGGCGCCGCTGAGCGGGTGGGCCGAGCGGTTCGGGGGCCGGGAGCCGACGGCGATCACCGCCCTGCCGGTGGCCGACGGCTGGCGCACCGAGCTGCACGACGCCTGGTGCCGCGCGGCGGTGCGCCAGCGGGACGCCGCGTGGGCACGGGCGCTCCTGGGCACGCCCGCCGCCCCGCTCCAGGGCGCCGAATCCGCGGCGGGCGGCTCGTCGCGGGATCCGGCGAAGCTGCTGGCCGTGCTCCCGGAGGGCGAACGGGCGCAGTGGGTGGCGGAGTTCATCGCGGCGCACGGCCTGGCCGACGCGTTCCGGATGCTCGGCGTCTGCGCCGTGCCCTGGGCCGAACCGCTGGGCGGAGCGGTCGTCGACGCGCTGGACATCGCCCGGGACGCGGGCAGCTATCCGTGGAGCTTCAGCGGGGTGATGGGGCTGGCCGAGCGCTGCCTCGATCCGGCGGCAGCGGACCGGCTGGACATGCTCACGGCGGTCACGGACGAGCCGGAAGGCGCCTCACCCGGCTCCGTCGGCTACTGGTCCGAGGCGTTCCAGCGTCTGGTCGGCACCCTGCGTCTGCGCGCCACCATGCATGCCGAACTGGCCGCCCCCGCCCGGCTCGCAGCGTCGGGCGGAGCCGCCGGACCCTCCGGCTCCGACCACCCGCCGGGCACGGCCACCGGCACCGACGCGGCACACGACGCGACCGGTTAGCGGACCGATGAGGAGGCCGAAGGTGACCGTCCGGTGGCGGGCAGGGGCAGAGCCCGGCCGACGGGCGCCCGTTGGGCACCGGCGGCCGGTGCGGCGTGCCGGCCCGGTCTCACACCGCGAGCGAGCGGACGTTCGCGGTCACCCACTCGACGATCGATGTGGTCGTGGCGCCGGGGGTGAAGATCTCCGCGACCCCCTGCTCCTTCAGCGGGGCGATGTCCGCCTCGGGGATGATGCCGCCGCCGAAGACCTTGATGTCGTCCGCGTCGCGCGCCTTGAGCAGCTCGATGACCTTGGCGAAGAGCGTGTTGTGGGCGCCGGAGAGGATCGACAGGCCGATGGCGTCGGCGTCCTCCTGGATCGCCGTGTCGACGATCTGCTCCGGAGTCTGGTGCAGGCCGGTGTAGATGACCTCCATGCCGGCGTCCCGCAGCGCCCGCGCGATGACCTTGGCGCCCCGGTCGTGGCCGTCGAGCCCCGGCTTGGCCACCACGACACGGATCGGCCCCGTCGTGCCGGCCGTACCCTGCCCGCCCGCTTGAGTTCCGTCATGCCGCGCCACACCCATAACTGCCTCCAAGCCATGCACGGCACCCGTTGGGCGGTGCCGCCGAGCCGACAATCGATCGCGTGGCCGCCCGGTCCGGCGGCCACGAGTGAACGAACGTTATCGCCAGCATCCCGTACCCAGCCGTTTCGTGACATGCAGGGAGGGGGAAATCACACACGGGACACGTTCGCTACGCGCCGTGTTCCGCGGGACTTCACGCCAGGGCCGGGCGGCGGAGCCCCCGCGGGGCGGCGCAAGGGAAGCCGCAGCCGAGCCTCCACACCGTTCCGCCTCCGCGCCGCCGAGCCGCGCGGACGCACCACCGGGCACGCGCACCCGCCAGGGCACACGCACCACAGGCTCACCCTTCGCACACGGCTTCCCCCAAGGGCATCCAGGGGGCACGCAGCCTCCCCTGCCGTACGGGAGGTCGGCCATGGCCGCCACACCTTTCCCCTCCACACCGGACCTCCGCCACCTGATCCGTCCGCACGCCCTGTCACTGCGCAGCGCGCTGACCGAACTGCTGGTACTCGCCGGCCACCTGGCCCTCTACCCCACCGGCATCACCCAGGAGCACCCCACGCCCGCCACACCGGCACCCCACACCCCCGCTCCCCCGCCCGTTCTCCTCCTCCACGGCTTCATCGACAACCGCTCCGTCTTCGTCCTCCTGCGCCGCTCGCTGCGCCGCCAGGGCCCGCGGCACGTCGAGGCGCTCAACTACTCGCCGCTGACCTGCGATCTGCGCAAGGCGGCCGAGCTGCTGGGCCGGCACGTGGCGGAGCTCTGCGCACGGACCGGGCAGCCGCGGGTGGACATCGTGGGGCACAGCCTCGGCGGACTCATCGCCCGCTATTACGTGCAGCGGCTGGGCGGCGCCGCCCGTGTGCGCACCGTCGTCACCCTCGGCACCCCGCACTCCGGCACCCGCGTCGCGCCGCTGCTGTCGGCGCACCCCCTCGTACGCCAGTTGCGCCCGGATTCCACGGTGATCTCGGAGTTGGCGCTTCCGGCGCCGAATTGCCCGACCCATTTCGTTGCGTTTTGGAGTGATCAGGACCAGATCATGGTGCCGCCCGCCACCGCACGAATCGATCACCCGGATTTGATCGCGCACAACGTACAGATCTCCGGTGTCGGACATCTCGCGCTACCGGTCAATGCCTCGGTCGCTGCCGGAATACATGAGGTTTTGACCGTAAGGGAAGAGCCTGATCACGCCATGGACACCATTTCGGTGGCTTGAATCGGATGCCCGCCGGCGCGCAAAGGCATCTCGCCGACGACCCGTTGGCGGCTTATCGGCTGCCTTTCGGCGGCGTGATCCCGCGCTGACGTCGAACGAGCCTCGAACGCGACGCCAAGAGGAGGTGTGGCACCGCCGAAAGGCGGCCAAATGCCCGGCCCGGTCGAGCCGGAAACCCCTGCAAGATTGTCGCCGTCGTGTACCGCCGGGTACAGTCGCCGCTAATTCTCCTGCTGCCGAGGCGAAAGAGAAGCTGGTGGTGAACGACCGTCACCCGTCGGAGACTCCCCTTCCGACCGGTCCCGCTCCGGACGCCTCGTATGCGCACTATCCGGCCTACGACTCCTACGGGCAGCACACCGTTGCCGCGAACGGCTGCGCCGAATACGGCGGCGGCGACCCGCTTTTCGGCTCCCTCCCCGGTTCGTACGACACCGGTCAGTACGGCGCCGACCCCTACGCCACCGGCTCGTTCGGCACCACTCAGCACGGCACGGCCCAGGGAGCGGAGCCCTACGGGTCCGACGGCACCGGCGGTTACCCGGCGGGCGGCTACCCGCCGGGCGGGTACGACACCGGCTCCTTCGACACCGGCTCCTTCCGGACCGCGTCCTACGACACCGGGACGTACGGCACGGGCACCTTCGCCACGGGCACGTACGGAGCCGACGCCTACGGCCACGACTCGGCAGGCGCGCAGCCGGACGCTTCCGGCTACGACCCGTACGCCCACACCGCCTATGAGGCACCGGGCTACGACACCCACGGCTACGCGGCGCCGGGCTACCACCCCAACGGCCAGGACACCGGCGGCTATCAGACCGCCGCCCCCGCGGCATACGGCACCGGGACGTACGACACGGGCGCCTACGACACCACCGCCTTCGACGACGGCCTCGGCACCGGCGGGTACGGCACGCCCGGCGAGGACGAGCCCCGGTACGACCACGGCACCGCCCACGGAACCGGCGCGTACGGGACCGGCGGGTACGAAGCCACCGCCGTCCAGGAGGCCATCGGCCACGACGCCACCGCGGTGTGGCCGACGGTGGACCAGGCGCCGACCGCGACCATCCCTGCCCAGGCGGGCCCGCCGCGCGACGACTCCGGACCGCCCGCGCCCGCCGGGCGCCCGCGCGGTGGATCGGCCGCGATGGCCGAGGCGTTGACCCAGGCCACCCCGGTCGTCACGGCAGTCACGGCCGACGCCCCGGAGGGCCCCAAGGCCGTCCGCGGCCGGGGCCGCCGCCGCACGGCCAAGCGGTCGGCGCTGCTGACCGTCGCCGTACCGTCGGTCGCCGCGATGGGTGTCTGCGCCGTCGCCGCTGCGGCCGTCGGCGGGTTCGGCGGGGAGGAGAAGGACGAGGCGGCCAGCCAGGGCGCGCCGGACACGGGCGGCGTCAAACCGTCCGCGGCGAACAACAAGCTCGACACCCAGCTCGCCGGACTCAGCGCGGGCGCCGACGACTTCGCCGACCGGGCGAGCCGCACCCAGGAGCGGATCGACCTCAAGGAGCGGCAGGCCGCCGAGAAGGAACGCAAGGAGAAGGAAGCGGCCCGCAAGGAGGCCGAACGCCCGAAGTTCCTGCTCCCGGTCAAGCAGCACGGGCTGAGCGCCCTCTACGGCCAGGCCGGCGTCAACTGGATGTCCGTGCACACCGGCATCGACTTCCCGGTCGGCTACGGCACTCCCGTGATGGCCGCGACCGACGGCACCGTGCGCACCCAGTGGAACTCCGCGTACGGCAACATGGCGATCGTGACGGCGCCCGACGGCACCGAGACGTGGTACTGCCACCTCAGCAGCACCAAGGTCCGCTCCGGGTCGGTCAAGGCCGGCGATCAGATCGCGTACTCCGGCAGCTCCGGCAACTCCACCGGGCCGCACATGCACTTCGAGGTGCGGCCCGGGGGCGGCTCACCGATCGACCCGCTGCCCTGGCTGCACAGCCACGGCCTCAACCCGAACTGACCGGCCGCCCCGAACCGACCGGCCCCGCCCGGCCCGGCGCCCTGCAACAGCGGCGGGCCGGCACAAGCCTCAGAGCTTCTGCACCGGCGCGTACCGCAGCAGCAGCCGCTTCGGCTTCTCGCCGCCGAAGTCGATCGTCGCCTCGGCGTTGTCGCCACTGCCCTTGACTCCCACGACCGTGCCGAGGCCGAAGCTGTCGTGGGTGACGCGGTCGCCGACGGCCAGCGCGACGACCTGCCGGTCGGACGAGCGCCGGGTCGCGAAACCGCTCGGCCCCTTGGCGCGCGACGACGAGAAGCCGGAGCCCGTTCCGCCGCCGGAACCGAAGCCGCCCGATGACAGCCCGCCCATCGAGGCGGACGGCGTCGCGGGCCCGGTGCGCTTCCAGTCGACGTACGCCTCCGGGATCTCCTCCAGGAACCGCGAGGGCGGGTTGTACGAGGGCTGGCCCCAGGCGCTGCGCATCGTCGAGCGGGTGAGGTAGAGCCGTTCGCGGGCGCGGGTGATGCCGACGTACGCCAGCCGGCGCTCCTCCTCCAGCTCCTTGGTCTGGCCCAGCGAGCGCATGTGCGGGAAGACGCCGTCCTCCATGCCGGTCAGGAAGACGACGGGGAACTCCAGGCCCTTGGCGGTGTGCAGGGTCATCAGGGTGATGACGCCGCTGCCGTCCTCCTCCTCGTCGGGGATCTGGTCGGAGTCGGCGACCAGCGCGACCTGCTCCAGGAAGTCGGCGAGGGCGCCCGGATTCTCCTCGCCGCGGTCCTGCTCGAACTCCAGGGCCACCGCGGCGAGTTCCTGGAGGTTCTCGATCCGGGTCTCGTCCTGCGGATCGGTGGAGGTCTGGAGTTCGGCGAGGTAGCCGGTGCGTTCCAGGACCGCCTCCAGGACGGTGGCCGGTCCTGCGCCGGATTCGACGATCGTGCGCAGCTCTTCCATCAGCGTGTTGAAGCGCCGGACGGCGTTGGCCGAGCGGGCGGCCATGCCGTACGCCTCGTCGACCCGGCGCAGGGCCTGCGGGAAGCTGATCTTCTCGCGGAGCGACAGGGCGTCGATCATCGCCTCGGCGCGGTCGCCGATGCCGCGCTTGGGGACGTTGAGGATCCGGCGCAGCGGGACGGTGTCCTCGGGGTTGGAGAGGACGCGCAGGTACGCGAGGACGTCGCGGACCTCCTTGCGCTCGTAGAAGCGGACGCCGCCGACGACCTTGTAGGGCAGCCCGACCCGGATGAGGATCTCTTCGAAGACACGGGACTGGGCGTTGGTGCGGTAGAAGACGGCGACGTCGCCCGCCCTGGCGTCGCCCGCGTCCGTCAGCCGGTCGATCTCGTCGGCGACGAACTGCGCCTCGTCGTGCTCGGTGTCGGCGACGTAACCGGTGATCCGGGGGCCCTCGCCCGCCTGTGTCCAGAGGTTCTTGGGGCGGCGGTTCTCGTTGCGTTCGATGACGGCGTTGGCGGCGCTGAGGATCGTCTGCGTGGAGCGGTAGTTCTGCTCCAGGAGGATCGTCGTGGCGTTGGGGTAGTCCTCCTCGAACTGGAGGATGTTGCGGATCGTGGCGCCGCGGAAGGCGTAGATCGACTGGTCGGCGTCGCCGACGACGCACAGCTCGGCGGCGGACTCGGGCGGGCCGACCAGCTCGCGCACGAGGGTGTACTGCGCGTGGTTGGTGTCCTGGTACTCGTCGACCATGACGTGCCGGAAGCGGCGGCGGTAGTGGGCGGCGACGTCGGGGAACGCCTGGAGGAGGTTGACGGTCGTCATGATGATGTCGTCGAAGTCCAGGGCGTTGGCCTCGCGCAGCCGCGCCTGGTACATCGCGTACGCCTCGGCCAGGGTCTTCTCGAATCCGTCGGCAGCCGTCCCCGCGAAGGTCTCCTCATCGATGAGCTCGTTCTTGAGGTTGGAGACCTTGGCGCTGAAGGACTTGGGCGGGAAGCGCTTGGGGTCGAGGTCCAGATCGCGGCAGACCAGGGCCATCAGGCGCTTCGAGTCGGCGGCGTCGTAGATCGAGAACGACGAGGTGAAGCCGAGCTGCTTGGACTCCCGGCGCAGGATGCGGACGCAGGCGCTGTGGAAGGTGGAGACCCACATGGCGTTCGCCCGCGGGCCGACCAGCTCTTCGACGCGCTCCTTCATCTCGCCCGCGGCCTTGTTGGTGAAGGTGATCGCGAGGATCTCGCCGGGGTGCACGCCGCGCGCGCCGAGCAGATGCGCGATGCGGTGGGTGAGCACCCGGGTCTTGCCGGATCCGGCGCCCGCGACGATCAGCAGCGGGCTGCCGGTGTGCACCACGGCCGCCTTCTGGGCGTCGTTGAGCCCCTCCAGGAGGGCGGCCGGATCGACCGCGGGGCGGGCGGCGCCGTCGCGGTAGTACGCCTCCCGGGGCACGGGGGCGTCGAACTTCCCGTCGAAGAGGTCGTGCGGAACCTCCTCCGGGGCCGGGCCGTGCTCGTCCTCGGGAGGGGGCGGGGGGTGCTCGCCCTTCGGGCCGAGATCCGCCAGGAAGCTGTCGTCAAAGAGGCTGCTCATCGCCCACCGAGTCTAGGCGGCCCCACTGACATCCGGTCCCGAAGTCCGGGAACGGCCGCACGGGAAGCGTCCCGGCCGTGCAGAATCCGTTTCGGAGACGTGGAGCCGTCTTCACAGGAGCCGCCCCGAGGCTTCCCCGCACTGCCCGAAACCGACATCCAACGCAATCACCGTCACCTCACCTTCAGGTCACGAAAAGGTTTCGGGCAATTCGAACATCAGCCTTCACAGGAGCCACACGAGTTGGCTACCGTGCTCGCTCGGGCAGCCCGCATCCCCGCGTACGACAGCGTGCGCACGGGTCGCCTCCGCCGAGTCCGGCCCTGCCCCTGGGCACCCGGAGCCGGGGACCCACCAGCACCACCGGGGTGAATCGATCGGTACGGCCGCCGCGCGCGGGCGTACGGACCGTAGGGCAAGCCTTCCGTCTGCGACACCGCCCGAACCCGACAGCTAACCCGGTAGGCGGTCCACGGAAGGAGTCGCCGGCCTTGGCGTCGCATCGCAAGCCGCGCACCCGCGTCCTCGCCTCACCCGGAAGCCGCCGCACGGCGGTCGGGATCACCACCGCAGCACTCGCCTCGGTCACACTGCTGTCGCAGTCCGCCGAAGCGGCCCCCAGAAGCCCCCGGCCGACCGTCGAAGACGTCAAGAAGAACGTCGACGACCTCTACCGCCAGGCCGAGGTGGCGACCCAGAAGTACAACGCCGCCAAGGAGCGCGCCGAGCAGCGGCGCGAGAAGGTGGCCGAACTCCAGGACTCCGCGGCGAAGCGCACCGACAAGCTCAACGCGTCCCGGCGGGAGCTGGGCACCTACGCCTCCGCGCAGTACCGCACCGGAGGCATGAGCCCGACCGCGCAGCTGATACTCGCCAAGGACCCGCAGCAGTTCGCCGACCGCAGCCACCTCATGGAGCGGCTGACCGGGCGTCAGCAGCAGGCGGTCGCCGACTACCAGGAGCAGCAGGCGGCGGCAGCGCACGAACGCGCCGAGGCCGTCCACAGCCTGGAACGGCTCCAGGAGTCCCAGACCTCCCTCCAGGAGTCCAAGCGGACGGTGCAGGGCAAGCTGACCGAGGCCCGGCAGCTGCTGTCCCGGCTGACCGCCCAGGAGAAGGCGCGGCTGGCCGAGCTGGAGCGCAAGAAGGAGGAAGCCGCCAAGCGCAAGGCCGACGACATGGCGCGCCGGCAGGCCGAGAAGGAACGCCAGGAGCACGGGGGCGACCGCGGGGGCGACGGCGGGTCCGGTGGCGGCTCGACGGACGGTTCGGGCGGCTCGGACGGTTCGGGCGGCGGGTCCGACGACGGCACGTCCCTCACAAAGGCCAAGAAGGCGCTCGCCTTCGCCCGCGCCCAGATGGGCAAGCCGTACGTCTGGGGCGCGACGGGCCCCAACTCCTACGACTGCTCCGGCCTGACGCAGGCGGCCTGGAAGGCGGCCGGGGTGAACCTGCCGCGTACGACGTGGGATCAGGTGAAGACCGGCGAGCGGGTGGCCACCAAGGACCTGCAACCGGGCGACCTGGTGTTCTTCTTCAAGGACATCAGCCACGTCGGGATGTACATAGGCGACGGCAAGATGATCCACGCCCCGAAGCCGGGCGCCAGCGTGCGGGTGGAGTCGATCTACTACATGCCGATCTACGGGAGCATCCGCCCGGCGTAGGTCGCGTCGGGCCCGCTCCCCCGCGACACCTCAGGAACCACCCGCAGCACCCCACGCACCACCCCCCACAGCACGGAACCGCGCGGCCCTCGGGCGGTCGGACGGCCGGAACGGCTGACGACGCGAGGGCCGCGCGGTTCACCGTGCGGCATACGGGGCGCAGCGGCCCCGGCGGGCTCAGGTCCAGAGCACCGCGATGAAGATGTTGACCATCGTGAGCAGGCCGACGGCGCCGAAGAGCGGCTTGGCGACCTTCTCCTCGTCACGCTTGACGTAGACCAGGCCCAGGATCACCACCAGGACGGCCAGCTTGATGCCGATCTTGATGTTGTCGACCGGGCTGCCCTGGGCCTGGTTCAGGCCGACCAGCACGATGCCGGTGACGAGCATCGTCAGCGCGCCGTGCAGCATGGCGGGCACGAAGCGGGCCGTGCCCGCGCTCATCGCCTTCATCTGGGTCAGAAAGCCGCCCAGGAGGGAGGCGATACCGATGATGTGCAGGCCGACGAAGATGTTGATGACTACGTCCATGGTGCTGGATCGTAGCCCTCCCAAACCACGACCCTTCGGGCAGGGCGCCCCGCCGTCACATGCCGCCGTGTGCTCCCCCGACCGCAGAACGCGGCCCGGCGACGGCAGCCTTCAAGGCTCTACCTGGCGCCCGTGCCCACCCGGAAAATACAGCTGAAGTCGATCATGGATGCGGCCTACGCTCGGCCCATGGCCCCCGCCACGGACTCCTCCCCGGCCCCCTCGCCCGCCTCGCCGTCCGAACTCGCGCGGATCGTCGGCGTCTGGGCCGACGGCTGGGCACGGGCCCGGCGGACCGCCGCGCCGTCGGCGGTGCCCGGCGGCTTCCGGATCGAGGTCGGACGGCCGCACCACATCGCCCGCTACGTCCTGCCGACGGCCGACCCCGACGTGCTGGGCGAGTTGGTCCGCCGCATCGACGTGCCCGGCCTGTGGCTCAAGATCTGCGCACCGCGCGAGCGGGTCGAGCCGCTGCTGCCTGACGGCTGGCAGCTCAGCGAGCCCCAGTACCTGATGACGACCAGGCTGGGACCGCCCGGTAACCCCGCGCCGCCGCCCGGCTACCGCCTCGCCGTCCACCACGACGCGGACCGTGGCCTGATCGAGGCCCGGGTCCTGGACGGTACGTCCGCAGCGGCTCCCGCGGCTCCCGCGGCCCGTACGGGAAGCCCGGATCCGGACCCGGAGACGGCCCCGGAGGCAGACCCGGATCCGGACCCGGAAATCTTCCCGGCAGGCGGTCTTGCCGCGCTCACCGACGGGGCGCCCGGTGCCCTGCCCGGACCGCGGTCGGTCGTCTTCGACATGATCGGCACGGCGGCCGGGCACCGCCGCAGAGGGCTGGGCCGACTGGTGATGGCGGCGCTCGCCGGCCGCGCGGCCACGGCGGGCGCCACGCAGGGTGTGCTGGTCGCCAGCCCCGAAGGCCGTGCCCTCTATGAGGCCCTGGGCTGGCAGGTGCGCGCGCCGGTCACGGCGGCGGTCCGCCCGCGGTGAAACGAGGGCCGGGCCGTCGCCCCCGCCTCACGCAGTGACGTGTTGCGACAGCCAGCGGAAGATCTCGGGCACCTGCTCCCGCCAGACCACGCTCGTGTGGCCACCGGCGTCCGAGGGGATCTGCCGCACGGTCACCGATGTCGGCGGCTGCGCCAGCTGCCGCAGTCCGAGGCCCGCCTGGTACCCGTCGCCCGAGGCGCCGGAGACGTACAGCGCGGTGCGCGGCGGCTTTCCGGCCGCGTTGGCCGACTTCAGGATGTGCAGCGGGTTCGACTCGATGCGCAGCTTCGGGTCCTTGCCCGCGAGTGAACTGTGCTCGCTCGCCGGGTCGTTGTAGCCGGACATGGCGATCCCCGCGTGGTAGCGGTCCGGGTGCGACAGGGCGAGCTTGGCTGCGCAGTGGGCGCCCGCCGAGTAGCCGGCCAGGGCCCAGGATCGGGCGTGGTCGGATGCCCGGAAGGTGTCGATGACCATCTGGCGCACGTCGACGGTCAGCCAGCTGTCGGCGTTGACCTTCCCCGGGATGTTGACGCACCCGGTGTCGGAGCCGGTGACGAGGTTGGTGCGCGGGGCGACCAGGATGAACGGCTTGACCTCGCCGTTCAGCATCATCGGGCGGAGCTGCTCGTCGGCGTTCAGGGAGCCGAACCAGGCTTTCGCCGATCCGGGGTAGCCGGGCAGCACCTCGACGACCGGGAACTTCGTGTTCCGGTAGGCGGGGTCGTGGTACTGCGGCGGCAGCCAGACGTACACCTCGCCGCTGACCCCGGAGATCCGGCCCTTGAGGTCGGTCATCTGGACCTCGGGGCCCAGCTTCGGGTCGTCGGCCGGACGGAACGGCTGGACCTGGCGGGGCTCGTTCTTGATCTGCCGGCCGCCCAGCCCGTCGGGGCCGAGGTCCTGGGCTGCCTGCACGTGGCTGCCGGTGCCCAGCAGGTCGTCCCAGGTGTCGTAGAGGTTGTTCGCGTTGTTGACCAGGACGAAGACCAGGGTGATGGCCGTGACCTGGGCGAACAGCAGCATGACCAGGCGGAGGGCGCCGCGCGCCAGGCGCGGCCCCGGTATCCGTCCCCACAGTGCCAGCGGCAGCGCGACGGCGATCAGCAGCAGCACGATCGAGGTGAGAAAGAAGGGCGTGCCCGTCAGGCTCATCGGGATCTCGCTTCCAGGACATGTACGCGGCGACGGGGGCGTGGTTCCGGCCCCGGTGTCGGCAGCGGGCCTCTCCGCGCCATTAGATGGCGATCCGCGACGTCCTGGTTGCCCCTCTTCGAGCCCTTCTTTCCCGTGGGATGAGTGATCTCCGCCGCACTCAGCGGTCCGGGCCCGCGGGCCGGGACGTCATCCCGGACGCGGCCCGGCCGGTGAGGAGCCTCAGACCAGGCGGCGGGCGGTGGCCCACCGGGTGAGTTCGTGCCGGTTGGAGAGCTGGAGCTTGCGCAGCACCGCGGAGACGTGGGACTCGACGGTCTTCACGGAGATGAAGAGCTGCTTGGCGATCTCCTTGTAGGCGTAGCCACGGGCGATCAGGCGCAGCACCTCGCGCTCGCGCTGGGTGAGGCGGTCCATGTCCTCGTCGACGGGCGGGGCGTCCGTGGAGGCGAAGGCGTCGAGGACGAAGCCGGCCAGCCGCGGGGAGAAGACCGCGTCGCCGTCGGAGACCCGGAAGACCGCGTCGACCAGGTCCTTGCCGGTGATGGTCTTGGTGACGTAGCCGCGGGCCCCGCCGCGGATGACGCCGATGACGTCCTCGGCCGCGTCGGAGACCGAGAGGGCAAGGAAGCGGACCGGGCGGTCGGCGTCGGCCATCATGGCAGCACTGCGGCGCAGCACCTCGACGCCGCCGCCACCGGGGAGGTGCACGTCCAGGAGGACCACCTCGGGGCGGGTGGCGGTGATGACCGTGACGGCCTGGTCGACGTCGGCGGCCTCGCCGACGACCTCGACGCCGGTGCGGTCGGTCTCGCCGATCTCGGCCTGCACGCCCGTACGGAACATCCGGTGGTCGTCGACCAGGACGACCCGCACGGTCCGGCCGTCGGCCACCCCGCCACCGGCCGGCTCGCCGAGGGCCGCGGGCCCTGCCGCCTCGCCCTGGGGAGCGCCGTCGCTGTTCGCGGCCTGCTGTGCGCCGTCGCTGTTCATCTCGTCCGTCCGTCCATCGGGGTCTGCCTCGTCATCATCGCGCGGCGCGGGCCGCCGTGTCGTGCTCGGTGCGTGCCGCCGCACGATTCCTGCCGTACGGCGGTTCGGCGGGGCGGCGGGCCGCCGGGCCGGGAGCGGGCGGGGCCGCCGGGGCGGGGGCCGCGTGGTGTGGGGGTCATTCGGCGCGCTCCATTTCCAGTTCGACCTCGGTGCCGCCCCCGGGGACCGACCGCAGCCGGGCGGTGCCGCCGTTGCGTTCCATCCGTCCGATGATGGATTCGCGGACGCCCATCCGGTCCTCGGGGACCGCGTCCAGGTCGAAGCCGGGCCCGCGGTCACGCACCGAGACGAAAACCGTGCGGCCCTCCACTTCGGCGAACACCTGCACCGCGCCGCCCTCGCCGCCGTATTTGGCGGCGTTGACCATCGCCTCGCGCGCCGCCTGCATCTGGGCGCCCAGCGCCTCGTCCAGCGGGCAGTCGCCGACGACCACGACGTCGATCGGGACGCCGTGGTGGTCCTCGACCTCGGCCGCGGCGGTACGCACCGCCTCGGCCAGGGTGGCCGGTTCCTCGTCCTCCTCCTTGCCGCGGCCCTCGGGCTTGTACAGCCAGGCCCGCAGTTCGCGTTCCTGGGCGCGAGCCAGCCTGGCGACCTCGCGGGGCTCGTCGGCGTTGCGCTGGATCAGGGTGAGGGTGTGCAGCACGGAGTCGTGGACGTGCGCGGCGACCTCGGCGCGCTCCTGGGCGCGGATGCGCATCAGCCGCTCCTCGGAGAGGTCCTGCATCATCCGCACGAGATAGGGGCCGACCAGCAGGGCGATGCCGACGACCACGGCGAGCGCGGCCTGCAGGACCGAGCCGAGGTACGCCACCGAACCCTGGAGCACGACGATGCCGGTCACGCCGACGCAGACCAGCACCACTCCGGCCGCTCCGCGCAGCACCGGAAGCACACCCTTGCGGCGGCCCATCTCCAGCCACTGCGCGCGGCGCGCGTTGTCGGCCTGGCGCCAGACGAGGGCGACACCGGCGGCGATCAGCAGGACCGGCCAGAGATAGCCGTTGCCCCGGCCGAGCTGGAATCTGGAGGCGACGACCAGGGCGCCCACCAGGAGTGCGATCAGCGCGAAGATCTGGCCCTTGTCGGGCTTGCGGGACAGCAGCCTGCGCGGCTCCCCGCCCGCCGGCCTGCGCTCCTCCACACCGCCGACGCCGAGCGGAACGAAGAACCAGAAGGCGGCGTAGAGCAGCGCGCCGATGCCTTCGGTCAGGAAGAGGGCGACGAAGACGACCCGGACCCAGGAGACCGGCAGCCCGAGGTGCCCGGCGAGGCCGCGGGCGACACCGCCGAGCATCCGCCCGTCGGCGCTGCGGTAGAGCTTGCGCACGGGCGGCTCGGGATCGGGCGCCGGAGCGTAGCTCGTCCCGGCGCGCGGCGGGGCTGTGGTCATGCCACCGATCGTCACACGCGGCGAGGGCCCGCGGCATCAGGGTCGACCCTGAAGCGACCCCTGAGGTTTTCTGCGGGCCTTGACCTCTCTCCGGCACCGGCCGACGGGCCGGGCCGCCGGGTGAGCCCACCAAGCCACCCGCCGGGTCGGTCCGCCGGCTCAGCTCGTCGGATCGCCCTTACGGAAGCCGTCCTTCACCTGGGAGAACAGCTCCCGGTACTTCGCCCAGTTGGCGCTCGGCGCGGAGACGTAGATCGCGTACTCCTTGTTGCCCTCGCGGCCGAACCCGAGGTCGATGCCGCGGTATTCGCGGGCCCGGCCCTGGAAGGTGAACTCCCAGATCGCGGCGGGGTCACTCTGGAAAACGGTGTCCTGAAGCCGCTTGCGCTCGTAGCTCGGGTACGCCTTCTTGAGGTCCACCTCGACGTCCTTGAAGTGCTGCACCTGGTCGCCCGATGAGAAGTCCAGGACGCTGATCGTCAGCTGCGCGAGTTCGGCCTGCGAGATGTAGACGATCTGCCGGCCGCCGTCCTTGACCTGACGCTTCCAGCCGTCGGGCACCGGGAACGAGACGCCGAGCGCCTTCTCCTTGACGCGGTGCATCCCCTCCGGGAGGGGCGGCGGCGGCCCGATGGTACTGCCCGGCGCGCCGGACTGTGCCGGGGCGGCGTTCCCCTCGGCCTGCGAGGAGCCGCCGTTGTGGTGCAGCACGTACCAGGCGCCGCCCGCGCCGCCACCGACCACCAGCACGCCGACGGCGCTCCAGGCCACGACGCGACCGCGGCGCTTACGGGGCGGCCGGGTCGTCGTGATGACGCCCGTGCGGTCGTCACCGGACGGCGCGACCGCGTCACCTCCCGCACCGACCGGAAAACCGGCAGGCGCCGGGCCAAAACCTGTGGCCTCGCCGGTACCTGGCGCTCCGGTGCCCATGGGGGCACCCGTTCCCGTGACGGCCTCTCTTCCCGTTCCGGTTTGCGGGGCCGCACCGAGGGGCGTGCCGGTACCGGTGCCCGTCCCCCCGGCCACGGGCCCGGTGCCGGTGTCCGTCGAAGTGACGGGGTGGGTGAGGGACTCGGACCCGGTGTCCGGTTGGGCCGCGCCGCGACCGACCGTGCCCATGGCCAGCGTCGGCCGGCTGATCGGCGCCGTCTCCGCTTCCGCCTCGGCCGCCCGCAGGGCCTGCTCGGCGACCTCGGACGTCGGCCGGTCACCGGGCTCCTTCGCGAGCAGCGCCTCGATCAGCGGCGCCAGCGGCCCGGCGTTGCGCGGCGGCTCCAACGGGTCGACGGCGATGGCGTAGGCGGTCTCGACGGCGGTGCTCTTCCGGAACGGCGGTCGTCCCTCGACCGCCTGATAGAGCGTCGCGCCCAGCGCCCACAGGTCCGATGCGGGCCCCGGGGTGCCGCCCTTGACCCGTTCGGGCGCCAAGTAGTCGATGGATCCCACCAGCTCGCCGGTCTTGGTGAGGGTGGAGGTGCCGCTGGCGACGGCGATCCCGAAGTCGGTGAGCACGACCCGGCCGTCCTCGCCGAGCAGGACGTTGCCCGGTTTGACGTCCCGGTGCAGCACTCCTGCCGAGTGGGCGGCCCGCAGCGCGGCGATCATGCCGCGGCCGATGCGGGCGGCTTCCCTGGGCGAGACCGAACGGTCTTCCCGCGCCGCCTCCTTGATGGCGTCGCCGAGCGTCGACGACGGCACGTACTCCATCACGATGCACGGCAGCCCCGCGTCATGGACGACGTCGTGGACGCCCACCACATTGGGGTGGTTGATGCGCGCCGCGGCCTGCGCCTCACGGGTGGTGCGCTCGTGGCGCATGGCCAGTTCGTCCGCGTCCAACTGGGGCGAGACGTGCAAGCGCTTGACGGCGACCTGGCGCCCCAGGACTTCGTCCCGGGAGCGCCAGACGGTGCCCATGCCGCCCTGGCCTATCCGCTCGACCAGGCGGTACCGCCCGGCGACCAGTCGCCCCTCGTCCACCGACGCCGCCTCCGTCACCGCACGCCCCTTCGGAAACCCGTACGTATCCAGGGCGCAACGATAGTCGCCGGACTCGGCCAACTGATCTCCGCCCGCCTCCCCAAGACGCAGATCGGCACGGCTACCGTTCCCGCTCGGGGGATATGCGAACGCACGGGGGATATCGGGGATCCTCAGGGCCGATCTCAGGGATCTGCCAGGGTTCCCACGGATGCCGGAGTTCCACGGCTCTTGTCACCATGGGTCCATGAACGATGCAGCCCACGCCGAGGATCCGGCGCCGCCCGGCGCCGACGGCACCACCCCGCCGCCGGCGCCACTGCGCCGAAGTCGGCGGCAGAAGGTGGTCGCCGGGGTCTGCGGCGGCCTCGGCCGGCAGTGGGATCTCGACCCGGTGATCTTCCGGATCGTGCTGGCCGTGCTCTCCGTCGCGGGCGGCCTCGGGCTGATCGTTTACGGCTTCGCCTGGCTGCTCATCCCCCTCGACGGCGAGGACGAGAACGAGGGCCGCAGGCTGCTCTCCGGCCGCGTCGAGGGCTCGGCGCTGACCGCGCTGCTGTGCGCGCTGCTCGGCTGCGGCCTGTTCCTGACGACGGTCGGCAAGGGCAGCGTCATGTCCTTCGCCATCATGCTGACCCTGGCGGTGGCCGGTTCCGCCTACTGGTCGCGCAAGCGCCACGCGGAGGGCGGCGGCCCGCAGTCGATGGACGCGGCGAGCGCCCAGACCGTCGCCGACGCACCGCCCGAGACCAAGGCCCCGCCCACGCCGAACGCCCCGTCCTGGTGGCGGGACGCCCGCCTCAAGGAAACACCGGCCGGGGTGGACTATCTCTGGGGGCCCGAGCAGCCAGGTCTGGACATCACCTACGAGTTCGAGCACGGCTCCGGCACGGAAGCCGCCGCAGGTCAGCGCGGTCCCGGAGCTGGTGGCCGCGGCGCGTCCGGCGCCGGGACCGCGCCGCGGCGCAGGGCGCGGGCCGGTCGCCGGATCGGGGGCCGGGCTTTCCTGGCGGCCGTGCTCGCCGGTACGGGCACCGGCCTCGCGGTCGCGCAGCACGACCACTTCGCCCAGGCGTTGCAGGCCGGACTGGCGTGCTCGCTCGCCGTGTTCGGGCTGTCCCTGGTGCTGAGCGCCTGGCTGGGGCGCGCCGGAGGCGGCACGGTGTTCATGGTCGTGCTGACGTCCGCGCTCCTGGCGGTGTCGACGGCGCTGCCCGACACCATCAGCCCCGACTGGCAGAACCGTCATTGGACCCCCACCAGCATCTCCGCCATCCAGCGGCATTACGAACTCGGCTCCGGAGAAGGCAGGTTGGACCTCAGCGACCTGCCCGTCAAGGACGGCCGCACGGTCCGCACCGGCGCGGAGGTGGGTGCGGGCCGTCTGGAGGTCACGCTCCCCCCGCAGGTGACGGCGACCGTGCGCATCTCGCTGGGGGTCGGCGATGTCCGGCTGCCGGGCGAGGCGACCGACGACATCCACATCTCGGCCGGGGCGCGGGACCGGACGGTCACCCTGCCCGCCAGCGGCCTCAAGAAGGGCGAAAAGCCGCACGGTTCCCTCGTCCTGGACCTCCGGGTCGGCGTCGGCCAGGTGGATGTCCGCCATGCACCCCCGGTGCCCGCCGCGCCACCAGCACCCGCCGCCCCCTCGGCGCCCGCCGCACCTCCGGCGCCCACACCAGGCACCGCCACCCCGTCGGCGTCCGCCGCCCGCATACCGTCCGCCACCGTTCCGCCGGCCGGGACGCACCCCGCCGCGACCGACCCGGCCCAGCAAGGAGGCCACTCGTGATGCGTCATCCGTTCGAGCCGGCCAACCTGATCGCCGGCCTGACCGCCACAGCCGTCGGCACCGCATACGTCCTCGACGCCGTCGGCCTCTGGCATGCCCCCGGCCCCTGGCTCTTCCTCGCCATCCCCGCCGGGCTCCTGGCCTCCGGCATCACCGCCGCCGCCTGGGCCATCGTCCGCCGAAGACACACGGACAGCCGGCCGTAGGGCCTGACGCCGCGGGTCTCCGCCACCTGCGGCGGGGCCGTCACGCCATCCGGCCGCAGAACTCCGACCACCGAGGCCACACAGCCGGAAGGCCAACGGTCGCCACCGCACCACGACCAGCCGACCAGCCGACCGGCCCCGGCCGCCCAGCCCCGGCCCCAACCGCCCCATCGGAACGCCTCCCGCACCGCCCCAAGCCCGGCCGCCGCACCCACCGCCAGGCATCACTCCCGCCGCGAATCCCCCACCCGCCACAAGACCTCACACCCACCTCAAGACCTCACACCCACCGCAAAGCGTCACTCCTGCACTTCGATGACGTACGCGTCCGTCTCCACACCGGCCGCCGTGACGACCCGGATCTCCGCCCGTCCCGGTTCGACATCGGCCGGCACCGGGACGGTCAGCGTCCCGTCCGCCGGATTGGCGAAGCCGCCGGGCACCGGCACCAGGGGGACCGGTACGTGCACCGGCCCGATCCGTACGACCACTTGGGCCAGCCGGTCCGGGGTCCGGGCGCCCGGCGGGAGGAAGGCGGTGCCGCGGATCTCGATGTCGTCGCCGGTGCGGATCGGCGCGGCGAGATCGCCCAACTCCCGTGCACGGACGACGGACAGGATCACCGGTCGGCCGCCCTCGGCACACTTGCCCGCCAGATAGCCGGCGGCGGACACGGCCACCAGGAGGACCGGGCCCCACGACAGCGGCGGCAGCACGGCCGCGGGGCCGACGGCCAAGGAGACCAGCGCATACGCCGCGACCGCCGCGTTCACCAACAGGTACTGGGCATCGGCCAAGCTGCCCCGCCCCGCGTCGTCGGCCAGCAGGTCCACGGCACGCGGGCAGGAGGCGGCGGGCTTCTGGAGCCGTCCGGTGCGAATCCGCGCGCCGACCACGACGCGCGCCGTCACCGCGACCCCGAACACGACGGCCAGAACGAGCAACACCGGTACGGCGAGCGGCAGTTCAAACCCGGATGACGCGACGCGACCCATCGACCACCCACCGGCCCCATCCCCGGCCCCGACCTCGCCCCCTCCCCCGAACCCGGACCCGAACCCAAACCCAAACCCGGCACCGGCACCGGCACCGGCACCGGCACCGGCACCGGCACCAGAAACAGCCCCCGCCCCCTCCAACAACACCCGCACCCCCGCCACCAGCACCGCGTAGACCGCGATCCCCAGCCACCCCGCCGCGACCGCCCGCGACGTCGACAGCCGCCGGTCCTCCCCCACGAGCGGCGCCAGCACCCCGCCGTGCGCACGGTGCCGCCAGGCCGCCGCCGTCAGGCCGAGCGCCGACACGACGGCGGCGATCAGCCCCGCCGTGCGGTGCACGGTCCAGCCCGTCCCGATGGCGGTCAGCGCCTGCCCCAGCAGCAGCGCGGTGACGCCGCCCCACACCACGGCCAAGGTGCCGCGGCGTACGGACACCAGCCAGCCGGACTCCGCCCCCGCGCTCCTTTCCGCCAACGCGCGGGCGGACAGGGACAGTTCATCGGACACCCACTGCCGGGCGGCTCCCGCCGAGCGGGCCAGCCCGGCCGGCACCCCGCGGCCCGCGGCGAACTCCTCACGCAGCGCCACGAACGCGGCGACCGCATGCCGGTGCCCGGCGCGGGCCCCCTGCGGACACCGCCCGCACCGGCACCCGGCCCCCGCACCCTCCAGTCCGCCACCCGGCCCACCGGGCGGTTCACCGCCGAGCGCACCCGCCACCCCGCCCGCCGCATCAACCGCCACTGCACTACCGCCCGCCACACTCGCCACGACACTCACGCCGACGCCCTCACCGGCCCCACCGGCCCCACCGGGGCCCAGCCTCCGCATCCACGGCGGCGCTCCCCGGCACCGGGCATCGGCAGCGGCACCGTCGTCACGTCAACTTCTCTTATCCGAAGGGGAATTGTGCCGCAGAAACCGGAGCACACCATCGAACGTCCAGCTGATGGGCGGTGGCGATGCGCCCCGGTGCGTTGACACCTCGACTCCGCCCCAGGTCAGAGCCCCGCCCCTGGATGCCGGGCAGGTCGCCGCGCCGCCCGCCGCACTCCAACTCCCCACCCCCGCCGGAAGCTCCACGCCCCAAGGGCTTCAACACTCGCCCGCCACACCCGATACTGCGTCCCCCGGCCGCCAACCGGCGATCGCCGGCGCCGACCCTGATCGCATCCCTAGGTCGACACGGCCTAGCCCCGACCCTGACCCTGACCCCGCACGGTGGAGGTGGCCGAGTTGACGAAAGATCCGCTGATGTACCTCGCGCGCCGCGACGCGTACGCAGCCTTCCTCACCGCGAGCGACGCCGAGGGCGCGGTGATCTGGCGCCGCCTGGAAGGCCGGTACGACGACAAGGAGACGGCACTGGCCGCCACGCGGGACTCATACGCCGCGACCCAGGCCGCGTTCAACGTGCTGGACGTCGAGGGTGTGGGCCCCGTCGAACAGGCCAAAGCGCTGATGGAACACCTCCGCGCGTTCCACCGCCTGAACGAGGTGCCGGACACCGCCTGGAACGCCTACACCGCCGCGCGGGCCGACTTCGTGACGGCCGCCCGCGCGTTCCTCACCCGCAACTAGACAAATAAGTCCGCAGGGCCACCGCGGCTCCACGACGTCACGGCACCACGGCACCACGGCATCCCAACGCCCCGCCCGCCCCACCCCGGAGCCCCCGAAGCAGATCACCCGCCTCTGAGCAACTCCACGCCACGCAGCAGCGCCGAGTGGTCCAGGGCGCCGTCGCCACGGGCCACCGCAGAGGCGATCAGCTGGGCCGCGACCGAGCCGACCGGCAGCGGGACGCCGGCCGCGCGGGCGGCGTCGGTGACGATGCCCATGTCCTTGTGGTGCAGTTCCAGCTTGAAGCCGGGGGTGAACTCCCGGTGGCGGAAGTTGTCCTTCTTGCGGGCCAGCACCGTGGAACCGGCCAGTCCGCCGCCCAGAACCTCCAGGGCGGCCTCCAGGTCGACGCCTGACTTCTCCAGGAAGACCACGGCTTCGGCGACGGCCTGGAGGTTGACCGCGACGATCAGCTGGTTGGCGGCCTTGACGGTCTGGCCCGCGCCGTGCGGGCCGCAGTGCACCACCGTCGTGCCGACCGCGTCGAAGAGCGGCCGTGCGGCATCGAAGTCGGCCCGCTCGCCGCCGACCATGATCGACAGCGCCCCTTCCACGGCGCCCGCCTCACCGCCCGACACCGGCGCGTCCAGCACCCGTACGCCCTTGCCCGCCGCGGCCTCCGCCAGCTCGACGGAGGTCTGTGGGGTGATCGAGGAGTGGTCGATCAGCAGCGCGCCCGCGCCGGCGTTCTCCAGGATGCCGTCCGGCCCGTACGCCACGGCCTCGACCTGCGGGGACGCCGGAACCATGGTGATCACGACGTCCGCACCGCGCACCGCGCCGGCGATCGAGTCCGCTTCCCTGCCGCCCGCCGCGACCAGCGCGTCCGCCCGCCCGGGGCTGCGGTTCCAGCCGCGTACGTCGTGCCCGGCCCTGGCGAGGTTCACCGCCATCGGGCTGCCCATGATGCCGAGGCCGATGAATCCGATCGTGCTCATGCCGCGCCACTCCTCACCCGTGCGGGCATCATTATTTCCGGATTACGGATTCATGATGCCGCGATATGGAAAGCAACCTCGGGTCATCATGCGGCGCGACACCCCTCCCGTCAATTCCCGTCAATTCCCGCCAATTCCCGTCAATCGCCGCCCGCCGCGCCCCGCAAACGCGCCGACGCCGCCGCTCCGGGAAGAGCGACGGCGTCGGCGTCAGGCTGCGGGGAGTACCGGCGGACCAGCGGGCCGGTTCAGCGGGTCACTCCCACTCGATGGTGCCCGGCGGCTTGCTCGTGACGTCGAGGACGACGCGGTTGACGTCGGCGACCTCGTTGGTGATGCGGGTGGAGATCCGCGCCAGCACGTCGTACGGCATCCGGGTCCAGTCCGCGGTCATCGCGTCCTCGGATGAGACCGGGCGCAGCACGATCGGGTGGCCGTAGGTGCGGCCGTCGCCCTGGACGCCGACCGAGCGGACGTCGGCGAGCAGCACGACCGGGCACTGCCAGATCTGCCGGTCGAGACCGGCCGCGGTCAGCTCCTCGCGGGCGATGGCGTCGGCCTCGCGCAGCAGGTCGAGCCGCTCCTTGGTGACCTCGCCGACGATCCGGATGCCCAGGCCGGGGCCGGGGAACGGCTGGCGCTGGACGATGGTGTCGGGCAGCCCCAGCTCGGAGCCGACCATCCGCACCTCGTCCTTGAAGAGCTGCCGCAGCGGCTCGACCAGCTCGAACTCGATGTCGTCCGGCAGGCCGCCGACGTTGTGGTGCGACTTGATGTTCGCGGTGCCGGTGCCGCCGCCGGACTCGACGATGTCCGGGTAGAGCGTGCCCTGCACGAGGAAGGCGACGGACTCGCCGCTGGCGCCGGCCTCGGCGACCAGCTCGGCCTGGGCCTGCTCGAAGACGCGGATGAACTCGCGCCCGATGATCTTCCGCTTCTCCTCGGGGTCGCTGACCCCGGCGAGCGCGTTCAGGAAGCGGGCCTCGGCGTCGACGACCTTCAGCTGGACGCCGGTGGCGGCCACGAAGTCCTTCTCGACCTGCTCGGACTCGCCCTTGCGCATCAGGCCGTGGTCGACGTAGACGCAGGTCAGCTGGTCGCCGATGGCCTTCTGGACGAGGGCGGCTGCGACCGCGGAGTCCACGCCGCCGGACAGCCCGCAGATCGCCCGCTTGGTGCCGACCTGCGCGCGGATCGCCGCGACCTGCTCCTCGACGACGCTGGTGGTCGTCCAGTTCGGCTCGATGCCGGCGCCGCGGTAGAGGAAGTGCTCCAGGACCTGCTGGCCGTGCGTGGAGTGCATCACCTCGGGGTGGTACTGCACGCCGTAGAGCTTCTTCTCGTCGTTCTCGAAGGCGGCGACCGGTACGACGTCGGTGGACGCGGTGACGGTGAAGCCCTCGGGGGCGGCGGAGCAGGCGTCGCCGTGCGACATCCACACCGACTGCTCGGCGGGGGTGCCCTCGAAGAGGGTGGAGGCGGGGCGGGAGACGGTCAGCGGGGTGCCGCCGTACTCCCGTGCGCCGGTGTTGTCGACGGTGCCGCCGAGGGTGGTGGCCATCAGCTGGAAGCCGTAGCACATGCCGAAGACCGGGACACCGGCCTCGAACAGAGCACGGTCGACGCTGGGGGCGCCTTCGGCGTAGACCGACGAGGGGCCGCCGGAGAGGATGATCGCCGCGGGGTTCTTCGCGAGCATCTCGGCCACCGGCATGGTGGACGGGACGACCTCGCTGTAGACCCGGGCCTCGCGGACACGGCGGGCGATGAGCTGGGCGTACTGCGCGCCGAAGTCGACTACGAGGACGACGTCCGGGGCGGCGGCAGGGGGTGCTGATGGCACTTCGGCGGCCTTCCGGCGGTGTGGAGCAGGGGTTGGACTTTCGATTCTAACGGGCTCATACTGAGCGCCATGTCCAAGCAGCTGACCTTCGTCTTTACCTATGGCACCGGCCCGGCCGGCTGCCATGGACGTGCTGCTTGATCCACCACTGACAAGCGACTTCCCAGGCGCCCCGGGCCGACAAGGCCCGGGGCGTCTGCGCTGTCCGGGCCACGATCGGCTCCGGGGGCCGCACACCCCCAGGAGACAGGCAATGAGCACGGACCTCGGCACCGCGACCGTCCCCGGCACGAGCAGCACCGCCACCGCCACCGACCCCGGCGTCCCCGCGGCGGAGACCGGCGCCCGTACGCCCGAGGCGGCCGGCGTGATCACCGACGCCCGCGGCCGGATCGACGATCTCGACGGCCGGATCATCGGCCTCGTACAGGAACGGATGGCCGTATCGGCCGTCATCCAGCGCGAGCGCATCGGGTCCGGCGGGCGGCGGGTGAACCTCTCCCGCGAGATGGAGATCCTCGACCACTACCGCGGCCAGCTGGGCAAGCCCGGCACCGCGCTGGCGATGACGCTCCTGGAGCTGTCCCGCGGGCAGATCTGACCGCCGCCGCGCCGCCCCGGGGACGGGCCGCGCGGGGCGTGCAGCGGCCCTGCGCGCCGGGCGCAGCGGGCGGATCTGAGTTCGGTTGGCTCTCACCCGTACGGCGCGTGACCGGCCGCTGAACGGCTTCGTTGTTCCCGGTGCCACGCCAGCCAGGCGCGGCCTGCAGGACTACGCGTAGACGCCGCCCCATGGGCGGACTGCCGGAGCGATGAGACGCCGGCCGCTTGCCGCGGCACGCGTCGTGGGACCTCGCCCCGGTGTTGTGACCGGTCAGCAGGGGACAGCAGCCCGGTCGCATCCGATGGGGTGGTCGGTCCTGGGGACGCCCGGGACCGACCGCATCCGTCGAAACGGTTGCGCCGCACGAGGCGCATCCACCACGATGCTTGACGCAGCACCCGGCCCGTCCGGGGTGGGCATCGCCACCGCCATCGGCCCCACCACCGGCCCGCCGCCGACGCACTCCGCACACCCTGCTCGACCCGCGCGCTTCGTACGAGTGCGACGCGCGCCCCCACGCCAGCGGCGCTACCCCCCGGCGCCGCCCCTCGGTGCCGGCGCTGCCCTGACGCCGGTGCCGAAAGCCAAGGGCCCCGTGGCCGTCCGCACTCCCCCCCTCGCGGACGGCGTACCGGGGCCCTTCGCTCTGTCCCGTGCTACTCGGGATCCGCCTTGGGCGGGACCGCGGGTACGGGCAGGAACGGCAGGTTCAGCGCGCCGAACGCCTCATCGGGGACGGCGGGGGCGGCCGGCCGGACCGGGGGCAGCCGCCGGTACGCCGCTCCCGGTGACGGCCGCGGGTCCGGCTCGCCCTTGTTCGGCCAGAACGACATCGCCCGCTCGGCCTGCGCCGTGATGGTCAGGGACGGGTTGACGCCCAGGTTGGCGGAGACCGCGGCGCCGTCGACGACCGAGATGCCCGGGTGGCCGTAGAGGCGGTGGTAGGGGTCGATGACGCCGTGTTCCGCGTCCTCGCCGATCGGGCAGCCGCCCAGGAAGTGGGCGGTCAGCGGGGTGCCCATCAGCTCGCCGACGTTGCTGCCGGGGAAGCCGTTGATCTCGTCGGCGATGACCGTGGCCGCTTCGTACGCCTCCGGGATCTGCTCGGGGTTGGGGGCGCCGTGGCCCTGCCTGGCGGTGAGCAGGCCCTTGCCGACGCCGCCCGGTTTCCGGTACGTCGTCAGGGAGTTGTCGAGCGACTGCATGACGAGGCCGATGATGGTCTTCTCGGACCAGCGGTGGTTGGAGACCGAGTGGAGCAGCAGCATCGGGTGCCGCACGCACCGTCCCGCCCAGGACAGGGCGCGCCTGCCGCGACGGGCGGCGAGCGGTACCTGGAGGATCGACATGGATCCCATCGCGTTGGATCCCTTGCCGTAACGCACCGGCTCGATATGGGTGTTGGCGTTGGGGTGGATCGACGAGGTGATGGCGACGCCGCGGGTGAAGTCGGCCTTGGTGCCGTACTTCTTGCGGTAGCGGCGGTCGCTGGTCTGCGCGCCCACCAGCGCCTCGGAGTTGGTGCGGGTCAGTTCGCCGAGCTTCGCCGAGATGCCGGGCAGCAGTCCGCTGTCCTTCATCCGGTGCAGCAGCGTCTGGGTGCCGTAGGTGCCGGCCGCGATGACGACCTTGCGGGCGGTGAAGGTGCGGGCCCTGCCCTTGCGCTTGTCGTCGGTGGGGAGGGTGGCGAGGGCGTAGCCGCCGCGGGAGTCTTCGGTGACGGTGACGACCGAGGTCATGGGGTGGATGACGGCGCCGGCCCGCTCGGCGAGGTGGAGGTAGTTCTCGTTGAGGGTGTTCTTGGCGCCGTGCCGGCAGCCGGTCATGCACTCGCCGCACTCGGTGCACGCCGTGCGGGCCGGGCCCTTGCCGCCGAAGTACGGGTCGGGGACCTCGCCGCCCGGCGCCGCCTTCGCCGTCCCGCTCCCGTCCTCGTCGGTGACGGCGTCCCGTCCGTCGCCGAAGAAGACGCCGACCGGCGCGCGGTGGAAGGTGTCCCCGACACCCATCTTCTCGGCGGCGTCCTTGAGATGGATGTCGGACGGCGTCATCGTCGGGTTGAGCCGCACCCCCAGCATCCGCTTGGCCTGGTCGTAGTAGGGCGCCAACTCCGCCTGCCAGTCGGTGATGCGGCCCCACTGCGGGTCGTCGAAGAAGGCTTTCGGGGGCACGTAGAGGGTGTTGGCGTAGTTGAGCGATCCGCCGCCGACGCCGGCGCCCGCGAGGACCATGACGTTGCCGAGCAGGTGGACGCGCTGGATGCCGTAGCAGCCGATGGCCGGTGCCCACAGATAGTTGCGGAGGTCCCAGGAGTTCTTCGGCAGCGTCTGCCGGGTGAAGCGGCGGCCGGCTTCGAGTACGCCGACGCGGTAGCCCTTTTCGGACAGCCGCAGGGCGGAGACCGCGCCGCCGAAGCCGGAGCCGACGATCAGGACGTCGTAGTCGTAGGCGCGGTCGTCGTGGTCCCGTCGCGGCTCCGGGGCCTGGTTTCGGGCAGAGTTCTCCTGCGGCACTGGCGCTCCTGAGGTCTCGGTGGGCTCGGTCGCTGCCCTGTCAGCGCAGCCGGAAAGCCTTCATCGCGCGCAGGCTGCTGCTCATGAACCGGGCGTACTTCTCGTCGGTCATGCCGAAGGACGGGGCGAGCGGCATCAGCCGCTGGTGGGCGACGGTCTGCGCCTCGGTGTACTTGAGGATGCCCTCCGAGCCGTGGCGGCGGCCCAGGCCCGAATCGCCCATGCCGCCCATCGGGGACTGGGCGCTGCCGTACCCGGCGGCGTACGCCTCGTTGACGTTGACCGTGCCGGTGCGCAGCCGGGCGGCGAGGGCGCGACCGCGTCGGCCGTCCTTGGTCCAGACGCTCGCGTTCAGGCCGTACGGCGTGGCGTTGGCGAGGGCGACGGCCTCGTCCTCGTCGCTGAAGCGGTAGAGGGAGACGACGGGGCCGAAGGTTTCCTCGGCGCAGACCGACATCGGGGCCTGGACGCCGTCGAGGATGGTCGGCTCGTAGAAGTAGGGGCCGATGTCGGGGCGTGCGCGTCCGCCCGCGACGACTTCGGCGCCCTTGGCGACGGCCTCGTCGACGTGCCGGCTGACGGCCTCCAGCTGGCGGGCGCCGGCCAGCGAGCCCATGTCGGCGCCGTAGGCGAGGGAGTTGCCGAGCCGCATGGCCTTGGTGCGGGCGGCGAAGCGCTGGACGAAGTCGTCGGCCACGGACTCGTGGACGTAGAGCCGCTCGATGGCGATGCACAGCTGGCCCGCGGACGAGTAGCAGCCCCGGACGGCGCCGGCCGCGGCCTTCTCCACGTCGGCGTCGTCCAGCACCAACATGGCGTTCTTGCCGCCGAGTTCGAGCGAGACGCCGACGAGCCTGGCCGCCGCCCCCTGGGCGACCTCGCGGCCGGTGCGGGTCGAGCCGGTGAAGGAGACGTAGTCGGCGTGCTGGACGACGGCGGGGCCGACGACCGGCCCTTCGCCGATCACGACCTGCCAGACGTCCTCCGGGAGCCCGGCCTCGATCAGCTGCTCACGGGCCCACAGCGCGGTCAGCGCGGTCTCCGTGTCGGGCTTCATGACCAGCGCGTTGCCCGCGACGAAGGCCGGCAGGGCGTCGCCGACGGACAGTTCGAACGGGTAGTTCCACGGGGCGATCTGGCCCACGACCCCACGCGGCTGGCGCAGTTCGGTGACCTTGGTCAGGGTGGGCACGACGCCGGTGTGGCCCTTGGGCCTGAGGTAGGCGGGGCCCTTGCGGCCGTAGTGCCGGGCGGCGACGGCGACCGCCTGCACCTCTTCGTGGGCGTGCAGCCTGGCCTTGCCGGTCTCCAGCTGGATCAGGTCGAGCACCTCGGCCTGACGGCGCAGCACCAGATCGTGGAACCGGAGCAGGACCGCGGCCCGCTGCCTGACCGGGACCTTCGCCCAGCGCTGCTGCGCGGCGCGGGCCCGCTCGAAGGCGGTGGCGACGTCCTCGGGGGTGGACTCGGGCAGGTCGGCCAACTTCTCGCCGGTGAACGGCGCGTGGTTGGCGGTGCGTCCGCTGCCGACCACGCCGCGGGTGAGGCGGGCGGCCACCTCGGGGGTGACCACGTCGGCCGCGGTACGGGTACCGGCCGCCGCGGGCATGACCGGATTGCCGTCGGCAGGCGCCGCCGGGGGCTCGGCGGGCGCCGTGGCTATGGAGGCTGCGGGTGCATCGGCGGGCGCTTCGGCAGCGGGGGATGCGGCGGTTCCGGTGTCCTGCGAGTCCGTCATGTCGGCGAGGGTATTCCTCCCCGGGCGCTTTGTGTACCCGGCAGTAACGGGTTTTCGCCCACCGGGCGTTCCGCGCCAGCGTTTGCTGGCCGCATCGCCCCTCGTCAGCGACGATACCGGCCGGATCGGCGGCGATCGGGAAGTGTCGGCAGGCACACACCGACACCGGATCAGCGGGCCGCGCCCGCCCCGTCGAGGCGCAGGCTCTGCCGTGCGCCCCGGAACACCGTGCGGCCGTCCCGTTCGGCCGCCGCCTCCTCCGGCATCTCCACGTACAGGTCGTAGGCGGCGCCGCTCCGGGTGGCGATGAGCAGTTGCAGCCGCCGGGTCCTGGTGCGGCTCTGCGGGGCGAAGGTGTACGTGATGTCCAGCAGCGCCGCTTCCTGCCCGTGGAACCGGGTCCTGGAGGTGTGCACCACGGCGTCCGGCCAGTAGCCCTTCAGCTTCGCGGTCTGCCGCGCCGCCCACGCGGAGAGCCGCCGCGGGCGCGCGGCGTACGCGGTCAGGCGCAGCCGGTTGGTGTCCTTGCCCGGCACGACGTACTCGACGATCCGGCTGCCGCGGCGGCGGTAGACGGCGTCCTGGTCGTCGTGCACGACGGTGCGGTACGCGGTCGGGACGGCCAGCCGCGCCCGCAGTTTCCGCTCGTGGCGGACCTTCCAGTCGATGACCATCGGGGCGTCCGGCGTCGGCGTGCCGGTGCCGGTGGGCGGTGCCGGAGGGTGCGTGTCCCCGGGGGCGGCCTGTCGTGGCCCCGCCGCGAAGGGGCCCGCGAGCCCGAGCAGCGCCCCTGCCGCTGCGGCCACCACCATGCCGCCCAGCGCCGCCGCGACGAGGCGTCCGCGCCGGGTGAGGCGGGTGCGGCGGGCGCGCCGGGTGAGGCGGGCGCGCCGGGTGAGGCGGGCGCGCCGGACTCCCTTCCCCGAATGCGTCATGGCCGCATCATGCCAGCCCCTGGTGGCGGCTCAGCGCCGGCCGCCGCCGACGCCGGGAGCCAGCCGCTGGAAGGTGTCGACCGCGGTGTCGAAGTGACGTTTGGCCGCGGCGCGTTGCCCGGCCGGGGCGGATATCAGGACGTCGTACATCGTGCCGTCCTCGTCCCAGCTGAGGTCGTAGGTGTGCCGCGGCCCGCCGTCCTTCGGGCCACCGTCCCAGACGAACTCCCAGAGCGCCGCGGGATATCCGTTGTGCGTGGTTGCGGTGACCTCGCCCGCGCGGTAGCCGGGGTAGTGGGCGGGGCCCTGCGCGTCGGCGGTACGCAGCCGGCCGAGCGGGCCGTCCGCCGTCGGCTTCCGGGCCTGGACGCCGAGCCGGAAGCGCCGCCCCGCCGAGTAGTAGGAGACCCGCGGCTTCTCGTAGGAGCGGGTGAAGCCCTCGGGTACGGCGAGGGCGAAACCCTGCGGGTCGCGGACGGTGCGGTAGCCGTCGGGTGCCCTGGCGGTGACGGTGGGGCGGGGCGGGCCGCCCGGTGTGGCTGCCGGGCGGGTGCCGGGTGCCGACGGGGAGCGCCCGGTGTCGTCCCCGTTCGAGAGGAGGGCGACGATGCCGGTCACCGAGCCGAAGAACACGACCGCCGTGAGCGCCAGGAGCAGGACGGTGCGGGTGCGGCCGGTGTGCGGGCGGGCCGCGGCGGCCAGCACGCGGTCGGCCAGGGCGTATCCGTGAAGTCCTGTCGTCCGCCCGCCCGTTCGGCCTCCGGGGTGCCCTGTGGGGACGCGGTGGTGGGCGGCGTCGCGGGCGTCCGGCGGGGTGTGGTCCTGGGGCGCGTCGCCGACCGGGGCGGGGGTGAAGGGCGGGCCGCCGCCCGGTAAGGGGTGGGCGCTCGCCGGGGTGCGTCCGCTCGGCGGTTCCTCGCTCGGCGGTTCCTCGCTCGGCGGATGGCCGCTCGGCGGGCCGTCGTTCGGACCGTACGGCGGCCCGTCGTTCGGCCCGTCGTGCGAGGGGCTGTGCGAGCCGTGGCCCGTGGCCGGGGGTGTACCGGTGGGGTGCGGGGCGGGTGAGGCGCCCGGGGTCGGTATGGGGGCGGCGGGGGCCGGGGTGGGCTCGGGGCCGGGGTCGGGCTCGGGGTCCGGCTGTCGGCTGGATACGGCCGCTGCCTCGGGCTCACCGCCGGGGGCGAGGCCGGCTCCGTGCCCCCGGAAGCCCCCGAGGCCGAGGCCGTGACGGTGGCCGTGGCCGCGTTCCGGGGCCCGGCCCGAGTGCAGATAGCCGCGCAGCAGGCGGTCGGTCTCGGCCGCGTCGAGGCGCTGCGCGGGGTCGCGTTCCAGGAGGCCGCGGACGACGGCGAGCAGGGGTCTGGCCGCTTCGGGGAAGTCGATCTCGTCGTGGACGACGGCGTGCAGGATGCCGCCCAACGAGTCGCGGCGGAACGGGGATTCACCGCTGAGCGCGGCGCACAGCAGGACGCCGAGCGACCACAGGTCGGCCTCGGGGCCCGTGCCGTCGCCCGCCATCCGCTCGGGCGCGGTGTACTCCGGCGAGCCGACGAAGCCGCCCGCATCGGTCAGCGTCGCCACCCCGGGGACCTGGGCGACACCGAAGTCGGTGAGCACGATCCGCCCGGTGCCCGACTCCACCAGGACGTTGGCGGGTTTGACGTCGCGGTGCAGCACCCCGCGGGTGTGGGCGGTGTGCAGCGCGCCCAGCAGGGCGACGCCGATCCTGGCCGCCTCGCGCGGCGCCACGGGCCCGCCCGTGGACAGCCGGTCGGCCAGCGAGGGGCCCTCCACCAGCTCCATGACGATCCACGGCCGGCCGTCCTGCTCGACGACGTCGTGCACGACCACCACGTTGGGGTGCTTGACCCCGGCGACCGTACGGGCCTCACGCATCGCCCGCTCGCGCTGCACCCGGGCCTCCGGATCGCCCACCCCGTCGTCCAAGTGCAGCTCTTTCACGGCCACTTGGCGGCCGAGCAGTTCATCGGCCGCGCGCCACACCGTTCCCATGCCGCCGCGTCCCAGCCGCTCGACCAGGCGGTAGCGGCCCGCGATCAGCCGGCCCTCACCCCCGAAGCTCCCCATGCAGCCATCTTGCCCCACCGGCTTCCGCCGCGGCCCCGGTTGGCCGCAACCGCACCCGCCCCGCGTCCCGTTCGCGTCCCACCGCCGTCCCGCTCCCCTCCCACGGCCGTTCCACCCCTCCCCCGGACCGTCCCGGGCCCGTCCCCGTTCCGTTCCGTTTTCGCCTCACCGCCTCCCATTTCCCGCCCCGCGATGCCCCATTCACGTCCCGCCGTGCCCCACTTGTGTCCCAGCAGCATCCCGTTCCCGTCCCGTTCCGGTACCGGACGACACACGGGCGGGAACCTCCACCGCCACTCCCACCGTCCTTGACACAGTGAAGCTGCGGTACGGGACGGTCCGGTACCCGGGTCGGTGCAGGCGGAGCGGGGGTCTCGGTCATGGTGATGCAGGACGGTGGTGCGGTGGACGTCCGCCCCGGGCCCGACGCGGGACACGCGGCCCCCGAACACCGCGGCAGCTACCGCGCGGCCGGCCTGAGTCTCGCCCTGTACGGCCTCATCCTGGTGGGCTGGACGCTGAGCGACTTCGTCCAAGGGGACGGCACCGTCTGGGACTTCCTTGAGGAGCTGTTCAACCCGAGCGGTACCGGCCCGGTGCCGATGCTCGGCCCGTACGAATGGGCGCTCGCCGTCGCGTTCCTGACCGTCGCCGGGCTCGTGCTGGCCCAGCGGCGGATGGCCAGATCCGCCGCGATGCTGCTCGCTCTCGTACTGCTGGCGATCTCGCTGCGTGAGGGGGTGGGCCTGTTCGACGCCGGATACCGCGCCCAGTACGGCACGAATCCGCTCGGTGGCTGGATGCTGGCCACCCGCGGCATCGGCCTGCTGGCGGCGCTGGTCGTCCTGGGCGCGCTGGTCCCGGCGGGCGAGCGCGGCGGACGCTCGGCGGACGCCCCGGCGCACCCCGTGTCCGAGTACGTGGACGGGGGCCCCGGCTCCGACGACGGCGCCGGGCAGGTCACGGACGAGGGCCCCGTCAGGTGGCGGTGCCGCCCTTCGCGGATCTGCGGGGTGCTGTTCCTGGTGATGGGGACCGCCCAGCTGGCGTGGCTGGTGTACGGCCTGCTGCCGCCCACCACCGACCCGGGCCGCTCGCTGCGCGGCATGTTCGACGCCTCGGTCGTCGGACCGCTGCGGATCTCCTTGACGGGCGAGTTCACCACGCCGGGCACGGTGCTGACACTGCTGGTGCTCGGGGTGCTCGCCTACCGGGGGCGCCGGGATGTGCGGGGCGCCCAGATGCTGTTCGCCGCGGTGCAGCTCTACCTGACGGTGCGGGACGTGGTGGCGCTGGCGGTGACGGACTTCTTCAACCGGTCGCTGGAGACGACGACGGGCGCGCTCTCGCTGGCGACGACGGCGTACGGCCTGGCGGCGATGACGTCGGTGGTGGTGCTGTCCACCGTACGGTGCGGTCCGTACGGCGGCGCCCGGGGAGACGCGTTCCTGGCCACGACCACGGGGCGGCTGGGGCGCTGAGCCGCCCGCCCGCCCTCGCGCGGGCCCGGTGCGCACGCCAGTGACGGCCGTCGCGTGTGGGGGTCGCGGCGGCCGTCACTGTGAACTGCAACGCGTAGGGGGCTTGTGGCCTCGTCAGTGGTGCAGCATGAGAGGCACTCTGCCCGTGAGCGCCACCGGGGGGCATCGTCCGCAGGTCGCGGGCTCACCCCCGCCGGTCGGCGGGGGTGCGGGGCCGCCGGAGGGCGGGCCGGTGCCGGGATGCGGGCGGAGACGGGCGGGGCAGGGTGGCTCCGCTCGCCTCGGAACGGTGCGATCAGAAAGGGGCGGCCGGTGATCCGTGTCGCTGTGGTGGACGATGAGCGGCTCGTCAGGTCCGGGCTGCGGATGATTCTGGGGACCGCCCCTGACATCGAGATGGTCGCGGACTGCAGCGGCGCCGACGCCGTCGGGACGGTGCGCAGCAGCGGGGCCGAAGTCGTCCTGCTCGACATCCGGATGCCGGACGTGGACGGCCTGACCGTACTGCGCCGGCTGCGCGCGGCCGAAGCGCCACCGGCCGTCGCGATGCTGACCACCTTCGACGCCCAGGAGTACCTGACCGCGGCGCTGCGCGAGGGCGCGGACGGCTTCCTGCTCAAGGACTCCGATCCGGAGCAGCTGGTACGGGCCGTGCGCACCCTGGCGGCGGGCGGCAGCGTGCTGGATCCCGGCGTCACCCGCGCGGTGATCGGCGGCTATCTGACCGCCGAGGACCAGGTGGCCGCCGCGCAGGCCGTGCGCGCGCTGACGCCACGGGAGTCGGAGGTGCTCGCGCTGCTCGGCGAGGGGCTCGGCAACGCCCAGATCGCGGACCGGATCGGGCTGGCGCCCAGCACCGTCAAGGACCATGTCCGGGCGCTGCTCGCGAAGTTGGGCGGGATCAACCGCATCCAGGCGGCGATCGTCGCCGACCGTGCCGGGCTGGTCTCCGGGATACCCCGAGGGACGTGCTGACGATGGCGGAACCGGGGGCTTCCGAGGCCGCGCCCTGGCCACGGCTGAACGGCACGGGACGGGCGGCGCGGTGGCTGCGGGGCACCGTCCCCGTGGCGGTCCCGATGCTGCTCGCCGTCGTCGACGCGCTGCTCGTCAACGGCCTCGAACTCCTCCTGGAACTGGCCGTTTCGCTGGTCGCCGCCACCGCGCTGCTGCTGCGCCGCCGCTTCCCGCTGCTGGTGTTCCTCTTCACGCTCCCCGGGCTCTACATCGGCTACATCTGGTTCGCGCCGATGATCGCCCTCTACACGCTCGCCGCGCTCCGGCCCGGCCGGGTGCGGCTCGGCATCTGTGCGGCGCTGCTGATCGCGGCGCACTTCTTCCCGTATCCGATGTCGGACTTCGAAGCGACCGCGTACCGCGAGAACACGCTGGTGCTGATCGACGCCTGTGTCACCTGCGCGGCGCCGATCACGCTGGGGCTGCTGGTCCGCACCCGCCGTGAACTGGCCGTGCGGGTCGAGGACCTGACCCGCAGCCTGCGCCGCGAGGACCGGCTGCTGGCCGACCGGGTGCAGGCGACCGAGCGCGCCAGGCTGGCCCGTGAGATGCACGACGTGGTGGCCCACCAGGTCAGCCTGATCAGCCTCCAGGCGGGCGCCGTGCAGGTCAGCACCGGGGACGAGGCGGCCCGCGCGGGCGCCAGGACGATACGGGAACTGTCCGTGCGCACCCTGGAGGAGCTGCGGCACATGGTGGGTGTGCTGCGGGCGGCGGGCGGCACGGAGGAGACCGGCGGGCCGGCGCCGCAGCCCGATCTCGCCGAACTGCCGCGGCTGATCGAGATGAGCGGGCTCAAGGTGACGTACGAGGGCGGTGTGGTCGCGGGTTCGGGTGGTGCGCACGGCGCGAAGACGGTGGAGCGGGCGGCGTTCCGGACGGTCCAGGAGGCGCTGACGAACGTCCGCAAGCACGCGCCGGGGGCACGGGTGCGGGTGCGGGTGGATCCGGTGGAGGGCGCGGGCCCGGAGGGGGCGGGTGCGGCGGACGGCACGGGGCCCTGTGGTCTGCGGGTGGAGATCCGTAACGGGCCGCCGGACGAGACGGCGACGGCGCCCGCGCTGCCCGGGGGCGGGCACGGTCTGGTGGGGCTGCGCGAGCGGGCGCAGAGCCTCGGCGGCACGCTGGAGACGCGGCACACGTCCGAGGGCGGCTTCGTCGTACGGGCGGAATTCCCGTACGGGCCGGGGTGAGTCCGGCTGCGGGGTCCTGGGCTGCGGGTCAGGCGGAGAGCGGTGCGGCGGTCTCGTCCACGGCGGTGTGCAGGTCGGGGTAGACCTCGAAGAGCCGGCGGACGCCGAGCGCGGCGAGCACGCGGTTGACGTGGGAGCCGTCGACGGCGCCCTGGGCGGGGAGGATCAGCCGCAGCCGGCCCTGGCACGACCGCATCAGGCGACGCGCGGCGATCAGCACGCCGACCCCGCTGGAGTCGCAGAACCGCACGTCGGAGAGGTCGAGCACGACGCTGCGCCGGCCGTCGGCCACCGCGTCGTGCACGTGCTGGCGCACCGCGGGCGAGGTGACCAGGTCCATTTCGCCGGACACCTGGAGTACGGCCCACCGGCCCTGTTCGTCTTCTGCGACCTTCAACGACACGCGCTCGAAGCCTTTCGCTCGCTTTCGGACCGGATGCCCCCGGACGTATCCGGAACTCACCCTTCCCCGGCTCGACTGCCCGGCCTCTCTGCCCTGAAACACTGCGGGTGCCGGGCACACTGGGCCGCTCTCCCGTAAGGCTATGCCCAGGGCCGGGTCACCCTTCGCCAGAATTCGGTCACACCCGGGTAACGCATTACTCAATTGCGACAGGAACGATCCGCTTCGCTCGCCGGGGAACGGGAATTACCACCACAAAGTGACGACTCCCTTACCATCAGCGCCCGTCCGCCGGAGGGGTTTGCCGTAAAGGAGCATGCGTTGTCGGACCCTCGGACTACATTCGATGGCACGGCTGGGACACGGTTGACCCCGCGGGAGCGGAGTCGGCCGCGTGACGGCAGCAACTGCGGTGACCGACAGGGAGGGGGTCCGATGGGAAAGGACGCACCGCCGCGCTGGGACAGGCGGATGCAACAGCGGCTCGCTCGCGGTGAGGCGGCGGCGCTCGGCGAGCTGTACGACCGCTTCGCCTCTCTGGTGCACAGCCTCGCCCACCGCGTCCTGGCCGACGAGGACGCCGCCGACCGCATCACCCGCGAGGTCTTCGGCTACATCTGGGAGCACCCCGACTCCTACGACCCCAAGCAGGGCTCGCTGCGCTCCTGGGTCGCCACGCTCACCCAGCACCAAGCCGTGCTCCGGCTGCGGCAGGCCGAGGCCGAGACGGCCCGCGACGGCGGCGCCGACGCCCCCGAACCGGCAGAGATAGAGCAGAAGATCCGCGAAGCCTCCACGGCCGCCCGCGCCGACTACATCGTCACGTCCATGCCCGCGCCGCTGCGCGACGCCTTGGAGCTGGCCTACTTCCAGCGCCGGAACTACCGCCAGACCGCGGCCGACCTCGGCGTCACGGAGGACGAGGCACGCCGCAGGCTCCGGCTCGGCCTGCAACTGCTGTCGACGGCCCACAACCACCAGGCGGTCCCGCCGGGACCGTCGCGCGCCTCCCTGCCCTCCCCGTCGTCCCGCCCCTCCCAGCCGCCACAGAGCCGCACCACGCCGTGCCGGCCCCACACGACACCGTGCACCGGGCCCGGCAGCGCCCCGCCGCCCGGCGCCGACCCCGGACGGTCCCTGTGAACGGCCCGGAGGAGTACGACGGCTACGACCCGCAGGAGCGCGAAGGCCACGGCCGGCAGGAGCCGGACGGCGCGCATCCCGGCGAGGCACGCGAGGACACCCGTGACACCGGCGACGACCACGAGACGCACGACGGCCGCGAGACGCACGCCCCGCACCGGCCCGGCGCACCCGGCCGCCCGTACCCCTCCGGGGGCCGCGGCGCACCGGGACCGGCCGCCAGGCCCCGGATACCGGCACCCCGCACGGCGGCCGAGGACCGCGGCCCACTGCCCGACGTGCCGCCCGCGTCCGGACCCGCTCCCGGTGCCGTGGACGCTGCGGCGCGGCCAGGAACCGCCGGGCCCGGGAGCGGGCACCCGCAGCAGCCCGACACCGCGCCCGTGGAGTCCGAATTGCCGCACCGGGTACTGAAATCGCTGCTCGGCGCCTGGGCACTGGCCGCCTGCTCGACCGAGGAGACCACCGCGGTCGAGACCCATCTCACGGACTGCGCCTCCTGCGCCGACGAGGCGCTGCGGCTGCGCAACGCCGTCGGCCTGCTGCATCCCGCCGACAACCTCGACCTCGATCCGCTGCTGCGCTCGCGGGTCCTGGAAGGCTGCCTGGGCCGCCGCCCGGCCCGTATACCCGTCCCCGAGTGGGCGGCTCCGTACGACGCGGAGACCGCCAAACTCGACGCGCTGTTGCGGGACATGGGCGAGGCCGAGTGGCGGGCGCCGGTGCGGCTGCGCTGGTTCGACGGCGAGCGGCCGGTGGCCCGCGAGACCACGGTCGCCGGGGTGATCGGGCATCTGATGGCGGTCGACGGCATGGTCGCCACCGCGCTCGGTCTCGCCGACCCGCTCGGCGAGACCGCCCCTCCGGGCAGGGCCGGGCCCGCCGACCGCACGCAGAGCCTCTGGCGGACGACGGGCGGCCACCCCGCCCCGCAGGAGACCCGCGAGCCCTGGCGCGAGCAGAGTCACGCCCTGATCAGAACGGCGTCCTTCGTCGGCCGCAGGGCGAGTGAACTGGCCGTCTCCTACGGCGAGTTCGGGCTGCCGCTGCGGGACGCGTTCCTGGATCGCGCCTTCGAGTGCTGGGTGCACGCGGGAGACATCGCGGAGGCGGTGGACTATCCGTACCGGGCCCCGGCCGCCGGGCATCTGCACCACCTCGTCGACCTCGCGGCCCGGCTGCTGCCCAGCGCGCTGGCCGACCGCAGACGCGCCGGTCTCGCGGCGCCGCCGCAGCGGCTGGTCGAGGCGGGCGCCCCGGGCCGCACGCTCCACCTGGAGGTCGAGGGTGACGGCGGCGGGCACTGGTACATAGCGCTGGACTCCCCCGCCGCGCTGGGCACGCCGGACCGCACCGTCGCCCATATCGCGCTGGACGGCTCCGAGTTCTGCCAGCTGGCGGCCGGCCACATTTCCCCTGATGAGGCGGCTGCAGGCCAGTACGGCGAGCGCGAGGCCATCCGGGACGTGCTCTTCGCGACCGCGTCCCTCTCCCGGCTCTGAGCCGGGGACGCCGTCCCGCCGCAACCCCGGCGGGACGGCGGTCGGGCCGCCCAGGACCTACGCGAAGACGACCGTGCGGGTGCCGTTGAGCAGCACCCGGTGTTCGCTGTGCCACTTCACCGCGCGGGCCAGCGCCTGGCACTCGACGTCGCGGCCGATCGCCACGAGCTGGTCGGGGGTGACGCCGTGGCCGACCCGCTCGACCTCCTGCTCGATGATCGGGCCCTCGTCGAGGTCGGCCGTCACGTAATGCGCCGTGGCACCGATGAGCTTCACACCGCGGGCGTGCGCCTGGTGGTACGGCCTGGCGCCCTTGAAGCTCGGGAGGAAGGAGTGGTGGATGTTGATGATCCGGCCGGACAGCGCCTGGCACAGGTCGTCGGAGAGCACCTGCATGTAGCGGGCGAGCACGACCAGCTCGATCCGCTCCTCGCGGACCAGCTCCAGCAGTTCCCCCTCGGCCTCCGCCTTGGTGGCCTTGGTGACCGGAATGTGGCGGAACGGAATGCCGTACGAGCCGACCAGCTCGGCGAAGTCCGTGTGGTTGGAGACCACGGCGGCGATCTCGACGGGCAGCGCCCCGATCCGGGAGCGGAAGAGCAGGTCGTTGAGGCAGTGCCCGAACTTGGACACCATCAGGACGATGCGCATCTTCTCTTCGGCCCGGTGGATCTGCCAGTCCATCCGGAAGGAGTCGCCCACCGCGGCGAAGCTGGCGCGCAGCTTCTCGACGTCGGTCTGGGCGTCCCCGCTGAAGTGCACCCGCATGAAGAACAGGCCGGTGTCGCGATCACCGAACTGCTGGCTGTCCTCGATGTTGCAGCCCGTCATGAACAGGTAGCTGGAGACGGCGTGCACGATGCCGATTTTGTCGGGGCAGGACAGCGTGAGGACGTACTGTTCGGTCAGACCGTCCCCCTTGTGGGGACCGCCGGTACCGGGTGTGGTGGACTGCGACTCGCTCATGACCTCATAGGGTCGCACACCCGGGCGGCTGCTCAGGCCGGGGCGCCCGCTCCGTGGGTCATCAGGGCCAGCACCTCAAGCGAGTGCGGCGGCGCGTCCGGGTCGTCACCGTCGACCGCGGCCAGCCGGACATGCGCCTCACGGGCCGCGCGTACCGCCTCGGGCCAGGCGTGATGCTCGACGTACGCGGTGACCGGCGCGTCCGGCCCCACCTGGTGCATGATCCGCAGCACCCGCAGCACGGCGACGTCCACCAGGGCCGCTTCCTGGGTGTCCCGGAAGATCGTGCCGACGTATTTGTCCGCCGACCAGTTGTCCAGCCAGGTGTCCTCGACGAGCCGGTAGACGGCGTCGGTGACGTCTCCGTACCCCGGGCGGCCCGCCAGCCAGGTCTCGCGCTGGAAAACGGGGTCGGAGAGCATGTGCAGCGCGGAGCGCACATTGCTGCGCCAGCGCCACCACGGCATGTCGTTGAGTGGCATGGCGCCCATGGTGGTCGAGCGACGGCCGCGACGGGAAGACTTCTCCGAACCTTGCACAGTATTCGATCGTACGTTCCGCGTAGTGGATCATGCGCATCCCCCCGGAGTTCACCTCGACGTCACCATCCGTTGACCTGACGTCACTCAGGCGTTCCGGGCGGGCCGGAAGGCTCCCGCTACATGACCGGACGGCGACGCCCTTCCCCCCGCCCCTCCCCGCACACCTCCACCACGGCCCGCGCCTCGATGGTGGCGTGCACGGCGGTCATCGCGTCGCTGCTCTCGGGCTGCGGCTCCCTCCCCGGCGCTTCGGGGGCGTCCGGGGAGAAGGAGCCGGTCACGGTGATGACCTGGGCTCCCGAGGGCACCGACACCACCAACATGCCCGGCATGCCGGCCATGGCGCAGACGTATGCGCGCTGGGTCAACGCCGACGGCGGCATCGCCGGCCACCCGCTGAAGGTGCTCACCTGCAACGACGGCAACGACTCGGCGGGCGCCACCCGGTGTGCGCAGCGCGCGGTCGACCGGGGCGCGGTCGCCGTCGTGGGTTCCTACAGCCAGTTCGGCCGTTCCTTCATCTCGCCCCTGGAGGTCAAGGGCATCCCGTTCATCGGCGGCTACGGCGCGTCGGACGAGGAGTTCGAGAGCCCGCTGTCCTATCCCGTCAACGGCGGCCAGGCGTCGCTGCTCGCCGGGAACGGCCGCCAGTTGGCGAGCAACTGCGCACGCGTCGCCCTGGTGCGGCCCGACACCATCCAGGGCGACCAGATGCCCTCGCTCCTCAACTCCGGCCTCCAGCAGGGCCACCGCGCCCCGGTCACCGACATACGGGCGCCCGAGGACGGCACGGACTTCGCCACCGAGGTGCGGCGGGCACTGGACGACGTCGGCGCCGACCCGGCCGTGTACGGCACCGCGCGGAACGGCGGCGAAGCGCCCGGCTCCTGCGTGACGGCCTCGCTCGGCGACCACACCGACGCCTTCTTCGACTCCTTCAGGCGGCTCCAGGAGGAGCGCCCCCAGGTGCACGTCGCCTCCGTGCTGGGCAGCGTCGGGCAGTCGCTGGTGAACCGTACGGGCGGCAGGTCGGGGCCGTTGGAGGGCGCGTACCTGACCGGCTGGTACCCGGTCGCCAGTGACCCGCGCTGGAATCCGATGCGCAAGGTCATCAACGACCACGCCTTCGGCGACAACCGCATCGACCCGGCCGACCAGGGTGTCCAGACGACCTGGATCGCCTACACCGTGCTGCGCTCCCTGGTGGAGCAGCTGGACGCGAAGGGCATCGAGGAGATCACCTCGCCCGCGCTCCAGAAGCTGCTGGACCGCGGCGACCATGCCATCGACACCGGCGGGCTGACCCCGAAGCTGCGCTGGAAGTCCGACGACATGCTCGCCGTCCAGGACTTCCCGCGCATCGTGAACGGCATGGTGACGTACCAGACCGTGGCGGACGGGCAGGTGCTCGCCGCGTCCGACGGGTTCGTGAACGTCACCAGGACGCTGGAGCGGCGCCGCACCGACCTCTGAGGCAGCGGGCGGGCGGCGCCTCCTGCCGCCGGATCAGAGATCGCCGGGCTTGCGCGCCGTCAGCCCGTACTTCTGCGCGATCGGGTTCCAGATCTTGGCCGCCTGCTCCTTGGACTTGGTCGCGGTGCCGCTGGCCACGGTGGCCTGCGCGGTCTGCTTGGTGTTACGGGCGTGGCCCTTGTGGCAGCCCTTCTTGCCGCCGACCTGACCGGCCCAGGCCGCGTAGTGGTTGTCGGCGGCGGCGGACGACTTCCACGCGGAGGTCAGCGCCGCGGTCAGCTCCGCGTGCTGCGGGATCTTGTCGACGGGCAGCTGCTGGAGCCGGCTGACCAGGTCGTTGCGCTGGGCCGCCGCGGACTTCAGGGCCTTGGCCGACTCGCCGAGCTTGTCGCAGCCGCGGATGCTCTGGACCGCGTTGACCACGGCGGAGCGGCTGTTGTTGCTGTCGCCGAGCAGCGCGTCGAGCTTCTTGGCCTGTTCCTGCGCCGGGTCGACGGTCGGCTTCGGCTCCGGCTTCTCCTTGGGCGCCTGCTCGGACGAGCCGCCGGTGTCCTTCTTCTTCGCGGCCTCGGCGCTGTCGCCGCCGCTGAGCGCCCAGCCGACGCCGAGCCCGGCGCCCGCCAGCACGACGACGATGATGCCCACGATCGCGACCGGCGCCAGCCGCTTGCGCCGCCCGCCCGACCCGTCGTCGTCATACGAGGGCTGCGGCTCGTAACCGCCGCCCTGCGGGGGGAAGTTCTGCGGCGCGTATCCCTGCTGCCCGGGGCCTGGCCGGCCGTACGGCGGCGGGGCCTGGTCGTCGAAGCGCGGCAGCTGGGCGGTGGCGTCCGGTACGTCACCCGGACGGCCCGCGGTGCCGGAATCCGTGCGGAAGAGCCCGTCGAACTCGGCGGGAGTCGGGCGGTCGGACGGGGCTCCGGGGGGTGCGCCGAAGGGCGCGGCGGGCGGCGGGGCGCCGGGGCCGACCGGCGGGATCAGCTGCGTCGCCTCGGAGCCGTCCGACGCACCGGCCGGCGGCTGCGGGGGCTGCTGCCCCTGGCCCGTCACGCGGTTCTTGGGCGGCTTGACGCTCCGCAGCATCTGCGTGGATTCGCCGGGGGTTTCGGGCCGCGCGGAGTTCTCGGGCGGCAGCGGCGCGGCGCCGGGCGGGCCGCCGTGCGCGCCGACGGGCGGGATGAGGGCGGTCGCATCGGCGTCGCCCGCGGCGGGCGGCATCGGGGCGGCGGGCTGCGGGGCGGCCTTCTCCAACTGGCCCGACGGCGACTGCTGCGCCGCGTGCGGCTGTTGATGCTGTTGCGGCTGCCCGTACGGCTGTTGCGGGGCGTACGGCTGCTGCCCGTACGGCTGCGGCGGCTGCTGTCCGTAACCCTGCTGCCCGCCGAAACTCTGCTGTCCGCCGAATGACTGCCCCTCGGGCGGCAGCGCACCGGACGGGGCCGCGCCGGGGCCGCCCTGCGCGGGCATCCCCTGCGTCCCGAAGGGGGGTATCAGGGCGGTCGCCTCGGCGTCGCCCGCGGCGGGCGGCATCGGGGCGGCGGTCTGCGGGGGTATCTGCGTCCCGGACGCCTGGGGCTGCATCGGGGCCTGCGGCGGCATGGCGGGTGGCAGGGGCGGCGCCGGCGGGTCCGCCTGCAACGAGGGGAAGGCCATGCCCTGCTGCGGCTCCGCCTGCAACGACGGGAAGGTCATGCCCTGCTGGGGCTGCTGGTACGGCTGCTGCGGCTGCGGCGCCCGGCCGTAGTCCTGGCCGTATCCCTGGGACTGGCCGTGATCCTGGGCCTGCCCCTGGCCGTACGGCTGCTGGGGGGCCTGCTGGTCGGGGCCCCAAGGCTGGCCCCAGGGCTGGCCGGCCGGCGGTGCGGCCTGCGGGGACGGCACCCACGGCTCACCGTTGGCGGGCAGCACCACACCCTCTCGCGCGGGACCGGCCGCAGAATCCTGCGGGTCGTGACCCTGTCCGCTCTGCGTCACCGGGACTCCTACCCTCTGCTGACCTACGGAATCGTCGGCTCACGCTACCGGGTCGCAGCAACGTTCGACCACGTCCCCTGGTCACCACCCCGCCCGCCCGGGGCGGCGCGGGTCCGGCTCGCGTGGTGGGAACGGGCGGCCGGGCCCCCGGCCGGTACCGCCCGGCCCCGGCCCGCCCCGCGTCATGCCACCGCGCGCAGCTCCAGCCGGGCGCCGAATTCCCTCACCACCGGCTCGTCCCGGTACGGTTCGAGCCGCTGCTGGAACTCGTCGAGGTACTCCGTGCCGCGGTGCGAGCGCAGCCCGCCGAGCAACTCGACGGCCCGGGTGGCCGTTTGGCAGGCCAGCTCGACCTCGCGCTGCTGCACCTGGGAGCCGGCCAGCAGGACGAGTCCGATGGCGCGGCGGCGGGCCCGGCCCGGCGGATGCCCGTCCAGCGCTTCCTGCGCGCGGGCGCCGGCCGCGGCGGCCTGGCCCAGGTCGCGGTGGCAGTGGGCGAGTTCATCGGCCAGATACGCCGGGGTGAAATGCCGGATCCAGTCCGGATCGTCCCCCGAGTCGGGTTTCCCTTCGGCGCATTCCATCGCGGTCAGCGCGTGCGCGGCGACCGCCTGGAAGGCGCGGCCGTCCCCCATCAGCGCGTGCCCGCGCGCCTCCGCGGCGCAGAACATCGCCTCGGCACGCGGCGTGACCTGCCCGCGCGCCCCTTCCTGAGCGGCCCGCGCGAGCTGGGAGATCTCCCGCGGGTTGCCCAGTGACGCGGCGAGGTGGCTCATGCTCGCGGCCAGCACATAGCCGCCGTAGCCGCGGTCACCCGCCGCCTGCGCCAGGCGCAGCGCCTGGATGTAGTAGCGCTGGGCGAGCCCGGCCTGGCCGGTGTCGACGGCCATGTAGCCGGCCAGTTCCGTCAACCGCGCGACGGCGGCGAACAGTTCGCGTCCGACGGATTCCCGGTACGAACCGGCGAGCAGTCCCGACACCACGCTGTTGAGGTAGTGGACGACGACCGGCCGGACGTGTCCGCTGCCGAATTGGTGGTCGAGTTCGCCGAGCGCCGTGGTCATGGCGCGTACCGCTTCGACGTCGGCGAGCCCGACCCGTGCCCCCGCGCTGCGGGCGACCTGGGCGTCCGCACCGCTGATCAGCCAGTCACGGCTGGGTTCCACGAGCGCGGACGCCGCGACCGTCGAGCCGCTGAGGAAGTCGCGGCGGCCGACGTCGCTGCGCCACAGTTCGCAGACCTGCTCGATCGCGCCGACCACGGTCGGCGAGAACTGGAGCCCCACACCGGACGCCAGGTTCTTGCCGTCCGCCATCCCGATCTCGTCGATGGTGACCGTGCGGCCGAGCTTGCGGCCCAGCGACTCGGCGATGATGGCCGGGGCCCGGCCGCGCGGCTGCTGTCCGCGCAGCCAACGGGCCACCGAGGTCTTGTCGTACCTCAGGTCGAGGCCGTGTTCGGCGCCGCACATGTTGACGCGGCGGGCGAGCCCGGCGTTGGAGCAGGCGGCTTCCTGGATGAGCGCCTGCAGCCTCTCATTGGGCTGCCGCGCGACGAGTGGCCTTGCGGCCATGCTGTACCCCCTGTTGCTGCTGCGCGTTCACCGTCGAACGCCATTGACCCCGATCAATTCCCCACAGATATCCCGGATATCCGAGACACACCGGATACGAGCGATAAGTGTGATGCGAGCGATGCCCGGGATGTACGGGGCTCCCCTGCCCCTGCCGCACCCCGGGCGAGGTGCTCACTCGGTGCCGGCTCGCGTACCTGCCGCGGTGGTGAACGGTGAAAAGAGGTGGTGGCGCGCGGTGTTGCGGTATTTCGACGCCGCCGCGGCGCCCGGGGTGCGGCCCTGGTGCACGGCGCGGCTGCCGCCGGGCGGCCCCTCCGCCCGGCACGCGGGTGGCTACCCGCTTCCGGTGTCACTCCCGCATACGCGCCCCCACCGGTGCTCCCATGCGCCCCACGTGCACAGACGATGCGCCGGGAGGGGCACGTTTCGCCGTAACCCTTGACGTCAAGGAGAGTTGACCCCGGTGTGAACAAGACCATCGGAGTCACCGAAGCCGTACAGATCCCGACGCAGCGCGGCGAGCAGCTGCCCGACATCGCGGCGCGGTACGCGGAGGACCGGCATTGGGACGTGTTCGCCGGTGCCTGGCTGGAGGACAACGGCCGGTCGCTGCGGTGCTCGTGCGGGGCCGCCGACTGCGCGGCGCCCGGCGCGCACCCCGTCGCCGCCGACTGGGCCGGCCAGGCCAGCGGCAGCGGCCCCGCCGTCCGCCGGATGTGGGCGAAGGAGCCGCGGGCGTCGATCCTGCTGCCGACGGGCCGTTCGTTCGAGGCGCTCGACGTGCCGGAGACCGCGGGCTGCCTGGCGCTGGCCCGGATGGAACGGATGGACGTGCCGCTGGGCCCGGTGACCCGCACCCCGGGGCGCCGGATGCTCTTCCTCGTCCTTCCCGGCGCCGGCGCGAAGGTGCACTCGCTGATCCGTGGCCTGGGCCGGCAGCCGGCCACGCTGGATCTGATCTGCCGCGGCGAGGGCGAGTACATCGCGGCGCCGCCGACCCGTATCGGGGCGCACGGCGCGGTCCAGTGGGCGCGGCGCCCCACATCGGCCAACCGCTGGCTGCCGGACGCCGAGGAGCTGATCAGCCAGCTCGCCTACGCGTGCTCGCGCGACGGGTCGGCCGGCCGGGCCCGCTGAGCCCCTGATAGCGCCCCCTTCCACCTGTAGCTGCGGGCGCAGACTCCCCGGCCCGCGCACCGGCCCGCCCGTATCGTGGGACGCCGACGGGGGCACGTACGGCCCCTGCGGGGACGTCGAAGGGCGGGGCCGGTGACGAACCAGCCGGAGCAGAACACGGGGCGGGCCGAGGACGAGGGGGGACGGGCCGGCGCGGCGCCAAGTGGCGCGGCGGAGCGGCCCGGTGGCGGCACGACCGCGCCGCCCGCCGTACGGATCCAGGGACTCACGAAGCGGTTCGGCACCCAGGTCGCCGTCGCCGGCATCGATCTGACGCTGCCGGCCGGGCGCTTCATCGGGCTCGTCGGGCCCAACGGCGCGGGCAAGACCACGACGTTGTCGATGGTGACGGGGCTGCTGCGACCGGATTCCGGGCAGGTCGAGATCGGCGGGCACGACGTCTGGCAGGACCCGGTGGCGGTCAAGTCACGGATCGGGGTGCTGCCCGAGGGGCTGCGGCTCTTCGAGCGGCTGTCGGGACGCGAACTCCTCGGCTACATCGGGCGGTTGCGGGGGCTGCCCGGCGACGAGGTCGACAAGCGTGCGACCCAGCTCCTTGACGTACTCGATCTCTCCGGCTCGCAGAACAAGCTGGTCGTCGACTACTCGACCGGTATGCGCAAGAAGATCGGGCTGGCCGCCGCGCTGCTGCACAACCCCGAAATCCTCTTCCTCGACGAGCCGTTCGAGGGTGTCGACCCGGTGTCGGCGCAGACCATCCGCGGCGTCCTGGAGCGCTACACCGCCTCCGGGGCGACGGTGATCTTCTCCAGCCATGTGATGGAGCTGGTCGAGTCGCTGTGCGACTGGGTGGCGGTGATCGCCGCCGGACGCATCCGGGCACAGGGCACGCTCGCCGAGGTGCGCGGCGAAGCCCCCTCGCTCCAGGAGGCGTTCCTCGAACTGGTCGGCGCCGGCCGCAGGCGTGCCGGGCAGAACCTCGACTGGCTGGGTGGCGGCGCCCGATGAGCACCGAATCCCTGACCGGAGGACCGGCGCTCACGCCGCTGTTCGTCCGGCTGAAGCTGTCCCTGCTGCGCAACGGCCTGCGGCAGTCGCCCGGCCGTACCGCCGCCTACATCGCGTCCATCGTGGTCGGCCTGCTGTTCGCGGCGGCCGTGGTGGTGGGGCTGGTCGCGCTGCGCGGCAATGCGCACGTCGGCGCGCTGGCCGTGCTGCTCACCGGGATCCTCACCCTGGGGTGGGCGGCCATGCCGCTGTTCTTCCCTTCCGGTGACGAGACGCTGGACCCGACGCGGCTGGTGATGCTGCCGCTGCGGCCCCGGCCGCTGATCGTCTCGCTGCTGACGGCTTCGCTGGTCGGCATCGGCCCGTTCGTCACCCTCGCGCTGGCGGCGGGTGCGGCCGTGGCGGTGGCCGACGGCACGGTCGCCGCGGTCGTCGCGGTGCTCGCCGTGGTCCTGGTGGTGCTGGTGTGCGTCGCGCTGGCGCGGGCCGTCGCGACGGCATCGGTGCGGCTGCTGACCAGCCGCAGGGGCCGCGATCTCGCCGTGCTGAGCGGCCTGTTCATCGCGATCGGCGGCCAGGGTGTCAACATCGCCGCCCAGAAGCTGGGGAGCCCGGACGGGCTGTCCGTACTGGAGCCGCTGGGCGACGTGCTGCGCTGGGTGCCGCCGGCCGCGGCGGTGAGCGCCGTCGAGGACGCCGGGCACGGGGCGTACGGCCGGGCGGCGGCGGGGCTCGCGCTGACGGTGCTGGCGCTGGTGCTGCTCCTGTGGTGGTGGCAGCGGACCCTGACCACCCTGATGACGTCCCCCGATTCGTCGACCCTCCAGGCCGTGGAGAAGGACAGCGGGCGGGCTTCGGACGGCAAGGTGCGCGGACCTGCCCGGCTGCTCCCGGGCGGCCGTACGGGCACGGTCATGCTGCGGACGCTGCGCTACGCGTGGCGCGATCCCAAGTCGAAGATGTCCTGGGCGACATCGATCGGCGTGGGTCTGCTGTTGCCCGTGGTGTATTCGGTGCAGGGGAACGGCTCGATCTACACCGCGTTCTCGGCGCCCGCGCTGCTCGGCATGCAGATGTACAACCAGTTCGGGCAGGACACCTCGGCGTTCTGGATGGTCGCGTCGGCCATCGCGACGCCACGGGACGCCTATCTGGAACTGCGGGCGCGCGCCCTGGCGTTGAGCCTGGTGGCGATCCCGTACGTGACGCTGGTCGTGATCGGCACCGCGGCGTTCCTCGACGACTGGTCCTCGTTCCTGGAGGTCTACGGTCTGTCGCTGGCCCTGCTGGGCGCGCTGGTGGCGACGGGCGCGCTCTCATCGGCGCTGTTCCCGTACTCCATTCCGTCCGAGGGCAACAAGAGCGTCGCGCCGGGGCAGGCGTCCATCGCGTGGTTCAGCCTGTTCGGCGGCGTGCTGGTGGGCGCGGTCCTGAGCCTGCCGCTGCTGGCACTGACCATCTGGCTGCACGTCTCGGGGAAGCACGACCTGTTGTGGGTGCTGCTGCCGATCGGTGCGCTCTACGGCGTGGGGGCCGCGCAGTTGGGGCTGCGGGTGGCGGCTCCCCGGGTGGTCAAGCGACTGCCGGAGATCCTGGCCGCGGTCAGCAAGGGCTGAGCCGTTCCGGCCGGGCGGCCGGGCGCATCCGGCCTGGCGGCGGGGTGTTGCGGGCCTGGCGGGGGGCGTTGCCGGGAAGTTATCCACAGGCTCGGGCGGGTGTCGGACGCGGGCGGTAGCGTCTTGTGTGTCCGAACGAGGGGTGGTGGGGGCCGTGCGGCGATGTGCGGGTGTGCTGGTCATGGGCTGGCTGGCGGTGCTGCTGGCCTGCGGTGCGGCCCAGGCCGCGGGTCCTGCCGCCGGGGCTCAGGCGCGGGCCTCGGCGGCCGTCACACCCTCCGCTGACGCGCCGCCCGGCAGGACCGCGTACGTCGCCGGGCAGTTGCGGAAGAACCCGGTCTACATCAGCGACCAGATGCCCCGCGAGGTCCCCCGCTCGACCGCCCCTGATTTCGCCGCGCAGGCCAAGCGTCTGGGCGTCCCCGTGTACGTCATGGTGATGCCCGACGCGGCGCTGAGCGTCGACGGCGCCGGGTTCATCGCCGGGGTGCACGACCGGCTGGGCCGCGCGGGCCTGTATGTGGTGGTGAGCGGCCCCGGGATGCCGCAGGTGCAGACGTACGGCGTCGATCTGCCCGGCGCCGAGGACGCCGCCCGCGCGACGCTCTACGGCCTGTCGTACGACGCCACGCCACGCGAGTCCTTCCACTACTTCGTCGACGTGCTCGCCTCCGGGAAGGCACACGAGCGGTACGTGGCCGCCCGCGCCGAGTACGGCGGCGACGACTCGTCCGAGCCGCCGAAGCTGCACATCGGCCTCACCGACCGCAGGAACCAGAGCTTCGTCTCGGGTATCGCGATCACCGGAATCCCGCTCTCCGCCCTGCTGGTGGCGGCGTACGTCCGCCGCAGGAGGCGGCTGCGCCACACGCCCGCCGATGCGGAGCGGATCCCGGCGGCGCGCGGCGGGCGGGGACCTGCCGCGTCCGGTGTCACCCTGCGCAAACCGGGCGCCACAGGCGGCAAACCGGGCGCCGCGGGCGGCAAACCGGGCCGCGGGCCGGCGCCCGCCACGCAGCCTGACCGCGGCCGGACCACCAGACGAGTCCGCGCCTCGACCGCCGGACTCCTGCTGGCGGCGCTCGCCCTCTCCGGCGCACTCGCCTTCACCGCATCGCAGGTCTTCGACGAGCGCACGTCCGGGGACGGTTCCCACCCCACCGCCGCCGACATGAGGGCCCGCGCCGACCGGGTGGCCGCCGGGCTGCGCCGCGACCCGCTCTACACCGATCCGGAGAGCGAACCGGTGCTCGGCACCGCCGAGCGCGCCCGGCTGCGGAAGCATCTCGCCGCGCTGCACGTCCCGGTGCTGATCGCGGCGGTCCCGAGCCTGTCCGATGACGAATCGGGCGGCGACGCCGAGCTGTTCGCCAAGTCGCTGCACGACCGGCTGCGCCGGGACGCCGTGCTCGTCGTCGCCGACCCGCTGTCCGGCTCCATCGACGTCGTCAACTACGGCGCACCGGTCAGCACCCCGTACCTCGACAACCGCCCGGAGTACCTCTCCGTCACCTCGTCCGAAGACCACGCCCTGGGCTCCCGGCTCGACAAGCTGCTCGGCTACGTCGCCAAGTCCCCGCCCGCCGAGGCGGGCAGCGTGCCGTATGCGCCGGAGCCCGCCGATGACCCGGTCGACGAGCAGGCGCTGCCCGGCCTGTTCACCACGGACTTCGGACCCGGGCTGCTGATCGGCGCACTCCTCGCGGTCGCGGTGCTCGGACTGGTGGCGCTGGGTCGGGCGGTGGGCGGCGTCCTCGTCCGCCGCGTCGGACGGCGCGCGGGTTCCGCCGCGGCACCCGGCACACCAACGCCGCCCGATGCGCCCGACGAGCCTTCGACGGCGTGGCTGCGGCGCACCGCCAGGCAGGAGGTCGACGCGCTCACCGCCGCGCTGGAGACCGCGTCCGAGCTGCCCGAGCAGTCCCGGCGCCAGGCGTGGGAGTGCCTGGACGCCGCGGCCCTGCTGATCGACGGCGACAGCGACGGCCGGATCGACGCGGATGCCCCACCGGCCTCCCTCGCCTGCGCCATCGCACTGGCCCTGGCGGGCCGGGCGGCCGTCGCGGGTCCGGCCGCCCCGCAGCAGCTGTGCCACCGCAACCCGCTGCACGGCGTCGCGCACGGCACCCGCCGGATACGCCCGCCGGGCAGCGGCCGGGCCCGCTCGCTGCCGGTGTGCGCGGCGTGCCGCGGCGTCCCGGGGAAGGTGCTGCGGCTGGGCCCCACGCCGGACGCGGGCCGGGACGGCCGTGTCCCGTATTCCGCCGTTCCCGGGCCGCTGGCCGCGCTCGCCGACGGCGCAGGAATCGATCAACTCACCCGCGATGTACGGGAGTACTTCGGTGTTCACTGACCCCCGCCACCACCCCGCGCGGCCCGCGGCCCCGCACCGCGTGCGGCCCGCCGTGCGCCGTCCGCTGCGTACCGCCGCCGCGCTCGCCGTCGCGTCGGCGTCCCTCGTCTGGTGCGCGGCGGCCCCGGGGGCAGCCGCCGAGAGCCCGGGGCAGAAGATCGCCGAGGCGCTGCGGACCTCCCCCATCTACGTCGATCCGTCACTGGCGTCGGCGGTCGGCACGGCCGAGCAGAAGAAGCTGGCCGCCCGGATCCACGGCACGCGGCTGCCGATCCGCGTCGTGCTGGTGCCGCTGGTCGAGGGGGACAGCTGGGGCGGCGACCCCGGGCAGCTTGCCGACGTGGTCCACGACCGGATGGGCAACGACCCGGCCATCATCATCACTCTCGGCAAGTTGCACGACGACATCGCCGCCAAGGAGTGGCCGAGCGGCGCGCATCAGGCCGAGCGGGCCGCCGCCGCGGTCTTCCATCAGGACGACATGGACCACGCGGGTACGACCCGCCGGATCGAGCGCGCGATCGACATCATCGAGGCGGGCGACGGCGAGAAGGAGTACGAGAAGGCCATCGCCGATCTCCACTCCCCCGGCGCGCCTGCCGACGGCAAGGAGGGCGCGGGTGCCCATTCCTCCGGTTCGCCCGTCACGCGGATACTCACCCTGGTGGCCGGGCCGCTGCTGCTGATCGCCGCGGCCGGGCTGCTGCTGCGGCGCCGTTCCCGGCTGCGGGATCTGTCCACGCCGTTCGCGCTGCCGCGCTCGGTGTTCGCCGCGGCCCGCCGTGCCGACGAGTCCGGACTGCGGGAACGCGCCGCCGAAGAAGTGCTGCGGCTCGGTGAGGAGGCGCGCGCCGCCCGGGGCGAGCCTGCGGCTATCGAGCGCGCCCTCGACGCCTATGCGGCGGCCGGCACGGTGCTGGACCGCGCGCGGGGCGTGCCGGACCTGGCCGGGGTGTTCGCGCTGATAGCCGAGGGCCGGGCGGCGCTCGCGCACGACCAGGACCCGCTGCCGCTGTGCTTCTTCCACCCGCTGCACGGCCCGGCCGCCCGCCGCATACCCTGGCGCCCGCTCGGCCGCCGCGAACAGCTGCGGGTGGCCGCCTGCGAGGGCTGCATACGCGCCGTACGGGCCCGCCGCGCCCCGGAGGTCCTCACGGACCACGCCGACGGCCGTCCCGTCCCGTACTTCGAGGCCCCCGCCGACCGCAGCCTCTGGGCCGCCACCGGCTACGGCTCGCTGCTCGCCGCCGCGCCCACGGAGGATTCCCTCACGGCCCGGGTCCAACGCGGCGACTTCACCCGGACGTTGGGGTAGCGGCGGCCGACGGCGCGAGGAGCGGTCCCTCGTCCGGTCCCGACGAACCGAGGAGTCAGCGTGACGTGGCGAAGGCGGCGCGCAGTATGGATCCGTTGACGAGGAAGGCGGCTGCCACGAGGGGGAGGGCGCAGGCGGCCTGCGCCGCGGCGAACCACGCCGGGCAGATACCGGGGATCAGGTCCACGGCAACGATCGCGAGCGGCATGACGACCGAGATGATGCGCACCCGCTGGTGGGCCCAGCGCGCTCCCCGTGCGGCGAGGACGGTCAGCCAGTAGGTCACCGCGGCGCTGGCGAGCACTCCGGCGGACCGGCCCCAGAGGAACGAGGTCACCGGGTGCCCGGTGAGCGCGAGGACGGCGACGGTGATGAGGACCGCGGTGCTGAGCGCGCCGTAGACCGCGATGAGCATCTTCGCCTTGCCGAAGGCCCGTTGGGTGCCCGGCCGGCTGAGGCTGAGGTGGTCGGTCCCGGTCATGGTGTGGCTGACGGTTTCCATGTCGCTGTCTCTCGTCCCTGGTGGTGTCCGGCTCGTCCTGGTGATCTCCGGTGTGGCATCGACGTTAGGAATCCCGTGGACGGCCCGGTATGGGCGTGGACGTACGGGGTGGTGGGGCCAGACCCACTGCTGAGCCGATCCGTGGGGTGGCGGGCTCGGCGCGGTGCAGAGTGGCTTCACCGAGCCGTACCGGCAGGACCGGCCGGACCGGCGTACCGGCAAGACCGGCCGTACCGGCGCACCGTGGGAGGCACGGGCGCCAAGGGGCCGGAGTGATGAAGGAGAAGGAAGGCTCATGCGACAGGTGAGGTCGTGGGTCGCGGATGCCTGCGTGGGATTCGTGCGCGGGTGCGTGGTGGCGGTCGTCAGCTTGCTGATCCCGGCCGTGTGGGTCGCCGCCGTGGCGCTGCCGGTCCGGTGGCTGGGAAACCCGTGGTTGTGCATACCGACGTTCGTGTGGGCGGCTCTGGGCACGTTCGCCCTGTCCCGTGTGGTCTGCCGGGTGTTCCGTTCCCTCGTCGCGAAGTGGCAGGGCACCGTCATTCCCGCCGGTTACCGGCAGGCTCCGCCGGTGGTGCGGATGTCCACCGGGTACTGGTGGAACGGTTTCTCCTACTCGCGCAGCAGCCGGGACGCCCACCGGGAGCAGCAGTGGCGACTCCGCTGGAGCGACCCCGCGACCTGGCGTGATCTGCGGTTCACGGGGATCGCGCCGGTCACCGTGGGGGTGCTCGCGTCCGTCCCGCCGGCCGGGGTCGTGGCGGCGGTCATCGGGTTCGCCCAGCCGACGCTCTCCCTGCGCCTTGCCGGGGCGCTCGCCCTGGCCGTGTCCTTCGGCTGCGCCCCGTACGCCTGGCGGTCCGCCGGGCCGGTGGCCGTCCGCTTCCTGGGCGCGTCCTCCGCGATGACGCTGGCGGACCGGGTGGACGAACTGACGGCCCAGCGCGCGGACACGACGATCGCGCAGGCCGCCGAGATCCGCCGGATCGAGCGGGATCTGCACGACGGAGCGCAGGCCCGCCTGGTCGCGCTCGGGCTCTCCTTGGCGACCGCTGAGAAGCTGCTGGAAACCGACCCCGACCAGGCCAGGGCGCTGATGCGGGAAGCGCGGGCGGGCGCCGCCACGTCACTGACCGAGCTGCGCGAACTGGTCAAGGGCATCAACCCCCCGGTGCTGAACGAGCGCGGACTCATCGACGCCGTGCGCGCCTTCGCCCTGGACAGCCCGCTCGAAGTGACCGTCAGCGCCGACGTTCAGCTGCGGGTGGACCCGCCGATCGAGTCCGCCGTGTACTTCGGCGTCGCGGAGCTGGTGACCAACGCGGTCAAGCACGCGCAGGCGACCCGGGCGGGGATCGCCATCTCCCGGGGCGGCACCGGCATCGTCGTCGACGTCGAGGACGACGGCCGGGGCGGGGCCCGCATACGGGCCGATGGCGGGCTTGCGGGGCTGCGTCGCCGTCTCGCGGTCTTCGACGGCACCCTGGAGATCACCAGCCCGGCAGGCGGGCCGACTCACGTGAAGATGGTGGTGCCATGCGCATCGTTGTAGCCGAAGACCTCTACCTCCTGCGGGACGGAATGGTCCGCCTCATCGAGGCGTACGGACACCAGGTGGTGGCGACGGCGACCACCGGGCCCGAGACGCTCGACGCGCTGCTGACCTGGCAGCCCGACGTGTCCCTCGTCGACGTCCGCATGCCGCCGACCCAGTCGGACGAGGGCCTGCGCGCCGCGCTCGCCGCCCGCGGCCAACTCCCGGGACTGCCGGTGCTGATCCTCTCTCAGCACGTCGAGCAGCTCTACGCCCGCGAGCTGCTGGCCGACGGCGCCGGCGGCATCGGCTATCTCCTCAAGGAGAGCGTGTTCCACGCGGATCAGTTCATCGACGCGCTGGAACGCGTCGCCGGTGGCGGGACCGCCATGGACCCGGCCGTCATCGCCAAACTTCTCTCCAGCGGACCGTCGAACCGGCGGCTCGGGCAGCTCACCGAACGCGAGAACTCCGTGCTCGCCCTCATGGCCGAAGGGCTGTCCAACCAGGCCATCGGACGGCGGCTCTTCCTCAGCGAAAGCGCCATCAGCAAGTACACCACCTCGCTGTTCGGCAAGCTCGGCATCACCGACGACGACAACAGCAACCGCCGCGTCCGCGCGGTCCTCACCTACCTGAACGAGCCCTGACGCGCCCGCCCTCACACCGCGGGCAGCCCGTAGATCTCGTCCCCGTGGGTGGCGAGCAGGCGCCTGCCGGATGCGACGACGTGCCACTGCTCCATGTTCCCGGCGCTGTCGTTGTAGTGCCAACGCGCCTTGCCGGTCTTGGGGTTGAGCGCGAAGATCCCCCCGGCGTCGTCGTACGAAGCGCCGTAGAGGGTGTCGCCGACCCGCACGAACTCCGTGGGTGCGCGGCGCGCGCCGACGTCCTCGCACAGCCACAGCTTCCTGCCGCGCGCCGGGTCCACCGCCCAGACCCCGCCGCTGTGGTCTCCGGCGTAGAGCACGCCGTCGACCACCATCGGCTGGTAGAAGCTGAGCCGCCCGGCCGAGGAGAGTGACCAGTCGTCCTTGCCGTTGGCGAGGTGTACGGCCCGCAGCCGTTCGCCGCCGAGGAAGATCCGCTGGGCGTGTACGGCGGGGCGCCAGGCGATGTCGTCGCCGATCTTCCTGGTCCACAACTGCCGGCCGTCGGCGGCGTCCCGCACCGTCACGTTCTTGCGCCCGTCGGTGTAGACGAGCCGCCCGCCCGCCACGACGCCTTCGAGGTCGTAGTCCTGGGTGCCCTTGTCCCGCGGCTTCTTCCAGTCCACCTTCAGGGTGCGGATGTTGATGGCGGCGATGGCGGTGAGGTGGACGGTGGTGTCATCGGTGCGCACCTGGGCGATGGCGTAGATCCGCTGCTGGTCGGCGGCGAGGATGCGCTGGACGGTCAGGTCGCCGCCGAGCCGGCTCCGCCATGCCTCCTTGCCGGTGCCGGGGTCGAGGCCGATGACGTCGCCGTCGTACTCCGTGCTGACGAGGAAGAGTTTGCCGTCGGCGAGGATGAGCGGGGCACCGGCCGGGGCCACGCCCTTGCGGGTCCATACGGCCTTGCCGTCGGTGTCGCGGCGGGCGACGAGCGGGTCGCCGCTGATGAGCAGCAGACCGTTGTGCGCGAGGAGCGGCAGGTCGCTGCTGATGCTGTCGGTCTCTGCGGTGCGGTGCCACAGCACCTGGGGTGCGGTGCCGGGCGGCGGGGTGGTGAACTTCTCCGCCTGCGCGTCGCCCGCCGGGGCGCTGCCCGGCCCCTTGGCCGGGTCGCCGGACGTCGCGGTCAGTGCCCACACGCCGCCACCGCCGACGACGGCCACTCCGGCAGCGGCGGCTGCGGCGAGCCCGAAGAAGCGCCGACGGGACGGCTGCGCGGCGCCGCCCGCGGTGTTGCCCGTGGGGCTGCCGGTGCCGACGGCGGTGGCCGCGTACGCGGGGAGGGCGGGGGTCGGCGCGCCGCTGCCGTGCCCGCCGTCGTGCCCGTGCCCGCCGCCCGCGGTCCCGTACGCGCCCGGGGCGGTGCCCGGCGCCGCCCCCGATCCGGTTCCCCCGCTCGCGCCCCCGCCGAACACATACGTCGGCGCAGAGCCGAATCCGGACGGTGCCGCCGGGGCGGCGCCCTGGCTCGGTGCCGGTGTGCCGTGCTCCGGTGTTTCCAGGTCGAGGATGCGGGCGGCGTGCGTGGCGATGGTCGAAGAGACGGCGCCCGGCAGCCAGTTGGCGAAGGCGGCGCCGGTGCCGTCGGGGGCCAGCGCCTCCCGCACCTGCGCGGGGGTGGGGCGCTGCGCGGGGTCGCGGTGCAGGCAGGCGGTCACGAGGTCGATGAGGTGGCCGGGCACTCCGGTGAGGTCCGGCTCGCCGTGCACGACTTGGTAGAGCACCGCCGCCGGGGTCGTGTCGCCGTACGCGGTGCGGCCGGTGGCGGCGTAGGCGAGCACCGCGCCGAGGGCGAAGATGTCGCCCGCCGTGCCGACCTGCTGCCCCAGGGCCTGCTCGGGCGGTATGTAGCCGGGCGAGCCGACGACCACGCCGGTCTGCGTCATGCGGTCGCCGTCGACGGCGCGCGCGATACCGAAGTCGATGACCCGCGGGCCGTCGGCCGCCAGCAGCACGTTGGACGGCTTGAGGTCGCGGTGCACGAGGCCGGCAGTGTGGATGTCGGTGAGCGCGGCGGCGAGCCCTGCGCCCAGGGCACGGACGCTGTGTTCGGGCAACGCGCCGTGTTCATCGATGACTTCGGTGAGCGAGGGGCCCAGGACGAAGGCGGTGGCGAGCCAGGGCAGCGCCGCCTCGGTGTCGGCGTCGACGACGGGTGCCGTGTAGCGGCCCGACACCGCGCGGGCTATCTCGACCTCCTGCCGGAACCGCCCGCGGAACGCGGTGTCCTGGGCCAGGTCGGGCCGTACGACCTTGACCGCGACGGTGCGTCCGCCGGCCGACCGCGCCAGGTAGACCCGGCCCATGCCGCCCGCGCCGATGCGGCCCAACAGGCGGTACGGCCCCAGGGATTGCGGGTCGTCCGGAAGCAAGGGGTCCATCGGGTGGCCTTCCACGTCGGTCGGTGAGGGCGCGGCAGTGCGCGTCACACCGCGCCGCGGGTGACCGGCGCACCGGAGCAGTGCATCGTAACGTCGGCCGAAATCCGGGCCCCCCTTGGCTCGAAACGGCGGCGGGACGCGGGGACTTCCGCACTCCCGCCGCCCCTCACCCCGGCACGGCCGCGTGCAGGAACGGTTCTACGGCCCGGCGCCACGCCTCGGGCTGTTCCCAGGGCAACAGGTGCCCGGCGTCGGGTATTTCGGCGTAGACGCCGCGCGGCAGCACCCGGACCATCTCCTGCGCCTCGGCCCGGCCCAGCTCACCGTCCAAGCCACGGACGACGAGGGTGGGGCAGCTGACGTGCGCCAGCTCCTCCCAGTGGGCGTCGTGCACCCAGCTCTCGCGGACGGTGAGCATCTGCCGCCGGGAGAAGACGGGGCGCCAGCCGTCGGCGCTCTCGGCCATCACCTCGGCGAAGAACTCGCCGCGGGCCGGCCGGGGCCGCTCCAGCGTCGGGTCCTCCTCGCCGAACCAGGTGCGGACGTCCGCGAGGGTGGTGAAGGGGAGCGGCCAGGTGCCGAACCACTCGGTCCATTCGCGCTGCGAGGCAGCGCCGAGCGCGGAGGCCCGCATGTCGCAGATGACCAGGGCGCTGACCAGGTCGGGGCGGCGGGCCGCGAGCTGCCACGCCGTCAAGGCGCCCATGGCGTGGCCGATGAGGGTGACGGGGGCGAGGCCGAGCTGTTCGATGGCGGCTATCGCGTCGTCGACGTAGGCCGCGCGGTCGAAGGGGCCCTCGGGCGGCTTCTCGCTGCGGCCGTGTCCGCGCTGATCGAGGCCGACGGGGCGGTGCCGCGCGCTCAGCCAGCGGGCGGTGCCGGCCCAGTGCGCCGCGCGGCCCATCAGGCCGTGGAGCAGCAGTACGCCCGGCCGCTGTTCGGTCTCCTCCAGCCCGCCGCCGGTCTTGGGCGGGTCGGTGAACTCCCAGGCCGCGAGCTGCACGCCGCCGGCCCCTGTCACATCGATGCGCCGCACCATGTGCCCTGGCACCCCCAATCGTCCGTTGAGCAGCCCCACACTATCGAACCCTTATTCGAACACGGCGGTCTCGTACGCAAGTCCCCTCGTTCGGGTGACAGCGCTCAGGGGTAGACGGAGCCCGCCCAGGGGAGACAGCTACAGGGAGGCGGGCCCTACCGGGAAGGGGGCCCGTCCCGCAGGACCCTGGGAGCTCGGGGCTCCGGGTCTTGACGGGGGAACATGGGGAGGCGGGGCCTCGGCTGCTCGCAGCGCCGGGGCCCCGTTCACACCCCGGCACCGGACACCGCACCCCGGCCTCCGGATCCGGCGCGGCACATCCCCGACGCGACACGGCACCCCGCACGCGCGGCGGACCCGGTGACCGCATCCACGCTCCTCCCCGTCTCCGGAGAACGAAGCGCGCGACCTTCGCACCCCGTACGCATCCCGCGCGTACGGGCCCGGCCGCTCTGCCGCCCCGCCTCACGTCCCGGTGTCCCACACCCCGCGCACCGGCGCCGGTGCGCGCCCGTGCCTGACACCACCGTCCGCACCCGGCACGCCGCCGACACCACCCGAAGTGGCCGTACCCCGACGCAGAGGTGCGTCGCGTCAGACTGGCACGCCGTTGACGCCACCGCTCGGATTCCCACAATTTCGTTCACCGTTCACCTGCGACACAGCCCGCCGAACGGCGCGTCGGCGCAGTTCAGCGGGCTGATGAGGAAGCGGAAGGATTTTGTGGGAAAACGAGGTGAACAACGGTGACCGGCCGGGGCCGGCCGCCTCAGCGCTTGGCGACGAAGACGTGCGCGGCGATCTCGGAGTCCAGCTCGGCGGCCTCGCCGCTGCTGCCGACCAGCACTCCGGCCGGCGACTCCGTCACGCTCACCACCGCGCCCGGCTGCACCCCGGCCCGCCGCAGCGTGTACATCAGCTGGGCGTCCGCCTGGATGGGCTCGCCGATCCTGCGCACCACGACCGTCTTGCCGTCGGGCCCGGCGTCCAGGTCCATCAGGCTGACCATGCCGGCGTCCAGGAACGGATCCGCCTCCGACTGCTCACCCAGCTCCTCAAGCCCCGGAATGGGGTTGCCGTACGGCGACTCCGTCGGATGCCGCAGCAGCTCCACGACGCGGCGCTCGACCGCCTCGCTCATCACGTGCTCCCAGCGGCACGCCTCGGCGTGCACCTGCTCCCATTCGAGCCCGATGACATCGACGAGCAGGCATTCGGCGAGGCGGTGCTTGCGCATCACCCGGGTCGCCAGCATGCGGCCCTCTTCCGTCAGCTCCAGATGCCGGTCGCCCGCTACGGACAGCAGGCCGTCCCGCTCCATGCGCGCCACGGTCTGGCTGACCGTCGGGCCGCTCTGTTCGAGTCGCTCCGCGATCCGGGCGCGCATCGGGACCACGCCTTCCTCTTCGAGTTCGAGGATGGTGCGGAGATACATCTCCGTGGTGTCGATCAGTCCGGACATGCGTGCCCCTTGATGTGTCGTGCGGTGGCCCTGAACTCAATTCTGACGCATCCCACCGACAACGGTGCCGTCCCGGCCGTCCGCGGACGTCGCGCCCGTATTGACAGGGCACTGGTCCAGACCGCAACGTGATCCGCGCCACGTGTGCCCCTCGGGTGTCGCGGGCGAGAATCCATCGACTTTTTCGACGAAATTCGGCGCGATACGGCGAAATTCGACGAAATCCGACGAGAGAGGCCCGCGGGAATGGCTGAGAGTGACCGGCTTGCCGGGCAGTACTTCGATGCCGCGATCGATCTGTTGCGACAGGTGCGCGACGAAGAGGGTACGTCGATCACGGCCGCCGGGCGACTGATCGCCGACACCGTCGAGGCGGGCGGCCGGATCTTCTCCTTCGGCGCCGGCCACTCCTCGCTCCCCGCGCAGGACACCGTCTACCGCGCGGGCGGCCTCGCCGTCATGAATCTGCTGTCCGTGCCCGGGGTGGTGGGCGTGGACGTCCGCCCGGCGACGCTCGGCAGCGCGCTGGAGCGGGTGGACGGCCTGGCGGGCGCCGTCCTGGACACCAGCCCGGTGGAGCCGGGCGACGTCCTCGTGATCATCTCGCTGTCCGGGCGCAACTCGCTGCCCGTCGAGATGGCGATCAACGCGCGCGCCCTCGGCCTGAAGGTCATCGGCCTGACCTCGGTCGCGTACGCGGACACCACCAAGTCACGGCATGTATCCGGCAGTTACCTCAAGGACCACTGCGACATCGTGCTGGACAGCCGGATCCCGGTCGGCGACGCGGAGTTGACGCTGCCGGACATCGAGGCGCCGTTCGCGCCCGCCTCCACGGTCGTCACCAGCGCGATCATGCAGGCGGTGGTCGCGACCGCGGCCGGCGAACTGGCCGAACGCGGCATCGAACCGCCGCTGCTGCGCTCCGGGAACGTCGACGGCGGGCACGAGTGGAACGGCCGGGTGATGCGCGAGTACGCGGACCGGATCTACTACCGGCACTAGAAACGGCCGCCTCGGCCCCCTCAGCCCGCCCCCGCCAGATCCAGGGCCGCCGCGATCCGGGCGGCGACCTCCTCGGCGTAGGAGGCGTCCGCACGGTCGAAGGGGCGGCGGGCGGGGGTCCGCAGGAACGTCGCGACACCCAGGGTGCGGCCCCGGCTGCGCAGCACCACGCACAGCCCGTGCACCGAGCCTTCCGGCCATTTCCGGTCCGCGGCCCAGCCGTCGTCCGCGTCGTGTCCCGCGCTGGTACGGACCGAGCCGCGCCGCTCGTGCGCCTGGGCGGCGGGGTGCCCCTGCGGGTACGCGACGGGCAGTCCTGGCCCCGGCAGCGCCAGGCAGGGGCCAGGCGATCCGGCCGGGGACGCCAGGGCCCGCACCAGCCGCGGCGGGCCGCCCGTCCGGCCTGCGCTCTCCTCGGGGCCCGCGTCGGCGGCGTCCAGCGGGCCGTCCGCGGCGGCCCCGTCCGGCTGCGCCAGATCGACCAGGCCGTGGTCGGCGAATCCGGCCAGGGCGTAGTCGAGGTGGACGGCGGCTGCCTCCACCGGGTCGGGGCATTCGGCGGCGGCCCGGCCCGCGCGGTGCAGTTGCTGCGAGCGGAAGCGGAGCAGGGCGCCGTCCCGTTCGGCCTGCTTGGTGTCGGTGATGTCCTGGAAGAGCCAGGCGACGCCGAGCGGCGACGGTTCCTCGCTGAGCGGCGACGCGAGCCGGACGAAGCCGCTCCGCCAGCACCTGCGCGGGCGTTCGGCCTCCGCCGAGCGCAGCGTCACCCACAGTTCCGCGGGGTCGGGCGGCGCGCCCTGGGCGAGTACGTGCTGCACCGCGCCCTCCAGTTCCTCCACGCCCTGCGACAGCAGCTCGCCCAGTGGCCGGCCCAGCAGCGCCGTGCGGCCCGTGCACAGGGCGCGGGCGGCGCGGGCGTTGACGGCGGCGGGCCTCAGATCGGCGTCGACGAGGACCACGCCCCAGGAGGCGTCGTCGAAGAGCGCTTCACTCAGGGCGATGGAGCGTTCCAGGTCGATCTGGGTGCGGACCTCGCTGAACGCGCAGTAGATGCCGACGGCGCGGCCGTCGTGGCCGCGGACCGCCGATGACTGGGTGCGGACCAGGACGCGGTGCCCGTCCTTGGTCAGCAGGGCGTATTCGTGGACCTGGCGGCCCGGGGCGCGCAGGGCCGCCAGGAGGCCGGACTCGACCTCGCCCGCGTCCTCCTTGCGGACCGCCCAGCCCGTCAGCCCCCGGCGGCCGACGGCTTCGGCCGCCGTCCAGCCCAGGATGCTCTCGGCCTCGCGGTTCCAGTGGGTGACCGTGCCGTCGGCACCGAGGGCGATCAGGGCGGTGTCCATGCCCTCCAGGAGCGCGGCGAGGAGCCCGGAGTCGTCGCCGTACAGCCGTTTCCCGGGGTCCGTACCGGACGGCGGGAGCTGCGGGGCGCCTTCCGGCGGACCGCCCGGCGCGGTCCCGGAACGGTGTTCCGCCGAGGAAGCGGACGAAGCGGTCATGGAACCCCCTACGAACGCGGTCGCACGTGCTGCACCACGGCTCATTCAACTCGAACGTGACCCAGCCCACATCCGATTCGCGGAAATCGTTGCCGGTGGGAAATTCGGTTGTGGCGGTGCGGGCGTGTTCCTAGGGTGGTGGGCACACGAGAAGGGAGGTGGTTCGGAAGATGATTTCGCACCGGACGCGTGAGGTGGCTGCGGGCTAGGTCCCGTCGCTTCACCCAGTGCAGCGCCGGACCGCGCATACTGCAGATGCGCAGTCGGCCCATTCCCAGCAGTCACCCGACCCGCGGGCTACCGGTTCGTCCGACCGGTCCTTCGCGCCTCATGGCGCGGGGGAAGCAGCCCGCGGGTCGTCTGCGTGTGCGGACCGTCCCAGGCACTCCCCCGGGCCGCGCCCCGCCTTCAGGGGGCCAGGCGCTCGACGGTCCAGGTCCCGCCGGTGCGCACGTACCGCAGCCGGTCGTGCAGCCGGTTCTCGCGGCCCTGCCAGAATTCCACCGTCTCGGCGGTGACGCGGTAGCCGCCCCAGTGCGGCGGCGCCGGCACCTGCTCGCCCTCCGGGTAACGGGCCGCCAACTCCTCGTAGGCGCGCTCCAGTTCGGCGCGCGAGGCGACGGGCGACGACTGGTCGCTGGCCCAGGCGCCGAGTTGTGAGCCGTGCGGCCGGGAGCGGAAGTAGGCGGCGGTCTCGTCCCTGCCGATGCGGGCGGCGGTGCCGATGACGATGACCTGGCGGGCCAGCGGGTGCCAGGGGAAGAGCAGCGAGATGTGCGGGTTCTCGCCGAGTTCCCGGCCCTTGCGGCTGGTGTAGTTGGTGAAGAACACAAAGCCGCGGTCGTCGAACGCCTTGAGCAGCACGGTCCGTGAGCTGGGCCGGCCCGCCGCGTCGGCGGTCGAGACGACCATGGCGTTCGGCTCGTGCAGTCCGGCCGCCGCCGCGTCCTTGAACCAGCGCGCGAACTGCTCGTGGGGCTCGGCCGCGAGGTCGGGTCCGGTGAGTCCGTCGGCGCGGTACTGGGCGCGCATGGACGAGGGATCGAACGCGGAACGGTCTTCGGGAGAGGGCTCGTCGGCGGGGTGCACGGCCCTCATCTTGCCGTATGGGTCCGCGTACCGGCAGGCCGCGAGGGGGAAAGTCTGCCCCTCGTCGCCGGGACGTAACCCTCCCGTCGGCGAATCGATCACTGTGCCGGACGTCACGCTTCCCCGCAGGTGGGGAACCCGCCAAAATCGAGGGGCCGCACACTGTGGACTCCGGACATCGACCACTATCGTGTCCGGGCCGGGTACGCGTCGCGGCCCCGGAGAGCCACGCGTCGGCCCACGGCCGACCCAAGACACCGCACGACACGCACAGCGCCCATGGGCCGTCCCCCCTCGGGCGGAACCGTCGCGTCATCCTTGCCATCGCCGGGCATCCCCGGGGTGACCGGTACGGACCGCGAGCTGCCAGGCGCAGCCGCGTAACCGCACCGGCGCCGCAGACAGATCCGACCGCACGGCAGCCGGTCACCACGGCCGTTTGCCGTCCCCATCTTGAGGAGCCGCCTGATGTCCGACTTCGTACCCGGACTTGAGGGAGTCGTCGCGTTCGAGACGGAGATCGCCGAACCGGACAAGGAGGGTGGTGCGCTGCGCTATCGCGGGGTCGACATCGAAGACCTCGTGGGGCACGTGACGTTCGAGAAGGTCTGGGGCCTGCTGGTGGACGGGGCGTTCACCCCGGGGCTGCCACCCGCCGAGCCGTTCCCGATTCCCGTGCACTCCGGTGACATCCGGGTCGATGTGCAGTCGGCGCTCGCCATGCTCGCGCCCGTGTGGGGCCTGAAGCCGCTGCTCGACATCGACGAGCGGACGGCGCGCGACAACCTCGCGCGCGCCGCGGTGATGGCCCTGTCGTACGTGGCGCAGTCGGCGCGCGGGCAGGGCCTGCCGATGGTGCCGCAGCGGGAGATCGACAAGGCGGAGACCGTCGTGGAGCGCTTCATGCGGCGCTGGCGCGGCGAGCCCGACCCCAAGCACGTCGCGGCGGTGGACGCCTATTGGACGTCGGCGGCCGAGCACGGCATGAACGCCTCGACGTTCACCGCCCGGGTCATCGCCTCCACCGGGGCCGATGCCGCCGCCGCGCTGTCCGGGGCGGTCGGTGCGATGTCGGGCCCGCTGCACGGCGGCGCGCCGTCGCGGGTGCTCGGCATGATCGAGGAGATCGAGCGGACCGGCGACGCGGCGGGCTTTGTGCGCAGGGCGCTGGACAACGGCGAGCGGCTGATGGGCTTCGGCCACCGCGTCTACCGTGCCGAGGACCCCCGGGCGCGGGTGCTGCGGCGGACCGCCAAGGAGCTGGACGCGCCCCGTTTCGAGGTGGCCGAGGCGCTGGAGCGGGCCGCGCTCGACGAGCTGCACAACCGCCGCCCCGACCGGGTGCTGGCCACGAACGTGGAGTTCTGGGCGGCGATCGTGCTGGACTTCGCCGAGGTCCCGGCGCACATGTTCACGTCGATGTTCACCTGCGCCCGCACGGCGGGCTGGAGCGCGCACATCCTGGAGCAGAAGCGCACCGGGCGGCTCGTACGGCCGTCGGCGCGCTACGTCGGCCCCGGTGCGCGCGACCCGCGGGAGATCGCCGGCTACGACGGCGCCTGACGGATGTGGTGCGCGGGGCTCGCCAACGGGCGGGCCCCGCGCCCCTGTTCACCCCAGTGCGCGGTCCAGCAGCGCGCCCCACTGCATCACGACCCGCTCGCGCCGCGCCGTGTCGTCGCTGAGCAGCGTGGCGAGCCCCAGCCCACGGGCCATGTCCAGCAGCCCCTGGACGGTCTCGCGGACACCGGGTACGGATTCGTCCACGCCGAGGAGTTCCACGGCGATGCGGTGGGATTCGCGGCCGACCCTGGCCTCCAGCTCGGTGACGCGGGGCCGCAGCTGTTCCTCGTCGGACGCGGCGACCCAGAGGTGCAGCGCGGCCCGGAACAGCGGCCCCGTGTAGAGGTCGACGACGGCGGTGACGACGGCCTTGCGGTCGACGGCGCCCGCGGCCCGTTCGGGGAAGAGGTCGCGCAGCGCCTGCGAGCGTTCCTCGGCGACGTATTCGACGGCGGCGGTGAACAGGTCCTCGCGGGTGGGGAAATGGTGCTGGGCCGCGCCCCGGGAGACACCGGCCCGCTCCGCGACGACGGCGACCGTGGAGCCCGCCCAGCCGTGCTCCGCCAGGCAGGACACGGCGGCTTCCAGCAGCTTGCGCCGGGTGGCGCGGCTGCGTTCCTGCTGCGGTGCCTTGGCGCTGCGCGGCGTGTTCACCGCGCCCATCGCGGGGCCCTCCGCTCCAGGAAGGCGGTCATGCCCTCGCGGGCCTCTTCGGACCCGAAGAGCCGCGCCGACTCCTCGGCCAGCGCCTCGGTGTCCCGGTCGAACGCCCGCAGCACCTCGGCCGTGACCAGCTTCTTCGACGCGGCGAGCCCCTGCGGCGAGCCCTTGCGCAGGCCGTCGATGACCGGCGCGAGCCCCGCGTCGACGTCATCCGGCGCGAGCGTCACCAGACCGATGCGGGCCGCTTCCGCCGCGTCGAACCGTTCGCCCGTCAGGTAGTAGCGCCCGGCGGCGCGCGGGTCGAGGCGCGGCAGCAGCGGCAGCGAGATGACGGCGGGCGCGAGCCCGAGCCGCGCTTCGGTGAACGCGAAGGTGGCGGCGGGACCTGCGGCCGAGATGTCGCAGGCGCCGAGCAGTCCGAGCCCGCCGGCCCTTACGTGTCCCGTGACGCGGGCGACGACCGGCGTGGGCAGCTCGACGAGGGCGCGCAGCAGCCGGGCCAGGCCCAGCGGCGCGGACGTCGCGGCGCCGGGTGCGGTGGCCTCGGACAGGTCGGCGCCGGCGCAGAAGGTGGTGCCGGTGTGGGTGAGGACGACGGCGCGGGTGGCGTCGTCGGCGGCGGCCTCGTCCAGCGCCCGGCGTAGCTCGTCGACCAGCCGGGCGGACAGCGCGTTGCGGTTGTGCGGCGAGTCCAGGGTGAGGGTGGTGATCCCGCGGTCACGGGCGACCCGCACGAGCGGCCCGCCGCCCGCTGCGGCGCTCTCGGACGCTGCGGCGCTCTCGCACGCTGCGACGTTTTCGGACGCTGCGACGTTCTCGGCGTCGGTGGTGGCGTCGGTCATCAGACCCCAGAACTCCTTTCCCTGGCGCGCAGTTCGCGGCGCGCTCGGAGCGAGCGCAGGCTCGGCGGCCTTCCGAGGGTGACAGCGCCAGGGAGAACAATCAAGCGCGCTTGCATGGTTTATCGGACCGAGGCAGCGGCTCGGCCGGACCCGGCCCGCGGGGCATCGGGAACGGCGCTCCGTCCGCCGGAACACGAACGGACGGGCCCATGACCGAAATCCACGCCCGAGAAGGCCACTATGACCGTGTTCCACCCGGTCCCATTCACTCAAGGTCGGCCCGCTTTCCAACGACCGAACGGGCAATAGACACCGTTATCCCTGACAGGTTGAATGACACGAAGCGACTCGCGTGACGTCAGTGACGAATGCGATGAAGGCCGAGCTGCTTTCCTCGGGCAGCACTGCAGGGAAACTGACGGAGAGTACGGTTTTTGCGCAGCGCCGCCAGGGCAGCATCACCGGCAGCCCCACCTTGCGGGCACTTCAGGTCCGAGTCAGCCGTATGCGCATGCCATGAGAAAGGGCATTGCTTTGCTGATCTGCGGTATCAAGGTTTCACATGACGGCGGCATAGCGGTAATCGACGGAAACCGCCTGGTCTTCAGCATCGAGGCAGAGAAGATCGACAACTCCCCGCGTTACAGCCCACTGGGAGATCTCCGCCGAGTGCCGGACATTCTCAGGTCCGAGGGTATGGAGCCCGAGGACATCGACCGCTTCGTCGTAGACGGTTGGCGGACGTCCGCCAAGAACCCGTGGACCGTATCCACATCCAAGGACGGAGAACCAACGTTCCTTCCCGTAGCGCCTTACGTGGACGGTTCCCTGTCAACCGACCCCCTGCACCGCTACACCTTCACCGCACACGACTTCAGCAAGAGAACTCCCGGCTACGCCAGCTACCACCACGTGGCGAACCACCTGATCGGCGCCTACTGCTCCAGCCCTTTCGCCGCACAGAGCCACGACACTCTCGCCCTTGTGTGGGACGGCGGAATTACGGCGCGGCTGTACGAAATCACGCCGCAGGAGGGGTCCGTCAGGCTCGTGGACCGCCTACTGCCGTTCCGTGGCAGGCTGTTCTCCCTCTTCTGCTCCAACTTCGCGCCATTTCGCGCAAACACCCCGCACATTGACCAGGAAGCGGAGAAGCGGCACCACCACTCCGTCCCCGGAAAGGCAATGGCCTACACGGCATTGGGCAAGGTTGAGGAGGGCGCGCTCCCCGTTCTCGACGCTGCCCTCGGCGGCATGTCCGAGGCGGCCAGGGAGAACAGCATCGCCCTGGACCGAGAGTTGGTCGCCGAGCGCGAGCGTCTCTTTCCCGGCATGTCGGATGCCGACCTCATCGCGACCTTCCAGGAATATCTTGGCCGCGCTCTCGTATCCGCCCTCTCGGCCGTGGTGCACAGCAAGTACAAAGGCCGGTATCCGCGTCTTGTGATGGCCGGAGGCTGCGCTCTCAACATCAAATGGAACTCGGTGATCCGGGCCACCGGGCTCTTCGATGAGATCTGGGTTCCGCCGTTTCCCAATGATTCCGGCGCCGCTATCGGCACCGCCTGCTGCGAGATGGTGCACAGCACGCAACACCACTCTCTCGCCTGGGACGTCTACAGCGGCCCACGCCTCCAACAGGACGGGGCCTTGCCGGAAGGATGGCAAGTACGGGACTGCGACGAACGCCAACTGGCCGAACTGCTGCACACCGACGGATCACCCGTCGTCGTCCTCTCCGGCCGCGCAGAGCTGGGGCCAAGGGCACTGGGCAACCGCAGCATCATCGCTCCCGCCACCAACGCCGGGACCAAAGACCTGCTCAACGCGATGAAGGACCGGGAAGCCTACCGCCCCGTCGCACCGGTCTGCCTCGCGCACCGGGCCGGTGAGGTGTTCGATCCGGGCTGCGACGACCCGTTCATGCTCTTCGACCACCGCGTACGTCCACAGTGGGTGAACCGCATTCCGGCGGTCATCCACCTCGACGGCACTGCGCGGCTGCAGACGATCAGCCGCACATCGAACAGCGCCACCGCGCGCATCCTCACGGCCTATGAGGAACTGACCGGCATCCCCGTCCTGTGCAACACCAGCGCCAACCACAACGGACGCGGCTTCTTCCCGGACATCGCATCGGCCGCCGCATGGGGCCGCGCCCGCTACATCTGGTCGGACGGCCGCCTCTTCATCCATCCGGAGCAGGCCGGCAAGTCCTCGCCTTCCCGACTGTGAGAGGGACACGCCGGGGGTAGGCGCAATCGCCCTGGACACCGGCCGGCTCGGCTCGGCTCAACTGGGCCGAGCCGGCGTCCGTCATCAGCCCCCTCAGTACAGTGTCGCCATGATTCGCGCTGTGGTCTTCGATGTCGGTGAGTGCCTGGTCGACGAGACACGGGAATACGGAACCTGGGCGGACTGGCTGGGCGTTCCGCGCCATACCTTCGCAGCGATGTTCGGTGCGGTCATCGCGCAGGGGCGGGATTACCGGGAGGTTTTCCAGGAATTCGCTCCGGGTTTCGATCTCGACGCGCAGCGCCAGGCACGCGCGGACGCCGGCCGACCGGAGCACTTCGATGAGAGCGACCTGTACTCGGACGTACGACCGGCACTTGCACAACTGCGAGCCGATGGGCTGCGGTTGGGGATTGCGGGCAATCAGACCGTACGGGCGGGCGGCATCCTCCGCGAATTGTTCAGCGACGATGTCGACCTGATCGGCACATCGGACGACTGGGGCGCCGCCAAGCCCGACCCGCTCTTCTTCGAACGGGTCGCCGACGCCGTCCCGTTCACAGCGGATGAGATCCTCTACGTCGGCGACCGGGTCGACAACGACCTCAGGCCAGGGGCCGCGGCCGGGATGCGCACCGCACTGATTCATCGGGGCCCGTGGGCGACGATCCAGTGGAATACGGCCGAGGCTCGTGACCTGCCGACGTTCCGCATCGCATCGCTGATGGACCTGCCCGAGGCCATCACGAAGTTCAACGGGCCAGGGCACTGACTGTCATCGTCCATGCGTGGGCGCCTTGCCCCACACACGGAGAAGGGCCCAGCGCTGACAACGCAGGGCCCTTCTCCATACCAGCGCGCGAGGCCGCGGGGTACCGTTCTGATGTCGAGTCAGAACGGAGTTCAGTATGCCTGCCATCCCGTCTGAGCACACCGGTGCGCGCGTCGCGCGCCTTCGCGGCATCCATCATCTGACGCAAACGGGGCTAGCCCAGCGCGCCAACGTATCGACTTCCCTCATCAGCAAGGTCGAGCAGGGAAAAGCCCCGGCAAGTCCGGCGTTCATCGGAGCAGTTGCCCGCGCCATGGGCCTCTCGACAGCGGACATCACTGGTCAGCCGTACATAGAGGAACTGCGCGCCGACCAGATCGACAGGCTGATCCAGCCGATCCGCGAGGCGCTGGACGTCTACGACCTTGGCGCAGACCCGGAGATCCGGCCTCGGCAACAGTTGGCTCTGGACGCAGCCGCAGACCAACTGTGCGCGATGGTCCGTGAAACGAACATCAAAGCCGTCACGGCGGAGTTGCCGGCTCTCATCCACGAGGCGACTACGGCCGCCTATCTGAGCCCGTCGGACGATATGTGGCGCACGCTGGCTTCGCTGTACAGGACGGCGTACGACGTTTCGACGAAGCTCGGGTACACCGACCTGGCGACACTGGCCCTGGACCGACTGGATTGGGCGGCGGCCCGTGCCTCCGACCCGGTACTGGGGACGCTTCGCCAGTACCTGCGAGGTCTGGCCTACCTGCGGGCCGCCCAATACACCACCGGAAAGCGGCTGGTCGGAATAGGGCTACGGACCATCGAACAAGCGGAAGCCGGGCTGTTGCGGGACGTGGTGACCGGGCAGCTACACCTGGGCGCGGCCATCCTCGCGGCCAGGGACCAGCGCGAGGACGACGTCGCGGGGCATCTCTCTGAGGCACAGCTCATCGCCGACCGCACTGGACCTGCCGAACAGGCGCTATGGGTCAGCTTCGGCCCAGCGAACGTGACCCTTCACCGCGTGGCGGCGCTCGCAGAGATGGACAAGTATGCCGATGCGGTACAAGCGGCCCGCGGCGCCGACCTGAGTACGTTGCCGCCATCACGAGTCGGCCACCACTACGCGGATCTGGCACGGGCGGAAATGTGGTCCGGCAAACCGGAGGACGCGTACGCCTCGCTCCGGCGCGCGCGCTCGGTCGCACCGCAGCAGACGCGGTACAGCCCGTTGGTGCGGCAGACAATGGAAGACCTGACGTCGCACTACCGATCAGTGCCGGAATCGTTCGCCAACTATGCCCACTGGATCGGCATGTGACCCGAAGTAGCAGCGGGTAGAGGTTTGGCCCCAACTATCAAAAAGCTTTGATAGTTGGGGCCTTCGCACTTCGTCACCCTGATGTTGTGAGTTACACAACAGCCGGGGAGTCACAGTGAAGACGCATCCACCAGAAACCGAATCGCTACGCGCCGAGTTCGACCCGGCCGATGCAGAGATCGCTACGGCGGCGATCAACGCAGCCATGCGGCTGGCGGCGGGGCAACCTGACCGCACAATGCTGGTCGAACTGCAGCAGGCACTACGTGGTCACATCGCGCTTCTACTGCCCCTGGCACGGAAATCGGCCCGCGCCCCGCGGCACGGCAGTGTCGAGGCGAATCGGCTGACGGCTCGTTTCGACAGCATTGAGAAACAAACGCGCCGAGATCTGCCGACAGGACCACTCTCCGCCAACGTCCAGGTGCAGCAACTTGCCCACGACTGCCAATGGTTACTGGCACGGTGCGGCGATGGTGGCTCGTGAGTGACGCACCTCTCCACGCCTACGCATACGTCTACGACCGGACCCCCGCCCACCATTCCCGACGCCTGCTGGACATGCGCCTCCTGGGCTGCCGGAACACCGCCGAGCGTTACGGATGGCAGGTCGTCGGCGTCTGGATAGACCGCGGGGTCGACGCCTTGCACGAACTCCCGTCACAGCGGCCGGAGTTCATGAACCTCGTGCGGCAGCTGACGGCCGACGGGCATGCACTCGGGCGCCCCGTGGTGTGTCTGGTGCACAACTGGGACCGCCTCAGCGCCGACCATGCCGTCCGCAGCGCGTTCCAGCGCCACATCGCGGGCGCCGGCGGCCACACCGCCACGACGTTCGAGGAGTCCGACCTGCGCACCCTCAACACCTTCACCAGGAGACATCCGTGACGGATGGCGCGAGCTTTCGCAGCCGGACCTGTGGGACCGGCGCGTGAGCGACAACTCAAGTACACAGCCAGGAAAGGACTTTCCCATGACCACCCCCGAACGCTGCGACACCTGCGGCACCACCGAAGGCGTAGCGGAGGTCTACCAGCACGCGGCCTCCGGTCCCGGCTGGGAACTACCGCTCTGCGAGCCCTGCGCCCGCACCCCGCGGCAGTCGCCTCTCCATGTTCCCGAGGCGCACCCGCGGGCCGCGCGGGCCGACGCCTTCCGCGTCGGCAACCGGGGAGGCGCCAGGTGACCGTCTCCGAACGCTGCGATTGCGGTTCCACCCGGGGCCTGCGCGACGTCTACATCGACACCGCCTCCGGGCCGTGCGTCATCCGCACACTCTGCGGCCACTGCGCGCCCGGCCCGAACGCCTTGGACGCGGTTCCCTGGAAGGGCACTGACCCGCCACCTCATGTCGCCTCATCACCTCTGAACTGCTGGCCGGGGACCGGCACATGAGCAGCACCGCTGCGGCGTAGGCGACACCGCCCCGGGCGCCGGCTCGGCTCGGCTCAGCTGGGCCGAGCCGGCATCCGTCATCAGCCCACGGAACGCCGCTCCCGCTCCCGGAGCTCCCGCCGCAGGATCTTCCCCGTCACCGCGCGCGGCACCGCCTCGGTGAATTCCACGTGGCGGATGCGTTTGTACGGGGCGACACGGGCGGCGGCGTACGTGAGGATGTCGTCCGCGCTCAGTTCGGCGCCCTCGCGGCGCACGACGTATGCCTTGGGGAGTTCGTTGCCGGCTTCGTCGGGGACGCCGATGACGGCGGCGTCGGTGATGTCGTCGTGGGTGAGGAGCAGGGCTTCCAGTTCGGCGGGGGCGACTTGGTAGCCCTTGTACTTGATGAGTTCCTTGACGCGGTCGACGACGTGCAGCCAGCCGTTCTCGTCGGTGCGTCCGACGTCGCCGGTGTGCAGCCAGCCGTCGGGGGTGATCATGGCGTCGGTTTCGGCGGGCCGTCCCAGGTAGCCCTTCATGACCTGGGGGCCGCGGAGCACGATCTCGCCGCTGTGGCCGGGCGGCAGGTCCTCGCCGGTTTCCAGGGAGACGATGCGCATTTCGGTGTTGGGGAGCAGCTTGCCGACGGCTCCCGGTGGGGCGTTCTCGGTGCCGCGCGGCACCGCGTGGCTGCCGGGTGACAGTTCCGTCATGCCGTACGCCTGGAGGATGGGTGGCAGGCCCAGGCGGCGGGAGCAGGCGGCGGCCAGTTCGGCGTCCAGGGGTGCGGCGGCGCTGACGAGGTACTCCAGGGAGGAGAGGTCGTAGCGGGCGACCAGGGGGTGCTTGGCCAGGGCGAGCACGATGGGGGGTGCGGCGTAGACGGCGGTGATGCGGTGTTCGGCGATGGCCGCGAGGAACTGTTCCAGGTCGAAGCGGGGCAGGACGACGACGGTTGAGCCGTTGCGCAGCGGGGCGTTCATGAGGGACGTGAGGCCGTACAGGTGGAAGAACGGCAGCACCGCGAGTACCCGGTCGCCTGGGCCGCTGGAGATGAGGCTGTCGAGCTGGGCGAGGTTGGTGGCGATGCTGCGGTGGGTGAGCATCACGCCCTTGGGGGTGCCGGTGGTGCCCGAGGAGTAGGGGAGGACGGCGAGGTCCTGGGCGGGGTCGATGGTGACGTCGGGTTCCGGTGCGGTGGAGGCGAGCAGGTCGAGGAGGGAGCGGTGGCCTGCGGCGCGGTCGCAGACGAAGATCTCGGTGATGCCGCCTGCCAGGTCGGCGGCGGCGCGGGCGGTGTCGAGCAGGGCGGCGACGGTGACGAGCCAGCGGGCGCCGGAGTCCCCCAGCTGTTTGCCCAACTCCTCGGCGGTGGCGAGCGGGTGGACGGTGGTGACGGCGGCGCCGCAGCGCGAGGCGGCGTAGAAGACGGCGGGGAAGGCCAGGCTGTTGGGGCTGTGCAGGGCGAGCACGTCGCCCTTGCGGAGTCCGGTCTCGGCGAGGGCGGCGGCGATCCGGCGGCTGTGGTGGTCGAGTTGGGTGTGGCTGAGGGTGGTGCCGTCGGTGCCGTCGATCAGTGCCGGGTGGTCGCCGTGTGCGGCGGCGCGCCCGAGTACGTAGGAGTGGATCGGCTCTTCCACGGGGGTGATGGCGGGGTACTCGCTGTGGAATACGTGGGACACCGTGCTGGGTCCTTCCCCTGGGGTGGCGGGAGCGGGCGCCGGCGGGCCGGCGCCCGGGGGATGCGCGCCAATACAGCGGATCTCGGTACGACTACGGCGGATCTCGGTACGGCTACAGCGGATTTCCGTACGACTACAGCAGATCTCAGTACGACTTGGGCAGTCCCAGGGACTGGTGGGACACGTAGTTGAGGATCATTTCGCGGCTGACGGGGGCGATGCGGGCCACCCGGGCGGCGGTGATCAGGGACGCCAGGCCGTACTCCTGGGTCAGGCCGTTGCCGCCGAGGGTGTGGACGGCCTGGTCGACGGCGCGTACGGCGGCCTCGCCGGCCGCGTATTTGGCCATGTTGGCGGCCTCACCTGCGCCCATGTCGTCGCCCGCGTCGTAGAGGTGCGCGGCCTTCTGCATCATCAACCGGGCGAGTTCCAGGTCGATGTGGGCCTGCGCGAGGGGGTGGGCGATGGCCTGGTGGGCGCCGATGGGCTCCTTCCAGACCTGCCGGGTGCGGGCGTAGTCGACGGCCCGTTCGAGTGCGTAGCGGCCCATGCCGAGGGCGAAGGCTGCGGTCATGATGCGCTCGGGGTTGAGGCCCGCGAAGAGTTGCAGCAGCCCGGCGTCCTCGTCGCCGACCAGCGCTTCGGCGGGCAGCCGCACGTCGTCGAGTGTCAGCTCGAACTGCTTCTCGGGGGCGGCGAGTTCCATGGTGATGGGGCTGCGGCCAAAGCCGGGGGCGTCGCGCGGGACGATGAAGAGGCAGGGCTTGAGGCGGCCGGTCTTCGCGTCCTCGGTGCGGCTGACGATGAGGGTGGCGTCGGCGATGTCGACGCCGGAGACGAAGACCTTGCGGCCGTTGAGTATCCAGTCCGAGCCGTCGCGGCGGGCGGTGGTGGTGATGCGGTGCGAGTTGGATCCGGCGTCGGGTTCGGTGATGCCGAAGGCCATTTTGCGGCTGCCGTCGGCGAGTCCTGGCAGCCAGGTCCGCTTCTGTTCGTCGGTGCCGAAGCGGGCGATGACGGTGCCGCAGATGGCGGGTGAGACGACGAGCATGAGGAGGGGGCAGCCCGCCGCACCCAACTCTTCGAGTACGAGGGAGAGTTCGGCGATGCCGCCGCCTCCGCCGCCGTACTCGTCGGGGAGGTTGACGCCGAGGTAGCCGAGTCCCGCGGCCTCGTTCCACAGGTCGTCGGTGTGCTTGCCGTCGGCGACGACGCGGGTGAAGTACTCGCGTCCGTAGCGCTTGCCGAGCGCGGCGACGGCGCTGCGCAGGGCACGGTGTTCCTCGGTCTCGATCACAGGGTTGCTCATGGCGTTGCTCATGGCTGCTCCATCTGTGCGGTGGGTGAGGGGCGCGGACACACCCCGAGGGGCGGGCGCCTGCGGTCAGTCGGCGACGACGGCGAGGAGGGTGCCGACCTCGACCTGTGCGCCGGCCGTGACCGGCAGGCTGGCCAGGGTGCCGGCGGCGGGTGCGGTGATCTTGTGTTCCATCTTCATGGCCTCCAGCCACAGCAGCGGCTGCCCGGCTTCGACCGCGGCGCCCTCGGCGAGTCCCGGCGCGATGCGGATGACGGTGCCCGGCATCGGCGCGAGCAGCGAGCCGGGTTCGGCGCGGGCCGTGGGGTCGGGGAAGCGGGGCAGGGCGGTGAAGGCGTGGGCGCCGGTCGCGGTGTCGGTGTGGATGCGGTCGCCGTAGCGGGCGACGGTGAACTCCCTTCGCAGGCCGTCCACTTCGAGGACGACGCGGTCGGCGGCGAGGTCCAGCAGGCGGGCGCCGGGGAAGTCGTCGGCGTGCAGCCCCGCGCGGTCGATGCGGTAGCGGATCTCGTGGGTGGCCGCGTCGCCGCCGTCGCCCGCGTAGCTCTTGGACTGCGGCTGCGAGGGGACGTTGCGGAAGCCGCCGAAGCGGGAGCGGCCGTGCGCGTCGGCGAGTGCGGCGGCGAGCGCGGCGAGCCGTTCGCGGGCGGCGCGGGCGGTGTCGCGGGTGGTGAGGGCGGCGAGGTGGCGCTCGTAGAAGCCGGTGTCCAGGCCGGTGGCGGCGCTGAACTCGGGGTGCCGCAGCGAGCGGACCAGCAGGTCGCGGTTGGTGACGGGGCCGTGGATGCGGGCCCGTTCCAGGGCGTGTGCGAGCTTGCGGACGGCTTCGGTGCGGGTCGGCGCCCAGGCGATGACCTTGGCGAGCATCGGGTCGTAGTGCGCGGTGACGGTGTCGCCGTCGGTGACGCCGGAGTCGAGGCGGACGGCGCCGGGTACGGACAGCCGGTGCAGGGTGCCGGTCTGCGGCTGCCAGCCGGCGGCGGGGTCTTCGGCGTAGAGGCGCGCCTCGACGGCGTGGCCGCGCGGCTGCGGCGGCGCGGCGTCCAGCGGCTCGCCCCGGGCGACGCTCAGCTGGAGCGCCACCAGGTCGAGCCGGTAGATCTCCTCGGTGACGGGGTGCTCGACCTGGAGGCGGGTGTTCATCTCCAGGAAGTGCGCCCGGCCGTCGGCCGACACCAGGAATTCGACGGTTCCGGCGCCGCGGTAGCCGATCGCGCGGGCGGCCTGCGCGGCGGCCTCGTGCAGGGTGTGGCGCAGCGCGTCCGGGAGGCCGGGTGCGGGTGCCTCCTCGATGACTTTCTGGTGGCGGCGCTGGAGGGAGCAGTCGCGGGTGCCGAGGGTCCAGACGGTGCCGTGCGCGTCGGCGAGTATCTGCACCTCGACGTGGCGTCCGCCGACGACGTACGGCTCGACGAACACCTCGCCGTCACCGAACGCCGCGGCGGCTTCGGCCCGCGCCGCCCCCAACTCCCCTTCCAGCGCGTCCAGTTGCTCAACGATCCGCATGCCGCGTCCGCCGCCGCCCGCCGCCGCCTTCACCAGCAGCGGCAGCTCGGCCTCGGTGGCGAGCGCCGGGTCGACGGGCGCGAGGAGCGGCACGCCGGCCGCCGCCATCAGCTCCTTGGCGCGGGTCTTGGACGCCATCGCCTCGATGGCGGCGGGCGGCGGGCCGATCCAGGTCAGCCCGGCGTCGGTGACCGCGGCGGCGAAGGCGGCGTTCTCGGAGAGGAAGCCGTAGCCGGGGTGGACGGCGTCGGCGCCCGCGTCCAGGGCCGCCTTCACGACGAGGTCGCCGCGCAGGTAGGTGTCGGCGGGCGCGTCGCCCGGCAGCCGTACGGCGGTGTCGGCTTCCCTGACGTGCGGGGCGCGGGTGTCCGCGTCGGAGTGCACGGCGACGGTGGCCAGGCCCGCCTCCCGGCAGGTGCGGAAGACCCGGCGGGCGATCTCGCCGCGGTTGGCGACGAGGACGCAGGTCAGCGGGGCGGGGGTGGCCGCTGGGGGCGAAGTGGTCATGTGCTGCCTCACATCCGGAAGACGCCGAAGCCGCCGCGCGCGCCCTCGACCGGGGCGGTGTGCACGGCGGACAGGCACAGGCCGAGGACGGTTCGGGTGTCGCGGGGGTCGATGACGCCGTCGTCGTAGAGCCGCCCGGAGAGGAACATCGGCAGCGACTCGGACTCGATCTGCTGCTCGACGATGGCGCGCAGCCCGGCGTCGGACTCGTCGTCGTAGGGCTGCCCCTTGGCGGCTGCCGAGGCGCGGGCGACGATGGACAGCACGCCGGCCAGCTGCTGCGGGCCCATGACGGCGGATTTGGCGCTCGGCCAGGCGAAGAGGAACCGCGGGTCGTAGGCACGGCCGCACATGCCGTAGTGGCCGGCGCCGTACGAGGCGCCCATCAGGACGCTCAGGTGCGGGACCTTCGAGTTCGACACCGCGTTGATCATCATCGCGCCGTGCTTGATGATGCCGCCCTGTTCGTATTCCTTGCCGACCATGTAGCCGGTGGTGTTGTGCAGGAACAGCAGCGGAATGTCCCGCTGGTTCGCCAACTGGATGAACTGGGCGGCCTTTTGGGACTCCGCGCTGAACAGCACGCCCTGCGCATTGGCGAGGATGCCGACGGGATAGCCGTGCAGGGTGGCCCAGCCGGTCGTCAGGCTCGGCCCGTACAGCGGCTTGAACTCGTCGAAGTCGGAGCCGTCGACGATCCGGGCGATGACCTCGCGCGGGTCGAAGGGCGCCTTGAGGTCGCCGGGGACGATGCCGAGCAGCTCCTCCTCGTCGTACTTCGGCGGCTCGGCCGGGGCCGGATCGGCGTGCGCCTTGCGCCAGTTGAGGCGGGCGACGACGCGGCGGGCCCGGCGCAGCGCGTCCGGCTCGTCGAGCGCGAAGTGGTCGGCGAGCCCTGAGGTGCGGGCGTGCATCTCGGCGCCGCCCAGCGATTCGTCGTCGCTCTCCTCGCCGGTCGCCATCTTGACCAGCGGCGGGCCGCCGAGGAACACCTTGGCGCGTTCCTTGACCATGATGACGTGGTCGGACATGCCGGGGACGTACGCGCCGCCCGCGGTGGAGTTGCCGAAGACGACGGCGACGGTCGGGATGCCGGCCGCGGAGAGCCGGGTGAGGTCCTTGAAGAGCGCCCCGCCCGGGATGAAGATCTCCTTCTGGCTGGGCAGGTCCGCGCCGCCCGACTCGACGAGCGAGACGACCGGCAGCCGGTTGGTGCGGGCGATCTCGTTGGCCCGCAGCGCCTTCTTCAGCGTCCAGGGGTTGCTCGCACCGCCGCGTACGGTCGGGTCGTTGGCGGTGATCAGGCACTCCACGCCCTCGATGACGCCGATGCCGCAGACCAGCGAGGCGCCCACGGCGTAGTCGCTGCCCCAGGCGGCGAGCGGGGAGAGTTCGAGGAAGGGGGTGTCGGGGTCGATGAGCAGTTCGATCCGCTCGCGGGCGGGCAGTTTGCCGCGCTTCCGGTGCCGGGCGAGGTACTTCTCGCCGCCGCCCGCGAGCGCCTGCTCGTGCGCCTGACCGACATCGGCCAGCTTCGCGAGCATTTCCGTACGGCGTTCCGCGTACTCGGCACCCGATGGGTCGAGCGCGGTCCTGAGCAGGGTCACAGCAGAGCCTCCGGTATGTCCATGTGCCGCGAGCGCAGCCACTCCCCCACGGCCTTGGCCTGCGGATCGAAGCGGGCCTGTGCGGCGACGCCGTCCCCCAGCAGCCCTTCGACGACGAAGTTCAGCGCCCGCAGTCCGGGCAGTACGTGCCGGTCGACCGGCAACCCGGCCGTCTCGGGCAGCAGTTCACGGAAGGTCTCGACGGTCAGCGCATGCGCGAGCCACCGCCACGCCTCCTCGGTGCGGGCCCACACGCCGACGTTGGCCGAGCCGCCCTTGTCCCCGCTGCGCGCCCCGGCGACCAGGCCGAGCGGCGCCCGTCTGGTGGGCAGCGCCGCGTCCGGCGGCTCGGGCGGTGCCGGGTCCGCGAGCCGCGCCAACTCCCGTGATTGCGGGGCTGGTTGGATCGTCACGCGCCGCCCGTCGGGCAGCACCGCGGTGTGCGTCACCTCGCCCGCGTCCACCGCCACCGCTTCGAAGACGCCGTACGGGGCGCCCTTGCCCGGTGGCGCGGTGACGTGGAAGCCGGGGTAGCTGCCCAGCGCCAGTTCGACGGCGGCGCCGCTGACCGCCCGGCCCACCGCTTCCGGGTCGGTGTCCCGCACCACGAGCCGCAGCAGCGCGCTCGCCTCTTCCTGCACGTCCGCGTCGTCGCGGTCGGTGCGGGCCAGCGTCCACCGCACCTCGGCGGGCGGCTTCGGCGCCGCGGCGAGTGCCGCCGCCATCTGCTCGCGGACGAGCCGGGCCTTGGCGTCCACGTCGAGTCCGGTCAGCACGAACGTGACCTCGTTGCGCCAGCCGCCGATCCGGGTCAGCCCGGCCTTGAGCGTCGGCGGCGGCGCCTCCCCGCGGACTCCGTCGATCGCGACCCGGTCGGGCCCGTCCTCGTGCAGCCGTACGGTGTCGAGCCTGGCCGTGACGTCCGGGCCCGGGTAGCGCGCGCCGGCCGTTTCGTAGAGCAGTTGGGCGGTGACCGTGCCGGTGGTGACGGCGCCGCCGGTGCCCGGGTGCTTGGTGATCACCGCGCTGCCGTCGGCGGCGATCTCGGCGAGCGGGAAGCCGGGCCGCCGCACGTCGTGGGCGCCGAAGAAGCTGTAGTTGCCGCCGGTCGCCTGGGTGCCGCACTCCAGGACGTGGCCCGCGACGACGGCGCCCGCCAACGCGTCCAGGTCCTGCGGCCCCCAGCCGAAGTGGGCCGCCGCCGCGCCGCTGACCAGCGCGGCGTCGGTGACCCTGCCGGTCACCACCACATCGGCACCGGCCCGCAGACACGCGGCGATCCCGCCGCCGCCCAGATAGGCGTTGGCGGTCAGCACCCCGTCACCCCACCGCGCGCCGTCACCGCCACCGGCCAGCAGATCATCACCCTCGACGTGCGCCACCCGCACCGGCACCCCGACCCGGTCCGCCAACTCCCGTACGGCGTCGGCGAGTCCGGCCGGATGCAGCCCGCCCGCGTTGGTGACGATCCGCACGCCGCGCTCGACGGCGAGCCCGAGCCCGTCCTCCAACTGCCGCAGGAACGTCCTGGCATAGCCGCGGTCCGGGTTCTTCAGACGGTCCCTGCCGAGGATCAGCATGGTCAGCTCGGCGAGGTAGTCGCCGGTCAGGACGTCCAGCGGGCCGCCGGTGAGCATCTCGCGCACCGCGTCGAACCGGTCGCCGTAGAACCCGGAGGCGTTGCCGACCCGCAGCACCGCGCCGCTCATGCGCCGCCGCCCGCGTCCCGGGTCCGCCCGGCCGCCGGCGGCCTGCCCTTGCCCGGCGGCCCGGCGAATGCCTGCGCGATGCCGAGCCACCGCTCGGCTTCGGCGCCTTCGGCCCGTACGTCCGGCACATCGTCACGGTGCGCCCGCTGCGTGACCAGCAGGCAGAACTCCAGCGCGTCGCCGGTCACCCGCTGCCCCGCGCCCTCGGGCCCGTACGTCCACAGCGTGCCGTCGGGCGCCCGCAGCTCGACGCGGAACTCCTCGCCCGGAGGGTCGAGTTGATGCGCGGCGTAGGAGAAATTACGGGCCCGCACGCCGATCCTGGCGACGTGCCGCAGCCGGGCGGTGGGCGTACGGGTCACGCCGAGCGCGTCGGCGACGTCCTGGCCGTGTGCCCAGGTCTCCATCAGCCGCCCGGTGGCCATCGACGCGACGCTCATCGGCGGCCCGAACCACCCGAGTTTCGCGCCGTCCGGCTGCCCGCCGAGCGCCCGCAGCAGCGCCTCGCGCCCCTCCCGCCAGCCGGCCAGCAGCCGCTCGGGCCGCTGCCGCGCACCGGCTTCGGCGCCCTCGTCGACGAAGGTCAGCGGCGACCGGAGTGCCACCCGTACGGCATCGGCGAAGGCGTCGGGGTCGGTGGCGGAGAGCAGTGCCTGCCGGTCGGTCCAGGCCAGGTGCGCGATCTGGTGGGCGACGCGCCAGCCGTCGGCCGGTGTGGGGTCCGCCCACCGCTCGGCCGGGAGGTCGGCGACCAGGGCGTCCAGCTCCTCGCTCTCGTCCCTGAGGTCCGCCAGAACGGCGCCGGGATCGGACACGCGACACTCCCCTCGTCGGCCCGTACGCCGCGTCGGCGGGGCCTGGATGACTGCGGATTCGTGCGGTGGCTGCCCGCCGGGGACGCGGGCGGGTGGTGCCCGGTGCGGCGGCGGTGCCTGCGGTGCGGTTCGAGACTGGCAGCGACCGCAGAAACAATCAAGCACGCCTGCATGATTTTTCGGCCGACTCGGGGGCCTGGTTCGTTCGACTCCGGGACCTGTGCCTGTTCGGCCGACTCCGGGCCCGGAACGCGCCGGAGGGCGGGGACGCCGGCCCTCCCGGACCATCCGTCCCCGCCCTCCCGGCCATCGGCTCAGCCGCGCGAGGCGCTGCGCACCGCCCCCACACTCGCGATCACCACGAGCCCGATGGCGACGATCTCCGCCCAGCCCAGCGCCTGGTCCAGGACCAGGAAGCCGGCGGTGGCGGCGGCGGCCGGCTCCAGGCTCATCATCACGGCGAAGCCGGAGGCGGGCAGCTTGCGCAGGGCGAGCAGTTCCAGCGTGTAGGGCAGCACCGACGACATCAGGGCGACGGCCGCGCCCAGGCCGATGGTGACCGGATTGAGCAGCGCGGACCCGGCGCCCGCGATGCCGAGCGGCAGGCTCAGCACCGCGGCGACGGTCATCGCCAGCGCGAGCCCGTCGGCCTGCGGGAAGCGCTGCCCGGTACGCGCGGACAGCAGGATGTACGCGGCCCACAGCCCGCCGGCCGCCAGCGCGTACCCGGCACCTGCCACGTTCAGCCCGTCGAAGCCCTCGCGCCCCAGCAGCACCACGCCGCCCAGCGCCAGCGACGCCCACACCAGACTCAGCAGCCGCCGCGAGGTGGCCACCGACAGGATCAGCGGCCCCAGGAACTCCAGGGTGACCGCCGCGCCCAGCGGAATCCGGTCGATCGCCTGGTAGAAGAGCGAGTTCATGCCGACGAGGGCGACGCCGAAGGCGAGCACCGTGGCCCAGTCGCCGCGCGAGTGGCCGCGCAGCCGGGGGCGGCAGGCGATCAGCAGCACCAGCGAGGCGACCACCAGACGCAGGGTGACCACACCCAGCGCGCCGGCCCGCGGGAAGAGCAGCACCGCGACCGACGAGCCGAACTGAAGCGAGACGATCCCGCCGATCACCAGCGCCACCGACCCGAACCGGCCACGCCCGCCACCGGCTGCGGCACCCGCCGCCGCCTCGGCCGTCATCACCTCGGGCGAGGCGGGCACCGGCTGCGGCACGCCCTCCTGCGCCGGACCGCGGGCCACCGAAGCGGTGGCACCGGAGGCAGCGGAAACGGATACGGACGCGGGCGGAAAAGCGCCGTCGGATTCGAGGGGTGAGGGATTCACCCCACCCACGCTACGGCCCGCCATCCGGTCCGTGAAATGCAGTTTTTCCTGTTGTTATGCTCCGCACGCATGAGCATCGAGCTGCGTCATCTCCGCTGCTTCCTCGCCATCGCCGACACCCTCAGCATCACCCGCGCCGCCGAACGGCTCCACCTGACCCAGCCCGCCGTCTCCCGCACCCTGCGCAGCCTGGAACAGGAGCTGGGCGCCCGCCTCGTCGACCGCTCCACCCACCACCTGGCGCTCACCGATGACGGCCTGCTCTTCCGCGACCAGGCGGCCATCGCGGTCACCGCCTTCGACCGCGCGGTCGGCCTGGCCAGGCACGCCCCCTGGCCGCTGCGCCTCGGCCACGCCTGGTCGGCGGCGGGCGCGTCCACCCAACTCCTGCTCCGCCGCTGGCACGAGGAGCACCCCGACACCCCACTCGAACTCCTGCGGATCGACGACCGCACGGCGGGCCTGGCACGCGGCGAGGTGGACGCGGCACTGCTGCGCGGCGAGGTCAGCACGCCGGGACTCGTCACCGAGCGGCTGACGACCGAGCCCCGGGTGGCGGGCCTGCCCGCCGACGACCCGCTCGCCCGCCACCCGCACCTCACCCTGGCCGACCTCGCCGACCGCACCCTCGCCCTGAACACCGTCTCCGGCACCACCACCCTCGACCTGTGGCCCGCGGACAGCCGCCCGACCGCCACCCTCACCATCGGCAACACCGACGACTGGCTGGCCGCCATCACCGGCGGCCGAGCGGTAGGCGTCACCACCACCGCCACCGCCCTCATGCACCCCCACCCAGCCATGGCCTACGTCCCCCTACCCGACGCCCCACCGGTCCCCGTCGTACTCGCCTGGCGCGACGGCCCCGGCCACCCCCGAATCCCGGACCTGCTGCGGATGGCGCGGGAGGTGGTTGGGGAGGGGAGGTGAGGGGAGGTGGTGCGGCCGGCTACGGCACGGTCCCGGCGGACTGTGGAGCCCACGGCCCCGGCACCGTGGACGTGCCGACACCGGGCGGCGCGGGCGAAGGGGCGTCCCCGCGTTCGCGGGGCCCACTCGATCCAGGCAGTGATCCGGCCCTGCTCGTCGGGACCATCCCCGCGTCTGCGGGGCCCACAACAGGCCGAAGCCCTGGTCCTGGCGTGGATGGGGACCATCCCCGCGTCCGCGGGGCCCACTCGGCCAGGCGGTGGTTCTTCTCCAGCCGCCACGGACCATCCCCGCGTCCGCGGGGCCCACTCGGTGGTGGTGTCGAGGGCGCGGTGTTTGATGGGACCATCCCCGCGTCCGCGGGGCCCACACTTCCTGACCTGTGACTTTACTCGCGCCCCACGTCATTTTCCTCCAGTTGCGGTGGGGCACCCCGCCCCCACCCCCTCCGCAAGATGGCGCCCTCGACGCCCCGTGAGGTGGTCAAGCTGGGTGCGGCAGGAGAAGCCGTCGGCGAGGAATTCGGCATGCTGGGGGCCACTTCCGGCCGTAGGGCCGCTGACGGGACGTGCCGCGTTGCTGCTGACCGCGTACGAGATCGCTGCGCGGTCAGCACGTAACGGCGGGCCCACCGATTCTGGTGGGCCCACCGTTATCACTGCTGGAGAGCGCCGACCTTGTCCAGAGCGAGGTGCCAGGGGAAGGGGCGCTTCTCCCCGGGTTGGTTGGGCTCAAAGCCTCCAGGCCCGTACAGCACGCTCACCCCGGCGCCCCGCAGTGTCGCGATGGACCGGTCGAGCTGTGGGTGCTGCGCGTAGGCCGCATTGACGCACGGCATCGCCGTCGTAGGAATGCCCTTGCCGATCGCCTCGGCAGCCACGCCGACGACGAAATGGTTGGTGAGGCCAAGAGCCCAGCTGTTGATCGAGTTGAAGGTGACGGGCGCGAACAGGATGCCGTCGGCCGGCGGCCAAACGTCGCCAGATCCAGGGGCCTTGTACTCGGAGCGCACGGGATGACCGGTCAGCTCTTCGAGGGATTCGATGTCATCGGCGAGCCATCGCGCGGCCATGGGGGTCAACCCCACGCACACATCGATCTCCTGCTTCTGGAGGCGGCGCACGACGTCCGGAAGGCCATGGACCGGCGGGGCAGCGGACCCGAACAGATACAGCACCTGCGTCATGCGGCCATCACATCACACGCAACTTCCCCAGATCCGGGTGGAATTGGGGGGGGCAGTGGCACTGCACCCGCCTGCGTCGCGCGGGCATGTTCCGGTTGGCTGCAAGGGACGGAGCCGTTATGCCGTCTCCAGGCGAAAATCACGTGGGCGCTCGCATTCGGCACGAACGGAAACGCGCCCACCTCACACAGCGCGGGCCGGTGGCCCGGATCCCCCACTCGTACAGCTTGGTGAATCAGGTCGAGTGCGGCGACCGGACGGCAAATGACGAATTTCTGGCTGCTGTTGCCGACTACCACCGCCCGCGTTTTACGTGGTCATCCACCGGATCCCGATGCGCGGCACGACGCATAGGGTGCCCACATGATTCGTGCGGTAGCCCTCGATGTCGGTGAGACCCTGATCCGCGATGACCGCGTCTGGGGGGCGTGGGCAGACTGGCTCAATGTCAGCCGCCACACGCTGTCCGCCCTCGTCGGGGCGGTGGTCGCGCAGGGCCGGGACAACGCCGAAGCGGTGCGTCTCGTCCGGCCCGGTATCGACATCGAGGCCGAACGCGCCGCGATGGAGCAGGCCGGTTACGGCGAGGCTCTGGACGAGTCAGACCTCTACCCGGACGTGCGCCCGGCGCTTGCCGCGCTCCAGGGTGCCGGAGTGCGCGTCGTCGTCGCCGGGAACCAGACCGCCCGCGCGGGCGGTCTGCTGCGTGCGCTGAACCTCCCTGTGGACGCGGTGGCCACGTCCGGAGAGTGGAGGGTGGCCAAGCCGGACCCCGAGTTCTTCGCCCGAACCGTCGAGCTGGCCGGTGTTCCCGCCGGCGAGGTGCTGTATGTCGGCGATCACCCGCAGAACGACATCGCGCCCGCGCGTGCGGCCGGCCTCCGCACCGCACACCTCAGGCGCGGGCCGCTCGGGCACCTCTGGGCGGATACCGCGGAGGCGGAGGCCGCGGACTGGCGGCTGGGCGGTCTGGCCGAGCTGGTGGACGTGGTCCGGCTTCAGTGAGCGTCAACTGGGCGGCCCCGCCTGCGCGATGCTTCAGACGAGGCCGTGCCGCACCGTAGTCGTGCGGGTACCGTTCGGAGTGGACGCACCGGCCGGAGACGGGACCTGTATGCCCAATACCGTGTATCGCGGGGTAGGCCCGCACATCGCCTACGCACGCCGTGTCGCCCGCCTGACCCAGGCTGATCTCGCCCGCGCTGCCGGCATCGCCCTAGGAACTCTCCGCAAGATCGAGCGCGGGGAGCGCGGAGTCTCGGACGCCGTCCTCGATGCCATCGCCACGGCCCTCGGCACGGAACCTGCGCGGCTGCTGCCGGACCGGGAGCGGCCGGAGGACCGCCTCCATCAGCAGATGCCGGAGCTGGCGGCGGTGCTGGCCGAGTACGAGGCTCCGGAGGACGGCCCGTTCCGCCCGCTGTCGGCCTTGCAGGAGGCCGTGGCCGCAATCGTCGAACAGCGACTCAGTGCCCAGTACGCCCGCATCGCCCACACCGTTCCGGAGCTGCTCGCCGAGCTGTGCCGGGCCCTGCACGCAGTGACCGTCGCCGAGCAACCGGCGGTGGCGCGGCTGTTGGTGGACGCCTGCCGGGCAGCCGACGCCGTTGCCTACAAGCACGGCGCGCGGGATCTGTCCGGGCGTCTCCTCGACCTCATGCGCTGGGCGGCGGGATACTCACGCGACCCACTCGTGGACGCGGCCGTGGCGTACGTCCGAACCGAGCTGCATTTCGGCGCCCGCACGCATGCCGCGGGACTCCGTGCCCTGGAACGGTCCATCGACCGCGCGCCAGTTGCCGCGTCGCCGGACGCCGTGGCCGCTCGCGGTGCGCTGCACATGCGGGCCGCCGTCCTCGCCGGGCGGGCCGGGGACGGCACCGCCGCGAACGCCCACCTCGACGAGGCTCGTTCCCTCGGCGACCGAGTGAGTGAAGGGGTCTACCAGGGCACGGCGTTCGGCCCTGACAGCGTGCGCGTGCACGAGGTCTCCGTGGCCGTGAGCCTCGGCGACGACCACCTGGACCGGGCCCTCCAACTGGCGCGCGAGTGGAAGCCCCCGCAGTCGCTGCCGGCTGAACGGCGCAGCGGCTTCTACATCGAGCTGGGGCGCGCTCAGCTCTGGGCAGGACACCCGGACGCCGCGTTCGAGGCGCTGAAGGTGGCGCGCCGGATCGCTCCGCAGCACACGCGCGGGCACCGGTGGGTGAAGGAGGACGCCGCGACGCTCCGCCGCTTGAAGCGGGCCGACGCTGAGTCGCTGACCCATTTCGCCGAATGGTGCCACGCGGGAAGCTGACCGGGCGGCACTCCCGATACCCCTCGCAGGGGTACTTGAGGGGTACCAGCACCGCGAGTCTCTTCCTGAGCCCGACGAGGGGCTCAGGAAGGGGAAGCCCATGTCCACGACGAAGGCGCCACCGCCCGTGCACCCCGACGTCAGCATCGTCCGGCTGCACGGCGAGGCATGCTTCTGGTGCGGCGCCGCACACACGACGCTGATCCCCGCCGGATCAGTGTCCGCCCCGGCAGGCGGCAGCCTGCGCATCTGGTACATCGTGGCCTGCCCGGCCCATGCGGATCGTCGGCCACGATGACGCCTCGGGAGAGCCGGAGCACGAGCAGTCTGCCCGTGGACGTCGAGGTCGTCAGCGACACAATCCGGCGAGCGCTCAGCCTCGGCGGCGGCCGGCCCGACCTTGAGGCAATGGCCGAGTTGGAAGAGCGTCTTCGCGGCCACATCAACCTGTTGCTGCCCATCGTGGAGGCCGAGGCAGACAGGCTCTGCGGCGGCGGCCTCGAATGGGCGCGTCGGATGCACGTGATGAGCACCGTTCCCGCCCAGAGCGAGCGGGTCCTCAGCAATGGCCCGCTTTCAGCGCACGTCCACATCGCCCAGCTCGCCCGCGACTGCCAGTGGCTATTGGACCGGCACAGGGGAGGCGTCGAATGACACCCCCTCCCCGCGTCTACGTCTACGACCGGACCGCCGCCCACCACTCCCGACGGCTGCTGGACCAACGTCTGTTGGGCTGCCGGAACACCGCCGAGCGCTACGGGTGGGAGGTCGTCGGCGTCTGGATGGATGTCGGCCTGGACTCAATGACCGAACTTCCCTCCGAGCGACCAGGGTTCATGCGGCTCGTCCGGCAGATGAACGCCGATGGGCACGTGTTCGGGCGGCCGGTGATGTGCCTGGTGCACAACTGGGACCGCCTCACCACGGACAACTCGATCAGGCCGGCCTTCCAGCGGCACGTACTCGGCGCAGGCGGCCACACCACCACCACGTTCGACGAGTCGGACGCACGAGCCCGGGACGCGTTCGCGGGGAGGCGCCGTGCCTGACCGCAACTCTCCGCTCTGTCAGTCCTGCGGCACCGACGAAAGCACCTACCAGTTCCCCGAGCGGGGCGACTTCCCGGCCCGACGCCTGTGCCTGCCCTGCGCCCTGCGGCGCGCGGACCCCCACATCCCCGATGACGTCGTGGCCGGCGCCGTCGCCTGGGTCCACGAAGCGGCAGCCGAAGCCACCGGACGCTGCGACACGTGCGGCACCACCGAAGGCATCGTCGAGACCTACCAGCACTCCTCCTCCGGCCCCGGCTGGGATCTCATGCTCTGCGCGTCCTGCGAGAGCGCCCCGAAACAGCCCCTGCGGGACAGGACCGTCGAGACGCACCCCCGCGCCAACCGTGCCCATGCCTTCCGCGTGGGCAACCGCCCGATCAGCACCGAAGGGACCACACCGTGACCTGTTGCCGATGCCAGAAGGCAATCCGGGCCGCTGAGCGGTACCGCGAAATCGTCCACGACCGGCCGACGGGGGGCGTCCTGGTCCAGTACGCCCACGAGAGGTACTGCAAGCCGACGGCGACGCAGAGGCCACCATTCGGTGAAAGGGGGCCCATGCCAAGGGAGTTGTAGCACCGCTCGGTCGGAGAACTGGAGGAGGCCGACCGGACTCCCGCCCCGCGCTCGAATGCATCTCCCTTCGGGCGCGGCGGCGGCGCACCACCCAGGCGACCGCCGGGCCAGGGTCGCACCCGCTGAACAACAGGAGAGGTACGCATGAGCATCATCGCTCCCGAAGCCGACACCGCCGACACCACACCGAGTACGGCACCGGCCGGCATCCGGTCCATCGAGCTGGAGATCACCGGAACCTGTCAGCTCACCTGCACGCACTGCTGCACCAGTTCGGGCCCCACGGTGGGCCCTGGCGCCATGACCCGCGCGGACTGGTCCCAGGTCATCTCGGACGTGGCCGCTCTGGGCATCCCCGCGGTCCAGCTGATCGGGGGCGAGCCGACCCTCTCGCCCTACCTCCCGCAGTACATCGCCCAGGCGCTCGACGCCGGCCTGAGCGTCGAGGTCTACAGCAACCTCACCCACGTTCGCCGCGCCGTCTGGGAGGCCCTGGAACGCCCCGGCGTCACCCTCGCCACCTCCTACTACTCCGACCAGGCCGACGACCACGAGAAAGTCACCGGCGGCCGTGGCAGCCACGCCCGCACCCGAGCGAACATCATCGAGGCCCTGCACCGCGGCATCCCCCTGCGCGTCGGCATCGTCGAGGTGCACGAGGGCCAGCGCGTCGAGCAGGCCGCGGCCGAACTGCGCGCCCTCGGCGTCGAACAGGTGCAGACCGACCGCGCTCGGGCCGTCGGCCGCGCCGCGGACCCCAACACCGCCGGGCCGACCGTGGACGCGCTGTGTGGGCGCTGCTTCCGTCACCGGGTATCCATCGACCCCGACGGGAACGTATCCGGCTGCATCTTGTCGCGCTTCCTGGACGCCGGGAACGTCCGCACCCGCCGGCTGACCGAGATCCTGCACAGTGACCGGTGGAAGGAGATCACCGCGACCGTGCCCATGCCCCGCGCCGCGTGCACGCCGGACGATTCCAACGACTGCAACCCGGCCCGCACCGAAGCGTGCAACCCCGCTTACGACGACGAGGACGAGTACGCGTCGGCAGCCCGCGCAAACTGCACGCCGATGGACAGCAACGGATGCAACCCGGTAAAACTCCCGGCCTGCACCCCTGCCGTCGAACGCGTCCACCGTCCCGCCGTCCCGCTGGAGGTCATGCCGTGATCTGGCAGCCGCACGCCGAAAGCCTCGCGCGCACCATCCTGCACCGGGGGTCACGATGGCAGCAGCCGGTGGCCGCCACCCCGCGGCACCTGTTCGTCCCGCGATGGTGGCAGCGGCAGGTCGACGGGGACCGGTGGACCCTGCGCGTGCCCCGGACCGACGGTGAATGGATGCGCGCCGCGTACGCCGACACCTCCCTCGTGACCCGCGTCGGCCCCCTGCACGCCGACCGCGCCACACCGGACACCCACCCGACAGGCCGGCCCACCTCCTCGGCCACCCTGCCGAGCCTGGTCGTCGACATGCTGCGGCACGCCTACCTCGCCCCCGATGCGGAACTCCTCTACGTCGGGACCGGCACGGGCTATGGAACGGCCCTTGCCGCCGCGTACTTGGGCCCTGAGCAGGTGACCAGCGTGGACGTCGACCCGTACCTCGTGGAAGTCTCACGAGAACGCCTCGACGCGATCGGGCCCCCGCCCCGCGTCGAAACGGTCGACGCGACCGGCCCGCTCCCCCTCGCCGCCGGGGCTGTCGACCGCATCGTGTCCATGGTCTCCGTCCGTACCATCCCACCGAGCTGGCTCGACGCGCTGTGCCGTGGGGGACGGCTGGTGACCACCATCGCCGGCACCTCCCTGCTCGTCACCGCGGAGAAGGACGAAGACGGCGGCGCCATCGGCCGAGTGGAGTGGGGGCGCGCGGGATTCATGCCGGTCCGCCACGGCGAGGACTACCCACCCGGCCTCGACACCCTGCTCGCCGCGGCCCAGCTCCAGGACGGCGAGGACGTCACGACCGGCCCGTACCCCGTGGTCGACGTCGAGAACGCCTGGGACCTCGACTCGATGCTGAGCGTCACCAAGCCCGGCATCGTCCACCGATACCGCGAGACCGACGAGCAGCGCATCGCAGTCATGGCACACGCCGACGGCTCATGGGCCCGCGCCACCGCCACCGGCACCGACCGGCCCACCGTGCACCAGGGCGGACCGCGACGCCTGTGGGACCTGCTCGACGAGGTGCGCTCCCACTGGCTCACCCACGGCGAACTACCGGTACGCGGCGCCCGCGTGTTCATCAATCCCGAGGGACGCACGGTCCTCGCCCGAGGGAAATGGCACGTCAAACTCACATGACGCTGCCGCGGCGGCCTTCCTGCCGGGGCTGCTACGTCCCGGCATCGGGAACATCCCCGCACTCGCGGGGCCCACACTCCCTAACCCATGACCCTACTCGCGCCCCACGTCATCACCCTCCAGTTGCAGCGCGCCCCCTCCTCCCCCCAACCCCTCCGCCAACACCTCCGCCAGATGTCGCCCCCGCCGCCCCGTGAGGTGGGCGAGTTGGGTGCGGCAGGAGAAGCCGTCGGCGAGGAGTTCGGCGTGGGTGGGGGCCTCGCGGACGGCGGGGAGGAGGCGGTCTTCGGCGCAGGCGACCGAGACGTCGTAATGGCCGCGTTCAAAGCCGAAGTTGCCTGCCAGGCCGCAGCAGCCGCCGGTCAACTCGCCGGTCAGACCGGCGCGTTCGCGTAGTCGTCGCTCGGCCGCTTCGCCTAGTACCGCGTGCTGGTGGCAGTGCGTCTGGCCGACGGCGGGGCGGTCGATGCGTGGTGGCTGCCAGTCGGGGGCCAGTTCCTCCAGGGCCTGGGCGAAGGTGCGGACGGAGCGGGCGACGCGGGCGGCTCTGGGGTCGTCGGCGAGGAGTTCGGGCAGGTCGGTGCGGAGCGCGGCGGCGCAGCTCGGTTCGAGTACGACGAGCGGGCGGCCGTCGGCGAGCAGCGGGTCGAGTACGTCGAGGGTGCGCCGCATGACGGTGCGCGCCTGGTCGAGCTGGCCGGTGGAGACGTAGGTGAGGCCGCAGCAGAGCGGGGAGCGGCGGCGGGGCAGGGGGCGGGGGCGTGCGCCTTCGGCGCGTGGGGGTGTGGTGGGCGGCAGCAGGGGGCGCAGTCCGGCCGCTTCCAGGACGCGGACCGCGGCCCTGCCGACTTCCGGGGAGAGGTGGGTGGTGAAGGTGTCGGCCCAGAGGAGCACCGTAGGGGCGGTGCCCTGCTTCCCTGCGCCCGTGCGCCTGCGCCTACGCCACCAGCGGGTGAAGGGTTCGGTGGCGAGTGCGGGGATGGGGCGTTCGGCGGTGATGCCGGCCAGGCGTTTGGCGGGGGCGGCCAGCGGTGTGCGGGCCAGGGCGTTGAGCACGGGTGCGGCGGGCGCCGCGGCGTGCAGCCACTGCGGCAGCCGGCCCATCGCGTAGTGCGCGGCGGGCCGCAGCCTGCCCTCGTAGTGGTGGTGCAGGAACTCCGCCTTGTAGGTGGCCATGTCCACCCCGACGGGGCAGTCGCTGCGGCAGCCCTTGCAGGACAGGCACAGGTCGAGCGCGTCGCGTACCTCTTCCGAGCGCCAGCCGTCGGTCACCACCTCGCCCGCCAGCATCTCGTGCAGCAGCCGGGCCCGGCCGCGGGTGGAGTGCGTCTCCTCGCCGGTCGCGCGGAAGGAGGGGCACATGACGTCGGCCGCTCCCGAATGCGCGGACGTGGTGCGGCACTTGGCGACGCCGACGCAGCGGCGCACCGCGGCGGAGAAGTCACCGTCGTCGTGCGGGTAGCCGAACTCGACGGGGACCGGGCGGCGGGGCAGCACGTCGAAGCGGAGGTTGTCGTCCAGGCGGGCGGGGCGTACCAGCATGCCGGGGTTGAGGCCAGCCGACGGATCCCAGAGGGTCTTGAACTTGCCGAAGACGCCGACGAGTTCGTCGCCGTACATCTTCGGCAGGAGTTCGGCGCGGGCCTGCCCGTCGCCGTGTTCGCCGGAGAGCGAGCCGCCGTGGGCGACGACCAGTTCTCCCAGGTCGTAGGAGAAGGCGCGGAACTGCCGGATGCCGGTGTGGCTCAGGAGGTCGAAGTCGATCCGGACGTGGATGCAGCCGTCGCCGAAGTGGCCGTAGGGCGTGCCGCGCAGGCCGTGCTGGGCGAGCAGCGCCCGGAAGTCGCGCAGGTACGGGCCGAGCCTGGCGGGCGGCACGGCGCAGTCCTCCCAGCCGGGCCATGCCTCGCTGCCGTCCGGCATCCTGGTCGCGGTGCCGGACGCGTCCTCGCGCACCCGCCACAGGGCCCGCTGTCCGGCCGGTTCGGCGACCACGGTGTGATCGGTCAGGCCGTCGGCCGCCGCCCGGCACAGCGCATCGGCCCGCGCCACCGCTTCGGCGCGGCTCGCGCCGCCCATTTCGACGAACAGCCAGGCGCCGCCCTTGGGCAGCCCCGCCGCGTCGCCCACCAGGTCGGCCGCCATGCCCTCGACGGTCAGCGGTCCGTGCGGCAGCAGTGTGTGCGCGGCTTCGGCCGCCGCGCTCTCGTCGGGGTAGCCGAGCACCGCGAGCGCCCGCGCGGCCGGGGGTTCCACCAGCCGTACGGTGGCCTCGGTCAGCACCCCGAGGGTGCCTTCGCTGCCGGTCAGCGCCCGCGCCAGGTCGGTGCCGCGTTCGGGGAGCAGTGCGTCCAGCGCGTAGCCGGAGATCCGCCGCGGCAGGTCGGGGTAGCCGGTACGCAGCAGCGCCAACTCGCCTGCCACCAGGGCCCGCACGCCATCCCGAAGGCGCGGCGGCAGTCCGGTGGGCGCGCCGCCGGCGTCCGTGCCGCGCCCGGCCCGCGCCTCTTCCCCCGCGTACGTCAGCAGCTTCAGCTCCTCGACGCTGTCGGCGGTGGTGCCCCAGGCGACGGAGTGCGAGCCGCAGGAGTTGTTGCCGATCATGCCGCCGATGGTGCAGCGGCTGTGGGTGGACGGGTCGGGTCCGAAGGTCAGGCCGTGCCGCCCGGCCGCCGCCCGCAGGTCGTCGAGGACCACACCGGGCTGCACGACGGCCGTCCGCGCCTCGGGGTCGAGCGACACGATGCGCCGCAGGTGCCGGGTGAAGTCCAGCACCACGCCGACGCCGGTCGCCTGCCCCGCGATGCTCGTCCCGCCGCCGCGCGGCACCACCGGCACGCCGTGCGCCCGGCACACCCGCAACGCCGCCGCGACGTCTTCGGCGTCCCGCGGCGCGACCACCGCCTCCGGCACCCGCCGGTAGTTCGACGCGTCCATCGTCATCAGCGCCCGGTCGGCCGCGGCGAAGGAGACCTCACCCCGCACCGCCGCCGCCAACTCCTTCTCCAGTTCCCGCCTCTGCGACTCCGTACGATCAGCCATGCCCCCAGCCTGCCCACTGAGCGGCCTTCTTGGCGCCATGGCGTGCCCGGTTTCCGGATCAGGGCCGGGCGTCGGCGTACGGGTGGCGGCGGAAGGGGTCCGATGGGTCGTGGGCGGTCTTGACGGCGGGCGCCACGCGATGGACCCGCCCCTCCCCCGGACCGATCCATCTCATCCGCTGGACGCGCCGCAGGAGGCCGGGACGGGACGGATTAGGCTGCGTCCGTGGCTGATATCCAGATTCCCGCTGACATCAAGCCCGCCGACGGACGCTTCGGCGCGGGCCCCTCGAAGGTGCGTACGGAGGCGCTGGCCGCGCTGGCCGCCACCGGAACCTCCCTGCTCGGCACCTCTCACCGCCAGGCCCCGGTCAAGGACCTGGTCGGCAAGGTGCGCGACGGCGTGAGCGATCTCTTCCAGCTGCCCGACGGCTACGAAGTCGTCCTCGGCAACGGCGGCTCCACCGCCTTCTGGGACATCGCGACGCACGGCCTGATCGAGAACAAGTCCCAGCACCTCTCGTTCGGCGAGTTCTCCTCCAAGTTCGCCAAGGCGGCCAAGCTCGCGCCCTGGCTGGCCGACCCGACCGTCATCTCCGCCGACCCGGGCTCGCACCCGGAGCCGCAGGCCGAGGCGGGGGTGGACGTCTACGCGTTCACCCACAACGAGACCTCGACGGGTGTCGCCGCCCCGATCCGCCGTGTCGCGGGCGCCGACGAGGGCGCGCTGGTCCTGGTCGACGCCACGTCCGGCGCCGGCGGCCTGCCCGTCGACATCGCGGAGACCGACGTCTACTACTTCGCCCCGCAGAAGTGCTTCGCCTCCGACGGCGGCCTGTGGATCGCGGCGTTCTCCCCGGCGGCCCTGGAGCGCGCCCGCACCGTGCACGCCTCCGGCCGGCACGTCCCGGAGTTCTTCTCGCTGCCCACCGCGATCGACAACTCCCTGAAGAACCAGACGTACAACACCCCGGCGCTGTCCACCCTCTTCCTCCTCAACGAGCAGCTGGAGTGGATCAACGGCCAGGGCGGCCTCGACTGGTCGGTGGGCCGCACCGCCGCCTCGTCGCGCGCCCTCTACGGCTGGGCCGACGGTTCCAAGTACGCCACCCCGTTCGTCACCGACCCGGCGAAGCGCTCGCAGGTCATCGGCACCATCGACTTCACCGACGAGGTGGACGCGGCGGCCGTCGCCAAGGCCCTGCGCGCCAACGGCATCGTCGACACCGACCCCTACCGCAAGCTCGGCCGCAACCAGCTGCGGGTCGCGATGTTCCCGGCCGTCGACCCGGCCGACGTCGAGGCCCTGACGGCCTGCATCGACTACGTCATCGAGCAGCTGTAACACCCGGCACACCGGCACCGGCAACCCCGCAGGGCCCCGGCGAGCGCGTCACCGTACGCGTCCGCCGGGGCCCTGCGCCGTCCGTACACACCACCGGGAACCGCCCGCCACCTCTACCGCTCCTACCGCCCGAACGGACCCGCCACGGCAGGACGTACCGGCCGGGATATGCCTGTATGGGAGGTATGACCACTCCGACGGACCCCGACCTCGCCGCCTTCGTACGCCAGGCGACGGTCCTGCTCACCACGTTCAAGCGGGACGGCACGGGCGTCGGCACCCCGGTCAATCTGTCCGTCGACGGCGACCACGCCTACTTCCGCACCTCAGGTTCGACGTGGAAGGTCAAGCGGCTGCGGAACAACCCCGACGCGGAGATCTGCGCCTCCACCCGGCGCGGTCGCCCGACAGGGCCGACGTACACCGCGCGGGTGCGGCTGATCGACCCGGCCACCCGGGAGTACCGGCGCGCCGAGCGCAGCCTGACCCGCAAGTACCCGCTGCTGCACGGCCTGTTCGTGCCGCTCATGCACCGCATCAAGCGGGAGCAGACCCTCCACTACGAGCTGCGCCTGACCGGCCTGAAGGAACCCCAGGACGAGCCGGGCGGCGGGCCGAGCGACCAGGATTCCGCCCGGTGGGACGACGAGGGCGGCGCGCTCTGACGACCGCACCGCCCTGCCCCGCGTGCCTCAGCTGCCGTCGCCATCGGTGAGCGCGCCGACCAGGAACTCGTTGCCGCACACCCGCACACCGGAATCGGCACGGGCGGTCATGGCCTCCTTCGAGCCGGGCGGGTACGCCTGCACCAGCGACGCGCTCTCCCAGCAGCCGCCGTCCTTCATGCCCTCGTTCACCGTGTGCAGATCCGCGTGCGCGGACGCGCCTGCGGCCAGCGTGACGGCCTGCCCCGCGGCGCCCTCGCGGGCGGCGGGCTTGCCGATGGCCTGGCCGTCCTTGGCGAGCAGGGCGACACCGGGGAAGCCGCGCAGGGTGCAGCTCTGCTTGCCGGTGTTGGTGAAGTTCAGGGCGTAGTGGATGTTCCCTGCGCCCGCGTCCGCCCGGCCGAGTGCCATCCGCAGGGCGGTGGCCGTGCAGCGCCCCGACGAGTCGTCCCGGGACGCGGCGCTGCGGGCCGCCACCGAGCCATCGGACGACGACGAGGCGGCGTCGCCGGACTTCCCGTCGTCGGCCGCCCCCTGGCCACCCGTGTTCTGACCGCCCGTGCTCTGGCCACCCGTGTTCTGGCCGCCGGACGTGTCGGACGCCGCCGCGCTCGACGACGACGAGGCGCCCTGGGTGTCCGAGCCGCCGATGTCACAGGCGGTGAGGCCGAGGCCCGCGGCGGCGGCGAGCGTGAGGGCGGCGGTGGTACGGACCGGGCGGAGGAAGGTGCGGGTGCGGGTGCGGTGCGACATGGTTCAGCAGTTCCTTATCCGTGGGGGGCGGCCTGCGGGCGCCGTAGCTGTGGGGGCGGGCATTCATCACAGTGCCCATCCCCGCTGCCGTCCCACTAACAGCGCGCTAACACCCGGCTGCGCGGCATCCCGTCCCCCGCCGGGGCCCCTTGCGACTGCCGGGCCGACGCGTCTCGGCCGCAGCCGGACGGGCTGTCGGGCTCACGGCTGCCGCCGTCGGTGCCATTCGGCCATCAGGCCGAACAAGGCGAACCTGTCGACCACGGGCTGGTCGGGGTGGATCTCGCGGTAGCGCTGATAGATGTTGACCACGACCCGTTCGGCGTCCAGCCAGCCGGCGTACTCGGCCAGATCGACGCCGAACGCCGCCTCCTCAAAGTCACGTCCCTTGGCGTACGCGGCGTCGGCCTGCTCGACGACATGGCGGAAGTAGTCCCGGACCGCGCGGATCCCGTCGGCGTCCGTCACCGGGCCGTGGCCCGGCACCACGGTCGGCGCTCCGAGCCCGATCATCGTGTCGCAGGCGTCGATCCAGCCGGCGATGGGGCCGCTCCACACGATCGGCGTGCACCCGATGAACAGCAGGTCGCCCGCGAAGAGCACCCCCGCGTCGGGAACGTGCACCACCGTGTCGGCCTCGGTGTGAGCGGGCCCGAGATTGAGCAGCCGCACCTCGCGACCGCCCACCTCGACGGTGAGCCGTCGGTCGAAGGTCTGGTCGGGCGTGCGCAGGCGGATGCCGCTGAAGTCGAACGCTCCGAAGCGCTCGCGCAGGTACGGCGTGAGCGTCGGCCCGAAGTCCATCACCTGAAGGGCCGCGGTCAGCTCCGGCGCCATCTCGCCGCGCATCTCGTGTGCCGTCCCCTCGGCGGCGATGACGCGGGCCGCACCGGGCAGCAACTGGCCGCCGTGGGTGTGGTCACCGTTGGAGTGGGTGAGCACGGCGTGGCTCAGCGGGTTCCGGTCCGTGACAGGACGCATGCCGGAGAGCATCTCGGCAGTGAGCGGCAGGTCGTAGAGCGTGTCGACCAGCAGGGCGGCGCCGTCGCCCGCGACCAGCCCCGCATTGCTCATGCCGTACTCGCCGTGGGGCAGCAGCCATGCCCAGACGCCGTCCCCGACCCGGTGCAGCCCCTTGGTGTAAGGCAGGGCGGAGGCAGCCGGGTTGACCCGCGGCCTGCGGGGCCTGGCGGTGGGGTCGGGGCGGGCGGCGAGCGGGTGGGGAGCGGTGCCCGCCCGTACGGTCTGCCGTACCTCGCCCAGCCCCTCGGCGCGCAGCGACACCACATCGCCGTCCTTGAGCCAGCCGCGGAACGCCGCGAGGTCGCCGAAGTCGAGATGTTCGAGCAGACAGCAGCCGGGAACGGTGCCTGAGCCGAAGACCTCTCCCGGCTGGAGCTCGACTCCGCGAGAGGCGTACGAGATGACCTCGGCGAAGGACCAGTCCATGGCATCGGTACAGCCTTCGCCGACCGTCTCGCCGTTGACCTCGGCCCGCACCTGGAGTGCGAGTCCGCCGTCCGGGCCGAAGGGCAGCTCATCGGGCGTGACCAGCCACGGCCCGAGCGTGGACGCGCCGTCCTTGCCCTTCGCCTGGCCGATCTTGAGCTGGCTCTCCAGGCCCTGCAGGTCGCGGGCGCTCCAGTCGCAGAAGAGGGTGTAGCCGGCGATGTGACCTTCGGCCTGTTCGGGCGTCAGGTCGCGGCCCGCGGTGCCGATCACCGCGGCGATCTCCAACTCGAAGTCGAACCAGGCACTGCCGGGGGAGATGGTCACGTCGTCATGGGGGCCGATGACGGTGGCGGGATTGGCGAAGTAGAAGGCGGGGATCTGATACCAGGTCGGCTCCAGCTCTCCCGTACCGCCGATCGCCTTGAGGCCACCGCGCATGTGGTCGAGAAAGCACAGGCAGTCCCGTACGGACGGCGGCCTGGGGATCGGGGCCCGCAACGTGACATCGGCGAGTGCGACGACCTCGGCGGGCTCGGCGAGTGCCCGCTCGCCGGCCTGCCGCAGTGCGGGGCCGAGCAGTTCCGCCAGGGTCGTGCCCTGCGGAAACGCGTGGATCAGGTCACCGTCGATGACACCGGCCCGGTCGCCGTCCGTCGAGGCGTAGGTGACGAAGCGCAAAACGCCCTCCTTCTGCCTGCCGACCGTCTGTGTTGGCCAGCATAGAATATGATTCCTAGCATAGAAGGAGGTGCCGTGGCTACGCGACGACAGCACACGAGTCACGAGAGCAGCGAGCGGATCCTCAATGCCGCAGCGGAGCTGTTCGCGGAGAAGGGCTACCGGCAGACCACGTTCGCCGCCGTGGCCGAGCGGTCCGGGATCAGCAGAGGCTCGATCCCGTGGCACTTCGGCAGCAAGGAGGGGCTGCTGCTGGCCGTGCTCGAACGCTCGGTGAACCTGATCAGCGCGGGCCTCACCGAGGAGCCGGCCGAACCGGCGGGCACTGAAGGAGCGGAGGCGGGTTTCGACCGCATCACGGAAGGCGCCCACGCCCTGTGGGCACTGCCCACCACCAAGCTTTTCGTCACACTCCTGGTGGAGGCGCTGGAGCCGGGCTCGCCGATCCACGGCCGCTACGCCGAGATCCACCACGCCCTGCGCGACCACTGCCGGCGACAGCTGGAACGGCTGCCACTCCCGCCCGGGGTGTCGGCCGAGGCTCTGTCCGTCGCGATCATCGGCGCCGGGATCGGCATCCACCAGCAGTGGCTGCTGGCACCCGACCGGGTCGACGCCGAGCAGGCGCTGGCCGCGCTGCGCGCGATGGTGGCGGCGTCGGTGCCGCCGGCCAGGAAATGAACGGCGCCATAGCCCCGCCCCGCGCCTGAGCCACCCCTGCTCGGGGGACCTGCCGCCTGCCGGTCCCACGAGCAGGCCCGGCCCTCACCTCCGCCGGAACAGCCGCCGCAGCCCGACGACCACGACCGTCGCCAGCACGAACACCAACCCGGCCTTGACCACACCAGGGCTGAACGACGAATCGCCCCCCGCGCCCGTCTTCCCGCTGTCCTCCCCGCTATCCTCCCCGCCGCCCCCGGCCGCCGATTCCGGAAGCTGCTCCCCGCTCAGCCCCACCGGCTGCACCTCACTCCCTGACCCCTCGGAGCCGAACATCAGCGTCCGCCCGTCCGGGGTGAAGGTCACCGACTCCCCCTGCTGCTGGATCGGTACACCCACACTGCCGATGTCCTTGGGACGCCCGTCCTGCCACCCGTAGATACGGGCACCGAAGTAGCTGCGCATCACCAGCCGGCTGCCGTCCGGCGAGAACGCACCATCGGTCACCCACAGATCAATCGGCGCGACCTTGCGGAAGACGTTCGTCCCGGACGTGCTCAGCCGCTCAGGACCGGCGTAGAGGGCGCCCCCGCCCCCCTGCTTCTTGCTCGCGATATAGACCCGGCCGGTCTTCGGGTGCACCATCAGCGCCTCGGCGTCCCGCGGCCCGTCGGCGTACTTCACGTCGAACTGCGCGGCGGTGACCGTGGCGTCCCGCAGCTCCTTGGGCTCGGGAAACCGGTAAACCCAGACGTGATCCCACTTCCCGCCGAGGTTGTCCCCGATGTCCCCGACGTAGATGTTGCCGTCAGGACCGACGGATATCGCCTCGACGTCCCTAGGGTCACCGATGCCGCGCATCGTGATCCTGGCGACGGTGCGCCCGGTCTTCGCGTCGACGCCGTAGACGTACGGCCCGTCGTCGCTGTCGTTGTGGGTCCAGTAGACCCCCGGGTGCGCACGGCTGGCGGCCAGCCCGCTGGACTCCGTGATCCGGCTGTCCCCGATGGTGAACTTGTCCGGCTCGTCGGCAACCGCCGGCGTGACGGCCACACTCATCAGAACCCCCGCGGCACCGGCCGCGCACAGTAGCGAACGCATGGGCCAAGAGTGCCAGCGGCGGTCGGGGGGCGCGAGTGTGGGCGGGGGCGTGGGGCCGCCGGAGCTCCTTTGTGGCTGGTGGTCACCAGCCGGTGAGGTCGACGACACGTGAGCAGTGTGGGTCGTCGGCGTCGACGGTGGTGAGCCACTCTTCGTCGAGCAGCGACGGCAGGGCCGCCAGCAACGCGGTGAGGGCGCCACCGGGGTGAACGTCGGCGGCTGTTACCCCGGGAAGGGCCTCGTCGCCGGCGTCGAGGTAAAGGCGGAGGCGATCCGGAGCCAGGAACAGGAAGCCGCACAGGCGCACCGGCGGGCTTTCCTCGGTGGCGGGTGAAGTCAGGCAGCGCAGGAGCGTGAGGGCCCAGTCATCGTCAGTGAAGGGAGCCGGGTCCACGGTCGCAGGATCCACGGTGAACAGGGTCATTCCCATAACGGAGCCGACCTTGTCGCGAGGATAGATATGGGTGCCCGTGTGGACGGTACGCAGGAGGGCGACGACGTCGTGCGGTGTGCGCAGCGCATCGTCCACGCGCAGGGGGATCTCGTAGGCGGTGAGCCGGTCGGTGGCGTACTCGTCCTTCTCGCCGAGGACAACGCGCACGGCGTCGGTTGTAGGGGGCGCCGGGAGGACACCCCGCACGTGTTGGTCCTCGATGAGGGGCGCGTAAACGTGGTGGAGCAGCAGGCCCGTGATGTCGGCCTGCTGCTCCACGATCTCTTCGTGCTCTTCTGTCACTGATTTACCCAACTCGGGCATTTCTGCATGCCCTTGCAGTAGGCGGTGATCACGCCCGTGGTCCGGCATCTCCGCCCGCACCGGCTCCCGACGGCGAGCCTCCCGCCCCTCAGCTCAGAGACTTCTCAATGGCTTCGAAGATGTCCGCGTCCGTTTCCTGTTGCCAGGACGGCAGTTCCGGCCAGTCGGCCACGTATCCGGGCTTCGGGTCACCGAATTGCTTGAACATCTGGGCCGTCCAGCACGTCGCGACAAAGCGTCCCTTCTGCTCACGGGACAGCCGCGAGGCATGGCCGTCGCTCAGCTGGACGAACTGGGCCACCTGCTCATACACGGCGCCTGCGGCCTGCCGCTCCCAATCCGGGGTTTCCTCCCAAGGAGTCACGTAACCGCTCTTCGGCTCGCCCGGGAAGTGCGCCCGTACACCGGCAATCCACGTCTCACGAAACAATCGCGCGCCTTCGTGCTGCGGCATTTCTACCCCTCTCGTCACGTCGTTCTCAGAGTGCTGATTTCCGGGCGGCATCACCCGAGGACCCGTCACGTTCTCAGGCTTCGATCTCCCCCATGAGCATCCTCAACGTGAGCGAGTGCTTCTCCGGCGGAAGCGCCTTCATCGCCGCGCGGCCGTACGCGACTCCCCCTGCCTTGTCACCGGACCGGGCGAGCATGAGCCCCCTGTGCATTTCCAGGTGCGTGCGGAAACGCGGCAACTCCGGGGGCACTTCGCGGGCCGCCGCGTCCTGCGCCTCCACCGCAGTCCTCTCATCACCGAGCCGTGCGGCCAATAGCGAGGTGAAGACCGACATCCGCCAGTACGGCACGGCATAGTCGGAGGTCTGTTCGTAGGACGCGGCCGTGTCGAATACCCGTCGGCCGTCGTCCAAGAGCCGCCGCGCGGTGGCGTCGTCCCCTCGAATCGCCGCCGCGTGAGCTTTCCCCATGATGGCATTGAGCAAGCCGAGGGACGGTTTACCGCTGATGGCCATGGCCTGGTCGCCGAACATGTCGGCCACCCCCAGCGAGGCACCCTCGTAGCCAAGAGCGATGGCGGCTCGCCCCCGTACCCAGACCCGCGCGTCGTCATCGCCGGACCGGTCCGCCGCCTGCGCCGCCATCCGGTACCAGTTGACGGCCTTCGAGCCGTCGCTTCCGGGAAAGGTCTTCGCGTACAACGTCATCAACCGCGAGGCGACGGACCACAACCGCTTGTCATCCAACTGCTGCTGAACGACCACGAGTTCCCCGGACACCCGTCGTTGAATGTCTCCGGCCCCCAGCGACATGTAGTCGGTGCCGTACGTCGCGAGCTTGCCCTCCCAGTCGTCCGCACTGGGCCCTCCATCGAGGCGGGCAGCGAAGCCGGAGGTGAGGAGGTCGGATGCCACCACGGGTGCTATGGCCGTGGCAGCCGCGTTGAACAGAAAGTTACGTCGATCCACTTCACCCTCAAGTACCGCTAGCGGAACGTCCAGCAGGGATGACAAGCACGCCAGGTAAAAACGGCTCGGTGTGCACTTCCCACTCTCCCAGCGCCGACTGATGTACTCACGCGTCAAGTTGGTGCCGTATCGCCGGTTTATCTCGTCAGCCAACCTGCCTTGGCTCCATCCTCGCGCCTTCCGCAGGTCGTGAATCAAGTCCCCAATGGCCATGACCCCAGAGTGCCACTAGACGTGCCACTGGGGCGTTACGGCGTGTGCCTCGATAGTTACAGCATGACCAGGTCGGCCGCTCTCTCGCCCGGCGCCCACGACTTCGCGGCCTGTTGGAGCGCAGTCGACCCACCCCCGAGACAGCCGACTGCTCCACCACTCCGGAGGGAAGAGCACGTGCCCATGACAGCAACAAAATCAACGGCGATCGGAGTGCCGGGCTACAGCCAGACGTACCCTCGCGAGGCAGCGTCGTCGGGTAAAGCTCGCCGATTGACATCAACAGCCCTGCGCACGTGGAACGTTGCCCCCTTAACGGACGACGCCGAACTCGTCACCGCCGAGTTGGTGAACAACGCCGTCCAGCACGGCACCGGCCACTCCCTGCGGGTCAGCATCAAGCGGATCTCGGCATCGCGCGTACGCATCGCCGTGACGGACAGGTCGCTGCGCCTGCCGGCCATCAGGCACCCGGACGTCGAGGACGTGGCGGGCCGGGGGCTGCTGCTGGTTGTCGCTCTGTCGGCTCGATGGGGAACCGACATTCGGGGGTGGGGCAAGGTCGTCTGGGCCGAACTGAGCCTGACGGAGGTGGCGTTGTGAGCGACGAACACTGCCACGGCTCTCCGGAACACTCCCCGCCGACGAACCCCGGCGTCGGCGACGAAGTGGAATACGCGCCCGGCCTCCTGGCCATCGTCACGGACATCCGCCGGGGCGTGCCCTACCTCCGCTCCGGTCCCCGCCAGTGGCCCGTGGACGACACGTCCGCGCTGCGCGTGAGGCGGTCGCGTGAGCGGCGGATCTCGGAGGGGGACGTCTGGTGAGCCGCCCGCACCCGCAAGGCGGCAGGCAGCGCGCGCCGCGTGACCGTCGGGCCCTGCCCCTCCTCGCCCAGGGGGACCTTCAGCGCGCGGCCACCGACCCCGCCTACGCCACCCGGCTCGTCGACCGTCTCATCGCGACCGGCCGGATCACCCCCGCCTGCGACGAACAGCCCCACCTCACCCCGGAACAGGAGGACGCAGCGCGTGCCGCCGTCGGCGGAGGCTCCGGCGGCGAGGAGTACGTGGGCGCATCGCGCTGCGTTCTGTGGCCGCGCCACTCCCGATGGCACTACGCGGTCGTGCGCTACCTCGCCCCGCACACCCTGTGGATCAAATGGCGCTACCCGGTAGCCCGGTTGCTGATCCTGCCCGACTGCGACGCCACCGACGCCACCGGAGGGTGCTGCACCCACTTTCACCGTCATCCCGGCCCACACAACTTCCCGCGGGCCATGACGTAGACACCGCCGCCCAAGGATTCCGCCCGAGTCCGGGCGGTCCGCACCATCGTTCCCCACCGAACAGGAAGGACAGCTCCATGACCATCGCCGTCGAAACTCCCTCACCGAGCCGCAATCCGCAGGCCGTCGGCCTCCGCCCGTGGGGTGCCGGGCGGCTCGCGCCGTACCCGACCACCGTGCGTCGCCCGCACACCACCGTCACCGTCGATCCCGCCACGCAGCTCGGCGTGTTCCGTGACCGTGCCGGCCACGTCGTCGAGATGGGCAGGCACGGCACCAACTCCGGCACCGAGACCTCCACCGCCACGAACTCCGACTCCGCGCCCGACCAGGGCCACGACCAGGACAGTCAGCAGGACTGATGACGCCGATGACCTCGGCCGATGAGAGACCGGTGCTGGTGGCCACCGAGGCGGACGACGTCACCGCCGACATGGTGATCAGCCAGCTCAACCGGCGCGGTGTGCCGGTGGTCAGGTTCAACCCCGCCGACATCGGCGCGGACCTGACGGTCTCGGCTCTGTTCGGTACCTGTCCGGCCCCGGTGGCCGGACAGGTCCGCACCCCGTCGAGAAGCACCGACCTGGCCCAAGTGCGGGCGGTGTACTGGCGCCGCCCCGTCTGGCCCGCCTTCCCGCAGCTGAGCGATGACGACGCCCGGTTCGCCGCCGCGCAGGTCCGCTACGGGCTCGGGGGCATCCTCTACGCCCTGAACCGTCCACTGTGGATCAATCACCCACTCCTCAACGCCGCCGCCGACTACAAGCCTGCTCAACTCGCCCTGGCCCAGCGGATCGGCCTCAGCGTGCCGCGGACCCTGGTCACCAACGACCCCGACGAAGCGCGGGAGTTCATCGCCTCCCACGATCAGGTGATCCACAAGACGCTCCGGTGGACCCCGTACGAGCGCAACGGAGTCCCGCTCACCGGGTGGGCGGAGCCGGTCACCGCCGCCGAGATCGACGACAGCGTGCGCGTGACGCCACACCTGTTCCAGGCCCGCGTCGACAAGGTCGCCGACGTGCGGGTGCTGGTGGTCGGCCGACGGGTGTTCGCCGTCCGGATCGACTCCGGGCTACTGGACTGGCGCACGGACTACTCCGCCCACTCCTACGCCGCGCTGCACCTGCCCGCTCCCATTAACAAGGCCCTCCTCTCCTGCCTTGACCACTTCGGGCTTGCATCCGGGAGCTTCGACCTCGCCGTGGACCGGGCGGGGGACTACTGGTGGCTGGAGCTGAATCCGAACGGCCAATGGGGGTGGCTGGAGGAGAAAACCGGTCTTGAGATGTCCACCGCATTCGCTGACCTGCTGACACAAGGAGACGCCCCATGACCGACACCGCCCCCGCGAGGCGCGCCCTCGCCGACCGGCTGGAGAAGGCCGGCGTCCTGACGACCCCGCAGTGGCGGGCAGCGGTGGAGGCCGTACCGCGTGAACTGTTCCTGAAGCCAGGGGTGTTCCTGCCCGAGGACGGTGGCCGCTGGCGGCCGGTCGCCGCAGGCGGGGCCGACCCGGCCGAGTGGGCAGAGATCGCCTACCGCGACCAGTCCCTGACCACGCAGCTCGACGGGCACCTCACCGCCGACCAGGCCGACACTCTCGTCACGGGCTCCCCCACCTCCTCGTCCACCACACCCGTCACCGTGCTGGACATGATCGAGAACCTGGAGGTGGCGGACGGCCACCAGGTACTGGAAATCGGCACGGGCACCGGCTACTCCTCCGCCCTGCTGTGCCACCGGCTCGGCGAAGACAACGTCACGACGGTCGAGTTGGACCCCGGGGTGGCGGCCCGCGCGGACGCCGCGTTGGAGGCGGCCGGGTTCTCGACGTGGACCGTGACCGGTGACGGACTCATCGGACACCCCCGCCGCGCACCGTACGACCGGGTGATCGCCACCTGCGCCGTCCGCCGGATCCCGCATACCTGGATCAGGCAGACCAGGCCGGGCGGCATCATCCTGGCCACCGTCGGCTCCTGGGGCTACGGCACCGGCCTGGCAAAGGTCACCGTGGGCGATGACGGCACCGCCGAAGGCCGGATCACCGGCCGCTCCTCCTTCATGCAGGCGCGATCCCAGGCCGTCGTACCGGTGTCCGGGGACCTCTCCGCCCGCACGGCCTATGCCGACAGCGAGCGGGCGACGAAGGTGCCTCCCACCGTGCTGGACGAGTGGATGCCCGCCTTCCTCGCCCAGCTCGCCGCGCCGGGGGCACACCTCGTCCGTGCCGCTCGGAGCGACGGGACCAAGCTCCGGTACGTCTTCGACCCGGAGCGCGAATCCTTCGCCGCCTTCACCCTTGACGGCGACGGCGACGGCGACGGCGACGGTTGGAGCGTCCGCCAGGGCGGCCCTGTGGCCCTGTGGGACGAAATCGAGCGAGCGCTGACCGCCTGGCATGCCGCCGGAAGCCCCGACATCAACGCCGTACGGCTCCGCATCACAGCCAGCTCCCACACGTACTGGATCGAGGGCAACCCGTCGCTTCGCTGGCAACACCACCTCGCCTGAACGACGGCGAAGCGATCACGCCGGCCCCAGCACGAGCCGAGCCGAAGGGCGGCCCCGCCCCACCACTTGCTCACGGCACGACGGCGGCTCCACTGTCCCCGGTGGGGGGGACGGAGGACGCTCGACGGCATGCGGATCCCCCCTCCGGGAGGGTCGCGAGGGCTTACGGGTGGTACTTCTCCTCGACCACGTCGCCGGTGCCGTTCTTGCGGTCCATGGTGACGCGGACGGTCACGCTGCCGCTCTTCGCGGCCTTCTCCAGCTGCTCCACGGTGCACTTCGTGGTGCCGTAACCGTCCTTGCCGATGGTCACGTTGCCGTCGGGGCCGCCGCAGATCGCGGCTGCGCCGAGGACATTCGTGGTGTTGGCGACGAGGAACGCCTGGTCCATGCCGCCGCCTTCGGGTTTGACGATCAGCTTGCCGGGCGCGAGGTACTCCAGCTTGCCGACGAGCGTGCGGTGGTTACCCGCGTTGGCGGCGCCGCCCCCGCCGGGCGCGGACCGGCCGCCGGTGCTGCCGCCGGTCCCGGTGCTCCCGCCGGTGCCCGAGCCTTGGGCGGCGGACGGTGCCGCGCCGGACTCGCCGCCGTCCTGGCCCTGCGAGCCGGAGGTGCCTGAGGACGAGCCGCCCGTGGACTGGGCCGAGTCCGGGGCCTGCGGTGAGCCGGCCGCGGACGAAGAGTCCGAGGCGTCGGCGGCGCCGGAGTCGGGTCCGCAGGCCGTGGCCCCCAGGCTCAGCGCCGCGGCGGCGATGACGGCGGCGGCGATGCGGCGGCCTCCGCGGCCTCGGAAGCGGTGGGTGGCGGTGGCGGTGTTCATCGGGTCTCCCGTTGCTCTGTTCTCTCGTCTCGCTCCCGGACGGCAATCAGCTTCGAAGATCGGGTTGGCGTTCCGCTAACGGGCGACTAATGCGGGGGGGCAGTGCCATTCACTTCACGGTCGCTCAACCGCTGACCTGCGCCGATGCCACCCCTGGAGGGATCCGGCGATTCGCACCCCCGCCGACCGGCCCGGAGGCGCGCGGAGAGCTGCGCGGTCCGCTCTGAGGGGCGGCTCGTGTCCAGCATCACGTACCCACCGGTAACGATCGTCGGCCATCATGTTCCGATGAGGATCATGTTCGTCGGCGACTCGATGACGATCGGCAGCTCCGGCGACTTCACGTGGCGTTACCGCATGTGGCAGCACCTGAACGCGGCCTACGGCGGCCCGTATCGCATCGTCGGTCCGCGCTGCGCGCTCCACGACGCGGCCACCGACGCGCCGTCCTCGCACGCGTACCGCGATCCGGACTTTCCCGCGTCCGCCCGGCGGCACCTCGCGGGCTGGGGCGAGGGGTGGCTGCACATGGGGCCGCTGATCGGCGACGCGGTGCGTGCGCACGGCGCGGACACGCTGCTGGTCTCGCTCGGCCTGATAGACCTCGGTTTTTACACGAACGCCGACCAGACAGCGGAGAACGTACGGCACTTCGTGGCGCGGGCGCGGCAGGCGGCGCCGGGGGTCAGGGCCGTTCTGCTGCCGGTGATACCCAACGTGCGGGCGTCCGCCGATGCCGCGTTCGCCGCGGAGTGCGGACGGTTCAACGAGCTGCTGGCGAAGGCGGTGGGCGACCTGTCGACCCCGTCGTCCCCGCTGCTGCTGGCCTCCGCGCCGGCCGCCTGGGACCTGGCGCGTGACACCTACGACGGCACCCACCCCTCCCCCACGGGCGAACACCTCATCGCCGCCGCGTTCGCGGACGCCATGCACCAGGCGTGGGGCGTCGGCGCTCCGTACGCGGCGCCCGGTGTGCCGCAGCCGGCCGCATCGGCGGGGTGACACGGGGGCCGGGCCACCAGCGGCCGGGCCACCACCGGCTGCGCGGCCGGGTCTCCCCTGGCTACCCGTCCAACTCACCGCCCCCGCCCCGCTCCTGCCCGCCCTTCCGCACCCCGGCCACCAGGAACACCGCCGCCGCGAGCAGTGCGCAGCAGCCGGCCGCCACCGGCAGCGCGCCCGCGCCCTGGGTCGCCAGTACCCGGCCGCCGATGCCGCCGCCGAGCGAGGCGCCGACGTAGACGGCGCTGCTGCTGAGGGCGAGCGCCTGGGGTCCGTGCCGTGGGCCCGCGAGGGTCAGGACGCGGGCCTGGACGGCGGGCGGCACGGACCAGGCGGCGGCCGACCAGAGGATCAACAGGGGGACGACGAGGGCGAGTTGGGCGGGGCGTAGCGACCAGGTCAGGGCCAGTCCGGCCATCGCGGCAGCGAAGACGGCGCAGGCGGTGGCGAAGGCGGCGCGTGGGCCCCAGCGGTCGACGAGGGTGCCGCCGGCCCGCGCGCCCGCGATGCCCGCGACGCCGGTGACCACCAGCAGCAGGCCGAGCCCGGACGGCGTGACGCCGGCGGCTCCGCGCAGGAACGGCGCGAGGTAGGTCTGGAGCAGGAGGTTGCCGAGCACCGCGAGGGCGGCGGCGAGCAGGGCGCACAGGATGGCGGGCCTGGTCAGCGGGGTCAGCCGGGCGGCGAGCCCCGGGGCCGGTGCGGGCGGCACGTCGGGGACGCAGGCCCGTACGCACACCAGCGCGGCCAGGCCCAGGACGGCGCCGAGGAGGAAGGTGGCGCGCCAGCCCAGGGCGGCGCCGGTCCAGGTGCCGGCCGGAACGCCGATGACGACCGCGCAGGTCAGCCCGGCCATGACGGTGGCGAGGCTGCGGCCCTGCCGTTCGGCGGGCGCCAGTTGGGCGGTCAGGGCGAGGGTGGCGGGCAGCGCCGTCGCGGCGGCGAGCGCGGCCAGCACCCGCAGCGCCATCAGCGTGCCGTACGAACCGGCGAGCGGGACGGCGGCGTTGGCGAGGCAGAACACCGCGAGGGCGGTGGTGAGCAGGCGGCGGCGGGGGATGCGGGCGGTGGCGACGGCGGCGACCGGGGCGGCCACCGCGCAGATCACCGAGAAGACGGTGACCAGTTGTCCGGCGGCGGCCTCGCCGACCGCGAGGCCGTGGGCGAGTGCGGGCAGTACGCCGACGATCACGAAGTCGTCGGTCTGGAGGGCGAAGGCGCACAGCGCGAGGGCGAGGAGCCAGGCCGCGGGGCGGCGGGACGCGGGTACGGGCGTGGTGCGGGGCGAAGTCCCCGGTGTGGCAGACATACCCGTTAAGGTAACAGTCGTTTCCGTAATTAGGGTGGGGCGGAGCAGAATCCCGCACCGCAGGTCCCGCAGCGCAAGGAGTCCGACCGATGGCCAGACCCCGCGATCCGCACCGCCGCACCCAGATCCTCGACGCCGCCATCGAGCACCTGGCGGAGACCGGAATGGCGAACCTCTCGCTGCGCCCGCTGGCCCAGGCGCTCGGCCACAGCACCCGCGTGCTGACCCACCACTTCGCCGACAAGGACGACCTCTTCCGGGCGGTCCTGGAACGCCTCGACGAGGTCCAGCACACGCAGCTGCGGGCCACCGAAGGCTGGGACGACACCGCCCGCGGCATCGGCGCGATCGTCCGGGACTCCTGGCGGCGGCACCTGGCACCGGAGAACCTCGCCGCGACCCGCCTGATCCACGAGATCGAGGGCCTCGCCGCGGCCGGCCGGCTGCACGGCCGGGTACCGGCCTTCCTCGCCGACCGCGCCGAGTTCGTCGCCGCCGCACTGGTGGCCCGCGGGCTGCCCCCGGAGGTGGCCAGGATCCGCGCCACCTTCCTCAACAGCGCCTACGCGGGCCTCCAGACGGACGTCCTGGTGACCGGCGACCACACCCGCACCGAAGCGGCACTGGACGAACTGTGCGCACTCGCCGACTCCTGGACGACGGCGCCCGCACAGCCCTGAGAGCCCGCGCCCGCCCCCGGCCAGGGGCCCGCCATCCGGCCCGCACGACGCGCCGCCCTCCCCGTCTTGATTCGAGCGCACTCCAAGGCGTTGGCTGACCCACCATGGAGTACACGCAGCTCGGACGCACCGGACTCAAGGTCAGCCGCCTCGTCCTCGGAACGATGAACTTCGGCCCGCAGACGGACGAGGCCGAAAGCCACACCATCATGGACGCCGCCCTCGACGCCGGGGTGAACTTCTTCGACACCGCCAACGTCTACGGATGGGGCGAGAACAAGGGCCGCACGGAGGAGATCGTCGGCTCCTGGTTCGCCAAGGGCGGCGACCGGCGCGACAAGACCGTGCTGGCCACCAAGGTGTACGCGAACATGGCACCGGACGGCGCCCCGGCCTGGCCCAACCACGACAAGCTCTCCGCGCTCAACATCCGGCGCGCGGTCGACGCCAGCCTCCGGCGCCTGGGCACCGACCACATCGACCTCTACCAGTTCCACCACGTCGACCGGGACACGCCCTGGGACGAGATCTGGCAGGCCATGGACGTCCTCGTCCAGCAGGGCAAGATCCTCTACGCCGGCTCGTCCAACCACGCCGGCTGGCACATCGCCCGCGCCAACGAGACCGCCGCCCGCCGCGGTTCGCTCGGCCTGGTCAGCGAGCAGTGCCTCTACAACCTCGCCGAACGGCGCGCCGAGATGGAGGTCGTCCCGGCCGCCGAAGCCTACGGTCTCGGCGTCATCGCCTGGTCGCCGCTGCACGGCGGCCTGCTGGGCGGCGCGATCCGCAAGCAGCAGGAGGGCGGCTCGTCCCGCTCGACGTCGGGCCGCGCGGCCGACGCCCTGGCCGACCCCGCGGTACGCGCCCGCATCCAGGTCTACGAGGACCTGCTCGCCGAGCACGGCCTGGAGCCAGGCGAGGTCGCCCTGGCCTGGCTGCTGACCCGCCCCGGCGTGACGGGCCCGATCGTCGGCCCCCGCACCACCGCCCAGCTCGACTCCGCCCTGCGCGCCGTCGCCCTGAAACTCTCCGACGACCTGCTGACCTCACTCGACGAGATCTTCCCCGGCCCCGGGCCTTCGCCGGAGGCGTTCGCCTGGTGAGGAACGGCGTGGCCGACCGGCATGCCGACCCGTCAACCAGCCTTCCTTGAAAGCTGGTTGACCGCAGGACAAGAGGGCCACTCGCCCCCGGAGCGGCGCGGCCCGCCCCGACCGGTCGCTGTCAGCCTCCGCACGGGCCGACAGCGACCGGTCGCCATGCACACCGTGCCGCTCCGGCAATCCGCCATGGCACCCTCCCCGGCCAGTCGCACCTACAGCGGGAGGACGACCCGCATCGTGAGCCCGCCGCCCTCACGCGGCTCCGCCGTGATGCTCCCGTCATGCGCACGCACCACCGAACGCACGATG